>NZ_JBXAQJ010000001.1:24169-997005 GCF_058807115.1 Pseudoduganella sp. GW821-FHT12E03 | reverse complement strand
GAGTGGTAGTTCAGTTGGTTAGAATACCGGCCTGTCACGCCGGGGGTCGCGGGTTCGAGCCCCGTCCACTCCGCCAAGAACACGAAACCCCCGCAGCTGAAAAGTTGCGGGGGTTTTTGTCATTTGGCTTTTTTGACATTGTTGCCGTTTTGGCTTGCCCGACCTCGCACGCACACGGTAGAATCGCGTGCGCGGGCGGACCCAGGGTCCGCCTTTGCCATTTCACTCAACATCATTGGCGGACCATGTTTGAATTTATACGCACGCATCAAAAACTGATGCAGATCCTCCTGGCGATCCTGATCGTGCCGTCGTTTGTCTTCGTCGGAGTCAGTGGTTACGACAGCGCTGGCGACAGCGCCAACACCCTGGCCAAGGTCGACGGGCTCGCGCTGACGCGCCAGGAATGGGAGCAGGCCCAGCGCAAGCAGCTGGATAATTACCGCCAGCGCCTGGGGCAGCAATTCGACCAGAAAATCTTCGATACGCCGGAGTTCCGCCAGCGCGTGTTGGATGACCTGATCACTGAAAAAGTCATCACCTCGGAAGCGTCGCGCAACCACCTGACGGTGTCGCAGGCCAAGCTGCAAAAGCTGATCCTGGAAGCCATCAAGGACGTGCCTGGCATCTTCAAGGCCGATGGTTCGATCGATGTTGATGTCTATCGCCGCATCCTGGCGCAGTCGCAAGGCTTGACGCCGGAAGGCTACCAGCAACTGGTGCTCAAGAGCGAAACGTCGCAACAGGTCGGCGGTTCGGTGGCGCTGTCGGGCTTTGTGCCGCGCGCCGTGGCCAAGCAAGTGTCGGACTTCGGCGCCCAGGAGCGCGAAGTGCAGGAACTGGCGCTGCCGGTGCAGCAGTTCCTCGACAAGGTCAAGGTCACAGATGAGATGGTGAAAGCGTTCTACGACAAGAACGCCAAGCTGTTTGAAACGCCGGAACACGCCAAGATCGAATACGTGGTGTTCAACTCGGCCGCCGTGTCGTCGCAAGTGTCGGTGTCCGATGAAGAAGTGGCGGCGTATTACAACGCCAACACCAAGCGCTTCACCGCGCCGGAAGTGCGCCGCGCCAGCCAGATCATGGTGGCGCTGAAGGCGGGCGCCAGCGGCGCCGACAAGGCCGCCGCGAAAGCCAAGGCCGAAGCCATTGCCGCGGAAGTCAAGAAAGCGCCGGCCGATTTCGCCAAGATCGCCAAGGCCAAGTCGGAAGATCCGGTGTCGGCGCCACAGGGCGGCGACATGGATGCGCTGGACCGCGCCTCGTTGCCGAAATCGCTGGGCGACGCCGCCTTCGCGGCCAAGCAGGGTGACATCGTCGGCCCGGTGGAAACCGAATTCGGCTTCCACATCGTGACCATCACGTCGCTGAAGGCCGAAGCCGTGAAGCCGCTGGCGGAAGTGAAGGAAGAAATCGCCGCCGACTTGAAAAACCAGAAGGCTGGCAAGAAGTACTCGGAAATGGCGGAAGCCTTTACCAACACCGTGTATGAACAGGCGGACAGCCTGAAGCCGGTGGTGGACAAGCTGAAGCTGGAAGTCAAAACCGCCGAGAACGTGAGCCGCACCCCGTCGCCGGCGGCGGCACAGGCGCCGTATAACAACGCGAAATTCCTGACCGCGCTGTTCACCGATGAAGTGCTGAAAAACAAGCGCAACACGGAAGCGGTGGAAGTCGCGCCAAGCACCCTGGTGTCGGGCCGTATCGTTGAATACAAAGCCGCCGCCAAGCGCCCGCTGGCCGAAGTTGAGCCGATCATCCGCCAGCGCGTGCAGGTGGAAGAAGCTGTCAAGCTGGCCAAGAAGGAAGGCGAAGCCAAGCTGGCCGCCGCCAAGGCCAGTGGTTCGGCCGAGGGCTTCTCGCCGGCCAAGCTGGTATCGCGTGCCAATCCCGCCGGTGTCAATGGCGCGGCCGCCGCGGAAATCATGAAAGCCGACGTCAGCAAACTGCCGGCGTACGTTGGCGTGGAAATCCCGGGCATGGGTTATGGCGTGTACCGCATTGGCAAAGTACAGCAGCCGGCCCAGCAGGATCCCGCGCAGCGCCTGGAAGAGCAACAGCAAATCGGTAACATGCTGTCGCAGCAGGAACTGTACATGTACGTGGACGCCCTGAAGCAAAAGGCCAAAGTCAAAATGCTGGGCAGCGTAACGACCCCCGCGAAGACTGACGCCGCCAACTAAGCAAACGCTGGCATAACCCCCCAAAACCGCTGACTCCGCTCAGCGGTTTTTTTGTTTACACCATGGGGTCAGGCGTGCATTCATGCACAAAACCTGTGGGGTCAGGCGTGCGATCGTGCATTCGGATTTTCCCGCACGGCTTGGGTGGCGGGAAAAAGCGGGGCATTGCGCGGGTAACCGGCGGGGCATGTGCCGATACACGTGTTTGCTGCTCAGGCCGCCCGGCGCCGTGGTTTTCCCTCTGGCTGAAGGTATGGCGAATGCACGAATGCACGCCTGACCCCACGGGAGAAACGCATCAATGCACGCCTGACCCCACGGGTTGCTTGGGGGCGAGGGCGGGGATGGTCAGGTGGTGTGGAGGGACAGGGCGGCGGTGTGGAAGTCTTGCGGAGTGATGCCGGGCAGGTCCAGTAGCTGGCCTTGCGCCAATTGCGGGAAATTGCGGTGGATCGAGCGCTGGTAGGCCGGGTCGTAGTGTTCGGTCAGCAATGCGTCGACCAGTTCGGGCATGCGGCCCTCGTTCGCCAGCGCCTGCCAGGCCGCGATCTTGTCCTTGCCGTGCAGGGCGGTCAGATAGCCGAGCTGTTCATTCAGCGCCTGCGCATCTTGCGTGAAATGGGCATAGTCTTGCATCAGCAATTGCACGCGGTGCGAACGCGGCAGTTGCAGCGCGATGCAGGGCGAGGTGCGCATGCGCTCGATCAGTGCCGCCGGCACCCGCAATTCGCCGACTTTCTTGCTCTCCGATTCCACGAACACCGGGCGGCTCGGATCGAAGCGGCGCAGGCGGTCCCAGACCGCGCTTTCAAACATTTTTTGTGACGGTTGCGGATGGCTGGGAATGCGGCCCAGCACCGAGCCCCGGTGCGCCGCCAACTGTTCCAGGTCCAGCACTTGCGCGCCGACCGTGTGCAAGGTCTCCAGCAGGCGGCTTTTGCCGCTGCCGGTGGTGCCGCAGATCACGCGGAAATCGAACGCCGGCGGTTGTTCCAGCGCCGCCGCCACATAATGCCGGTACTCCTTGTAGCCGCCGTTCAGCTGCACCACCGGCCAGCCGATCTTCGCCAGGATGTGCGCCATGGCGCCACTGCGGTTGCCGCCGCGCCAGCAATACACCAGCGGGCGCCATTCACGCGGCTTGTCCTGCCACAGCGCTTCCAGGTGTTTGCTGACATTGCGCGCCACGATGGCCGCGCCGATTTTCTTGGCTTCGAACGCGCCCACCTGCTTGTACGTGGTGCCGACCAGGATCCGCTCCGCATCGTCGAGTACCGGGCAATTGATTGCGCCAGGCAAGTGGTCCAATGCGTATTCGGACGGGCTGCGCGCATCGATGAGGGTGTCGAATTCGTCCAGGCGGCCGACGATGTCGTCGAACTTCAATAACTCGGGATATTTCATCAGGATACTTATTTTGATTTCAGCAGTGGCTGCAAGTGCGGCCAGATATTGCCCAGGATGATGGGATGCGCCTTGGCGACCGGGTGCAGCCGGTCCGGCTGGAACAGTTCGATCTTGTCGGCCACGCCATCGAGCATGAACGGCGCCAGCGGCGCCTTCACATCGCGGCTCAGCGATCCGAACATGGCAAAAAACTTGTCCGCATAATCGCGGCCATAATTGGGCGGCATGCGCATGCCGACCAGCAGCACCTTGGCCCCGGCGCCATGCGATTGCTCGACCATGGCGCGCAAGTTCGATTCGGCGGCCGCGACCGGCAAGCCGCGCAAGCCGTCATTGGCGCCCAGTTCGATGATGACGATGTCCGGATTGTGCTTCTTGAGCAGGGCGGGCAACCGTGTGCGGCCGCCGCTGGTGGTCTCGCCACTGACGCTGGCGTTGACGATATTGGCCTCGAGCTTGTGTTGTTTGAGTTTATCGCCCAGCAGCGCCACCCAGCCAGTGCCGGCGGCCAGGCCATATTCCGCCGACAGGCTATCGCCCACCACCAGGACTTTTTTTGGTGCAGAATAAGCGCTCGGGGCCATGCCCAGGCACAGTGCCGCAACCAGCGGCAGCCACAGCGTGTGGCACAAACGACGAATACATTCCAACATGCCTGATATGTCCATTCCGATCAATGATGATGATTCCAGTCCCCGCTTGGCCATTGCCGTGGCCGGTCTCGGTAAAACCGTGGCCGATGCCAGCGGGGAACTGACTATATTGCACAGCGTGGATTTTACAGTGCAACACGGTGAAACGGTCGCGATTGTCGGGGCGTCCGGCAGTGGCAAATCCACCTTGCTAGGCTTGCTGGCGGGGCTGGACACTCCGACCAGCGGCACCGTCATGCTGCACGGCAGCGATATCTATGCCCTGGACGAAGACGGCCGCGCCGCGCTGCGCAAAGCCAAGCTGGGGTTCGTGTTCCAGAATTTCCAGTTGCTGGCGCACCTGACCGCGCTGGAAAACGTCATGCTGCCACTGGAGCTGGCGGGAGACCCGGCCGCGAAGAGCAAAGCCCAGGCCATGTTGGCGCGGGTGGGGCTGTCATCGCGCCTGCGCCACTATCCGAAATTCCTGTCCGGCGGTGAACAGCAGCGGGTGGCGCTGGCGCGCGCCTTTGTTGGCGAGCCGCCCCTGCTGTTTGCCGATGAGCCCACCGGCAGCCTCGATGCGGCGACCGGGGATGCGGTGATCGGCTTGATGTTTGAGTTGAACCGGGAGAAGGGATCGACCTTGGTGCTGGTGACGCACGATCCGGCCGTGGCGGCGCGCTGCGGGCGGGCCATGACGATCGCCGCCGGACGGTTGATGTAAGCGACCAGGCAAGCGCTCAGCGCCCGTGCATCTGCACCATCCGGTTCAACGCGGTGCGGATGGCCGGCACCAGTTCACTGGCGGTCACACCGATCGGCCCCAGTCCCTCGGTGACCAGCACATCGGCCGCCATGCCGTGCAGCCACACGGCGGACAGCGCCGCTTCCCACGCCGGCCAGCCCTGCGCCAGCAAGCTGCCGCACAGGCCGGCCAGTACGTCGCCGGTGCCGGCGGTCGCGAGCGCCGGGTTGCCGGTGGTGTTAATGACGGTGTGGCCATCGGGCCTGGCCAGCACTGTGCCCGAACCCTTCAAGACGACCACCGCGCGCAGCCGCACCGCCAGGTCGCGCGCCACGCCGGGCCGGTTGGATTGGACTTCGCCAGCGGAGATGGCCAGCAGGCGCGCCGCTTCCAGTGGATGCGGCGTGAGGACAGTGGGCGCCGCGCGTTCCGCGACCGTCGCCTGCAGCGCGGCATCCTGCGCCAGTAAGTTGAGGGCATCGGCGTCAAGCAGCAGCGGGGCAGTGCTGTTGACGGCCCGCGCCAGCGCGGCCAGGCTGTCGCCGCTGTTGCCCAGGCCCGGGCCCGCCACAATGACGGCGCCGTCCAGCGCGAAATCCTGCGCGCGGCGCAGCATCAATTCCGGCTGCGCGCTGTCATACGCTGGCGGTGTGTCGACGTGGCACGCAAAGACGCGCCCCGCGCCGGACATCAGCGCGGCCCGCGCGGCCAGCGTCACCGCCCCGCCCATGCCCGGCGCGCCGCCCAACACCGCGACATTGCCGAAGCTGCCCTTGTGCGTATCGTGGCGCCGCTTGCGCAAATGGCGCGCAAAGAATTTCACATCGTTCAGGTGGCAGCGCGTGGACGGGTACAGCGCCGCATCGATATCAAGCCGCGCCACCTGCACGTCGCCCGAGTAATCCCGCCCGGAACAGGTGTACAGGCCGGCCTTGTCGGCGATAAAAGTGATGGTGTGCGTCGCCTGCACCGCCACCCCGCCGGGCTCCGCATGGCCCCCAACAATGGCGCCGGTATCGGCATCGAGCCCGCTCGGGATATCCAGCGCAAACCGGTTGCACGGCAAGGCATTGACAGCTTCCACCAGCGCGCGCATTTCGCCTTCGATGGCCCGTGTCAAACCGATGCCGAACAGGCCGTCGATCACCAGGTTCCAGTCCTGTTCCGCCAGCATTGCCGGCGCCAGGCGCTCGAACTTGGCCTTGCTGGCGCGGGCGCGCTGCAAGGCCGCTTCCCGTTCCAGGCTGCAGTGGCCGCCGGGCTCTTCGCATCCGAAATGCTGCACCCACACTTGCGCACCGGCAAAGGCCAGGTGCGCCGCCACTTCCAGCGCATCGCCGCCATTGTTGCCGGGCCCCGCCAGCACCAGGACTTTGGCGCGGCTGGTGGAAAACGGCAGCATGTCCAGCGCCGCGTTGGCCGCCGCCTGGCCGGCGCGCTGCATCAGGGCGCCGGCCGGCAAACGCTGCGCCGCGGCGTGTTCGATATCCCGGATTTCAGCGACAGAATACAGTGGATTCATGTACGGTTTCCATGATGAGAGTGTTTCATTTTAACGCCAAATTAACGTGGCGGATCGCCATGTTGGCGCACTACAATAAGCCCTTCTACATTCCCTGGGGGACACATGGACTGGCAATTCTGGATCGACCGTGGCGGCACATTCACTGATATCGTGGCGCGCATGCCGGACGGCACACTGCGTACCCATAAGCTGCTGTCCGAGAATCCTGAACAGTACCGTGACGCGGCGATTGCCGGGATACGCCATTTGCTGGGTGTTGCCACCGGGCAGCCAGTGCCGGCGGCCCAGGTTGAGGCGGTAAAAATGGGCACCACGGTTGCCACCAACGCGCTGCTCGAGCGCAAGGGCGAACCGACCGCACTGGCCATCACGCGCGGCTTCCGCGATGCGCTGCGCATCGCCTACCAAAACCGTCCGCGCCTGTTTGAACGCCATATCGTGTTGCCGGAATTGCTGTATTCCCGCGTGGTGGAAATCGATGAGCGCATCGGCGCGCACGGCGACGTGGTCACGCCGCTCGACGAGGGCGCGGCCCGCGCCGGCCTGCAGGCCGCCTATGACAGCGGCCTGCGGTCGCTGGCCGTCGTCTTCATGCATGGCTACCGCCACAGTGCGCACGAGCTACGCGTGGCGGACATGGCGCACGATATCGGTTTTACGCAAATCTCCGTGTCGCACCAGGTCAGCCCGATGATGAAACTGGTGGCGCGCGGCGACACCACGGTGGTTGACGCCTACCTGTCGCCGATCCTGCGCCGCTATGTCGACCAGGTGGCCAGTGAACTGCCGGGCGTGAACCTGCAGTTCATGCAATCGAACGGCGGCCTGACCGATGCCCGTGCATTCCAGGGCAAGGATTCGATCTTGAGCGGCCCGGCCGGCGGGATTGTCGGCATGGTGCGCGCCAGCCGCCTGGCCGGCTTCGAAAAAATCATCGGCTTCGACATGGGAGGCACGTCGACCGATGTGTCGCATTATTCCGGCGAATTCGAACGCGTGTTTGAAACCCAGGTGGCCGGCGTCCGGATGCGCGCACCGATGATGAGTATTCACACGGTGGCGGCCGGGGGCGGTTCCATCCTGCATTTCGACGGCAGCCGCTTCCGTGTTGGCCCCGACAGCGCGGGCGCCAACCCGGGTCCGGCCAGTTACCGCCGTGGCGGCCCGCTGGCGGTCACGGACTGCAACGTCATGCTGGGCAAAATCCAGCCGGAGCATTTTCCGCGCTTGTTTGGCGCCGATGGCAGGCAGATGCTGGACCGCGACACCGTCAAACAGCGCTTCACCGACATGGCGGCCCGGATCCGCGCCGCGACCGGCAAACCGATCGGCGCCGACGAGGTGGCGGCCGGCTTCATTGAAATCGCGGTCGGTAACATGGCCAACGCGATCAAGCAAATTTCCGTGCAGCGCGGCCACGATGTCACCGAGTACACGTTGACCAGCTTTGGCGGCGCCGGCGGCCAGCACGCGTGCCTGGTGGCCGATGCGCTGGGCATGAAATCCGTGTTCATCCACTCACTGGCCGGCGTGCTGTCGGCCTATGGCATGGGCCTGGCCGACCAGGCCGCGATGCGGGAACAGGCGCTGGAAATCCGCATGGAAGCGGGTGTCGAGGCGCCACTGCGCGAGCGCCTCGATGCGCTGGGCCGGGAAGCCCGCGCCGAATTGCTGCGCCAGGGCGTGGCCGATGAGCGCATCACCCTGATCGAGCGGGTGCACCTGCGCTATGAGGGCACGGATTCCGCGCTGATCGTGCTGTTCGATAGCCGGGACGGCATGCAGGCGCAGTTCGAAGCGGCTTACCGCAAGCGTTTCTCGTTCCTGATGCCGCATAAGGCGCTGATCGTCGAAGCGGTGTCGGTGGAGGCGGTGGGCGCATCCGACGCGCCGCCGCCTCAGGCGCCGGAACAATTGCCGCGCGATGGCGGCTTGCGCCCGCACAGCATGGTGCGCATGTACGGGGCAGGGCAGTGGCATGATGCGCCGTTGTTCCGCCGCGGCGATACGCGCATTGGCGATATCGTCAACGGCCCGGCCATCATTGCGGAAGCCAATGCGACCACGGTGGTGGAGCCTGGCTGGCAGGCGCAGGTCACGCCGCAAGACCACCTGGTGCTGCGCCGCGTGCTGCCGCTGCCGGAACGGCGCGCGATTGGCACCACGGCCGATCCCGTGATGCTGGAAGTATTTAATAATCTGTTCATGTCGATCGCCGAGCAAATGGGCCTGCGGCTGCAAGCCACGGCCTATTCGGTCAACATCAAGGAGCGCCTGGACTTTTCCTGCGCCATCTTCGATGCGGACGGCAACCTGATCGCCAATGCGCCGCATATGCCGGTGCACCTGGGTTCCATGGGCGAGAGCATCAAGACGGTGATGAGGGAAAATGCCGGCAAGATGGCGCCGGGCGACGTCTTCATGTTGAACGACCCGTATAACGGTGGCACCCACTTGCCGGACGTGACGGTGATTACGCCGGTGTTCGACGAGGCGGAGCAAACGATCCTGTTCTATGTCGGATCGCGCGGCCACCATGCGGACATCGGCGGCACCACGCCGGGCTCGATGCCGCCCGATTCGCGCAGCATCGACGACGAGGGTGTGCTGATCAATAATTTCAAGCTGGTCGATGGCAAGGAGGGCGGCCGTCTGCGCGACGCCGAGGCGCGGGCCCTGCTGGCCGGCGCCAAATGGCCGGCCCGTAATCCCGACCAGAACATGGCGGATTTCCGCGCTCAAATCGCCGCCAACCAGAAGGGCGTCGATGAATTGCGCAAGATGGTGGCCCACTTCGGCCTTGACGTGGTGCAGGCCTACATGCGCCATGTGCAGGATAACGCCGAGGAAGCCGTGCGCCGCGTGATCAGCGCGCTGCATGACGGCGGTTTTACGCTGTCGCTGGACAATGGCGCGCAGATCCAGGTGGCGGTGCGGGTGGACCGCGAAGCCCGCAGCGCGGACATCGATTTTACGGGGACTTCGTCCCAGCTCGACAACAATTTCAATGCCCCGTCCGCCGTGTGCATGGCGGCCGTGCTGTATGTGTTCCGCACCCTGGTCGATGACGATATTCCCCTCAACGCGGGTTGCCTGAAACCGCTGAACGTCATCATCCCGCCCGGCTCGATGCTGAACCCGCACTATCCCGCATCGGTGGTGTCGGGCAACGTGGAAACCTCGACCTGCATCACCAATGCGCTGTACGGCGCGCTGGGTGTGCTGGCCGCGTCGCAGGGCACCATGAACAATTTCACGTTCGGCAATGCGCGCTACCAGTATTACGAAACCATCAGCGGCGGTTCCGGCGCCGGGGACGGTTTCAATGGCACGTCGGTGGTGCAGACCAACATGACCAATTCACGCCTGACCGATCCGGAAGTGCTGGAATTCCGCTTCCCGGTGCGGCTCGACAGCTACGCCATCCGCGACGGTTCCGGCGGCGCCGGGCGGTGGAAGGGCGGCAACGGCGGCATCCGTAAAATGCGCTTCCTGGAGCCGATGACGGCGGCGATTTTGTCGAACAACCGGCTCTATGCGCCGTTCGGCATGGCTGGCGGCGGCGATGGCGGC
This sequence comes from Pseudoduganella sp. GW821-FHT12E03, assembly GCF_058807115.1. NCBI lineage: Bacteria > Pseudomonadati > Pseudomonadota > Betaproteobacteria > Burkholderiales > Oxalobacteraceae > Pseudoduganella > Pseudoduganella sp. GW821-FHT12E03. The sequence goes on along the minus strand of NZ_JBXAQJ010000001.1, from coordinate 986,937 downwards.
AAGGGGCGCAACTATGTGCTGCGGGCCGACGGGTCGGTTGAGCACCTGGGGCATATCGGCAAGACTGAAATGAACGTGGATGATGTGTTTGTGGTGGAGACGCCGGGCGGCGGCGGTTATGGAGGCAGTGACGCCTCAAACTAAGGCGATGTCGGCAGCACTCGGGGGAATGCTTCCACTGTAGGGCACGCTCCAGGGTGGGGGCACCATGCATGCTGCTGCACGTCCGGCGCCCGGCGGACCACGGCTAAAATATTATCAAAAACATCATGTTGAAAATATGTAAACATGTTATATTGATATTGTTCTATTCGTACTACCGATCTCATCTTCTTCAAGGAAACTTATGAAAGTGAAGTTTAAGAAGGCCGTGCTGTGCGCGTTAATTGGCAGTTCGGCGCTTGCATGCGCACCATCACAGGCAGGCATCACCTTTTTTAGCCGGGCAAATTGCGCCAATAACGAAAGTATCTCCTGGGATTGGCCGGGAAATTCCTATTGGCTCTGGACATATGGCTATCATTTTAGAAATGGCGCATGGGAGCCTACCATTTCAACAGGATGGGAACAAACCTACCGTTCTGCGGCGCTGCATTGGGGTGAAGGGTTCTCAGGCGGTGCTTATGTTGTCGGCGACCATTATATGTGGATAAGTGGCTATGGCACCCTGTACATGGGACGTACGCAAACGAATAACTGTAATCTGGGTTATTTTTTCCCATACTGGTAATATAAAGGACATGCCATGAAGAAATATGTTGCTTTTCTTATTGCGTGCGCGACGTCAAGCGCATTTTCAAGCCCTGCTCAAGTTAATGCCGGGAATGCGGCCGTCGAACTCGTCAGCTCGGACAAAATGCCGCTGACGCCACCGGCAGGCGAGTTGGAAAAATTGCAGAAAGGCGTTGGATCCAAAGCATCGGACGGTTTTAGTAAAGTTGAAAATGCACCGGAAAAGGTGAAGGGATTTTCTTTGCACTTGAATGCAGCCAAGAGCGCACTTGCCACCCGATTGCACACTGGCCAGAAACAACAAGCCGATGCGCCGCTTTTGCCCGAAGTATATAAAGACCTGTCGAGTTTGAACTTGGGTTTCAAGGCCGCTGTTCTCAACAATAGCAAGCTGATCGTTGCAGCACCGGTCGGTACCAAAGTCGGCAAAGCTTGGACCGGTGTGGAACGGTTCATGCAAGTCGAAGGCGGCGTGGTACGCCTGACTGAATATGATCTCTCGGCAACGGGTGGTAAATTCTATATGGCAAAAGAAATGGTTAACACGCGCGTTAACGGCCAATCGGCAATTTCAAAAGTGATTGCCGGCGACAATGGCCAATCAATTGAAGAAATTGTTTGGGTCGACGGCGGTAAATTTCATATGTTGACATTTAGCCCCGATCTTGCCCCAGGCACGCAGTCGAAAGCTGCTGCCCATGTCAGCGCAATATCGCTGGCAGCGCAATTGCGGTAATTTGCCGCGCTATGCGTGAAATTCCAAAATCTCACGCCAAACGCCGATCTCTTAATTGGATTGGCGTTTTTTGCGTTGTTTTATCGGTTGTCGCCATCCTGCTTAGTATTGGAATGCCAGGGGTTGGCTGGATTGTCGCAGTCGTGGCACTGATTGGATGCAGTGCGCTAACGCCGTGGCTAAGCAAACGTTATCTTTTGGGAAGTTTGGCAGTTGCGACATTACACCTCTTTTCCTTTGGTCCGCTGCCCATGCTGGGCGGGGACACAGCCATGCGTTCCTGGCCACCGGCCTGGTTTTTGGTCTTATTTGTTGTCTCGCCACTGATATTGGCGGTGGCCGCGTTGTTCTTCGGGAGACGAAAAGGAGGCGGCCCTGTCAACAAGTAACCATCTTACGCTGTTGTCGAAATCCCATACTTGCGCTGTGTGCCCGAATACTGCTGCACCAGCCGGTCGAATTCCGCATTGTCCCCATCGATCCGGGCCAGGCGCTGCAACAGCACGCCGGCCTGTTCGCCGGTGCCGGCTTCCCAGCCCAGTTCGTCGAGCTGGCGCACCATGGCGCCGATGGTGGCGTACAGCACCGGCAAGTTGTTGGGCGCCTTGCGCAGCGCCAGGCTGAGGGTGGAGACGGCGGATTTGTGGTCGCCTTGCTCCATCTGGTTGGCGGCGCTGTCGAGCAATTCGCCGACCTGCAGGTTGACGGTTTCGCCGACGCCGCGCGCCAGGTCGTGGCGGCCGGCTTTTTCAAACACGCCCACCGCGTCTTCCAGCGACAGCGCGTCGTCATCGTCGTTCATCATGCCGATCACGACGCCGGCGGCATCCTTGTCCAGCTTGTATTGCAGGCACGAATCCACCAGTCCCAGCCGTATGCGGCGCGACAGGCCGCGCGCGCCATAGACTGCCGCCACCGCGGCATTCAATTCGGAAATCGCGGCATTGCCGTTGCCCATGCTTTCCATCAGCAGCGCCGAGGAAATCGCGCGGCATGCCTCCAGGTTGTCGTTGCCGCGTAGTGAGCGTTCCAGGTCGCGGATCACGCCGCCGGCCTGGTTCGGGTCGCCCTTTTTTATGAGGGCTTTGACCAGGTTGACGTGGTCTTCCGGGTCGCGGAATTCCGAGTACTTGGCTTTCGCCACCACTTGCTTGAAGGCTTTTTCCGACGCCGTGGGGTCGCCCGCGTCAAGGGCCACGGTACCGAGGTGCCGCAGGCGGTGCACCATGTGCGGCGAGATCGCGACGGCTTCTTCCAGCACCCGCTTGGCTTGCGCCGCCTGGCCCAGCGCTTCGTGGGTGCGCGCGAGTAAATCGTAGGCCGCCATGAATTTCGGATTTTGCCCGATCAGCTTATCGAGGGTCAGTACCGCTTCATCGTAGCGCAAGGTGCCGAACTGGCAGCGCGCCAGGCCCAGGTGGGCCCAGCCGATCGAGCGACCGGCCAGGATGGTGTGGTAAATCAGTTCGGCTTCGCCCAGTTCGCCCAGGCCGTAATGCAACTCGGCGCGCAAGCGGGAAAACTCCGTGGCCAGGCGCGGATGGCTGCCTTCGGCGGCGCGGCTGGCGGTGATCGCTTCGCGCACCATGCCCTGGTCCAGCAATTGATAGACCGGCGCGAATGCCGCGCGGCGGCCGATCGCGCGGGAAATGCGCTGCAACAGGATTTCCAGGGTGAAGGGCTTCAGGATGTAATCGTTGGGCGCCAGTTCGGCCGCGCTGACCACCTTGCTGTTTGCCCCTTCGGACGTCAGCATGAAAAAAATCGACCAGCGCGACAGGATATCGTGCAGGCGCAAGTCTTCCAGCAATTGCTGGCCATCCTGTCCGCCGTCGCCGACGCCGCCGGACAAGTCATACTCGCACAAAATAATATCGTACTGTTTCTTGCTGATCTGGCGGATGGCGGTGCCGGCCGACAGCGCGTCTTCAATGCGGACAATACCTGCCTGATTCAGCATGCCGCGCAAATTGGTGCGCATGGCCTGGCTGGGGTCGATCAATAAAACGTTTAATTCTGCGTAATCCTGCATCAGCGACTTTCAACGGGGGCTGGCTGCGGCGGTGCAGCCGTAGCCGGAGGAGCGACATTGTACTTCTGGCGGGCCGCCTGGTATTGGGCAATCAAGCCGGCCAGCAAGGGGTGGCCGGGATTATCTTCACGGATGCGTTTGAGCAGCCCGGCAGCCTGGGCCGCCAGCGGCCCGTCCCAGCCCATGTCGGTAATCTGGCGCAGCATGGCGGTGGAGGCCACCGCCCACAGGCCGGTATTGTCGGGGCGGCGGCGCAGCGCCTCCTGCATGACGGCCACCGCGCCGCGCAAATCGCCGGAGCGGGATTTTTCCGCCGCCTTGCGCACCATCGCGTCGACTTCGGAATCGACATTCTTGCCAAAGCGTTCGGCCATGTCGGTGCGTCCGGCTTTTTCGCACAGCGCAACGACTTGCGCATCGGTGATGCCACTGCCGGCGTCCGCCGTCAGGGCTGAAAAAAGGGTATTCGCCTGGTCGTCCATCTGGTTCGACATTAGCGACTGCGCCAGCCCCAGTTTCAGGGTATTCGAGACGCGCGCTTCGCCCAATGCCGCCAGCGCCGTGGACAGTTCCGCCACTGCGCCTTCCGCATTGCCATTTACTTCCTGCACCAGCGCGGCGGAAAAAGCGCGGCAGACATCGACGTTCGGGCTGGCACGGAGCGACCGCTCCAGGTCGCGCACCACGCTGGCCGCGCCGTTGGCGTCGCCCTTGGTGACCAGCGCGCGCACCAGGTTCAAATGATCTTCCGGGTCGCGGAATTCCGAATACTTGGCTTTGGCCACCACCTGCTTGTAGGCCTTTTCCGCGCCTTCCACGTCACCGGTGGCCAGCGCCACTTCACCGAGGTTGCGTAGGCGCCCCACCATGTTGGGGGAAATCGCGATGGCGTCTTGCAGCACATGCTTGGCGCCTTCGTCGTTGCCTTGCGCGCGGTGCACTTTCGCCAGCAAATCATAGGCCGCCATGAATTTCGGATTGCCGGCGATCAGGGTTTCCAGTGCGGTTTGCGCTTCCGAGTGGCGTTTCAATAAATACATGCAGCGCGCCTGTCCCAGTTGGGCCCAGCCGATCTGCTTGGTTTGCAAGACCGACGCGTAGGCCAGTTCGGCGGCGGCGATCTGGCCGGTCGATTGCAGCAATTCCGCGCGCAACCGGGCAAAGTCGGCGGCATAGCGCGGTTGCGCGATCTCGGCGGCGAGACAGGCGGCGATCGCTTCCTTGACCTTGCCCTGGCCGATTTGCTGGTACACCGGCAGGAAAATGGCGCGCCGCTCGATGGCCCGGCCAAAGCGCTGCGACAGTGTCTCCACCGTAAACGGTTTCAGGATGTAATCGGTGGGCAGCAATTCGGCGGCGCCGATCACGCGTCCATAGACCCCTTCCGAGGTCAGCATGATGAAGATGGTCCACTGGGCGATGACTTTATTGTTGCGCAAGTCTTCCAGCAATTGCTGGCCATCCTGGCCTGAATCGCCGGACCCGCTGCCGAGGTCGTACTCGCACAGGATCACATCATAGGATTTCTTGCTGAGTTGGCGTATTGCCGTCCCGGCGCTGACGGCGTCGTCCACCTTGGTGATGTACAACATGCTCAGCATGTTGTGGAGACTGGCGCGCATGCCCTGGTTGGGGTCGATGATCAAGACGGACAGGTTGCTATAGTCTGGCATAGTTTGCTCTCATAGGCCTGGCGGAGGTACAAGCGGGCATCAGGAAACTTTGCTCCAGCATACTCTAAGGATAGGTAAAAAAGGCGTGCTTGCTGGTTTTTCGGCACAGCTGGGCGCGACTTTAGGGTGAGGGCGGTAAAAAATGTTGCTTTGAGGGCACTGTGGTGTGTCAGGCAAGCAATTTCCCGTACCGCGCGTCACAGGCCGGACCTGTCCGGGAGAGTGTGAAAAAGGTATAATGCCGGGCAACGGATTTTAAGCACCACAGACTTCTCGTTTTCTCTTTAATATCCGCGGCCACAAGTCGCCTAACCAAGCTCCCCACCATGCTGATTTTGCCGGGTTCCAACGCCCTGTCCGCCTTCCGCAGCCAACGCCTCCTCAACCAACTGCAAGCCGTCTTGCCAGCCGTCGTCGGCGTGCAGGCGCGCTACCTGCACTTCATTGACGCCGTGTCGGTGTCCGATGACGACCACCAGCGCCTGCAAGGCTTGCTGACTTATGGCGAACCGGCCCATGCCGAACACCATGACAGCCCGGTCGAAGAATTCGTCGTGATTCCACGCTTTGGCACCATTTCGCCATGGGCGTCGAAAGCCACCGATATCGTGCACAACTGCGGCATGGCGCACATCCACCGTGTCGAGCGCGGCGTGGCCTACCGTGTCCACCTGAAGGCGGGTTTCCTCGGCACCGGCATCGGCGCCGGCAAGATGTCGGCGGAACAGGCGCAACTGGTGGGCGCCTTGCTGCATGACCGCATGACCGAATCCGTGCTGCGCCACGCCGACGAAGCGGCCGGCTTGTTCGGCGCACTGGAAGCGCGTCCGCTGGAATCGATCGACGTGATCGGCGCGGGCCGCATGGCGCTGGAAAAAGCCAACACGGACCTGGGCCTGGCGCTGTCGGACGATGAAATCGACTACCTGCTGGACGCGTTCACCAAAGCCGCGCGCAATCCGACCGACGTGGAATTGATGATGTTCGCGCAAGCCAACAGCGAACACTGCCGCCACAAGATCTTCAACGCCGACTGGACCATCGACGGCGTCGCGCAAGACAAGTCGCTGTTCAAGATGATCAAGAACACCCACGAAAAGCAGCCGAAAGGCACCATCGTGGCGTACAGCGACAACTCGTCGATCATGGAAGGGTCGGAAGTCACCCGTTTCTTCCCGCGCGGTGAAGGCCACGAATACGGCGCCTCGTCCGAGCTGATCCACACGCTGATGAAAGTGGAAACCCACAACCACCCGACCGCGATTTCGCCATTCCCTGGCGCTTCGACCGGCGCCGGCGGTGAAATCCGCGACGAAGGCGCGACCGGCCGTGGTGCCAAGCCGAAAGCCGGCCTGGCCGGTTTCACGGTGTCGAACCTGATGTTGCCGGAAGCCGTGCAGCCTTGGGAAAATGCGCAAGCCGTGACCGCGCCGGTCGATGGCCGCGCTGGCGCGCAGGTGTACGGCAAGCCGGACCGCATTGCCTCGCCACTGCAAATCATGATTGACGGTCCGCTGGGCGGCGCCGCGTTCTCGAACGAGTTCGGCCGTCCGGTCCTGGGCGGCTACTTCCGTACCTACGAACAAAACGTCGGCAAGCAATACGCCGGCGCCCACGACACCGTGTTTGGCTATCACAAGCCGATCATGATTGCCGGCGGTATCGGCAACATCTCGTCCAAGCACACCCACAAAAATGACATCCCGGTCGGCTCGCTGCTGGTGCAGCTGGGTGGCCCCGGCATGCGCATCGGCATGGCCGGCGCGGCCGCGTCGTCGATGGCGACCGGCACCAACACGGCGGACCTGGACTTTGACTCCGTGCAGCGCGGCAACCCGGAAATGGAACGCCGCGCCCAGGAAGTCATCAACGGTTGCTGGCAGCTGGAAGACGGCAACCCGATCATTTCGATCCACGACGTCGGCGCCGGCGGCCTGTCCAACGCCTTCCCGGAAATCACCAACGACGCCAAGCGCGGCGCGATCTTTGATTTGCGCCAGGTGCCGCTGGAAGAATCCGGCATGTCGCCAAAAGAAATCTGGTCCAACGAATCGCAGGAGCGCTATGTGCTGGCGATCGCGCCAGAGAGTCTGCCGCTGTTCCAGGCCCTGTGCGAACGCGAGCGCTGCCCGTTCGCGGTGGTGGGCGTGGCGACCGAAGAGCGCCAGTTGAAATTGGTGGACAATGAACTGGGCAATTCGCCGGTCGACATGCCGATGGACGTGTTGCTGGGCAAACCGCCAAAAATGCTGCGCGACGTGCACCACGTGCAAAACGATTACCCGGCGCTGGATTTGACGGGCGTGGCGCTGGAAGAAGCCGCCAGGCGCGTGCTGCTGTTGCCGACCGTGGCCGACAAATCGTTCCTGATCACTATTGGCGACCGTTCCGTGGGCGGCATGTCGGTGCGCGACCAGATGGTCGGTCCATGGCAAGTGCCCGTGGCGGACTGCGCCGTGACCACCCTGAGCTATGAAGGCTATGTGGGCGAAGCGATGGCGATGGGCGAACGCACCCCGCTGGCGGTCATCGACGCGCCCGCATCAGGCCGCATGGCGGTGGGTGAAACCATCACCAACCTGGCCGCCGCGCCGATCGACGATATTTCCAACATCAAGCTATCCGCCAACTGGATGGCCGCGTGCGGCCAACCTGGCCAGGACGCCGCGCTGTTTGATACCGTGAAAGCCATCGGCATGGAACTGTGCCCGGACCTGGGCATCTCGATCCCGGTCGGCAAGGATTCGCTGTCGATGCGCACCACCTGGAACGACGAGGGCGAAGCCAAAGCCGTGACCTCGCCGGTGTCGCTGATCGTGTCCGGTTTTGCGCAAGTGTACGACGTGCGTAAAACACTGACGCCGCAACTGCGCACCGACCTGGGCGACACCTCGCTGATCCTGATCGACCTGGGCCGCGGCAAAAACCGCATGGGCGCGTCGAGCCTGGCGCAAGTCATGGGCCAGCTGGGCAACGTCAGCCCGGACGTGGACAGCGCGGAAGATTTGAAAGGCTTCTTCGGCGCGGTGCAGCAACTGAATAAAGAGGGCAAGCTGCTGGCGTACCACGACCGTTCCGACGGCGGCCTGTACACCACCCTGGTGGAAATGGCCTTTGCCGGCCGTGCCGGCGTGTCGGTCAACCTGGACATCCTGACCCTGGAAGAGGGCCATGGCGCCGACCACGGCGATGCGAAAAACTGGACCGCGCAAGTCGGCGAACGCCGCAATGACCAGACCCTGCGCGCGCTGTTCAATGAAGAACTGGGCGCCGTGATCCAGGTCCGCGCCACCGAGAAATCGGAAGTCATGGACGTGCTGCGCACCTTCAACCTGGGCGCCTGCAGCCATATCATCGGCAAGCTGAACGACCGTGGTGTGGTGGAATTCACCCGTGACGCGAAAATCATTTACGCCCAGCCGCGTGCCGCGCTGCACCGCTTGTGGAGTGAAACGTCGTGGCGCATTTCCCGCATGCGGGAAAACCCGGCCACGGCCGATGCGGAATTCGAGCGCCTGCTGGACGAACAGGATCCCGGCATGACGCCGAAGGTCACGTTCGACCTGCAAGACAATGTCGCGGCGCCATTCCTCGCGACCGGCGCGCGTCCGCGCGTGGCGATCTTGCGCGAGCAGGGCGTCAATTCCCACATTGAAACCGCGTGGGTCATGCACCAGGCCGGCTTTGCCGCGATCGACGTGCACATGAGCGATTTGATCGCCGGCCGTGTTACCCTGGCGGACTTCCAGGGTGTGATCGCCGTTGGCGGCTTCTCGTACGGCGACGTGCTGGGCGCCGGCGAAGGCTGGGCCAAGTCGATCCTGTTCAATCCGGCGATGTCGGACCAGTTTGCCGCGTTCTTTGCCCGCAAGGATACCTTCGGCCTGGGCGTGTGCAACGGTTGCCAGATGATGAGCAACCTGAAATCCATCATCCCGGGCGCGCATGCGTGGCCGAAGTTCACGACGAATAAATCGGAAAAATTCGAAGCGCGCTTCTCGATGGTGGAAGTGCTGGATTCGCCGTCGATCTTCTTCCAGGGCATGGCCGGCACGCAAACCCCGATCGCGATCGCGCACGGTGAAGGCTATGCGGACTTTTCGCAGACCGGCAATATTGGCGACGCCATCGCCGCGCTGCGCTTTGTCGACAACCGTGGCGCCGCCACCGAAGTCTACCCATTCAACCCGAATGGTTCGCCGCAGGGCCTGACGTCGGTCACCACCGCCGACGGCCGCTTCACGGTGATGATGCCGCACGCGGAGCGCGTGTTCCGCACCGTGCAAAACTCGTGGCACCCGGATGGCTGGGGCGAGGATTCGCCGTGGATGCGCATGTTCCGTAACGCGCGCAAGTTCATCGGCTAAGTTCCGGTAACAGGTGTTAAAACAGGCCGGGCAGGTGGGAAACCATCTGCCCGGTTTGGTTTTAAGCTTCTCATCATGGTGGAATACATTGCTTCATGGTATAAAGCACGCCTCTCCGGCTTTGCGAAAAACCAATGAATCGTGGCTTTTATACCATCATGTCGGCGCAATTCTTTTCGTCGCTGGCCGACACCGCGCTGCTGTTCATCGCCATCGACATCCTGACGCGGATGAACAGTCCGGCCTATGTGTCGCCGATGCTGAAGCAATCGTTTGTGCTGTTTTATATCGTGCTGGCGGCCTATGTCGGCGCGTTTTCCGATGCCATACCGAAGGGGCGCGTGATGTTCATCGCGAACCTGATCAAGATTTCCGGCTGCGCCATGCTGTTTTACGGGATCTACCCGGTGCTGGCCTATGCCGTCGTCGGTTTCGGCGCGGCGGTCTATTCGCCGGCCAAATACGGCATCCTCACTGAATTGCTGCCGGCGGAAAAGCTGGTGCCGGCCAATGGCTGGATCGAAGGTTTAACGGTGATGTCGATCATCTTCGGCACGGTGATGGGCGGCTGGCTGGTGAGCCAGCATACGGCGGATTTGCTGTTGGGCCTGGATTTCCCGATGCTGCAGACCAGTATCGACACTGCGCCGGAAGCGGCGCTGTGTGTGACGGCGGCCATGTACATCGTTGCCGCGCTGTTCAATATGTTCATTCCCGATACCGGCGCGCGTTATAGCCGGCAAGTGTTCAATCCGGTGCGGATGTTGGGCGATTTCAGCGAGTGCGTGCGCATCCTGTGGCGCGACAAGCTGGGGCAGGTGTCGCTGGCGGTCACGACGCTGTTCTGGGGCGCGGGCGCGACCCTGCAATTCATTGTGTTGAAATGGGCGGAAAAGACGCTGAACATGCCTTATGACCGCGCTACGCGGCTGGTTGGCATTGTCGCGATCGGCATTGCGGCGGGCGCGATACTGTCCGCCCGCCTGATCCGCTTGAAAGATGCACTGAAAGTGTTGCCGTTTGGTATAGCCATGGGCTTGATCGTGATGGTGATGCCGTGGGTACACAGCGTGTCGCTGGCCTATCCGCTGCTGATCCTGATCGGCGCGCTATCCGGCTTCTTCGTGGTGCCGATGAATGCGCTGCTGCAGCACCGGGGCCATGTGCTGATGAGCGCGGGCAGTTCCATTGCCGTGCAAAACTTCAATGAAAACATTTCCATCCTCGCCATGCTGGGAACGTATGCGCTGATGCTGAGCCTGAACCTGGACCTCGATGTGATCATCGTGCTGTTCGGCCTGTTCGTGGCGGGCATCATGGTGTTGATCACCCTGCGGCACGCCTCGAACCAGCGCCAGTTTGATTCGGTGGCGCTGATCGGGGAAGGTGGTCACTGATTCGCCTGACCGATGTCACACCCTGGGGTCAGACCCCAAATATGACAAAAGCGGACATTTCCGACGGGGAGATGTCCGCTTTTGTCATAAACCGGGTCTGACCCCGGTGAGTGACACTTATTGGTCAGACCACAGCTTGCCGCCGGTGGCCCAGTGTTCGCGCTTGACTTCGTGGAGCAGGATGTCGACGGATTCCGGCGAGGAACCCAGGGTTTTCACGGTGGCTTCCGTCACGGCTTTGACGAATTCGCGTTTTTGTTCCGGCGTGCGGCCTTCGAACAGTTGGACGTTGATGGTTGGCATGGGTTTCTCCTGGTGTTGATACGTGACTTGTCGATCAGGTACGGTATTGGGGGCTGGCGGCATCGAGGCGGCGCAGCAGCGATGGCCACTCCAGCGCGCCTTCCGGCGAACCGTCGCCGAGCAGTTGCAAGTGCGCCGTCAGGCACACGGCTTCCGAAGGCTGGCGCAACGGCACCACGGCCGCTTGCGCACGCAATTGCACATCGCAGGCGCGGTCCAGGGTTTCCATCAGGACGAACGCTTCGGCGATGGTGCGGCCGGCCGTCAGGCTGCCATGGTTGCGCAGCAACATCGCGTGGCGCGAACCCAGGTTTTGCGTCAGGCGCAGCTGTTCATCGTCCGTCATGGCGATGCCTTCGTAATCGTGGTAGGCCAGTTCGCCATAAAACCGCAGCGCATAAGGTGACAGTGGCTGCAAGCCGGTTTCCTGCATGCCGACGGCAATGCCGGATAGGTTATGCAGGTGCATCACGCAGGCCACGTCGGGGCGCGCCTTGTGCACGGCGGCGTGCAGGCGGAAGCCGGACTGGTTGACGGTGTATTGCGCAGCGCCGACAACGTTGCCATCGCTGTCCACCTTGACCAGGTTCGACGCCTTGACTTCATTGAAGCGCATGCCGAACGGATTGATCAGGTAGTGGCCCGGTTCGCCGGGCACGGCGGCGGAAATGTGGGTGTAAATGCCGTCATCCCAGCCATACAGTGCGCACAACTGATAGCACGCGGCAAGGTCCACGCGGGTTTGCCATTCGGCGGGCGTGGTGATGGCGGGGAGTTGAATGGCGGCATGGGCTGCCTGGCCTGGGGTCGAGAGTCTGTCCATGACGCCAGAGTAGCAGCCGGCGCCATGGTGGTTATATCAGGATGGGAATGAAGCTTATGTCTTCCGGCATATCAGTTTTCCACCTTACGCACCCACCGAAAAATATTGACGCACGCTTCATGCCGGCTCCCGATTAAAACTGCGCGGGACGCAAATCCAGCCGGATCGGGAAGCGCATGGCGCAGGGTTTGCCGCCGCATTGCGCCGGCGTGTATTTGCTGACCAGTAAAACGCTGGCGGCAAACTCGCTGACTTCCTTGCCGGGCGAGCGACGCACCATGACGTCTTTCGGCACGCCCTGTTCATCGATCAGCACATCCATCCATAACGCGCCGTTGTCGCCATATTTTCCATGGGCGGCGGCGATCGCCTTGAAGATGTCGGCGCTGCCCTTGACCGGATACGGGGGAACATCGTCGTCGCGCAAGACCGGGAACCAGCTGCGCACGGTACGCTGGTCGGCTTCCGATAAATCCTTGTAACCCTTGTTGAACGGCACGCTGGCGCCGTACACCAGCGGCTGCATGCGGTACAGGGAATTCATGTCGCGCGCCAGCTTATGTTCGCTGCGCGCTTCCTTCGGCTTGCCTTCGGTCACGGCAATCGCCGATTGCGGTTCGCGCCGCATACCGTTGGGGTAGGTCAGCATGCCGTCACTGTACCATTGCCCATCTTTCCAATAGCCGGTAAAACTGCCGCCGGTGGCATAGTCCATCGTGCCGTCGCCTTCCGGGCCATGCGGCCCCCAGCCGCCCACGTATTTATTTCCCGAGATATATTTTGCGGTAACGGTTCCGGTAATTTTTCCGCGTTCGAAAGTGGCGTCCAGGGTAAAGGCATTTTCACGCTCGATATGGGTTTTGCCGTGGCGTTTGCCTTCCGCGTAATTACCCCAGGTAATCGTCCCGTCGGCATCCTGTTGCGCGCTGGGGCCATGTTTCCGCCCGCGTTGCATGCCGCCTTCGTAGCGGGAATCTTCCTTGCCATTGACATACCAGAGCAGGATGCCATTACCGTCGGCAAATCCTTCTTTACATGCGCCGCTCCAGGTAATGTATTCATCAGCAACAGGGCGGGGATTGACGACGCGGCAATCCGGTTTGCCGATATATTGATCGGCTGGCGATGGGGTTTCAGCGCTGGCGATGCCACTGAACAAGGACGTGATCAGTGCTGCGGTGCATGAAGAAAAAGCGGGACGGCGCATGGCAATACAGTATCAAGGGAAAAGAGCCGCATTATAGGGGGGCGCGCCGGCGCCAAAACTATCGAATTCTCACAAATGCTTATTCGCTTCCCGATAACTGAGCGGGGCCAGCCGGCTTTTGTGCCGGGCTGTAAACGCACGGACCGCATCGGGCGCATGCCGCGCGTAATCGCGCAAGGCCCAGCCGATGGCCTTTTGGATAAAGAATTCTTTTTCGTGCGCCAGCGACAGGCAATAAGCAAATAGCCGGTCCGCATCGGTTTTATTGCGCCAGCCTAATTGGTGCAGCAGGGCGATGCGGCGGACCCAGAAATCGCTGTTCATCATGGCGTCATCCATATGGTCATGCTGATGACGCAATACATCGCCAATAATCCCAGCCATGGCATCGACACTGTCCCACCATGCGTTGATCCGCGCTAATGCGATTAAATCGGGAATGTCGGCCGGCTGTAATTGTTTCCAGTGCAGCGCCAGCATATCAAGCGCCGCATAATGAAATTCACGCTCCGGCAATGCCCATAATGCCCGCGCCGTGGGAACCAGTAATTCTCCGGGCGGCAGACGTTTCAATACTGGCTTGACCGCGGCCCGCCGCACCGGCGTGGCAATGCCGAGGAAATCAAAACGGTCACGCATGTAGGCGCGCATGGCCGGCGCCCGCTCCGGGTCGGCCAGCGGCAGCAGGGTGGCGCGGATATCGCCGATGAATTGGAGGTCCATGTTGATAATTATGCCAGATAATGGCGCGATCATGCCGATTAATGGTATGAGACGCGCGGGAGTTGGTTGCGCCACGAATATACCGGCAATAAAAAAGCGCTTCCGAAGAAGCGCTTTTCATTGAAAGCCGGCGTAATTACTTCACGACTGCCTTATTCATCAGGTTATCGCGGAAGGTGATCAGCTTGCGCTGTTTCACCGATTCCGCCACTTGTTCCTTGACTTCTTCCAGCGGCGGGAATTGCGCTTCGCGCACTTCTTCCAGGCGGATCACGTGATAACCGAATTGCGATTTGACTGGGGCGGCCGTCAATTCACCTGGTTTCAATGCCACCATGGCTGCCGAGAATTCCGGCACATACGAACCAGGAGCGGACCAGCCCAGGTCGCCGCCATTGGCTGCGGAACCGGTATCTTTGGTGCCTTTGGCCAAGTCTTCGAATTTCGCGCCGCCTTTCAGCTTGGCGGTAATGTCGGTGGCTTCTTTTTCAGTTTCCACCAGAATATGGCGGGCGCGGTATTCCTTGCCACTTTGCTGTGCTTTGGCCGCGTCATATTCCTTCTTGATTTCCGCGTCGGTCACGGCATTCTTTTTCAGGAAATCACGCATCATCATGTTAACCATGATTTGAGTACGGGCCTTATCCAGTTCGCCTTGTACTTCAGGACGCATGCCAACGCCTTGTTTCATGGCTTCCTGCAGCAATACTTCGCGGGCGATCAATTCTTTTTTGATGGCGGCGCGCAATTCCGGCGAATCCGGCTGGCGGCTTTGCGCCGTGTATTGCTGGACAGCGGCTTCGAGTTTAGCGGAAGGAATGGCTTTGCCATTAACGGTGGCCACGTTTTGGGCCATTGCAGGCGCGGCGGCCAAGGCCAGCAGGGTAATCAGGGTACGTTTCATCTGTCTCTCACTATTATCGGCAATATAAAAGCGCCCCGCAGGGCGCCTTGATGACGGCAATATCAATTACTGAACTTTGGCTTTCTTGACCAGTTCGTCCTGGTAAGCCATGACTTTCTTGCGTGCGACTTCATTGCCCACTTGCGCTTTCAATTCTTCCAGCGATGGCAGGGTGGCGTCGCGGACTTCGTCGACTTTAATCACGTGGAAACCATTCGGGGTTTGCACGGCTTTTTCGGTGACCTGGCCTTTATTCAAGCCAACGAACGCGTCGGCGAATGGTTTTGGTACCGATTTTGGATTAACCCAGTCCAGGTCGCCGCCATTGGACGCGGTGCCGGTGTCTTTCGAGGTTTTTGCCAGGTCTTCAAACTTGGCGCCGCCTTTCAGATTGGCGATAACCGCATCCGCTTCCGCAGCGGTTTCCGTCACGATATGACGCAGGTGGTATTGCTTGCCACCATTCTGTGCCACGAACGCATCGTATTCGGCCTTGATTTCAGCGTCCGATACCTGGTGCTTCTTGACATAGTCCATCACCAGCGCGTTGACGAGGATTTGCTGACGGGCATCTTCCAGGGCAGCCTTGACTTCAGCATTCTTGTCGTAACCTTGCTTGGTTGCTTCCTGAACCAGCACTTCCTGGCCGATCAACTGTTTCTTGATTGCATCGCGCAGTTTAGGCGAATCCTGGTCACGGCCTTGTGCGACCACTTGCTTGACCATGGCATCCAGGCGCGCCGACGGAATGGCTTTGCCATTGACGACCGCAACATTTTGAGCAAACGCAGGCGCCGCAACTACGGCGATAAGTGCGATCAGCAAACGGGCTGGCTTCAAATTCATTGTTTCAAATCCTAAGGGATAAAGTTCTTGAAAAAGCGGCGGTGAGGAAGGTGATCGCAAAACTCGTTCTATCCCAATCGCCGCATGGTTTCATACTTCGGACGGTGCCACTGCGGTAATGGCTAATGCGTGGATTTCCCCACGCATCATATCGTGCACGGAATCATACACGAGACGATGTCGCATGACGAGTTTCAAACCTTCAAATTTGGCAGAAACGATGCGCAGTTGGTAATGACCGCCGCCGGACGCCGCGCCGGCATGGCCGGCGTGCAATGCGGATTCATCTTCCAGGGTCATTTCCAATGGTTCCAGCGCGGCGCGCAAGCGCTGTTCGATGCGTTCAATACGGGTATCCATTATGCCTCCTCATCCTTAATGTATTTAGCCAGGTAAAAAGTCTGCCCAACAATAAATACAAAGGTGAGGGCGGTGGCGCCGAAGGCCTTGAAGCTGACCCATGACGGCGTATCGCCTTTGAACAGGACGAAGGCGACAAACAGGTTGATGAAACCGAGGCTGATAAAGAACGCGGTCCACATCAGGTTCAGGCGTTCCCACACGTCGTCCGGCAATTCCAGTTGCGCGCCCATGGTCTGGCGGATCGCATTGCGGTTGAACAGGTAGCGCGCGCCAAGCAAGCCCACGCCGAAACACCAGTAAATCAGGGTCGGCTTCCACTTGATAAAGATTTCGTTGTGGAAGTAAATGGTCAGGCCACCGAACACGACAAAGAAGAACAGCGACAGCCACAGCATGAAGTCGACTTTGCGGCCGCGCGCCAGCAGGTACACGATTTGCGCGGCGTTGGCCAGCATGCCGGCGATGGTGGCCAGCACCATCGGCGCTTGTTCCGCCGTGGCGGTGCCGCCCGCCATCACGCCGGACAGGTAGGCATTGACCAGCGCCGCCGTGGCGTCGGGATGCATGCCGCCATATTTATAGCAGCCAAAAAACACCAGCAGCGGGAAAAAGTCGAACAGTATTTTCTTCATGAAACTTCTTTAATTAGTCTTGTGGTTCAAAGCGCAGCGACGCCGAATTGATGCAGTAGCGCAGGCCGGTCGGCGGCGGGCCGTCCGGGAAAACATGGCCGAGGTGGGCGTCACACACGGCGCAAATGATTTCGGTGCGCAGCATACCATGGGAACGGTCGGTAACTTCGATCACATTGTCCGGATTCAGTGCCTCAAAATAGCTGGGCCAGCCGCAGCCGGAATCGAACTTGGTGTCCGACGCGAACAGCGGCGTATTGCAGCAGACGCAGGTATAAATCCCGTGCGCGTGGTGGTCCCAGAATTGGCCGGTAAACGCGCGTTCGGTGGCCGCGTGGCGCGTGACCTGGTATTGCATCGGGTCCAGCATGGCGCGCCATTCGGCGTCTGTTTTGACAACTTTGTCACTCATAATGGTTCCTCCGGCTCAGGACGAGCAGCTGACTTCGAGATGGGATGCCCAGTCCGGCGGCAGGGCCGCGTAGGCTTCATGCTCCGGCTGTTCGTCGAATGGGCGCCGCAACACGGTCAGCAAACGCGCCACTTCAGTAAAGTCTTTTTGCTGGGCTTTTTCAATGGCCACCTGGGCCAGGTAATTGCGCAGCACGTATTTCGGGTTGACCGCGTCCATGGCGGCCTTGCGCACCGAGTCTATGCTGTTCTCCTGCCGCAGGCGCGCGCGATAGCGCTGCGCCCACCCGTCAAACGCCGTGCGGTCGAGGAACAAATCGCGCAGCGGCGCATCCGGGTGGGCGTTGCCTTCCGGGGTAGTGTCGGCCTCGACCTGCAAATTGCCCAGGCGGCGGAAGAATTGCGTGAAGTCCGGGCGGTTGTCATGCAGCAGGCCGAACATGGCGTCAAACAAGTCGCGGTCGCTGTCTTCGGCGGTGGCGAAGCCCAGCTTGGCGCGCAGCAGCGCATCGATTTTCGCCGCGAACACGGGCTGGTAGACGTCCAGCGCGGCTTGCGTGGTTTCCACGTCGCCAATCAGCGGCAGCAGCGCCTGGCCCAGCGCATAGCAATTCCAGTGGCCGATTTGCGGCTGGTTGCCATAGGAATAGCGGCCCTGGTGATCGCTGTGGTTGCAGATATGGTTGCTGTCGAACGCTTCCATGAAGCCGAACGGGCCGTAATCAATGGTCTCGCCGAGGATCGACATGTTGTCGGTGTTCATCACGCCATGCATGAAGCCGACCGCTTGCCAGTGCGCGATCAGTTCGGCCGTGCGGCGTGTCACGGTGTCCAGCAGCGCCGCATAGGGGTTCTCCGCGTCGCGCAAGGCTGGATAAAAACGGTCGATCACATAATCGGCCAGCGTTTTGATCTGTTCCGGCTGGTTGCGGTAAAACCAGTGCTCAAAGGAACCGAAGCGGATGAAGGTGGGCGCCATGCGCAGCACCACCGCCGACGTTTCCATGGTTTCCCGCGCCACGCCCTGGTCGGAACCGGCCACCGCCAGTGCGCGCGAGGTCGGAATGCCCAGTGCGGCCATGGCTTCCGAACACAGGAATTCACGGATCGATGAGCGCAGCACCGCGCGGCCATCGCCCATGCGGGAATAGGGCGTCAGGCCCGCGCCTTTCAATTGCATTTCAATCGGGCCCTGCGGCGTCGCCACCTCGCCCAGCAAAATCGCGCGGCCATCGCCGAGCTGGCCGGCCCAGACGCCGAACTGGTGGCCGGAATACACGGCGGACAGCGGTTGGGCCTGGTCGGGAATGGCATTGCCGGCCAGGATCTCGAGCGTACTGTGCTCGGCCAGCGCGGCGGCATCGAGGCCGATCAGCGCCGCGGCGCTGTCTGACGCGGCCACCAGGTAAGGCTGGGGCAGCGGGGTCGGCATCAATCGGGTGTAAAAATCAGGGGGCAGGCTCGCGAACGAGTGCTGCAGGGACAGTTGTTTAATGGCGATTCCAGTGCAGTGTACGAATAGGATTTGTCTGATTTTAGCCTAGGCGGATTCTAGGTGGGGCCGAAGCGGGATTACTATTGCTGTTACAACCAGTAACCACTGTTTGTTTTTAGTCATTTTAGGGACAATTGGTGCATCGCAGCATCAAAAGAGTTTGACGAAAATAGTACGCGCGTTCGAAAATAACTTTACTAAAAACACAAGGAGACAAGATGGCGCCACCCCTGATGGGACAGATGATGGACCAGCCGTTGCTAATCTCGAGCATTATCGAATTTGCGGCCCGGCATTTTGGCAACAGTGAAATTGTTTCGCGCCGGGTTGAAGGCGACTTGCACCGCTATACATACCGTGAGTGCCACCAGCGCGCCAAGCGCCTGGCCAATGCGCTGCAGGCGCTCGGTGTGCAAATGGGCGACCGGGTCGCCACCCTGGCCTGGAATGGCTACCGCCACCTGGAAGCGTATTACGCGGTGTCCGGTTCCGGCGCCGTCCTGCACACCATCAATCCCCGTCTGCATCCTGAACAGATCGCGTACATCGCCAATCACGCCGAAGACCAGGTGCTGCTGTTCGACCTGACGTTTTTGCCGCTGGTGGAAGCCATTGCCCCGCACTGCAAAACCATCCGCAGCTATGTGCTGATGGCGGGCCGCGACCGGTTGCCGGCGGAAACGAAAATCCCGGACCTGCGCAGCTACGAAGACTTGATCGACGCGCACAGCGACGACTACCAGTGGCCGCAATTCGATGAAAACGCCGCCAGCACGCTGTGCTACACGTCCGGCACCACCGGCAACCCCAAGGGCGCGCTGTATTCGCACCGTTCCACGGTGCTGCATGCGTACGCGTCGGCCATGCCGTCGGCGCTGAACGTGTCGGCGCGCGATACCGTGCTGCCCGTGGTGCCGATGTTCCACGTCAACGCCTGGGGCTTGCCGTACTCGGTGCCGCTGAACGGCGCCAAGCTGGTGTTCCCGGGCGCGGCGCTGGACGGCAAGTCGCTGTATGAATTGTTCGAGAGCGAGCAGGTGACGTTTTCCGCCGGGGTGCCGACCGTGTGGCTGGGCCTGATCAACCACGCGCTGCAAAACGGCTTGACGTTCTCGAGCTTCCGCCGCACCGTGATTGGCGGTTCCGCCTGTCCGCCGGCCATGATGAATACCCTGCTCGACACCTTCAACGTGGAAGTCATCCATGCCTGGGGCATGACGGAAATGTCGCCGCTGGGCACCGCCTGCACCCTGCAGGCCAAGCACCTGGCGTTGCCGCAGGACGAACAGCGCCGCATCCTGCAAAAGCAGGGCCACGCGGTGTACGGCGTCGACATGAAGATCGTCGACGACGATGGCAAGGAATTGCCGTGGGATGGCGTCTCGTATGGCCACCTGCTGGTCAAGGGGCCGTGGATCGTCAGCGGCTACTTCAAGGGCGAGGGCGGCGATCCGCTGCGGGACGGCTGGTTCCCGACCGGCGATGTGGCCACCATCGACGCCGACGGCTACATGCAGATCACGGACCGCAGCAAGGATGTCATCAAGTCCGGCGGCGAATGGATCGGCACCATCGACCTGGAAAACGTCGCGGTCTCGCACCCGGCCGTGATGCAGGCCGCCTGCATCGGCGTGCACCATCCCAAGTGGGATGAACGGCCGCTGCTGGTGGTGGTGACCCGCCCGGGCATGGCGGTGACGCGCGACGAACTGCTGGGCTTCTACGAGGGCAAGGTTGCCAAGTGGTGGCTGCCCGACGATGTGGTGTTCACGGATGCGCTGCCGTTGGGCGGCACCGGGAAAGTCCAGAAAAACAAATTGCGCGACCTTTATAAGGACTACAAGCTGCCGACGGTTTAAGTGGGATGGTGTAGCAGGACGGTGATCCACCGCACCGGCGTCCAAGCCGGTGCGGACAATACAATCAAGGAGGAGACATGAAACGCAGCACCCTTGCAGTTGCAGCCGGTTTTGCCCTGTTTGGCGCCGCCGCCAGCGCGGAAACAGTCAAAATCGCTTTCATCGACCCGCTGTCCGGCCCGTTTGCGCCGGTCGGACAAAACCAGCTGAAGAGTTTCCAGCTCATCGCCGACATGGCCAACAAGGGCAAGTGGGCCGGCGATGGCAATACCATCGAAGTCACCGGCTTTGACAACAAGGGCAGTCCGCAGGAAGCGCTGACTCAGCTGAAAACCGTGATCGACCAGGGCTACCGCTATATCACCCAGGGGAATGGCTCCGGCGTCGGGCTGGCGCTGCTGGACGCGATCAACAAGCACAATGACCGCAATCCCGGCAAGGAAATCATTTATCTCAATTACGCCGCCGTCGATCCGGACATGACCAACGCCAAGTGCAGCTTCTGGCACTTCCGCTTCGATGCGAATTCCGACATGAAGATGGAAGCGCTGACCAGCTTCATGGCGCCGGACAAGGGCATCAAGTCGGTCTACATTATCGGCCAGGATTATGCGTTTGGCCGTGCCGTCAGCCGCGCCGCCAAGGAATACCTGGCGCGCAAGCGGCCCGACGTGAAAATCGCCGGCGACGATCTGCACCCGATCGCGCAGGTCAAGGACTTTTCGCCCTATATCGCCAAGATCAAGGCGTCCGGCGCCGACAGTGTGATTACCGGTAACTGGGGCGCGGACCTGGCGCTGCTGATCCGCGCCGCCAAGGATGCGGACCTCAAGGCGAATTTCTATACCTATTACGGCATCACGACCGGGGTGCCGACCGCGATGGGCGCGGCCGGCGCCGAGCGCACGAAAATCATCGGCAACTGGCTGGCGAACAACGAATCGCTCAGCGGCAAGGAGGTGGTGGACGCGTTCAAGGCCAAGTACAACGATGACTTTTATGCGGCGCAAACCCATTCGATCATCGCCATGCTGTCCCAGGCCGTGAAAACCGCGAAGACCGCCGATCCGGTCAAGGTGGCGTTTGCGCTGGAAGGCATGAAAACCGCCTCCCTGAACGGCCAGGTCATGATGCAAAAGTCCGACCACCAACTGCAGCAAAACCTGTACATCGGCACCTGGACCAAGACCAATGGCAAGGACATCAAGTACGACCAGGAAAACACGGGTTATGGCTGGCGCATGGACAAGAAGATCGATGCCTATGTGGCGGGCCAGCCGACCTCGTGCCAGATGAAGCGGCCCGGCGCCTGATACCCCGATAGTGCTGGCGCGGTGATGCCGGTACGATCAACCGGCCGCCGCGCCGTCCCTTCGACCCACGGTCCACCGTCCCCGCCGCACAGGGGGACGGCGCCCCTTCTCACGCTTGGGTTTTTCATGGAATTCACACTGTTTACGCTGTTGAACGGCATCAGCTATGGCTTGCTGCTGTTCATGCTGTCATCGGGCCTGACCCTGATTTTCAGCATGATGGGCGTGCTGAACTTTGCGCACGCGTCTTTTTATATGCTGGGCGCCTACATCGCCTACACCATTGCCAGCCGCATCGGTTTCTGGCCCGCGCTGGTGCTGGCGCCGCTGGCGGTGGGACTGTTGGGCGCGCTGGTGGAGCGCTATGGCTTGCGGCCCCTGCACAAGTATGGCCACATCCCGGAACTGCTGTTTACCTTTGGCTTGTCGTACCTGGCGGTGGAACTGGTGCAACTGGTGTGGGGCCGCACGGCGCTGCGCTATCCGCTGCCGGCCGCGCTGGACGGGCCGCTGTTCACGTTGTTTTCCACCAGTTTCCCCAAGTACCGCGCCTTCATGATGGCCGTCGCACTGGCCATGCTGGGCGGCACCTGGCTGTTGCTGACGCGGACCCGTATCGGGCTGGTGATCCAGGCCGCGCTGACCCACCCGGAAGCGGCAGAGGCGCTGGGCCATAACGTGCCGCGCATCTTCATGTGGGTGTTTGGCGGCGGCAGCGCGCTGGCCGGGCTGGCGGGCGTCATAGGCGGCCAGGTGTTCGTCACCGAGCCGGCCATGGCGGCCACGGTTGGCAGCATCATTTTCGTGGTGGTGGTGGTGGGCGGCATGGGGTCGCTGGCCGGCGCGTTCATCGCGTCGCTGCTGATCGGGGTGATGCAGACCGCCGCCGTGGCGCTGGACCACACACTGGGCGGCTTGCTGGCGGTGCTGGGGATGGCGGGCGGCGCCGGACAACATCACGCGCTGCTCAACATCACCATCGCGCAGACGGCGGCCATCTTGCCGTATGTCTTGCTGGTGCTGATGCTGATCTTCCGGCCCCGGGGCTTGCTGGGGACGCGCGAATGAATCCGAACTCAATGGCGAACTCAATGGCGAACGTTATGACGAATACATTGCCGAATTCCGTGGCCCATCCCGTGGCACAGTCACTCACCTACACTCCGCTGAACCTGGGGCGCTGGCTGTTGTGGGGCGCCTATGCGCTGGTGCTGCTGGCCGCGCCGATGGTGTTCAACAAGGGCAGCGGACTGACCATGCTGTCGCAAATGGGGACGGTCATGCTGTTCGGGCTGTCCTACAACATGTTGCTGGGACAGGGCGGCATGCTGTCGTTCGGCCATGCCGTCTATGCCGGGCTGGGCGCCTTCTTTGCCGCCCACGCAATGAACCAGGCCAGCGTGCCGGTGACGCTCATCCCGCTGGCCGGCGGCGTGGCCGGGATGGGCTTTGGCGTGCTGTTCGGCTATGTCACCACGCGCAAGGCCGGCACCACCTTTGCCATGATTACGCTGGGGCTGGTGGAGCTGGTGTTTGCCAGCGCGCTGATGTTTCCCGGTTTCTTTGGCGGCGAAGGCGGCATCACCACCAACCGGGTCTATGGCGGGCAAGTGTTCGGCATTACCTATGGCCCGCAACTGCAAGTGTATTACCTGATCGCGGGCTGGCTGTTTATCTGCACCGCCGCGGCGTATGCCTACACGCATACGCCGCTGGGCCGCATCATCAACGCGGTGCGCGACAATCCGGAACGGGTGGAATTCATCGGCTACGACACGCGCTGGGTGCGCTACCTGGTGGTGGTGCTGTCGTCGTTCTTTGCCGGCGTCTCGGGCGGCCTGTCGGCCATCAATTTTGAGATCGTCAGCGCGGAAAATGTCAGCGCGGTGCGGTCCGGCGCGATCCTGTTGTTCACCTTTATTGGCGGCATCGGCTTCTTCTTCGGCCCGCTGCTGGGCGGCGTGGTGGGCATCCTGTTTTCCGTGCTGTTGCCGGACTATACGGCGGCCTGGCAACTGTACCTCGGCCTGTTCTTCGTGGTGCTGGTGCGCTTCGCGCCGGGCGGCCTGGGCTCGCTGCTGATGCTGTTGCTGCGTACCGCCAAATTCGGGCAATTCGGGCGCATCGCGGCGCCGCTGGCGCGGCTGTCGGCGGCGGTGCTGGTCGGCGTTGCCGGGCTGGTGCTGGCGATTGAAATGACGTACCACGTGACGCAGGACGCCATCAACGGCCCGGAGAAAAAACTGTTTGGCGTGCTGGTCGATACCCACGCTGCGGGGCCATGGCTGCTGGCCGGCGCGCTGCTGGCGGTTGGCATGACCGGTTGGCGCCTGGCGCGGCCGGGGTTTGCGCAAGCGTGGGATGCGGCGGGCGCCGTGATTGCCGACATGATACGGAGGAACGCATGAATAACCATCCCTATGCGCTGGAACTGCGGGACGTCCGCAAGCAGTTCGGCAAGTCGGAAATCATCCGTGGCGCGCAATTGCAGGTGGAGAAAGGCGAACGGCTGGCCGTGATCGGGCCCAATGGCGCGGGCAAATCCACCTTGTTCAACCTGGTGTCCGGGCGCTTTGCCCCGACCTCGGGCGGCATCTTGCTCAATGGCCGCGACATTGCCGGCAGCAAGCCGTACCAGGTCAACCGGCTTGGACTGGCGCGCAGCTTCCAGATCAGCAACCTGTTCACGAATTTGTCGGTCTATGAAAACCTGCGCTGCGCCGTCCTGTGGCACCTGGGCTACCGCTATGCGTTCTGGCGCCTGTTGTCCGGGTTGCGCGACGCCCATGCGCGGGCCGAGGAAGTCATGGAATTGATCGGCTTGCAGCGCCAGCGGCACACCTTGGCCGGGGTGTTGACCTATGCCGAACAGCGCGCGCTGGAAATCGGCATCACGATCGCCGGCGGGGCCGACGTGATCTTGCTGGACGAGCCGACCGCCGGCATGAGCCGCTCGGAATCGGATGCGGCGGTGGAATTGATCCGAAAGGTCACCGTGGGGAAAACACTGTTAATGGTGGAACATGACATGGGCGTGGTCTTCGGGCTGGCCGACCGCATTGCGGTACTGGTGTACGGGGAAGTCATCGCCTGCGATACGCCGCAGCGCATCCGCTCCAACCCGGAGGTGCAGGCGGCCTACCTGGGTGACGCACATGGGGAGGTGGCCTGATGTTGGACATCCGTGGTTTACAAGCGTATTACGGCAAAAGCCATGTGCTGCATGGGGTCGACCTGCAAGTGCGGCCCGGTGAAATTGTCAGCCTGCTGGGGCGCAATGGCGCCGGCCGCTCCACCCTGGTGAAAGCCGCCATGGGCCAGGTCCAGGCGCAGGGCAGCGTCCGGTTCCGCAATGAGGAAATCCTGGGCTTGAAAGCGTACCAGGTGGCGCGCAAGGGACTGGGCTATGTGCCGGAAAGCCGCGACGTGTTTCCCACCCTGACGGTGGAACAAAACCTGTTGCTGGGTGAAAAAAAAGGGGCAGGCGCGCCGCGCTGGACCCTGGCGGACATGTACCGCATGTTTCCCCGGCTGGAAGAGCGGCGCGCGGTGGCGGCCGGCGTGTTGTCCGGCGGCGAGCAGCAAATGCTGACCCTGTGCCGCACCCTGATGGGCGACCCGGACTTGATCATGATCGATGAACCGACCGAGGGACTGGCGCCGAAGATCGTTGCGCAAGTTGCTGATTATTTGCAGGCGCTGCGCGACAAGGGCATTTCCGTGCTGCTGGTCGAACAAAAACTCGCGATTGCCCTCGATATTGCCCAGCGCGTGTACGTGATGGGCCACGGGACGATGGTGTTCGAAGGAACCCCGGAACAGTTGCGCGCCGATGCGGCGGTCCGCAAGGAATGGCTCGAGGTATGAGGGCGTCAGCGCCGCAACAGTTGGGGCGGCGCCGGCGCTTCCGAGGCGGGCGCGATGATGGGTTTCACGAAGCAGGTGTACATGCCGCAATCGACGATCAATTGCCGTCCCGCAAAGCCGCCCAGGTCGCTGCACGCCACGCGCAAGCCGAATTGCTGCAAGGTCGACAGGGCCGCGACGATATTTTGGCGGCCCACCTGCAACAGCGCGCTGCCGGGACCGAACATGCTGGCGCCGCCGGCCAGCACCACGTCGACGTCTTGCCGGTCGGCCATGGTGACCCCCATGGCGGTCAGCAGCGAGGGCACGGCCTGGGTCACATAGCGCGCCCCCATGCCGCCTTCCTCCGGCGGCGCATGCGGCAGCACGCAATGGGCGAGGGCGCAGCGATTGCCATTGGGCCACAGGAAGGCGAGTCCGACGCACGATCCCAGCACCGCCACCAGGCGGGTATTGCCCCTGCCGGTCAGCAATTGACCCATGTTGACGTGCTGAATAATCCTGTCGCCAGCCATCCTGTTCCTCCGCGATATCGCCTCTCCGCACAGTACCACAGCATGACCGAGAAAAAAATAATACGACCGTTCGTTTTTGCGTTATAGTTTGGTTTTGCCGACCTGTTCACACAATAAGGAAGAGACATGAGCGCCGATTACCACGTGCACGGCACCGTAGCCGTCATTTCGCTGAACAACCCGCCCGTCAATGGCCTGGGGCTGGAAACCCGTACTGCCGCCGTGCAGGGCATGCGCCGCGCGCTGGCCGATGACAGCGTCAGCGCCATCATCATTACCGGCGCCGGCAAGGCGTTTTCCGGCGGCGCCGATATCCGCGAATTCAATTCGCCGAAAGCGCTGGCGGAACCGTCGCTGCACTCGCTGATCCGCACCGTGGAAGAATCGACCAAGCCGGTGGTGGCGGCGATCCATACGGTCGCCATGGGCGGCGGCCTGGAACTGGCGCTGGGCTGCAATTACCGGGTGGCGATGCCGGGTGCGCAAATCGCGCTGCCGGAAGTCAAGCTGGGCCTGTTGCCGGGCGCCGGCGGCACGCAGCGCCTGCCGCGCGTGCTGGGGCTGGAAGCGGCGCTGAACATGATCGTGTCCGGCGCCCCGGTGCTGTCGGAAAAACTCGCCGGCAGCGGCTTGTTCGACGCGGTGTTCGGGCTTGACGCGCCCCTGCTGGAACAGGCGATTGCGTTCGCTGAAAAAGTCGCCGCGGTCCGGCCGCTGCCGAAAGTGCGCGACCGCAATGTCGATTACCCGAACCATGAAGCCTTCCTGCAGTTTTCCCGCAATACCGTGAAGGCCATGGCCGGCCCGTTCCCGGCGCCACTGGAATGCGTGGAAACCGTGGCGGCGTCGGTGACCAGGAAATTCGACGATGGCCTGGCGTTCGAGCGCGAGCGTTTCATTGCGCTGATGCAGACCAATGAATCGAAGTCCCTGCGTCACGCCTTCTTCAGCGAACGCATGACCAGCAAAGTGCCGGACCTGGACGCCGACACGCCGGTGCGCACCATTGCCAAAGCCGCCGTGATCGGCGCCGGCACCATGGGCGGTGGCATTGCCATGAACTTCGCCAATGCGGGCATTCCCGTCACGATCCTGGAAATGAAAGCCGAGGCGCTGGACAAGGGCCTGGCGACGATCCGGAAGAATTACGAAAACACCCTGAAAAAAGGCAAGCTGACGCAGCAGAAGTTTGAACAGCGCGTGGCGCTGATCACCGGTTCGCTGGACTATGCCGAGATTGCCGATGCCGATATCGTCGTCGAAGCGGTGTTCGAAGACATGGGCGTCAAACAGGCCGTGTTCACCAAACTCGATGAAGTCATGAAGCAGGGCGCGATCCTGGCGTCGAACACGTCGACCCTGGACGTGGACCAGATCGCCGCGTTCACCAGCCGCCCGCAGGATGTGATCGGCACCCACTTCTTCAGCCCCGCCAATGTGATGAAGCTGCTGGAAATCGTGCGTGGCGCGAAGACCGGCAAGGATGTGCTGGCGACCGCGCTGGCGCTGTCGAAAAAGCTGAAAAAGACCGGGGTGGTGTCGGGCGTGTGCGACGGCTTTATCGGCAACCGCATGATCGAACAATACAGCCGCCAGGCCGGGTTCCTGCTGGAGGAAGGCTGCCTGCCGGAACAGGTGGACAAGGCGGTGGAGAAATTCGGCTTTGCCATGGGTCCGTTCCGCATGGGCGATTTGGCCGGCAACGATATCGGCTGGTACATCCGCAAGCGCCGCTACGTGGAATCGCCGGAAATCACGTATTCGAAAACCGCGGACTTGCTGTGCGAGATGGGCCGCTTTGGCCAGAAAACCGGCGCCGGCTGGTATGACTACAAGGCGGGCGACCGCAAGGCTTACCCGAATGAGGCGGTGAACGCGATGATCGTCCAGCATTCGGCCGATCTCGGCATTGAACGCCGCAAGATCAGCGACCAGGAAATCGTCGAGCGCCTGGTGTATGCGCTGGTCAATGAAGGGGCGCTGATCCTGGAAGAGGGCATTGCTCTGCGCGCGTCCGATATCGACATGGTGTACCTGACCGGCTACGGCTTCCCGCTGCACCGCGGCGGCCCGATGTTCTATGCCGACACGGTGGGCTTGCCGAACGTCTTGGCGGCGATGGAGCGCATGGCGGGCGGACGCCACGGCGACGCCTGGAAACCGGCCCCGCTGCTGGTGAAGCTGGCGGCGGAAGGCAAGGGCTTCAACGGCTGACAAGCGCTGGCGTGGTGCGGCGGCCGCGCCACGCGCCGATTGCCTTCCCGGGCCCCGATGTTATGATGGGGCCACTGGGAGGAGCTTATGCGGAAGCTGTTGGCAACCATGCTGGTCGCGGCGCTGGGCGCCACGCCGTTGGCGTCGGCGCGCGAATTGCTGGCAATCGGCGCGCATTTCGAACGGGTGTTCGAGCGCGGCCAGGAAGGCGAAATCATTGGGCTGGGCCCGGAAATTGTGCGGGCCCTGGCCCAGCGCACGGGCCATACCGTGCGCTTCGAACTGTATCCCTGGGCGCGCGCCCAGGCCCTGATCGCCCAGGGCAAGGCCGATATCCTCATCGGCCCCTATAAAACCCCGGAACGGCTGCAAACCATGGCGTTTTCGCGGCTGCCGTTTTACCAGGACCAGATGGTGTTTTATGCGCGCGCCGACGCCAATGCCAGTTGGAACGGCGATTTGGCGACCCTGGGCGAGCAGCGCATTGTCGTGCTCAATGGCTGGGCCTATGGCAACGCCTTTGACCAGGCGCGGCCGCAGTTGCGGCTAAGCGTGGCCAACAGCGTGGACAGCGGCTTGAAAATGCTGGTGCACCAGCACGTCAACCTGTTCGCCAGCAACCGCCGCAACACGGAACCCGTGCTGGGCCGGCTGGGATTGGCGGGCCAGATCGCCATGCTGCCCAAGGTGATCGATGTGCAGGAAGGCTATTTTGCCTTCCCGCGCGAGCCCCAGTTCGACGCCTTGCGGCGCGACTTCGATGCCGCGTTCCAGCGCATGGCCGACAGTGGCGAGTTGCGGAAACTGGGGCAGCGCCATGAAGTCATCGTCCCGTAGCCGCGTTCGCCTGGCCGGCCTGCTGCGCTGGTGCGCACTGGCGTGCGCCCTGTGCGGTCCGGGATGGCTGTGGGCGCGCGAATTGCTGGTGGTTAGCACGCATTTTGAAAAAGTCTATGAGCGCGATGCGGAAGGCGTGATCGTCGGCATCGGGCCGGAAATCGTGCGCCAGATTGCGCACGAACTGGGACACACGGTCCGCTTTGAATTGTATCCATGGGCGCGGGCCCAGGCCTTGGTCGCCAATGGCCAGGCCGATATCCTGGCGGCGCCCTACCGGACAGCGGAGCGCCAGCGTGTCATGGCCTTTTCACGGTTGCCGTTTTTCCAGGACCGCCTGGTATTTTATGCGCGCACCGATCGTGCGGCCACGTGGCAGGGCGACTATGCCGCGCTGGCGAACCAGCGGGTCGCGGTCCTGAACGGCTGGGTGTATGGCGCGGCGTTTGACCAGGCGCGGCCGGCATTGCGGATCAGCGTGACCAACAGCGTGGAAAGCGGCCTGCGCATGGTGGCGCACCGCCACGTACAACTGTTTGCCAGCACCCGGCGCGATACGGAAATGGTGCTGAGCCGCCTGGGATTGGTGGGCGTGGTGGCCGGTTTGCCTCCGCCGATCGACGTGCAGGATGCATATTTTGCCTTCCCGCCGGGCGGCAGCCACGATGGATTGCGGCGCGGCTTCGACACGCAATTCCAGCGCCTGGTCGACAGCGGCGAATGGCGCAAGCTGTTGCTGCGCCATGGCCTTGATCAGCCATGATTCAGCTGCGGTTCAGCCATGATTCAGCCGTGGTTCAGCCCTGAATCCGGCCCGAAAACCAGACCCCAACCAGCCCTAAAACCGGCCCTAAAACCAGCCCTAACCAGCCCTGAGGGCTGTCCCGGCACAATCCTGGTGTGGCCTCAGCGGCGGTCCGGCGTCAGTACGCTCGGCAATGCCTTCGGCAGGGTCTCGGGATAATCGCGGCTGAAGTGCAGGCCGCGGCTTTCACGGCGCTGCAAGGCACTGTTGACGATCAGGCTGGCGACGTCCACCAGGTTGCGCAATTCCAGCAAATCGCTGGTGATGCGGAAATTGCGGTAATACTCGTCGATTTCCTCTTTCAGCAGCGCAATCCGGTGCTGCGCCCGTTCCAGGCGTTTCGTGGTGCGCACGATGCCGACGTAATTCCACATCGAGCGGCGCAATTCATCCCAGTTATGGGAAATCACCACTTCTTCATCGGCATCCGTGACACGGCTTTCATCCCAGTCCGGCAGGTAGGGCGTACCGG
Source organism: Pseudoduganella sp. GW821-FHT12E03 (assembly GCF_058807115.1). NCBI lineage: Bacteria > Pseudomonadati > Pseudomonadota > Betaproteobacteria > Burkholderiales > Oxalobacteraceae > Pseudoduganella > Pseudoduganella sp. GW821-FHT12E03. Next base: position 956,411 of record NZ_JBXAQJ010000001.1, on the reverse strand, counting down.
TGCGTTCCTTGGCTTCGATGTCCTGCGCGCACGCGCGGCCGATCACGACACATTCCAGCAGCGAATTCGAAGCCAGGCGGTTGGCCCCATGCAGGCCGGTGTAGGCGGTTTCGCCGACGGCATACAGGCCCGGCAAGTCGGTGCGGCCGGACAAATCCGTCACCACACCGCCGCACGTATAGTGCGCCGCCGGCACGATGGGAATTGGTTCCTTCGTGATGTCGATGCCCAGCTCCAGGCAGCGCGCATAAATCGTCGGGAAATGTTCCATCAGCCACTCGGCTGGCTTGTGGCTGATGTCGAGGTGGACATAATCCAGGCCGCGCTTCTTGATTTCAAAGTCGATCGCGCGCGCCACCACATCGCGCGGCGCCAGTTCGGCGCGCTCATCGTGCGCCAGCATGAAGCGGCTGCCGGCGGCGGCGCCGGCTTCCGGCGGCAATTTCAGCAAGCCGCCTTCGCCACGGATGGCTTCCGTGATCAGGAACGATTTCGCGTAAGGGTGGTACAGGCAGGTCGGATGGAACTGGATGAATTCCATGTTGGCCACGCGGCAGCCGGCGCGCCACGCCATGGCGATGCCGTCGCCACTGGCGGTGTCCGGATTGGTGGTGTACAGGTAGACCTTGCCGGCGCCGCCGGTCGCCATCACGGTATGCTCGGCGGCCACCGTGTGCACGTCGCCGGTATTCACATCCTGGACATACAAGCCATGGCAATGCGGCTGCGCGCTGTGCGGCGCCGATTTCGGGCCCAGCTTGTCGGAGGTAATCAAATCGATGGCGCAATGGTGTTCGAACAGGCTGATGTTCGGATGCGCGCGCACTTTCTGTTCCAGGGTCACTTGCACGGCGTGGCCGGTGGCGTCGGCCGCGTGTATGATCCGGCGCTGACTGTGGCCCCCTTCGCGGGTCAGGTGGAAACCCATTTCCGCACTGTCGTCGCGGGTGAACGGCACCCCTTGTTCGATCAGCCATTCAATCGCCGCGCGGCCGTTTTCCACGATAAAGCGGGTCGCCGCTTCGTCGCACAGGCCGCCGCCCGCCACCAGCGTATCGGTGATGTGCTGGTCATGGCTGTCGCCGGAGTCGAGCACGGCGGCAATGCCACCCTGGGCCCAATTGCTGGCGCCATCCAGTAACTGGCGTTTGGAAATGATTGCGACTTTGCGGGTTTCCGCCAGGTGCAAGGCCACCGACAAGCCGGCCAGCCCGCTGCCGACGATAGCGACATCGAATTTCATTGAATTAAATCGTCAAGTTTGCTCGAGAGAAGTAAGACTATAAGCGATTTGCCGCTTCCCTGTCATGGAACGGTCATTTTCGGCCGGCGCACGGCGCGCCGCAGGCTGGTTTGCGGCGGCGCAAAACTGCGCCACGCGCCGGGCGGATGATGGCTAAGCCACCGTTAAGCCGGTGGTGCATCCACCGTTGGGAGGCAAATGATGACCAGGAAAAAACTGCTTTTAGTGGAAGACGATCCGGGTTTGCAGCGCCAGCTGCGGTGGGGCCTGGACGATTATGACGTGCTGGTGGCTGGCAATCCGGAACAGGCGATGGCGCATTTGCGGCGCCACCAGCCAGCCGTTGTCACCATGGACCTGGGACTGCCGCCGGAGCCCGACAGCGCCACGGTGGGGTTGGCGCTGTTGGCGGACATGCTGGCGGCGGCGCCGGAAACCAAAGTCATTATCCTGTCCGGCAACCAGGACCGCGCCAACGTCTTGAAAGCCATCGCCATGGGGGCTTACGACTTCCAGCAAAAGCCGGTGGAACTCGATGTGTTGCAACTGATGGTGCAACGGGCGTTTTTCCTGCATGCGGTGCAGGTGGAACACAAGCGCATGCTGCAGATCGAGCAGGATTCTCCGCTGGCCGGCCTGATCTCGCGCGATGCCGGCATGCTCAAGCTGTGCCGCGACGTGGAAAAGGTCGCGCCGACATCGGCCAGTGTGATGTTGCTGGGTGAATCGGGCTGCGGCAAGGAAGTGCTGGCGCGGGGTATACACCAGCTCAGTCCGCGCCGGCGCCGCGCCTTCGTTGCGATTAATTGCGCCGCGATTCCCGAGCAATTACTGGAAAGCGAATTATTCGGCCATGAAAAAGGCGCGTTTACCGGCGCCGCCCGCCAAATGCAGGGCAAGATCGAACTGGCCCACGGCGGCACTTTCTTTCTCGACGAAATCGGCGATATGGCGGTGGCGCTGCAGGGCAAATTGCTGCGCTTCCTGCAGGAACGGGTGATTGAGCGGGTCGGCGGGCGGCATGAAATCCCGGTCGACGTGCGGGTGGTCTGCGCCACCCACCACAATTTGCAGGCGCAAGTCGCGCAGGGCGCGTTCCGCGAAGATTTGTATTACCGCCTCAGTGAAATCGTGCTGGCGATCCCGCCGCTGCGCGATCGCTGCGGCGATGCGCTGTTGCTGGCGCACCATGTGAAAAACCGCTGCTGCGCGAGTGCCCGGCGCCATTTGCAATTCCATCCGCAAGCGCTGGCCGCCATCGAAGCGCACCCGTGGCCCGGTAATGTGCGGGAACTGGAAAATTGCATCCGGCGCGCCGTCATCATGGCCGAAGGACCGGTGATCCTGCTGGAAGACCTGGGTTTGCCGGAAGCTGGCACCGAGGTGGACGACAATATCAATTTGCGCCAGGCGCGCGATGCGGCCGAATACCGCGTGATGGTCAAGGCCCTGGGCCGGGTGGACGGCAATATCCTGCGTGCGGCGGAATTGCTGGGCGTTAGCCGGCCCACGCTGTACGACTTGATGAGCCATCACGGCATACGGTGAACATCATGGCCGGCATCGTGCGATGCCGGCCGGGGGATGGGCGCTTGTTTCGCCAGGCTGGCCCATCGGCTGGTTTTTAGGCCGGGCCCGGCTATTTAAGCCGTGCCCAGTGTTCCCATGTGGCAGGTTCCGGGCGCGGTATCAGGCTGTCATACAGCTGCGTGTAGTGCTGCGCCACGGTTGCCAGGCTGTGATGGCTTAACACCTGGCGCCTGCCGCGCAAACCATGGCGCCGCGCCAGTCCCGCGACCCTGGCGTAATCGGCCAGGGAATCGGCCAGCATGGCGGCGTCGCCGTGCGGTACCAGCGCACCGCTCCAGCCGGTTTGCACCAGCCGGCTGTGCGCGCCGCCCTGGCAGGCGACCACCGGCAAGCCGCTGGCCATCGCCTGCAGCAGGTGCAGGCCCGAATCCGGCGCGCACTCCGGGGCCGCATAGACATCCATGATACGCATCAGGCGGGCGAGGTCGTCGCGCTGGCCGGGCAGCCAGGCCAGGTGACTGGCGCCGGCCGCCGCCAGCAAATCTTTACAGACCGCGCGTTCGGGACCGTCGCCGATGATCAGCAGCCGCAACGGCACGGCCGTGCCATGGTCCGCCAGCAACTGCAGGAATGCCTGCACCAGCCGCACATGCCCATGGGCGCGATCCATCGGCCCGGCGCTGCCGATCACACATGCGCCGTCGCACAGGAATCCGGCCGGGCCCAATGCGGCCGCTGGACTCAGCCGGGGGTGGAATTGCGCGCAATCGACCGCCAGATGGGCAAGCGGCGGCATGGCCGGCGACAGCAGCTTGCGCAGCCAGCTGCGCAAGCCGTGGCGGGATGGCGCGTGTCCGCTGGCGCTGGCGCCATGCAAGCGGACCGGGACACCGGCCGCCGCTGCCAGCCATTGCAGCGCTGTGCTGCGGGTATGGATCAGTGCCGGACGCAAATGACGCAAGCGCTGGAACAGCCAGACCAGCCGGGCGCCGCTGTCCGGCGCCATGTCACGGCTTGAGGCGGGCACCTGCACGACTTGGGCCACGTGGCCGCTATGGCGCAACTCCCACATCGCCCCATGGCGCCAGCCGATGATGAGATGGCGGTAGCGCCCGGGCGGCATTTGATGCAGCAGGCATAGCAGGCTTTCATCGGCGCCGCTGTCGAGCGTATCGGTGATATGGACAACCAGGGGGACGCAGGCTGAGTCCGCCTGACGGGCAAGTGGCGTGGTGGTGGTGGGCATTGCCATCGCATCTGCTCCTTGCGGTTACGGTAGGAGTTACCGCGTGCGGGAAGCCGGCAGTGCCGGCTTGACACGGGCCTTGTTATAAACCAGGTGGATATGCGGACAGGGCTCGAGGTGGCGCAGCGCTTCGGCCAGCGCCGCATGGGTGGTGGTTTCGGCATCGACGACCAGCACCACCTGGCCCATTTGCGCCGCCAGCACACTGGCTTGCGTCGTCACCAGCAAGGGCGCGGTGTCGAAGAGGATGATGCGGTCCGCATAGCGCGAGGCCAGTTCGGCCAGTAACCGTTCCATGTCGCGGCTGGCCAGCAGCTCGGCGGCATGGTGGTGGGTCTTGCCAGCGGGAAGGACGCTCAAGGTCGGCAGGCTCGATCGGACAATCACGTCGGCGGCGTTGAGCGTGTCATCCATCAACAGTTCCATCATGCCCGGCCCATCCGGTATGCCCAGCATGGCCGGCAGTGAAGGCGAGGCCATGTGGGCATCGACCAGCAAGACGGTGGTATCCCGTTCCATGGCCATGCTCAGCGCGAGGTTCAGTGCGCAAAAGCTCTTTCCCTCGCCATGCGCGGCACTGGTGACGGCAATCAGGTTGCACCGGGCGCCATCGCCATCCCGCAGCTTCCTGAGCAAGGGACGTTTGATGATCCTGAATTCTTCCGCCACCACGGCATGGACCGGCACGGTCGGAACCGTGGCGTTGGCCGGGGCCGGGCGGGGGAAGTTGCCGATGCGCATGATAAGTACCTTCCGGTCAGCGCGCGGGCCATCCAGTGACGCCCGCCATACCATTGCTGGCGACGGTGTACGCCATCAACGCGCCATAGGACAGCAACAAGCCACCGAGCAACGCCGCAAATCCGGCCCGGCTGCGCTGGCGCATTTGCAGCTGGGCGGGTGTCCAGTGCATGGCGATCATGCCGATCACCTGCAGGTGGCTGAAATTGCGTAATTCACGCAAGCTGTCGAAATTCGGCCGGCTGCGGCTGGCCGCCAGCGCGGCAAGCAGGCCGGCGGCCAGCGCCAGCGCCAGCACGCCACTGTTGAGCAGGAGGCGATTCGGGCTGACCGGGCGCGCCGGCAGGGTGGGTGGGTCGATAATGCGGAAGTTCATCATTTCTTGCGTTGAACTGAGGTTGCCGGATAATTTGGCCGCTTCGCGCTTGCTGATGAGCTTTTCGTAGTTTTCCTTGTTGATCTGGTAGTCGCGGTTCAATTGCGCCAGTTGCGATTCCAGTTCCGGGACAGCCTTGCTCTGGCCTTCCAGGCGCGTGTGGCGCACGGTCAGTTCCCGGACACGGGCCCGCAAGGCGGCGGCCTTCGCATCCGCGTCCGTCAGCGCCACCTTGATTTGCTGCAGCATGGGACTGTAGCGGCGGCCCGGATCGTCGGTGGGCGGCGGTTCCAGTGCGTGGTCCGCCCTGCGCTGTTCCAGTTGCGCCAGCAGGCGGCGCGCGGCAATGACATCGGGATGCTGTTCGGTGTACTGCAACTGCAGTGCGTCGAGCGTCTTGTAGATCGCGGCAATGCGCACCTCAAGTTCGGCTTCATCGATGGCCGGCGGCCCTCCGGCGGGCCGTGCCACGGGCGCTGCCGCATGCAACGCCATGGCCGGCACTTGCTGGCGGATCGCATCGCGCGCCTGTTCCGCTTCCAGCAATTCCAGGCGCGCGGTATTGAGGGCATCGGCCGATTGTTGTACTTGCGCGCCATAGTCCTGGCCTGGGCGCGGCAACAGCGCGTTATGCCGCAGTTTGAAGTCTTTGACGGACTCCTCGGCCGCCTGCAATTTGGCTTCGTAGGTGCTGATCTGCTCATCGATGAATTGCACGGCTTTTTCCGATTCCCCTTTTTTTCCCCTGAAACTTCCTTCCACGAAGATCGCCAGCAGCGACTGGACGACATCGCGCACCAGGCGCGGATCGCGGTCGATGTAGGTGATGGTGTATATGTCGTAACTGCCGGTCCCCGCGATGCGGATGCGGCTCAACAATTCTTCCATCCGGATTTCATGATCGCGCGCCGTGGTCTGCCGCACGTCCAGGTCCACCATGCGCATGACGCGCTCGATGTTGGGACGGCTGAGCAACGTGCGGCTCATGATCGCCACTTGCTGTTCGACGTTGGGAACACTGGTCATGCCGGACAACAATGGTTTCAAGATGCCTTGCGTGTCGACAAACACGCGGGCCGAGGTTTGGTAAGCATTCGGGAGCATGGCGACGCCGGTCCAGCCGGCCAGGGCGCAAAGCCAAGCAACCGCGGTGGTGAGCCAGCGGTACTTCCAGACACAGTGGGCGGCGGTCTGCAGTTGCTGTATTAACTCTTCCATAAATCGTCCCAGCAAGATGGGCAGCGCCCGTGGCGGCCTGTGGATCGATTATAGGAAGGGCGCCGTGCCGCCCGGCCCGAGTTTCCACGGGGATTGAGCGGCATCAAGGCAACTCCAGGGGGGAACGCAGCGCTCAGCCGCGGCGCCGGCGGCCCAGGAATCCCATGCCCAGCAAGCCCGTTGCCAGCAATGCCAACGAGGCGGGTTCAGGTACGGCCTGCAGGGTGTTGGCCAGTGAGTTGTGGTTGATGGTGATCTGGTATTCATTGCCGGCCATCAGCATGCCGGTGGTGGCGGAAAACGCGCTGGCGCCCGGGGCATAGATCAGGTCGGCCGGCGCCGCGTGGGTGGCGCTGCGGATACTGCCGGCGTTCAGCGCATTCGGCGCATAGGCCAGTTCAGTGGCGCCGGTGGTGACGTTGAGAATATTGATCGACCAGGACAGCCGGGCATTGGCGTTGGAGACCGGACCCGAGCCGGGCGTGACCAGCGCCCGCGTGTAGGGATTGCCCATGAATGAGACGGTCATGGTGTCGGACGTCCCCATCACAAAGCGGAAGGTGGTCGAGGTGCCGACGTCGGAATTGCCGGACGCCACCGCATTGACCGCGGTGGATGCGTCAGCCCGCGTCGAGGCGTGGGCGCCGGCCGGCGTGGCGCCGATCATGATGGATGAGCCGGTCAGTTTTTGGTCCGCGTGGCCATAGGTGCTGATGATGGGGGGCAGACCGGCAATCGGCGTAAAGGTGTCGGCCGCGATCGGCATGCAGGCGCCCAGGCATTGCTGAGCGACGTTGGGCGGCACGGCGGCCAGGATGGAACGGGAGTCGGCGGCGTTGGCGAATACGCCGTTCAATTGCGCGGTGGCGTGGGCGTCATTGGTGCCGGCCAGATTGGCAAAATTGCCGACAGCGTAATCGGCGCCGGATGCATGCAGCAATTTGAAATCCGTGATGTCCAGGATGGCGGAAGCAAAGGTCGAGGCGCTGGCAGGACCGGCCACGGCGAGGGCGGCGGCCGCCGCCAGCAAGAGTTTCGTGGTTTTCATGGTGTGCTGTTCCTTTCATGGTTGGCCGCATGGCTTGCGGTTATCCCTGTACAGCAGCATCCGTGCCTGCGTTGAAAAGGCCTGTAAAACAGTGGCTTGGCGCTGCGCTGCGCGGCGGGTGCGGTGGATTGTGAAGAAAGGCGACACTGCCGCGCCTATCGTGCCGGCGGCGGGAACTTTTTTGCCGGAGGCCGGTCCAAGTGCCCAAAACCAAAGGGAGGTACTGTGGACAACGACACGATTATTTCTTTTGAAGACAGCCCCGGCATGCGCGAGATGGTCATCGGCGAGGCCGCCCACGACCCGGCGGAAGACCATGAAATCGACCGCCAGGTATTTCATTTGCGCCTGGCGAATTCACGCCGGGAACGGGAGGCGGCCAGTGTGTTGCTGAAAAAAATGTATGGCTGGCGCGGCTATGACGTGGATCCGCACGCGGTGCATGGCCCCAACCGCATTACGCTGTACGCGGAAGCCGGCGGCGCGACGGTGGGCACCATGTCGCTGTGCCTGGATGATCCGGTGCTGGGATTGCCCGCCGACGAAAATTTCCGGCACGAACTGGACCACTTGCGTGGCCAGGGCCGGCGGCTGTGTGAACCATCGCGGCTGGCGATCGACAAGGGCGCGTCGCGGCGCGTCTTTGCCGGCCTGATCCACATCTCTTACCTGTATGCGCGCCACATCCACGGCCATACGGATTATGTGATCGAAGTCAATCCGCGCCACGTGATGTTTTACCGCCGCATGCTGGGCTTCAGCCCTTGCGGCACGCAGCGCAACTGTTCACGGGTGGGGGCGCCTGCCGTGCTGTTGCGGCTGGACCTGGACCATATGGGCGATCAAATCCAGCGTTATGGCGGCCTGATGGAAAAGCATGGCGATGAACGTTCCTTTTATCCGTATTTCTTCCCGGCCAGCGACGAGGCGGGAATCACCGCGCGGCTGATGCGGGGGCAGGGATGAGTACGGCTGCCGGCCGGTTGGCGGAGGCGCTGGCGCAGTGGCGCGCGCTGCTGGGTGAGACGCAAGTGCGATCGGATTCCGCCACCCTGGACGCGTACGCCAGCAGCACCGCATCGTGGCCAGCGCGGCCGGCCGCGGTGGTGCTGCCGCAAAGCCGCGCCCAGGTGGTGGACACGGTCCGCATCGCCACAAGGCACCGCACCGCGCTGTATCCGGTCAGTACCGGCCGCAACTGGGGATATGGCGATGCGTGCGCGGTGTTGCCCGGCCAGGTGATCGTCGATTTATCCGGCATGCGCCGCATTCTCGAAGCCAATGCGGAACTGGGCTATGTGGTGATCGAACCCGGTGTCACCCAGGGCCAGTTGTCGCAGTTCCTTGCCGCGCAAGGCTTGCCGTACTGGCTCGATTGCACCGGGGCCGGCCCCGATACCAGCCTGGTGGGCAATATCCTGGAGCGCGGTTTCGGCCACTCGCCGTATGGCAACCGGGTGCAGCAAGTGTGCGGCATGGAAGTGGTGCTGGCGGACGGCGACATTGCCGCGACCGGCTACACGCATTACCCGCATGCGCGCGCCGCCCGTGCATTCCCGTATGGGCTGGGGCCGTGGATTGACGGCTTGTTCACCCAGTCCGGGCTGGGCATTGTCACCAGTCTTGGTTTGTGGCTGATGCCGCAGTCCGCGGCGCTGGCGCACTTCCTGTGCAGTGTGCCGCGCCATGACGGGGCGGCGGTGGTGGTCGATGCGCTGCGCCCGCTGCGCATGGATGGCACGCTGCGTTCGGTGATCCATATTGGCAATGACTTGCGGGTGCTGTCGGGCGGCATGACATATCCGCGCGACATCGCCACTCGGCCATTGCCGTCGGACGTGCGCGCGTCGCTCTGCCACGCGGCCGGTATTCCTGCGTGGACGGTGTCCGGCGCACTGTATGGCAGCGCACGCCAGGTGGCGGCGGCGCGCCATGCGCTGCGCCAGGCGCTGGCGCCGTTGCGACTGGCGCCGCGCTTCATCGACGAACGGCGGCTGGCGCTGGCCGGCGCGGCGGCGCGCCTGCTGGGGGCGACGCCGGCCGGCCGCAAGCTGGCGGGCCGCGTGGCGCTGGGGCGTTCGCTGTTCAATATGAACCGGGGTGTGCCGGACGGTCGTTTCCTTGCCGGCGCCTATTGGCGGCGCCAGGGCGGCTTGCCGCCCGACTTTCCCGTCGGCGCCGATCCCGCGCGCGACAATTGCGGTTTGCTGTGGCTGTCGCCGGTGCTGCCGATGCGGGGCGCGGACTTGCAAGCGGTCATGGCGCTGGCCGAACCGCTGTTCGTCCGCCATGGCTTTGACTTGTTTGCCACCTTCAGCATGATCACCGAGCGCGCGCTGGGCGGCGTACTGACGGTGGCCTATGACAAGGACAATGCGCAGGAATGCGTCGATGCCCAGGCTTGCTACCATGCGCTGTTCGACGCCTTGATGGCGGCGGGGTATTTGCCATACCGGGTCGGATTGCAGTCGATGGCGGCGCTGGATCCGGCCGGTGATGGCTATTGGCGCACCGTGCGCCGTATCAAGGCCGCGCTGGACCCGGATAATCTCATTGCGCCGGGCCGCTATCTGCCGCCGCCCGGTGCTGTGCGGCCGCCATAGGCCGCTATAGGCCGGCCAGCAGGGCGCGCACTTCCGCCTGCTGCCGGTAGCTGCTGTCGGACTGCAGGCGCTGCAACTGGCGCTTGGCTTCGTTGCGTTCGCCGGCGCGCAGCAGGGCGCTGGCGTAATGGAAGCGGATGTCGCCCGCCTCCGGTGCGCTGTCCGTGGCTTTTTTGAGTAATGGCACGGCGCGTCCGGACTGGCCTTGCTGCGTCAGGATCCAGCCCAGCGTATCGGCAATGGCGGGATTGGCCGGCGCCAGCGCATGGGCTTTTTCCGCGTAGGACAGGGCGCGCTTGTCGGCAAGTTGCTGGCAGCTCCATGCCAGGTCGTTGAGCGCCACCACATGATTGGGTTCGACCGCCAGCACCTGTTCAAAATGCGGGATGGCGGCGCGGTAGTCGGCGGCGGCCACCAGCGTGCTGGCCAGGTACAGCCGGGTGGGCAAGTCGCGCGGATGGGTTGCCAGCCAGTCGGTGATTTGCTTGTGCGCGTCGCCGGGCTTGCCGGTGGCGCTCAGTGCGCGGTGCAGTGAAATCACCAGCGGACCACCCGGTTCCAGTGCGTAGGCCTTGCGGTATAGCGGCAGCGCCAGCGCGGCGCGGGCGCGCGCCATTTCTACATCGCCTTCCAGGCGGTAACCCAATGCGGCGGTGGCGGGGCGCGACTGTGCCGGCCTGGCCAGCGCCAAGGCCTGATCCCATGCGCGCGATTGCGCCAGCAGCCGGACCGCCGTGGCCAGCGCCAGGCCATGATCGGGTTGCAGTGCCAGCACCCTGCGCACCGCGGCCAGCGCATCGGCCGGCCGGTCCAGCGCCATGTGCGCGCCGGCCAGCTGCAACTGCGCGGCGGCGTTATCCGGCTGGCGGCCGGCCAGGTCCGTGTAGCTTTCCAGCGCGCCTTCGGTATCGTGCGACGCCGCGCGGGCCGCCGCCAGCGCGGCCAGCGCATCGGTGCTGCCGGGATTGGCGGCGTGCAGTTTTTGCGCCAGCGCGAGCGCCCTGGGCAGTTCGCCCGCGTGCAAATACCAGCTCGCCAGTTGCACCGCCGGGCCAATGGCGTCGGGAGCGCTTTGATGCGCGCGTTCCAGCCAGCGCCGCGCAGCTTGCCCCTGGCCGCGCTGGGCGGCCAGGTGGCCCAGCGCCATCATGATTTCCGCATTGCCGCCGTCGCGCGCCAGCGCCGCTTCATAACGTATGCGCGCGGCGTCCGGCTGGCCGGCCAGCAGATCGAGCTGGGCCAGGTTTTGCAGCGCGGGAGGGTAGCCCGGTTGCAACTGCAGCGCTGCTTCGAATGCGCGGCGCGCCTGGTCCGGGTCCTTGCGGGCCAGGTGGACGCCACCCTTCAAATTTTGCAGGGCCGGATTGTCTTGCTGCTTTTCCAGCGACTGCGCCGCCGCCAGCGCTTTGTCATAGTCGCCCGCGCGCAGGTGGGCCACGACCAGCAATGCGCCGGCGCGCTGCTGGGCGCCATCGGACGCGGTTTGCGCCGGCGCTTGCAGGACTTGTTCCAGCACCGCCGCGGCGCCCTGGTTGTCGCCCAGTCCCAGCTGGGTCAGCGCTTGCGCGGTGCGCAGCGCTGTTGTCGCCGGCGCCGCGCCGGCGGCCTTGTCGAAACTGGCGGAGGCCTTGGCATAGGCTTGCTGGCGCAGGTAGGCTTCACCGGCCGTCGCGTGCAATTCGCTGTCGTCGGGATAGCGTTCCAGTAACGGCTCCAGCAGTGCCACGGCGTCGCGGGCCTTGCCATTGCGCAGGGCAATGATCGCGGCCATCCTGGCGCCAACCGGATGCTGTGGCTGCGCCGCCAGGAATTGCTGGACGTGCTGTTCGGCCTGGGGCAAATTGTTTTGTGCCAGGTAGATGCCGGCGGCCAGGAAGTTCGATGGCGGATGGTCCGGCGCGGCGCGCAAGATCAGTTGCAGGCGCTCCAGGGCCGCTGGATATTTCTTCTCCTGCAATGCCAGCAACGCCTGGGTATACAGGACGGCGGCGCTGCCGGGAGCGATCCGCACCGCTTGCCCCAATTCCTTGCGCGCGTCGTCCAGCCGGGCTTGCGCCGCCAGCAGCGCGGCCGCATCCAGGCGGGCTTGCAAATGGCCGGGACGCCGCCGGATGGCCTGGCGATAGTTGTCCAGCGCCGGTTCCGGATTGCCGGCGCGGCGATGCAAGTCGCCCAGCAGCCGCAGGGCTTCTATGTGGTCCGGATGCGCCGCCACCACCCGCCTGGCGATTTCCATCGCCTGGACCATATCCCCCGCTTGCAGCGCCATGCGGGCTTGCCCCAGCTGCGCCGTGGCGTGGTTCGGATGCCCGGCCAGCGCCAGTGCAAACAGGTTGACGGCATCGCCGTTGCGCCGCAATCCCAGCATGGCGTAGCCGCGCAGGGCCTGGATGTCGGCCAGCGCCGCGGCCGGCAGCGCGTCATCGTCCGGCAATTCGGTCAGCACTTGTTCGTAGCGCTGCTGCAGCAGCAACGCCGTGGCGAGCCGTGGCCAGAACGCGGCCGGTGCGGCGCCGGCATCGTGTGCACGGCGGAATTCTTTTTCCGCCGACAGCATATCGCCGCTGTCGAGATACACATCGCCCAATTGCAGGCGCGCGGCGGCATGCGCGGGCGCCTGTTGCAGCACGTTTTTCAGTTCGATGATGGCGGCATGGTTATCGCCGCCGGCCTGGTGGCGGGTGGCCGAGGCGATCAGCTGCGCCGGATCCGGTGTGCGGGTGCAGCCGGCGGTGGCCAGCAAGACTGGAAAAATGGCGGCGGCAAGGTGCCGGCGGGTCAATCGGGACATGGCGCTCTCCTGGGCAGTGTATGCTTCAGGGTAGGCGCGCAAGCTGTGGCGCCTTTGCGTCAGCGCAATGCGGGTAGCGCTAGGCGGCCGGCAAGGGCGGTGGGGACTGGAGAACCGGCGGGGCCGGTGAAAAGATTAGTAGCGGGTCCAGCTGTTGGCGGCGGTATGGGACGCGGCGGCTTCTTTCATGTTGTCAATGCCATCGCCATGCTCCGCTTCGCGCAACTGGGCCAATTGCGTGGCAGCCTGGCCATCGCCGGCGCGGGCGGCGTCTTCCAGCAATTGCAGTACTTCGGTACGGCGCGCCGGGTCTGCCTGGTAATGTCTTGCCAACTCGCGCCGCGCCACGGCCGAGCCTTGGGCGGCCCATTCGCGCAGACGCCGCTCTGCAACAAAATTCCCTTCCTTACTCATCTTCTGGGCGGTCGCTTCGATGACACTGGGCGGAGGCATCATGTCATCCTTGGCTTGCGCTCCGATCAGTACGCCCACAGTAACCAGCACTGCCGCGACCAAAATGCCAGATTTGTTGAATAATTCCATCGAGAAGTTTGCCTTTATTCGGATTTCTTGCTGTTGGACAGCACCTGCCATCTTACCACTTATTTCTACAGCACAATACAAGCATTATGCTTTTGCTATTTGCTGCGGCGCACCGCAACAGGGCAGAATCCGCAGAGTATGCCTTCCGGCCTGACACCTGAACAGTATGTAATTGTAATGATTTGTTATTTGCACAGGTATGCGGCTGAGTTTCTCAGGTGCGACACGCTGCTCAATAAACAACGCCAGCCACCATCGGGGGAATTCAAAATTGCAATTAACGAACATGTGATGACCACACCCGCCAACCCGGCCGCCAGCGTGCGGCCAGCCGCAATGGCCACCGCACCGGATCCTGCTTTTGCGATGGACCGCCATCTCGGGGAGAGCGGAGGAATTTCGTGCTTGTGACCGGGGCAACGGGCGCTCTATACTCAAGTTGTTAATTTTGCAGGGGAAACCATGGCCACCGATTTCGACCAGATGGTATTACAGCAGTTGCCGGGCGCTGTTGTGGTGTGCAATCGCCGCGGCATCGTGGTGTACTGGTCGCCGGGGGCGGAGCAAGTGTTTGGCTATGGCGCGAGCGAGGCGGATGGCCGCGCGCTCTATGAGCTGGTCGGCATGCCGGGGCAGGACTGGAACACTTTTATCCAGGCCCTGGAGCGCAGCGGCGGCACGTGGGACTATGAAGTCCTGCGGCGGCGGAAGAACGGGTCGCCGGTGTTTGTCGATGTCGCCAGCAAGACCGTGTACGACAGTGGCGGCCGTAATGAATATGTGATGTTCTGCAAGAAGGACATTACGCGTTTAAAAGCCATGCGAGACGCCAAACAAGTCGAAGCGCGCTTCCGCGATGTGCTGGAATCCACGCCGGACGCCATCATCATCGCCAATTCCACCGGCCTGATCGTGCTGGCCAACTCGCAGGCCGAGCGCTTGTTCGGTTACCAGAATGGTGAATTGCGGGGACAGCCGATCGAAGTCCTGTTGCCGGAGCGCTTCCGGGGCACCCATGTTGGCCATCGCTCCAGTTACTTCACTCAGCCGCGTACCCGCACCATGGGCGCGGGCCTGGAGTTGTACGGCGTGCGCAAGGACTTGGTGGAATTCCCTGTGGAAATTTCGCTCAGTCCAATCAATACCGACGAAGGCGCGATGGTGATGAGCGCGATCCGCGACATCAGTGACCGCCGCAAGGCGGAGCAAAAGTTCCGTGGCTTGCTGGAATCCGCGCCGGACGCCATCGTCATCGTCAACAGCGGCGGCGAAATCGTCCTGGTTAATACGCAGGCGGAAAATTTATTCGGCTACCACCGCCGCGACCTGCTGGGCAAGCGCATCGAAGTGCTGATTCCCCAGCGCTTTGCGCAAGGCCACCCCGAGTTGCGTGGGGGCTTTTTCCATTCGCCACGCCCTCGCTCGATGGGCGCGGGATTGGAACTGTACGGCCTGCGCGCCGACGGCACCGAATTCCCGGTCGAGATCAGCCTGAGTCCGCTGGAAACCGAAGGAGAGACGCTGGTGTCCAGCGCGATCCGTGACATCAGCGAGCGCAAGCGCATTGAAGCCACCTTGCACGAACAGCGTGAACAATTGCAACGCGCCAGCCAGGCCAAGGACCGTTTCCTGGCCAATATGTCGCACGAACTGCGCACACCGCTCAACGCGATCCTTGGCTTTGCCCAATTGCTGGACAATGACGCGCTGCCCGTGTCGCCGGAACAGCGCAAGGAATTCATGGGTTACATTCAAAAGTCCGGCAAGCATTTGCTGGAGCTGATCAATGAAATCCTGGACTTGTCGAAGATCGAATCCGGCGCGGTGACCTTGTCGATGGAACCAGTCGGTGTCGATGAATTGCTGACGGAAACCAATATCATGATGGAACCGCAGGCCGGCAATCGCGGCATTCGCATGATTTTCCCGTCGCAAACGGGATTGCACGTCCAGGCGGACCGCACCCGTCTGAAGCAAGTGGTGTTGAACCTGCTGTCCAACGCCATCAAGTACAACCGCGACCTGGGCGTGGTGGTGGTCGATTGCGTGGCGGCTGCTGGCGGCCGGATCCGCCTGTCCGTGCAAGATACCGGGCAGGGATTGCGCTCTGACCAGGTCGACGGGCTGTTCCAGCCGTTTAACCGGTTGGGACAGGAAAACAATGGGCAAGAGGGCACCGGCATTGGCCTGGTCGTCACGAAACGGCTGGTGGAATTGATGGGCGGGACCATTAGCGTTTCCAGTTCGCCCGGAACCGGCAGTGTGTTTTTCATTGAACTGGCGCTCACGGATGCGCCGCAGACCGCCAGGGCCGCCATCTCCGCCGCAGCGGCCGCGGCGCCGCCCGTGCCGGTCCGCGTCATTGAAGACGGTGCGCCGCCGATGCTGGTCTATGTGGAAGACAATCCCGCCAACTTGCGTCTGGTGGAAGAGGCGCTGCGTTTCCGCCCGGACGTGCGCCTGTTGACGGCGGTGAACGGGGAAAAGGGACTGGAACTGATCCGCGCCAGCGTTCCCAGCGTGATTTTGCTGGACATGAATTTACCCGATATCAGCGGCATGGATGTGCAACGGCGCCTTCGCCACGATCCCGCCACGGCGGGGATTCCCGTGATCGCGATTTCCGCCAATGCCATGCAAAACGATATCAACATGGCGCTGGACGCGGGCGTTTTCCGTTACATCACCAAGCCGATCGAGATCAGCGCCTTGAATGACGCGCTGGACGCCGCGCTGGCCGTGGTGCGCAGCCGTCCAGCCTGACCCGGCGGCCCGGGTTGCCGTTGTCAGTGCCGCACGCGGTACCAGGCCAGGCCGATCCACTCATAGATCGCGTAATAGCTGGCAGCCAGGCCGGATGCGCTGGGCAGGAATTGGAAGAGGCGAATCGGGCCGTGCGAATAATAGGCGGTCGGCGCCGGGACGACGTCGAAACCCGCATTGCGGAAGACCCGCGCGGCGCGCGGCATGTGCATCGCATGGGTCACCAGTACGATGCGTTTGGCCCCCGCCGGTAGCAGGATGGCGGCGCTATAGGCGGCATTTTCAGCGGTGTTGGTGGACGCTTCCTCGACCCATTTGACGTCGGTCCGGAACTCGTTGCGCAGTGCGGCCGCCATGCTGGCCGCCAGGGATTGCGCCTGTTCTCCATCAATCCGGCCGCCCGTCACCAGCAGCGGCAAGCCCGTCTCGTGCTGCACTTTCGCCGCATAGCGCATGCGCGCCAGCGCCAAGCTGTCCGGCGCATCGCCGCCGCCATAGTCCGGTGCGCGCGCCAGGACACCGGCCGTCAAGACCACGATCGCCTGGGCGCCACGCGCGGCGTCGGCAGTCAGTGGCGGGGTGGTTTCCAGTGGCGCCACCATCAGGTTGGCGGCAAAGCGCGTGCTGATGACCAGCAGCAGGACCATGGCGCCACGGTAAAGCATCTGGCCGAATCGGGGCCGCGACCGGCGCAGCGCCAGGCCTGCCAATGCCGCCAACAGCAGGCTAATGGGCGGCAAGACGAGGTAATGGATCAATTGGGATAGCAACATCCCGGCATTGAAGCAAGCCCATTACCCCATGTCAAGCCGGCATTACGCGGCGCGCAGCAGCGGCGCCGGCGCCAGGCTGCGGCGTATCCCCAGCATGCCCTTGCGCCAGTCTTTCGGCGACTTGCCGAACCAGCGCGTGAAGGCGCGTCCAAAACTGGTCGAGGTGCTGTATCCCAGCGCCAGCGCGATATCGCCGATGGGCATGGCGGTATGCTGCAACATGGTGGTGGCCATGTCGGCGCGGGTTTGCGCCAGCAGGGTTTCAAAGGTGGTGCCGCTTTCCTGCAAGTAGCGGTACAAGGTAAAGCGGTGCATGGCGAACAGTTCCGCTACCCGTTCCACATTGCAATCACCGGCGGGCAACAAGCTTTCAATCACGTGGCGCACGCGGGTGCGGAAGTCCGGCGCATTTTTCGCTTCCAGCTCGGTCAATTGCTGTTGCAGGGCCGTGTCGCGGTGGGGCGCCGCCAGGCTGCGCGGCGCGTCGAGGCCGGCCGCGCGGAAGACGATCACATGGCGCTGCGTGCCGAATTGCACGGGAGAGCGGAAAAAGCGCAGGTACGGGTCGGACACCGCCGGCGGTTCGATCGCCAGCTGGATTTGTACCGGGCGCCAGTTGCGGTCAAAAATCCCTTCCAGGTGCTTGACCATCGCGGCCAGGCATGAGGTCAGCAGTTGCAGCTCGCCGGCGAAGCGGCCTTCCATCGACAGGCCCAGCATGGCGTCGCCATTGTTTTCCGTCAGGTCGATTTTCATGGCGGGATGCCACAGCTGCGCAAACCGGACCACCGCTTCCACGGCTTCGCGCTGGGTGCCGGCATTCAAGACCAGGTGGCGCAGCGGACCCGCGGTTTCCAGCGTCGCACGCTGCCCCAGCAGCAAACCCAGGTGCGTGCAGCCGGTGGCTTCCACCGCAGCCTGCATGATGCGGCCGTGCTGCAATACCGGCAGCGGGGTCAGCGGCTTTTGCATCATGTCGCGGTGCACACCGTAGTTTTCCAGCAATTCCCACGGATCGAGACCGAAATCGCGCAGCAGTTGCGGCAGTTCGGCCAGGGCGCCAACCGGGAAACCTTTTTCAGCAGGGAGTGGAGTCGGATTCATCTTCTTTGCACAAAAAATAATCAATGCGTCATTGTCGGGTAGCGACGCGGGATGCACTTGTCATTTCACGTCATAAATTTGTCATTTGCAGACATGTGGCGGACGCTCCACGGCACCAAAGTACAGTTGGCGCAGGGGCGGATAGCCGGTATTGCCAGGCGCTGATGAGCGCTGCCGCAGGCTGCCCTACAGTACGGTTTTTTCACTGGAGAAACGTGCATGGGCATCGCAAAACGCATGGTGGCGGAATGCCTGGGAACGGCATTGCTGCTGGCGATTTCCGGCGGTTGCGGCATAGCCGCGCAACGGCTGGCGGGCGGCGATGCCGCCATGGCGCAACTGGTGACGACCCTGGTGTCGAGCATGGGCCTGGCGGTGCTGATCCTGACCTTTGGCGGCATTTCCGGCGGCTATTTCAATCCCGTGCTGACCTTGTCCGATGCCTGGCGCGGCAACCTGCGGGTGGAGTACGTGGCGCCCTATATCGCCGCGCAGCTGGCCGGGGCGCTGGCCGGCGTGGCGCTGGTGCACGGCATGTATGGCCTCGACTTCCTGGTCGCGGCCGGGCAGCAGCGCAGCGGCATGGGGCAGTGGCTCGGCGAGTTTGTCGCAACGTTTGGTTTACTGGCGGTGTTCATTGGTTGCGGCCGCGCGCGGCCCGTCATTGCGCCGTTTGCCGTGTCGGCGTATGTCATGGCGGCGTGCTGGTTCAGTTCGTCGGCGGCCTTCATGAATCCAGCGCTGACCCTGGCCAAGGTGGTGGGCGAGGCGGGCGCGATCCGTCTGGCCGATGCGCCGGCCTTTGTCTTGTCACAGTTGGCGGGCGCTGCGGCGGCCACGGCGGTCTTCCTGTGGCTGTATGGGCATGCGCGTAACGCGGTGCGTTCCTGAGGCGGCGGATGACGCTCCGGACGGGGCGTTTTTCTTGCAAATAAACATGTAAAGCATTTGCATGTTTAAAGAAACTTCGTTATAGTTGACGCATATCAAGAGCTTCAAACGACCAACAGTAACCCGCTCAAGAAAGGCTGACTCGCCATGTTGTCCCAAGAACACCGCGCCATCATTACCGCCACGGTCCCGATCCTCAAGGAAGGCGGAGAAACCCTGACGCGCCACTTTTACCAAAAGCTGTTCCGCGACTATCCGCAAGTGGCGCCCTTCTTTAACCAAGCGCACCAGCACGGCGGCACCCAGCAGCGCGCGCTGGCCAACAGTATCCTGATGTATGCGTCGAACATCGAGCGCCTCGAAGCGCTGGGGCCACTGGTCAGCACCATCGTCAACAAGCACGTATCGTTACAAATCCAGCGCGAGCACTACCCCATGGTGGGGGCGGCGCTGCTGGGCGCGATCCGTGAAGTGCTGGGCGCCGACGTGGCGACCGACGCGGTCCTGGAGGCCTGGGGCGCGGCGTATGGCCAACTGGCGGAAATCCTGATCGGCGCGGAACAGCAAGTGTATGACGCCAACGCCCAAGCCGAAGGCGGCTGGCGCGGCGAGCGTGCGTTCAAGGTGGTCGGCAAGGTGGCCGAGAGTGAAGAAATCACGTCGTTTGTCCTGGCGCCGGCCGATGGCGGTAAACTGTTGGCCTTCAAACCGGGCCAGTACACCACGATCGTCGCCACCATCGATGGTGGCGAGCAGCGCCGTAATTATTCGCTGTCCGCGCTGCCGAACGGCGAAACCTACCGCATCAGCGTCAAGCGTGAAGCGGGCGGCAAAATGTCGAACCATCTGCACCAGCACGTGCAGTTGGGCGACACCGTGAACCTGTTCCCGCCGAGTGGCGATTTCGTGCTGAAAGACGGCGACAAGCCGCTGGTCCTGATCAGCGGTGGCGTGGGCATCACGCCAACCCTGGCCATGCTGGGCGCGGCACTGCGCACACAGCGTCCGGTCCACTTCATCCATGCGGCCCGCGACAAGCGTGTGCATGCGTTCCGTGGCCACATCGATCACCTGGCCGGCGTGCATCCGCAACTGCGCCGCCACTATGTGTATGAACGCGATGACGAAGGCTTGGCGCACGCATCGGGTTTCCTGAGCAAGGAGCAGCTGGGCGCATGGCTGCCGGAAAACCGCGACGTCGATGCCTATTTCCTGGGGCCGAAAGGTTTCATGCAGGCTGTGAAATCCCACCTGCGAGAGCTGGGTGTCCCGGAAACGCAAACCCACTTTGAATTCTTCGGCCCGGCCGAAGCACTGCAATAACTCACTCCGCCGTGCCGGGCGCGCGGGCAGGCCGCTTGCTGGCCGCGCGCGTATCGAGCCACGCCACCACCGACTGGTTATAGACGGGCGGCGTCACCGTGGCGACCCGCTGCGCCAGGTCCGCCAGCGTGTGGCGGGCCAATTCTTCCCGCATGCGCTGTTCCGCCGACATCATGACGGCGTGGATGGTGCAGGGCGGCACCCCGTTCCAATCCAGGTCATTCCCTTCAAACACGGCGCAGCGCTGCCGCACTTCGCGGCAATCAAACAGCGCCTTGCCGCCATCGATGGCATCGACCACGTCCAGCACGGAAATCGCCGCGGGCTCGCGCGCCAGCGCAAAGCCGCCACGCACGCCTTCCGTCGCGCGGACCAGCGCAGCTTTGCTCAGCTTGGTAAACAGTTTGGCCATGTAATCGGCCGGCAAACCCTGCAAATCCGCCAGGTCCCTGACGCTGGCTTCTTCCGCGCCACCCGGCCGTCCTGACAGGAACAGCAGGCAGTGCAGCGCGTATTCCACCCCGGTACTGATATGCGACATTGTTTAAACCCCGACTTCATCACTCGTAGTTTGCAGGATAGCGGAGCGGCCGCGCCGCTGGCAAGCTTGCACGCCGCACGGAAGTGTAATATTGTTAACTACGATGTAACGAGTCGTAGTTAACTTTAACAGGGAGCATTGGGGTATGGCACAAACGATTTTGGTGGTGGGCAGCGGTTTTGCCGGGTTGTGGGGCGCACTGGCGGCGGCGCGGGTGGTCGATGAACAGCGGGCGGCGGAGGTGGCGATCGTGCTGGTTGCGCCGCAGCCGCAACTGGCCATGCGGCCGCGCCTGCATGAAAGCGATCCGGTTGCCTGGCGCACGGATATCTTGCCGCACCTGCAAGCGGCGGGCGTCCGCTATGTGCAGGGCACGGTGCGGCGCATCCATCGCGGCGATGGCTGGGTGGACGTCGAAGGCGCCGATGGCCAACACATGTCGCTGGCCTATGACCGCCTGGTGCTGGCGGCGGGCAGCGCGCTGCACCGGCCCGGCGTGCCGGGGCTCGGCGAGCATGCCCACAGTATCGACCAGCCGGCCGATGCGGAGAAACTCGACGCCCACCTGGCATTGCTGGCCATGCAACCCGCGTCGCCGGCCCGCGATACGGTGGTGGTGGTCGGCGCCGGTTTTACCGGCATTGAACTGGCGTGCGAATTGCCGGCGCGCTTGCAGGCCCGCTTGCCGGGCGCGCAGCCGCGCGTCGTGCTGGTGGAGCGCGCCGATGACGTCGGCCCGGATCTCGGCCCCGGTCCCCGTCCCGTGATCGAACAGGCGCTCGCCAGCCTGGGAATCGAACGGGTGCTGGGCCGGGCGGTCGCGGCGCTCGATGGCAACGGCGTGGTGCTGGCCGACGGCGCGCGCATCGATGCCGCCACCGTGGTCTGGACCGGCGGTATGCGTGCCACGGGCCTGGCGGCACAAGTGGCCTGCCAATCCGACGCGCTGGGCCGCGCCGTGGTGGCCGATGACTTGCGGGTCGAAGGTGCGCATCACATCTTTGCCGCCGGCGACGCCGCCATCGCACGCACGGACGAGCAAGGCCACCCCACGCTGATGGCGTGCCAGCATGCGCTGGTGACGGGGCGTTATGCCGGGCACAATGCCGCGCGCGATGTACTGGGACTGGCCACGCTGGCCTACCGCCAGCCGAACTATGTGACGTGCCTGGACCTGGGCGGCTGGGGCGCCGTGTTGACGCAAGGCTGGCAGCGCGAGGTCGGCATGGCCGGCGCCGACGCGAAGGCATTGAAGAACCAGATCAACCGCGAGTGGATCTATCCACCGGCGCCGGAACGTGCTCTGTTGCTGGCGGCGGCCCATCCGGACCAGGCGTTTGGCTGACGCAACGGCTGCGGCGGGCGCAATTTGAGTTGGCCATGGCGTATGATAAAGTGCGCGCCACTGCTCTATACAACATGCCATGACACACTCGAAAACCATCCCGATCCACGCGTATGACAAGCCGGCCGGCGGCTTTGGTTCACTGCGCGGCGCCGCCAGCGCGCTGCAGGGCAATGGCGCCTTGCCTGCCCTGAAAGCGCTGCCGCACGTCAACCAGCCGCAAGGCATCGACTGTCCCGGTTGCGCCTATCCGGATTCGCCCACCGATAAATCCGTGGATTTTTGCGAGCAGGGCGCCTGGGCCATCGCCCATGAAGCCACGCCCAAGCGCGCCACGCCGGCATACTTTGCGCAGCATACCGTCACGGCATTGCGCACGCGGGAAGAATGGCAGCTGGAAGCGATCGGGCGCCTGACGGCGCCGATGTTATATGACGCGCCATCCGACACCTACCGGGAAATCGGCTGGGAACAGGCGTTCACGCTGGCCGGCGCCGCACTGCGCGCACTGGACAGCCCGCAGCGCGCCGTGTTTTACGCCTCGGGCCGCAGCAGCAACGAAGCCGCGTTCCCTTACCAATTGTTTGCCCGCGCGTTCGGCACCAATAACATCCCGGATTCATCGAATTATTGCCACGAATCGTCGGGCGATGCGCTGCGGCTGTCGCTTGGTGTCGGCAAATCCACCGTGACGCGCGAAGATTTCGAGCATGCGCAGGCGATTTTTGTGTTTGGCCAAAATCCCGCCACCAACCACCCGCGCATGCTGGGCGACTTGCGCGAGGCGAAAAAGCGCGGCGCGCGCATTGTCGTGTTCAATCCCCTGCTGGAGCGGGGGCTGCAGCAATTTACCGACCCGCAGTCGCCGGGAGAAATGCTGACCGGCGCCAGCACGCCGATCGCCGACGAGTATTACCAGGTGCGCGTGGGCGGCGACTTGGCGGCGCTGACGGGCATGATCAAGGCGGTCCTGGCGGCGGCCGAGGCAGCGAATGGCGTCGCGAATAGCGCGGGGAACGAAGCGGCGCACGGAGCGGCGGGCGACAACCCCCATCGCGCGCCCGGTGACGCAACCGGCCGGCCAGTCCCTCCGGCAGCGGGCGCCGCCATCATCGACCACGCCTTTATTGCCCAGCATACGCAAGGTTTTGAAGCCATGGCCGATACGGTCCGCGCCCAGCCGTGGGACGCCATCGAACAGGCCAGCGGCTTGAGCCGCGCGCAACTGGAACAGGCGGCGCGGACTTATATCGCGTCGGACGCCACCATCGCCACCTGGTGCATGGGCCTGACCCAGCACGAATATGCGATTGAAACCATTCAGATGCTGGTCAACCTGATGCTGTTGCGCGGCAATGTCGGCAAGCCCGGCGCCGGTGTGATGCCGGTGCGCGGCCACTCGAATGTGCAGGGCGACCGCACGGTCGGCGTTACCAACCGCCCGAAGGCGGAATGGCTGCAAGGTTTGCAGCGGGTGTTCGGATTTACCCCGCCGCAGCAGGCAGGCCTGGATGCGGTCGGCACGATCAACGGGCTGTTGGATGGTTCCGTGCACGCCTTCACCGGCCTGGGCGGCAATTTCGCCGTGGCCGGACCGGACAGCCCGCGCGTGCTGAATGCCTTGTCGCGCTGCAAATTGACGGTACACATCGCCACCAAGCTGAACCGCACGCATTTGTATCCGGGCCAGGTCGGCTTGCTGTTGCCATGCCTGGGCCGTACCGAGCACGATGAACAGGATAACGGCCAGCAATTCGTCAGCGTGGAAGATACCGCCAGCATGGTGCATGCCTCGACCGGGCGCAACCGGCCGGCCAGCGAACAGTTGCGTTCGGAACCATATATCGTGACGGAACTGGCGCGTCATACCTTGCCTGATTCCACGGTGGACTGGCGCGCCATGGGCCGCGATTACGACACCACGCGCCATTACATCGAACAGGTGGCCGATGGCGCCGTCGCCGGTTTCGTGGATTACAACAAGAATATCCGCCAGCGCCGCGGCTTCCATTTGCCCAATACCGCCGCGCTGCGGATCTGGAAAACCGATACCGGCCGGGCGAATTTCGCGCCCCATGCGCTGCCGGCCGACTCCATCATGCGGCGCGCCCGTGCGGTGTATGGCGACAAGGTGCTGTGCCTGGCCACCGTGCGCGCGCACCGGCAATACAACACCACGGTCTACCACGACCCGCGCGGGGAAGTGGACCGTTACCGGGGCGTGCACCATACCCGCAAGGTCTTGTTCATCGGCGCGGCCACCCTGGCGCGGCTGGGTTTTGTGGATGGCGATATCGTCAACCTGCGGGGCGCATCGCTGGACGGGATCGACCGCGTGGTGGAAGGTTACCGCCTGGTGCAATACCCGATTCTCGGCGACGATGTGTTTGGCTATTTCCCGGAATTGACGCCATTGTCGCCGCCCGGCCTGACCGCGCGCGGCTCGAATACGCCGGCCTTCAAGGAAGTGCCGATCCTGATCGAACGCCCGTTACCTTCATGATTTCCGGGTGGCACACGCGCGCCACCCGCGTTCCCGATGGCCGATACTGCCGGCATGATTCATCAAGGGAGCACATCATGAACCAGATCCAACGGTGCGGCCTGCTGGCCGCCACAGCGCTGGCTTACAGCGCTTTCCTGCCGGCGGCGGTGGCACAGGAAATTGAACAAAAGTCGTCCAATGGCGTGCCTTACGTGACCGGCGGCGTCGGCAGCGAAGAGCGCCAGGCCATGCAGGAACTCAGTCCGCAATTCAATGTGAAACTCACGTTTGCCGACAAGGGCACCGGTGATTACCGTTCCGGCCAGTCGGTGGAAGTGCGCGATATGCGCGGCAACGTACGGATGCAGGCGGAAGACACCGGCCCCTTGCTGTACGCGCAATTGCCGCCGGGACGTTATCGCGTGACGGCCAATGTCGATGGCCAGCAACAACAGCGCACCATCAGCGTGGGCAGTGGCGGCAGTAAATCCGCCGCGTTTTACTGGGATGCCGAGCCGCCCATGTCAATGGGCCGCTAAGGCCGCCTCCGCTGTCAACTTCGCACCAGCCAGCGCCGCAGGAAGACCGTGCGGCGCGGCCGTGCCTTGAATTCCGCACGGGTTTTCACGATTTCCAGCTGGCCCGCGCTGAACACCTGTTCATGCGCCCCTTCACGGTCGCGCCAGCGGCACCGCACGCCATCTTCCACACCCGGCGCCGCCACCGCCGGACCCACCACCATCATTTTCTGGCGCCAGCCGATCGGCCGTACGACATCGCCATCCTTGGGCAATTCCGTATCCATGTTGACCTCCTTCCAGAATGCAGCCATTGTGGAGGAAGGGACGCTAGCAAGTTGCCCCTCCTTCCTGTATGCCGCCATTGTGGAGGAGTGAACGCTGGCAAGTTGCCCCTTCTTCCTGTATGCAGCCATTGTGGAGGAGTGAACGGTACCAAGGCGCTACTTTGCCTGTTTGCACAAATTTACGTGACGCATCACGCAAATAGCGCGGGCGGCGGCTGTTCAACCTGCGCACGATCAGCTAGTATCCTTGCAACTATTCTTTTACATCAATATCGAATGGCGGTAACCATGGCTGGGTGGGCATGCAAACGCTGTTTGGGGAGACAACTATGCAAGGCTTACTACGGCTGTCATCCGTTCTCGACAAGATCGGATACCGCTGCGGCCAGCTGGCCAACCTGATGATTCTCGCGTCCTGCGTGATCAGCGCCAGCAATGCGCTGATCCGCTATGGCTTCGACTGGAGTTCCAATTCGCTGCTGGAAATGCAGTGGTATCTGTTTGGCGCCGCCGTGATGCTGGGCGCGTCGTATACGTTCCAGCGCAATGAGCACGTGCGCGTGGACCTGGTGTATGGCCATGTCTCGGAGCGCAAGCAACTGTGGATCGATGTGTTCGGCATCATTTTCTTCCTGTTCCCCGCCTGTATCCTGTTTACCTGGCTGTCGTGGGACTCGCTGTTCATGCCATCGTGGGACGTGATGGAACAGTCCAGCAATTCCGGTGGCTTGCCGCGCTACCCGATCAAGATCATCGTCCCGATCGGCTTTGCCCTGCTGACCGTGCAAGGGGTATCCGAACTCATCAAACGTATCGCCGCACTGGCCGGCAAGACGCATCTCGACAATAAATACGAAAGGCCGGTGCAATGATTCCTTTGGAGCTAATGCCGCCGCTGATGTTTGGCGGCCTGGTGGTGTTCATGCTGGTCGGTTTCCCGGTGGCGTTTTCGCTGCTGGCGGTGGGCCTGGCGTTTGCCGGACTGTCGATCGAACTGGGTTTCTTCAACGTGGCATTCATGCAGGCGGTGCCGCAGCGTATTTTCGGCAGCGTGCTGGCCAATGACTTGCTGCTGGCGATCCCGTTCTTCACCTTCATGGGCGCGATCCTGGAAAAATGCCGCCTGGCGGAAGACATGCTGGACTCGATGGGCCAGTTGTTCGGCAAGATGCGCGGCGGCCTCGGCTATTCCGTCATCATTGTCGGCTTCATCCTTGGCGCCATCACCGGCACCGTGGCGGCGCAAGTGATCGCCATGGCGATGATTTCGCTGCCTGTCATGATGCGCTACGGCTACCACATGCGCTACGCCACCGGCGTGCTGGCGGCGTCCGGCACCATTACCCAGCTGGTCCCGCCATCGCTGGTCCTGGTGGTGCTGGCCGACCAGCTGAAAACCCAGACCGCCAGTGCGGACGTGGGCAGCATGTACCTGGGCGCATGGGGCCCGTCGCTGGTCCAGATCGGCATGTTCGCGCTGTACACGTTCATCCTGTCGCGCCTGAAGCCGGAATGGTTGCCGGCCGCGCCGCGCGACGCCAGTTCGCTGTCCGGCTGGGCGCTGTGGAAGCAATGCCTGCGCGGCATCATTCCCGCTGCCGTGCTGATCTTCATGGTGCTGGGCACGATGATGGCGGGGATTGCCACGCCAACCGAGTCGGGCGCCATGGGGGCGTTGGGCGCCGTGATCCTGGCCGTGATCCGCCATCCGGCCTTCAATGACCGCGACAAGCTGGTGTTCCGCGTCGGCATGGTGGCGCTGGTGGTGTTCGGCCTGATGCGCCTGGTCTTTGGCAAGGAAGGCGAAGGCCTGGCCGCGCCGGTCAAACTGGCGCTGCCGGTGGTGCTGGCGGTGGTCTATGCGATGGTGGCGTACCTGGTGTTCCGCGCCAGCCACATCAAGGAATTGCGCGACTTGATCAAGCTGAGCTACCAGAGCACGATGCGCCTGACGGCGATGGTGGTCTTCATCCTGATTGGTTCGACCTGCTTCTCGGTGGTGTTCCAGGGCGTTGATGGCGGCCGCTGGGTCGAACACTTGTTCGAGGGTATTCCCGGTGGCTGGATCGGCTTCCTGCTGGTGGTGAACCTGTTCGTGTTCTTCCTGGCCTTCTTCCTGGACTTCTTTGAAATCGCGTTTATCGTGGTGCCGATGCTCGCGCCCGTCGCGCAAAAAGTGCTGGCGCCGGTGTTGCTGGCCTCGATGGGCACGCCGGAGGCGGCCGCGTCGGCGGCCCTGGTGTGGTTCGGCGTGATGCTGTGCGTGAACATGCAGACGTCGTTCATGCACCCGCCGTTCGGCTTTGCACTGTTTTACTTGCGCGGCGTGGCGCCGAAGGAAGTCAAGTCGTCCGATATTTATTGGGGCGCGTTGCCGTGGGTGGGCTTGCAACTGGTGATGGTGCTGCTGGTGGCGGTGTTCCCGCAAACCGTGACGGCCTTCCTCGACAAGGGCGTCGCCGGCGACGGCACGCCGCCCGGACTGGTGATCGACCAGGAAACCATGGGCAACCAGGAGTGGACCCAGCCGGACCAGAACGAGGAACCGCCGGTGCTGGACTTCGGTACGCCCGAAGAAAAGCCGGCCGACAGCAAGCCTGCGGAACCCGAGAAGAAATAACCCTGCGCGCCACCCTGACCGGTGGCGCATTTTTTCTGAGGAGCTGCCATGGAGATGAAACGCGTCAACGCCGGAAAACTGCGCGCGATCGGCTACGATGCGCGGGCGCGCCAGTTGCGGGTGGAACTGGATGACGGCAATGCCATTGATTATGCCGGGGTCGGCCCGGATGTCTGGCGCAAGCTGTCGACCTCCGCTTCCGCCTGGAGCTATTACCGCGACAACATCGAAGAAGACTATACCGGCAAGACCAGCCGGGTCCGCAAGGACAGCGACCGTCAGGCGCTGGAGGACTTGTTCCGCGCGCCTGGCGAGGAGCAATGAGTGACGTTTGATGTCGTTGGCACGGCCGGTGGCGCAGTGTGACATTCCGGCGCGGGAATTGTCCGCGGCGAGCCGCGAGCGGGCGGGGTCGTAGCGCCCGCCGGATGCGGTTATTGTGGCGGTGGCGTTTCCGGGGCCACGCCTTCTGGCGCCGTGGTGGGCGAGGGCGGCGCGGCTGGCCGGGTGACGATGTCGATCCCGTACGCCAGTTTGAAGGCCGGCGCCGTCCCCGGCGGAAATGGCGCGGTCTCGCGTATCGCCCGCTCGACCATCGCGTCATATAGCGGCAAGCCCGATGCCGTGAGCAATTCCACCTTGCTGATCCTTCCCTGGGTATCCAGTTGCACATAAAACTCCGCGCGGTAGGCGCCCGGCTTTTCCATCCGGGTCAGACGGTAGCGGATGCGGCTTTGGATTTCCGCGATGCGTTCCCTGGCCGGCGGCCGTGTTTCAGTCCGGGCCTTGGCTGGCGTGGCTTCGCGGGCTTCCCGTTCGGCGCGATGGGCGGCATATTTTTTCTCGGGCGCTTCGTGTTCGATATCGTGTTGTCTTTTGGGCTGCGCCACTACAGCTGGCCCGGGCTTGCCTGGCGCGGCATCGTCGCTGATAAAAGCACGCATCAGCACCAGCGCCACATTGAAGGCAATAAAACCCAGCGCAAAACGCCAGGCGATCCGCTTGATGCGGTCTTTGAAAGCCGGGCGGGCGCTCTCGCCGCTATCGCCGCCATATGCGCTGTCGTCAACGTCCGTCTCGGCTGGATGCGGCGCGTCGCGCGCCGTGTTTGGGATGGTCCACGCCGAGGGGACCGCGCCATAGCCAGGTGGTAGCGCGGGCGCGGGCAGCGTGGCATAGGCGCTGCGCCACTGTTCCAGGTTGTCCATGCTGGCGACCAGTTCCAGCCAAGTCGGGAAGCGCGCCGCCAGTTGTTCCACATGGGGCATGTCGGCGCGCAGCTGGATCGGGTCCGGCGTTTCCAGGTCGCGCAGGCGCAGGATCACCTGGCGCTGCATGGCTTTCAGGTCGCGCTCCTGGTTGTCGAACATGCTGCGTTCATCGATACCGCGATCGACCATCGCACCGGCGTGGCCAAAACGCAGCAAGCGGTGGCGGTCGCTGCGCCACTGGAACACGTCGGCGGCCGCTTCCAGCAAGGTTTCATTGCCCGGCCGCCAACCGCCCGCCAGCAAGTGCAATACCCGCGCCTCGAAAATACCGCGCGCGGCCAGGTTCATCAGCCGGTCGTCGTTCAGGCAGGTCCGTAAATGCAATTCCCAGGCGGACGCGTCGTGCAAGGTGCGGCCTTGCGCCAGGCCGGAACAGCCGGTCATGAAGGCTTCGAACACGTCGGCGCTGAGTTGCTGGGGATCGGTTTGCACAGGCTCGATTTGCGCTGGGGCGATGTGCGGCGCATTTACCTCGGCGTCTTCCTGCGCGCAAGGCTGGACACACGCGTCGTCCCCGTTCTGAGCGGCGCTGCGGGCGGCGGCTGCCGCACGGCCGGGCGCCAGCTTGGGTGTATCCGTGTCCACATCGGCATCGGCATCGACAGGCGGGGCGGGCGTTTCCTGCTGCGCATACAAGCGCTGGTACTCTTCCCACCGTAATGCCATTTCATAGGCTTCGCGCAGGAACTGAAACCCTTCCGCATCGGCGCCCTGGTCGATTCGCTTGACTTCCCGCGCATAGGCGCGCCGGATGGCGCGCTGGTCGGCCGTGCCGTCCAGCGCCAGCCGCTGCAGGAACCACGGCAGATCGCGGCTGTCACTCATCGCTGCTTACTCGTCGCCGAATGGCACAGGGTTGGTGAAATTCTGGTGTTCGAAATAATCCAGCAATTCCGAAAAGCCCTTGACGGCGGGCGCGATGACGGCGGCGTCCTGGGTTTCCAGTGCCTGCTCAAAACGCACGATCTGGCGGCTCAGGTGTTCACGCGCGTCGCCCCGCACCTGCTGGTACAGGCGTTCGCCGCGCGCCAGCAGGGTGCGGTTTTCCATCTGGTCGCGGGGATGGATTTTCAAGGTGGATAGCGCGGCAAAGCGCTCCCGGATTTGCTGTTCCGTCAACAGCCCGGGATTGCCTTCGATCAGCAGGCTGTGGGTGTCGCCGGTGGCCAGCACTGTCAATTCCACTTGCAGCAAGCCGTTGACGTCATAGGTGAACCGGACGTCGACGCCATTGTTGTCGCGCTTGCCGCCGGGCAGGTCGACTCTGAGTTCGCCCAGCTTGATGTTGTCCCACGCCATCCGCGCTTCGCCCTGGTAGACGTCGATCTGCAGCATGCGCTGCTGGTCCTGGACGGGAAAATAACGTTTGACCCGGCTCACCGGCACCACGGTGTTGCGTTCGATAATCGGGTCGAAGTGGCCGGAAGAAAAGTTGTTGGCGTCCAGTTGCATCGAAGCCGACACGCCCAGCGAATAGGGGGCGACGTCGGTCATGACGACTTCGTCGAGCGCCTTGTCGTTCATTTTCAGGCCAGCCTGCACGGCAGCCCCCAGCGCCACCACTTCGTCCGGATTGATGTCGCACGACGGAAAACGGCCAAACATGCGCGCCACCATGCGGCGCACGGCCGGCATGCGGGTGGCGCCGCCGGCCAGTACGATGTTGTCCAGCTCCGCCACCGGGATATTCGCATCGCGCAGCGCCCGCTCGACGGGGTCGCGCAGGCGCATCAATAACGGTGCGCAGATTTTTTCCAGCGCCGCCTCATCGAGCGCCATCGCATATTCCGCCGCGCCTTCGCGCACCCTGACCTCTGCCTGGTGGGCGGATGACAGCGCGCGCTTGGCCAGTTCCGCCTGGGCATTCAGGCGCTGCATGAAGATCGCGTCGTTTTTCAGCGGTGTCGGAATTTTGTTCAGTTCAAAAAAACGCTCCACCAGCGCACCGACAAAATCTTCGCCGCCGAGGAAGTTGTCGCCGGCGGACGCGCGCACTTCCATCACGTTGTCGAACAAATCCAGTACGGAGACGTCAAAGGTGCCGCCTCCCAGGTCAAACACCAGGAATTTGCTTTCGGTATCACGCAAGTGAATGCCATAGGCCAGCGCGGCGGCGGTCGGTTCATTGAGCAGGCGTTCGACCTTCAGCCCCGCCAGTTGGCCGGCCGCCCGGGTGGCCTTGCGCTGGGCGTCGGAAAAGTAGGCCGGCACGGTGATGATGGCTTCCGTCACCGGCTGTCCCAGCGCCGCTTCCGCGTCGTCTTTCAGGGAGCGCAGGATCAGCGCGGACAATTCCTCCGGCCGGAACGCGCGTTTGCCCAGGTGCGTGACTTTGTCGCTGCCCATGTGGCGCTTAAACGTGGCGGCGCTGAGCGCGGGGTGGGTCTGCAGCCGTTCGCGCGCCGCGCGGCCCACCAGGATTGAACCATCGTCATCGACACTCACGCAAGACGGCGTCAGCACGTCGCCCAGGCTATTGGGAATCAGGCGCGCCAGCCCGCTTTCCCACACCGCGATCAAACTGTTGGTGGTGCCCAGGTCTATGCCGACGATCATGCTGGTGTTCCTTTGCGGAGTTTCGTCGGTGAATCTTAACCGATATCCCTGACTGGATTACCAAATACGCAACATCAGTGTTGCCGCATAATCACGTGATGGCTCACTGCGCGTGCTTTTGCAGGCGCCGGATTTCCTGTTGCGCCTGTTCCAGCTGCTGTTCCAGTTCCGCCACCCGCGTCAATGCCCGGTCCAGTTCCACGAACAGGCGGTGCGGCGAGTCCGGCGGGTGGTCGTCCAGTTCGCGGCTGAGTGCAATCGCTTCTTTTTCCGCCCGCCGGTTGTCGCGGTAGCGCTTGGCGCGTTCGGCCGGCGTCAGCGCATCGTCTTTGGGCGGCCGTCCCCGGCCCCGTTTTTCATCCATGCCGATTCCTTATTTTGTGTGACGCGTAACGATAATATCCGCAAATAAAGTGACGCGTCACGCAATTTATGCGATGCCGCCGATTACTGTATAAACCACTGTATGGTATACTGGATAAATGACCAGTAAATTCGCCTTGATTGACCTCGAGCCGGTCACGACGCCGTCTTTACCGTCCGTCATGACGTCGTACAGCGGCGGTCAGGCGGGCGGCGGACGGCTGACCGCCGCGCACACCGACAGCGAGCTGGCGCGCGAGTATATCGGCCACGGCGAACTGAGTCCCGCCTCGCGCGCCAATTCGCAAAAGGAATTGTTCCGCTTCCTGACCTGGTGCCGGGAAGAAGCCCGCAAAACCTTGCGCGAGCTGACGGTTTCCGATATCAACAGTTATAAGGATTTCCTGCGCGCACCGCCGCCCGACTGGGTGTCCGCCACCAAGTGGCCGCGCAACGATGCGCGCTACCGCCCGTTTTCCGGGCCGCTGTCCGACGCCAGCCGCCGCCAGGCGGTGATTGCCGTCAAAGGCTTCCTGCGCTTTGCTGAACAAACCGGATACCTGGACCGCAATCCCGGCGCCCTGGTGCACCACGTCCGGGTCGCCACGGCCGCCCGCATCACCCGCTACCTGTCGCCCGATGCGATTCGTTTGGCGCTGGCCGCCGTGGAGCGGCGCGAAGCGCTGAGCCAGGCGACCATCCGCCGCCGTGAGCGCGACCGGTTCCTGTTGCTGGCGTATACCCACACCGGCGCGCGCCTGTCGGAAATTGTCGGCGCGGACATGGGGGCGCTGTATACGGAAGGCAATGGCCGCTGGTGGCTGGACGTGACAGGCAAGGGCAACAAGGCGCGCCGTTTGCCGGTGCCGCCCGATATGCTGGACGCCTTCCGCCGCTATCGCAGCGCCTATGGTTTGACGCCCCAGACTGCGCGCGGCGACAGCACGCCAATGGTGTTGTCCAGCCGAGGTGTGCAGTTGCAACGCGTCACGGATGAAGCCGCCGCTGACGCGATGAAAGCCGTGTTTGCCGATGCCGCCGTGGCGGCCGACTTGCTGGGCGACGCCGACAGCGCCACCGCATTGCGCCAGGCGTCCGCCCACTGGCTGCGCCACAGCATGCTGACCAACCACGCCAACAATGGCGTGCAACTGAAAACCCTGCAAGACACGGCAGGGCACGCCAGCATCGTGACGACGGCGGCTTACCTGCACAAGTCGGACCTGGAACGCCATGATGAAATCATGGCGTCCGTGAACGGCAACAATATCGCCTGACGGGCATGATTAGGGACGCCTGTTAAGTGTATTTTGGCCTATAGTTGAACAGAGGTTGGCCGGATGTGGAATCACCGGAAGGAGGTTACCGTGAAATGGATCCCTGCTGCCACGTGTGCGGCGCTGCTGCTGGCAGTGCCGCTGGCTTCCCAGGCTGGAGGCAAGTTAATGAAATCATTCAGTGAAACGTTGTCGGTGGCGTCCAGTGGCGGCCGTGTGCTGGTCACTGTCGTGCTCGACAACCCCAATGGCCATCCGATGCACGTCCCCAACGCGATTGCCACGGATAAGGAATTGCTGGGGCGGCTGTTTGAAATCCGCGATACGGCCACTGGCAAGCTGGTGGAATACCAGGGCCCGCTGGTCAAGCGTGGCCCGCTGACGGCCGACGATTACTTCACGGTGAAACCAGGCACGCGTCACAGCAATACGCTGGACATCACCGACAGTTATGCGTTCAAGCCGGGCCAGAACACGTACCAGCTCAGTTATGCGGCTTTTGCCGTACCGGATCTTGCGAAACTCGATGGAACGGTGCGGTTGTCGGTGGCGCCGGTCAGCTTTACGTACCGGGGCGACAGCACGCCAATGGCGGGGCGGTAAACAAAAAGACCCCTGCAAGCTGGGATGGGGCGAGCAGGGGCGAAGGCCCGTCGTCTGTTGGGGCGTACTACGCAGGGAGAGCCGGTTCCCGTGCCCCTGCCGGAAACCGCCGGGCCAGCCGGGGTAAATGGCTGGCTTCGTCTTTTGGAGCGTACTACGCAGGGAGAGCCGGTTCCCGTGCCCCTGCCGGGAACCGCCGGGCCAGCCGGGGTAAATGGCTGGCTTCGTCTTTTGGAGCGTACTACCAGGGAGAGCCGGTTCCCGTGCCCCTGCCGGGAACCGCTTTGTTGCTGTGTTGCTGCTTAGTTGCCAGCTTGCCGCTTAGTTGCCGGCAGGCGTGTTCTCGCCAAAGTATTCATGCGAATCCGCGTTATCCAGCGCCTGGTCTGGATTGCTGATTGCCAGCGATGCTGCGCCGCTCTGGCCATACACGTGGTCGTCGGTACCTGCCACGGCATTGAAGTGGCTCATTTCATGCACCAGGGTGCCGCCTTTCGAGTCCGTACCCGTCATCGGTGCGGTCCAGAACGCCTTGCACACATAAATCTTGTATGGCTGGGTTGGGTACACGTAAGCGTAGTAGGTCTTGTTGCACGAGCAATCCACCGTGACCGGCTTGTTGTTGAACGCGTCCTTGATCGCGGCGAAGTGCGATTTGGCCGTGTTGTAGCGGGCCGACGTGTAGGCGCCAAACCACTTGGTGTAGCGGGTGCCGGTGGTGCCGGCCGTCAGGTAGGCGTCGCTGTTGGTCGCCATGTTGTTACCAGCGGACATGGCCGAGGTGATGGTGCTTTGCTGCGACGCGCTGCACTTGCTGAACGACAGGCTGCCGCCGGCCAGTGGCTGCGGTTGCGCTTCCGGCACGACACCACGGCGCAGCGCGCCTTCGATGTACACCGATACGGCTTCCGACGCGACTTCTTCGGTGTTCTTGTTCTTGTCCGCTGCGAACAGGGCGCGGCCCTTGGTCTTGTAGCGGATCTTGTATTCGCCCGTCACGCCCATGTTATACATCGACGACAGTTCGATATGCACGGAGTGCGATTTGCCTGGCTGGATCGTGAAGTAATCGCTGGCGGTCGGTACCTGGCGCTTGACGTGCATGCCTTCATACGGCACGGCGACGCCGTCGCGGGTCACTTCAAACAGCGCTTCTTCGACATCGCCGAACGGCGTATGCCATTTCAGGATTTGCTGCGGCGACGACGAGGTGTTCGTCATCGTGACCTTGACCACCACGTCATCGCTGGCGCCCAGTGATTTCTTGTCCATGCTGACGCTGGTGACGATGCCATTGCCTGCCGCTTGCGCACCGAAGCACAGGGCTGCTGCCATTACCGAACCGCCAATCTTTACCGCATTATTCCATTGCATGCTTATCTCCGATCGTTGAAGTTCTTGTCGTTTGGCGGGCCTTGTGAGCCCATCCGTGAACATATCGTCACATGAGCCAGCGAAATGTTTCAATGGGAAATTGCAAAAGTGGTCTTAAACGCCTGTCTAGACGTGTTTGTGTCGGCATTTGTGCAACATTGGTGTCTCATTCTTAACAAAGTCCTCAAGCATGTTAAGAATGAGACACAGTAAGCAACTGTTTTTAATGGGATTTATTGGAATTCATCGGCGCGGGTATGGTGGCCGGCGGGAGCGGCGGACGCCGCCATCCCATGTGCGGGCGGCAACGTTGCATGGGAAAGCGGTATCATTCGAAATCAGGGCGGAAACTGTCCTGTATGGCCGTTAACATGGTGTCATACCCCCCTCATCAAGGAGCACATCATGACCAAAGCCCTGAAAACATTTCACGCGCAAGTGCGGAACGTGCTGGCTGAAATGGCGGTCGGGATGCTAATGCGCTGACCTGCGTCAGTCATCCGGATTGCCGGCGGGCGGCGGTGGCCGTTTGCGTTTTTTCTCCACGCCGTGATGCAACAGCGACAGGATGATCAGTGCGAACACGGCGCTCAAGACCGCCGTGGCTTCCCGCCCCATGCCGGCGGCTATCCCGACGGCGGCCGTCAGCCACACGCCGGCCGCCGTGGTCAACCCGGTAATCTGGTTTTCATCCTGGAGTTTTAAAATCGCGCCGGCGCCGATAAAACCGATACCGGCCGTCACCCCCTGCAACACCCGCGACAGGTCCGCGATCGGCATGCCCGCCTGCAGGGGGATCAGCACGAACAAGGCAGAACCCAGCGACACCAGCATATGGGTCCGTAATCCGGCCGAGGCCCCCACCGATTCCCGTTCATAGCCCAGCATGGCGCCCAGCGCAACCGCCACCAGCAGGCGGATCACCACCTGGGTAATGCCCCGGACGTCGCCAAGGTCGGAAAATTCCTGCTGTAACGTCAGCCAGATCTGTTGCCACATAGCACACCTTGCACCGTGTTTGAGGTCCGATGGCCGATTGTAGGCTGGAGGAGAAAAAACGTGCCGCATGACACGATGCAACTGGCGAACCACGCATCCCGGTGCTGGCCTGGAGAGGGCGGCTGCCGGCGCAACTGGTAAGATGGCGGCCCTTGCCGCTTTTCGCCACCATCCGATGTCCAGCCTGCCACACAATCCACTGACTGAAATTTACCGCGACCAGTGGCTACTCGTGGTGCACAAGCCGGCCGGGTTGCTGGTGCACCGCAGCCCCATCGACCCGCACGAAACTGAATTTGCCCTGCAATATGCGCGCGCCATGAATGGCGGCGAGTATGTGTACCCGCTGCACCGGCTGGACCGGCCCACGTCCGGCCTGCTGGTGTTTGCGCGCGACCCGGATACAGCCAGCCTGCTGGGCAAGGCGCTGATGGAGGGCCTGGTGCGCAAGCGTTATGTGGCGATGGTGCGGGGCTGGTGCCCGGAGCAGGGCGTGATCGACCACCCGTTGCGCGAAGAACCGGAAGACCGCCGCTGCAAGGACGAGGAAGCGCCGGTGCGGGAAGCCCTGACGCGCTACCGCCGCCTGGCGACAACGGAAATCCCGGTGGCCATCGAAGGGTATGCCAGCAGCCGCTACAGCCTGGTGGAACTGACGCCGGAAACCGGGCGCCGCCACCAGTTGCGGCGCCATATGAAACACATCAGCCATCCCATCATTGGCGATGCGAATCACGGCCGGGGCCGTCACAACCGCTATTTTGCCGAGCGG
The DNA here is from genome assembly GCF_058807115.1 of Pseudoduganella sp. GW821-FHT12E03. Taxonomy (NCBI): domain Bacteria; kingdom Pseudomonadati; phylum Pseudomonadota; class Betaproteobacteria; order Burkholderiales; family Oxalobacteraceae; genus Pseudoduganella; species Pseudoduganella sp. GW821-FHT12E03. The sequence goes on along the minus strand of NZ_JBXAQJ010000001.1, from coordinate 919,207 downwards.
TTTGGCCAGGGACGGCTGATGCTGGCCGCCACCGGTATCGGTTTTCACCATCCGGTGACGGGGGAGTGGCTGCAATTGACGGCCCAGCCGGAAGGCAGCTTCATGCAAGTGCTGTCGATCTTCCCGGACGGGCTGGCGCAGCGGGATTTGGCGATTGCGTTGTCCGGCGGCGCAGACTGCGTAGCGCTTGTGAATCAATCGCGGACGCCTTCGTAGGGCGGTTTCCGCCGGGGCGGAAGCCGCCATGCGTGCGCCATCGCCAGCGTTTGCAGCACCTGTCCGCACACAATGGCGGCAAGCCTGCGGCTTACCGCCCTACGATATCGGCATGGCGGCTCCTGCCAACGCGGCAACCGCCTTAGGGAGTTACCGCCGGTGCACCAGCCGGTACAGCACCGGCAACACCAGTAAGGTCAGCGCGGTCGACGACAGGATGCCGCCGATCACCACCGTCGCCAGCGGCCGCTGCACTTCGGCTCCGGTGCCGGTGGCCAGCGCCATCGGCACGAAGCCCAGCGACGCCACCAGCGCCGTCATCAATACCGGCCTCAGCCGCGTCAGGGCGCCGCGCATCACCGCCAGCTCCAACGGCATCCCTTCCTCGCGCAGGGCGCGGATGCAGGCCAGCATGACCAGGCCGTTCAGCACCGCCACCCCGGACAGCGCAATGAAGCCCACCGCGGCGGAAATAGACAACGGGATATCGCGCAGCATCAGCGCGGCAATGCCGCCGGTCAGGGCGAATGGAATGCCGGTAAACACCAGCAAGCCATCCTTGATGTTGTTAAACATGGCAAACAGCAAGGCCAGCACCAGGAACAAGGCCAGCGGCACCACCACTTGCAGGCGCTGGGTGGCTGATTGCAGTTGTTCAAACGTGCCGCCCCAGCCAGTCCAGTAGCCCGGTGGAATTTTGACGCCGGCCGCCAGCGCGCGCTCGGCGTCCGGCACAAAGCTGCCGATGTCGCGTCCCCGCACATTGGCGCTGACCACAATGCGGCGCTTGCCGTTTTCCCGGCTGACCTGGTTCGGGCCGGGCGCGAAGTCCAGGGTGGCCACTTCGGCCAGCGGGATAAAGGCGGTGCCGGCGCCATCCTGACGCGGGATCGCAATGGGCAGGCGGCCCAGCGCATCGACGTCATTGCGCAGTGCTTCCGGCAAGCGCACGATGATGCTGAAGCGGCGGTCGCCCTCGAACACGGTCCCGGCATGCTGGCCACCGGTGGCGGTGGCCAGCGCTTCCTGCACGTCGGCGATATTGAGGCCATAGCGGGCCGTCTTTTCCCGGTCGATATTGACCGTCAACATCGGCAAGCCGCCGGTTTGCTCGACCTTGACTTCGGTGGCGCCGGGCACGCGCTGCAACACGTTCGCCACCTGTTGCCCGGTCGCCGCCAGCACATCCATGTCATCGCCATAGATTTTCACGGCGACGTCGCTGCGCACGCCGGAAATCAATTCATTGAAGCGCAACTGGATCGGTTGTGAAAATTCATACGCGTTGCCCGCGTACAGTTCCGCCTCGTCCTGGATCGCATCGATGAGTTCCGCGCGGCTGCGTTTCGGTTTGGGCCACGCGGATTCCGGTTTCAGCATGATGTAGCCATCGGAAATGTTGGGCGGCATCGGGTCGGAAGCGATTTCCGCCGTGCCGGTGCGGGCGAAAATACGGTCGATTTCCGGGAACCTGGCTTTCAGGCCGGTTTCCAGTTTCATTTGCATGTCCAGCGATTGCGTCAGGCTGGTGCCGGGGATGCGCAGCGCCTGCAGGGCGATGTCGCCTTCATTCAGGCTGGGCACGAATTCACGGCCCATCCGTGTCGCCAACAAGCCCGACAGTACTACCAGCACTACGGCGCTGGTGACCACCAGTGCAGTGTGATCGAGCACCTTGGCCAGCAGCGGCTGGTAGGCGCGGCGCGCCAGGGCCATCAGGCGGTTTTCCTTTTCCTCCACGCGCTGGCCGATAAACAGGGCCACCGCCGCCGGCACGAAGGTCAGCGACAGGATCATCGCCCCCGCCAGCGCCGCCACCACGGCAAACGCCATCGGGTGGAACATTTTGCCCTCGACACCGGACAAGGCAAAGATCGGCAGGTACACCACCATGATGATCAACTGCCCGAACAGCAGGGGCCGGCGCGCTTCCTTGGCGGCGGCAAACACTTCCTGTAAACGCTGTTCCAGGCTCAAGGCCCGGCCTTGCGCCTGCTGCGCATGGGCCAGGCGGCGCACACAGTTTTCCACGATCACCACCGCGCCATCGATGATGATGCCGAAGTCCAGCGCTCCCAGGCTCATCAGGTTGGCGCTGATCTTGTAGCTCACCATGCCGGTGAAGGTAAACAGCATCGACAGGGGGATCACCATCGCGGTGATCATGGCCGCCCGCAGGTTGCCGAGGAACAGGAACAGCACCACGATCACCAAGACCGCGCCTTCCAGCAAGTTCTTTTTCACGGTGGCGATGGCCTTGTCCACCAAGACCGTGCGGTCATACACGGGGATGGCTTTGACGCCCGCCGGCAGCGTCTTGTTCACGTCCACCATTTTTTTTGCGACCGCCTGCGCCACGGTGCGGCTGTTTTCGCCAATCAGCATGAAGACCGTCCCCAGCACCACTTCGCGCCCGTTTTCCGTGGCCGCGCCGGTCCGCAATTCACTGCCAAGCTCCACCGCCGCCACATCGCGCACGCGGATCGGCACCCCCTGCACGTTGTCGAGGATGGTGTTGCGGATATCGTCCAGCGAGTGCACCTGACCGGGCGCGCGCACCAGGAACTGTTCACCGCGCCGCTCGATGTAGCCGGCGCCGACATTGCCATTGTTGCGTTCGATCGCTGCCACCACCTGCTTCAAGGTCAGGCGGTAGGAGCTGAGCTTGGCCGGGTCCGGCGTGATGTGGTATTCCCTGGCGTAGCCGCCGATCGAATTGATTTCCGTGACCCCGGCCACCTGGCGCAATTGCGGCTTGACGATCCAGTCCTGGATTTCCCGCAAGTCCGCCGGGGTGTAAGGCTGGCCGTCGGCCTTTTTCGCGCCCGGTGTACTTTCCACGGTCCACAGGAAGATTTCACCGAGCCCGGTGGAAATCGGCCCCATGGCCGGATTGACCCCGGCCGGTAAATGATCCCTGGCTTCCTGCAGGCGCTGGTTGACCAGTTGCCGCGCAAAATGGATGTCGGTGCCATCCTTGAAAATGACCGTCACCTGGGACAGGCCATAGCGCGACAGCGACCGGGTCTGCTCCAGTTTCGGCAAGCCCGCCATCACGGTTTCCAGCGGGAAGGTGATGCGCTGCTCCACTTCCAGCGGCGAATAGCCGGCGGCCGTGGTGTTGATTTGTACCTGCACATTGGTAATGTCGGGCACCGCGTCGATCGGCAAGCGCTGGTAGCTGTACACGCCGAGCGCCGCCATTCCCAGCACGGCCAGCATCACCAGCCAGCGGTGGCCGATGGCCAGTTGTATGATCCGTTCAAACATGATCGACCTCCCGCTCAGTGCTCATGGCCGGCGCTGCCTTTGGCTTGCTGCGCCTTCACCACAAAACTGCCCGCCGCCGCATAGGCCGCGCCGGCCGGCAAGCCTTCCAGGATTTCCACCATGGCGCCGTCGGTCACGCCGGTGCGCACCGGATTGGCCTGGAAGCCCTGCGCGGTTTGACGGAAGACCACTTGCTTGCCGTCGACCGTCTGCACCGCGTCGGATTGCACCGCGACCGGCGCCTGGCGCACGCCTTGCGCCATGGCGACATTGACGAACAAGCCGGGACGCCACGCCATCTGCGGGTTGGCGATCACGACCCGGGCCTTGGCGGTGCGGGTTTGTTCCCCCAGCAGGCTGCCGACGTAGCTGATCTTGCCGGTGGCGGTGGAGCTGGTGGTGGTGGACTGGATCGTGACGGGTTCGCCGGTGCGCACCGCCTCGATGTCGCGCGCCGCCACATTGACTTCCACCCACACGGTGGACAGGTCGGACAGCAGGAAGACATTGGCGTCTTCCTTCACGGCTTCCCCGAGCGCGATATGCTTTTCCACCACCACGCCGTCAAACGGCGCACGCAGCACATACCGGTTCAGCGCACCCTGGTTGCCATTGCCATTGCCATTGCCATTGCCGCCCGCACCCAGTGCATCGAGTTTGGCGCTGGTGCTTTGGGCCTGGATTTGCGCTTCGTGGAACGCCTGGCGCGCCTGCAGGTAATCCTGTTCGGCCGAGATCTTGTCTTGCCACAGCTTCTTTTCCCGTTCATACGTCAATTGCGCCAGCGCCAGCCGTTTTTGCGCCGCCAGCTGGGTACTGCGCAATTCCGCCAGTTCGGGGCTGGCAATCACGGCCAGCACCTGGCCTTTTTTGACGTGCTGGCCGAGATCGGCCTGCACCGATTCCGCCACGCCCGGCAGGCGCGGCACCACGTGGGCGGTGCGGTCTTCATTGAATTTCACTTCGCCGGGAAATTGCAGCACGGTGCCGATGCCGGCCGGTCCGGCCTTGGCCAGCACGATGCCGGCCGCACGGATTTGCTCGGCGGTCATGGCGACCTGGGCGGCTTCTGCCGGGCCATGCGGCGCGCCGTCCGGACGTTCCGCATGCTCCGCGTGTTCCGCTTGCGGCGCATGCCGGTCAGGACCGTCCTTGTTCCAAAGGAGGATGGTGGCGCCCAGCACCAGGCCGGCCGCGATAACGCCCAGTACGGGCTTGATGGATTGGTTCATTTGATGGTCACGTAACGTTGCAGGTCGGCGATGGCCCGATAGCGCCCGGACAGGGCGGCCAGGTATTGCGCACGGGTCTGGGACAGCGTGCGCTGCGCATCGAGGACATCGAGGAAATTGAATTTGCCGAGTTCGAACCCGGTCATGGCCGCATCGAGCGCGCTTTGCGCGGCCGGCAGCATGTCGGTGCGGATGGTGTCGATCTGCTGTTGCGCCACTTCGGCGCGCAGGTAGGCGTCGGCCAGCGCCTGGCCGGCTTCCAACCGCACCACGTCGAGTTGCAGCGCGGCTTGTTCCGCACGGCGCAGCGCCGACAGCACATTGCCCTGGTTGCGGTGGAACACGGGCAGGGGAATCGCCACGCCGACCACGGCCTGCGAGCGGCCCTGGTCATAGTCTTTCTTGTTGCCGAGCGTGACGGTCAGGTCCGGCAGGCGCTGCGCCCGTTCGAGGCCGGCTTGCGCCTGTTCCCGTTCGTGGCGGGTGCGCGCCTGCCGCAGTTGCGGCGCCGCTTCCAGTCGCGCTTCCAGCATTTCCAGCGGCGGCAATGCCGTCCCATCGGGTTCGGGATGTGCCAGGCGCTGCTGCAGCGCGTAGGGACTGCCCCACATCGCCGCCAGGCGCCGCCGGGCGCTGGCCAGGTCGGCATTGGCTTGCGTCAGTTCCAGCCGGGCATGGGACGTGGCCACATTGGCCCGCGTGGCTTCCACCGGCGACACCTTGCCGGCGGTCACGCGCCGGTTGGCCGCATGGCTGGTTTTCAGCGCCAGCTCCAGTGCGCCCTGCGCCAGTTCGACACGTTCCTGGGCTGCCAGCGCATCAAAGTAGGCGGCCGTCACGTCGGCGCGCAGTTCCGCCGCCTTGACGTACACCTCGTCGGCGGCCAGGGTCCGGTCCAGCTCCGCCACCGCGATGCGGGCGGCGCGTTTGCCGCCCAGTTCCAGCGGCTGGCTGAGTTGCACCGTTTGCGTGCGGTTACCATGGGACGCGCCTTCGCGCAGCACGGACAGTTCGGGATTGGGCAACAGGCCGGCCTGCTGGCGGGCGCCGTCGGCAATGGCAATACCGGCGCCGGCCGCGCGCAGGGCGGGATTGGACGACAGGGAAAGGGCGATGGCCTGTTCCAGCGTTAATGTCGGCTGGATCAGCGCCAGATTGAATGTGGCATTGGGTGCCGCAGGGGATACCGGATCGGGTACCTGCGGGGCGGCCGCATGGGCGGCCAGGGGCAGGCACTGACCTGACAACAGGACCGTGGCGCCCAGCATGATGAATCTGGATCGCATGGATTTCACTCCGAAAGAGGACGTCGAAGACAATCCGGCGGCGAGAGGGCTATGCAGCGTTCAGGCTATGCAGCGCGTGAGCGATGCGGCAACGGGGCACGCGCGGTCGCGCATGCCACTTGTGCAGCTTGGCTCAGCTTGCTTGGCTCGACTGAAAGAGGTGAAACAGCCGCCGGGCTTAAGCGGCGGCGCGCCACTGGGGGCGTTCAGGTGGCGGGGTGTAAGCCGAGGAGGGCGTGGACAGCGGCATGGTTTGCCGCTGTCCGGCCAGCGGGGCATGGGCCAGCGCCGTGTCCAAAGTCGCCGGCGCCAGCGGCGCATGGGAACAGGACGAACAATCGGTATGGGGCGTCAGTTTTTTCGCCAGCGACGGCGAGCTATCTTTCGCCAGGTCGGTGTCGTCGGGGTGCCCGGTATGCTGGTGGTGGCCGAAGTGCTGCGCGGCGCGGCCCGATTCGTGTCCGCAATAGACGCTGATCGCCATCCAGCTGAACTGGAGTGCGACGATTGTCAGCATGAAGAACAGGAACTTACGGGCCATAGCGGCGCAGTATAGCATGGGCATTTGGCGCCCTGAAATGTGAAATTCATATGAAAAATGTTTGGTAAATCGTCACATCTTCGACTATGCTTCGCTCCAGGTGATATCGGGAGAGACTGTCCGCCCAGTGCGAGGACAGCGCCGAAGGAGCAACCGCCCCGGAAACTCTCAGGCAAAAGGACCGATACCACATTCACACTCTGAAGAGCTGCCGGAAGTCGTCGCCCGGTGCACCGAAGGAGCAAGCATCGAACTGCCACGGCAGGGGCATGCGAAATCTCTCAGGTCCAGAACAGAGGGGGTGTCTCTTGCGTATCCGCGCAGGGACCCTCTTTTGACTTCTGGAGTCTCGAGCATCATGAAAACAATTGCTGTTATCGGTGGCGGCGTCACCGGGATCACGACCGCCTATGCGCTGGCAAAACAAGGTTTTGCCGTCACGGTATTCGAACGCAACCGCTATCCCGCCATGGAAACCTCGTTCGCCAATGGCGGCCAGCTGTCGGCCTCCAACGCGGAAGTCTGGAACCACTGGTCGACCATCGTCAAAGGCGTGAAATGGATGCTGCGCAATGATGCGCCGCTGCTGGTCAATCCCAAGCCGTCGTGGCACAAATTCAGCTGGTTCGCTGAATTCATGGCGGCCATCCCGTACTACCGCAGCAACACCATTACCACGGCGCGCCTGGCCATCGCCGCGCGCGAACACCTGTTTGAATGGGCCCGCGCCGAGCGGATCGATTTCGACGTCCGCCGCCAGGGTATCCTGCACATCTACCGCGACCGCGCCGGGTTTGACCATGCGCGCGCGGTGTCGGGCATGCTGGCCGAAGGCGGGCTGCAGCGGCAAGCCGTGACGCCGCACGAGATGCGCCAGATCGAACCGGCGCTGCAGGGTGACTATTACGGCGGTTTTTACACGGAGAGCGATGCCACCGGCGACATCCACAAGTTCACCACGGCCCTGTCGGACGCCTGCCTGCGCCTCGGTGTTGGCATCCGCCTGGGCCAGGACGTGCGTTCGCTGTCGAGCAAGGATGGCCGTGTGGAAGTCGCGACGGTCCAGCTGGGCTTCCGCCAGGTCGAGACCTTTGACGGCGTGGTGGTGTGCGCCGGCACCGCCAGCCGCACCTTCGCCCACATGCTGGGGGACCGGGTCAACATTTATCCGGTCAAAGGCTATTCCATCACGGTCCACCTCGATGACGCGGGCAGCCAGGCCGCCGCGCCGCAGGTCAGCCTGCTGGACGACGCCACCAAACTGGTGACCAGCCGCCTCGGCGTCGACCGTTTCCGGGTGGCCGGCACTGCGGAATTCAACGGTTTCAACCGGGACATCCGGGCCGACCGCATCCGTCCCCTGACCGACTGGGTGGCGCAATGCTTCCCTGGCATCAAGACCAACCGCGTGGTGCCGTGGGCCGGTTTGCGTCCGATGATGCCGGACATGCTGCCCCGGGTCGGTCCCGGCTGCGCACCGGGCGTGTTCTACAACACGGGCCACGGCCACCTGGGCTGGACCCTGTGCGCCGTCACGGCCGACATGGTGGCCGGCATGATGGCGTCCACCCGCGAGCGGCAGTGTCCCGTGTCGCTGCTGGCGCCAGGCCGCGCCTGACCCGTTCCGGCCGGTGGCGCCTTCCCCTGCCGCCGGCCTGTCTACCCAATTTTTTTGAAGGAAACCGTTGATGGACATGAGTGTGTTTGACCTTTTCAAAGTCGGCATTGGCCCGTCGAGTTCCCATACTGTCGGGCCGATGGTGGCGGCGCGCCGCTTTTTACTTGAATGCAAGCGGCTGGACAAAGCCGTGGCGATTGAAGTGGCTCTGTATGGTTCGCTGGCGCTGACCGGTGTCGGCCATGCGACCGACAAGGCCGTGATCCTGGGCTTGCTGGGCGAGACTCCGCCGGGTGTCGATCCGGATGCGGTCGATGACTTGCTGGCGCAAATTGAACTCGATGGCCAGTTAAAACTGCTTGGCGCCTATCCCGTGCGCTTTACTGCCCGTAACAACCTGGTGTTCCACAAGACCGAGAGCTTGCCGGAACACCCGAACGGCATGCGGTTTACGCTGACCCTGGACGATGGCAGTTTTGTTGAACGCGTTTTTTTTTCAGTAGGCGGCGGCTTTATTCGTGAAGCCGGCGAAGCGCCGCTCGCCCAGGGAACCGATGGCGCCGTGCCGGTGCCGTACCCGTTCCACAACATGGGGCAATTGCTGCGGCATGGCCGCGACAGTGGGTTATCGATTCCCCGCATGTTGCGCGCCAATGAATGCGCCCGCATGGAAGACGCCGCGCTGGACGCCGGGCTGGATCGCCTCTGGCAAGTGATGAGCGGCTGTATCGCCCGTGGCCTGGTGACGGAAGGCCCGTTACCAGGCGGCTTGAACGTCAAGCGCCGCGCCGCCCGGCTGTGGCGGCAAGTCAATGAAGCGGGTCCGGACGCTACCCATGCGCGGCCGCACGATGCAATGCACCAGGTCAGCCTGTACGCGATGGCGGTCAACGAGGAAAATGCCGCGGGCGGCCGGGTGGTGACGGCGCCAACCAATGGCGCGGCCGGGATTATTCCGGCGGTGCTGCGCTATTACGTCGAATCATGCAAACCGGCAGACCCGGAGCAGGGGGTACGGATCTTCCTGCTGACGGCGGCCGCCATCGGCATGCTGTGCAAGCGCAACGCATCGATTTCCGGCGCGGAAGTCGGCTGCCAGGGCGAGGTCGGCGTGGCGTGCGCGATGGCGGCGGCGGGATTGGCGGCGGCGCTCGGCGGCAGCAACGAGCAAATCGAAAACGCCGCGGAAATCGGGATCGAACACCATCTCGGCATGACGTGCGACCCGATTGGCGGCCTGGTGCAGATTCCCTGCATCGAGCGCAACGGCATGGGCGCGATCAAGGCCATCACCGCAGCGACGCTGGCGCTGAAGGGCGACGGCACCCATATTGTCAGCCTCGACGAAGTGATTGAGACCATGCGCCAGACCGGCGCCGACATGCTCGACAAGTACAAGGAAACGTCGCTGGGGGGACTGGCGATCCACGTGGTGACGGTGAATCACGCGGCGTGCTAGCACCGCCTTGCCGGCCACCGTCGCGTTGGCCGGTGGCGCCGGGTACAGGCGACCGCAATGTTGCTCAGGCAGTAGGCGCAATGGCGGCGCCGGCGTTTTCCGCAGCCCCCGGAATCTGTGCCATCGCATGCTCGGCCAGCGCCGTGATGGTCAGCGAAGGGTTGACGCCGGGATTGGCCGGCATGGCGGCGCCATCGCAGACCAGCAGGTTGCGGTAGCCGAACACGCGCAGGCTGGCGTCGATCACGCCGCAACCGGCATCGGCGCCGATCACCGCGCCGCCCAGCAGGTGGGCGGTGGTGGGAATGTTGGCGGCGGCTTCGAAGATATTGCTCTGGGCGATACCGCCGGTCTGCGCGGCCAGCCAGGCGGCGGCCGCATTGCCGGCGGCGATGAAGGTGGGATTGGGCCGGGCGGCGTCCTGTTCCGTGCTCAGGGCATAGCCGCGGCCGAACCAGCGTTTACTGGCGCGCAACGCGATGGCGTTATCCAGCGCCTGCATCACCAGGAACATGGTGGTGCGCTCGCTCCAGCCGACCGGCCACAGGGTTTTCAGGCCGCGCAGCGGGTGGCGCAGCAAGCCGCTCAGCCAGGTCAGCGGCCGGGTCAGGCGCGTGCCGTCGCCGACCAGGCAGGTGTACAGTAGTGACATGAAATCCCCTTTGCGGCCCAAGGTCACCAGTTCGATATGGGTGTCGGCGTCGACATGGATGCTGCCGCTGATTGCCACGTCGTTCCAGGTGCCGATGTCCTTGGGCAGGCGCACGGTGAGGATGGATTCGCTGTTGGTGCGCACCAGTTCACCGAGACGGTCGCTGATGCGCGGCAGCGAGCCGCCATGCTTCAGGTTGGCGAGCAGGCGGTTGCTGCCCAGGGTGCCCGCCGCGATCACCACGCCGCGCGCGGTGAAGGTCTTGCGGTCTTTGAAACACCACGCGCCGGGGCGTTCGGTGGTGACAACGTAGCCTTCGCTGCCGTCCGGCGCGCCGGCTGGCGTGACATCGACGACCTGGTGCCCGGGCAGGATGGCGGCCCCGCGCTTTTCGGCGAACCACAGGTAATTCTTCACCAGCGTGTTCTTGGCGCCGACGCGGCAGCCGACGCTGCAAGCGCCGCAGCGGATACAGCCGGTGCGGGCCGGGCCTTCTCCGCCAAAATACGGATCGGGGACGGTCTGGCCCGGATTGCCGAAGTACACCGCGCAAGGCGTCGGCCGGAAACTGTCCGGGGTGCCGTAATGGCGGGCGATCCGGCGCAGCAACTGCTGGTTGGTGGAGTCGAACGGTACGTTATTGACCCCCAGCATGCGTTCGGCGGTATCGTAGTGCGGTTGCAGCACCGCGTTCCAGTTGGCCAGGCCGCGCCACTGTTCATGGGCGAAGAATTCGGGCTTGGCACGGTACAGCGTGTTGGCGTAGACCAGGCTGCCGCCACCGACGCCGGAACCGTTGGCGACCAGGACATCCTTGAACGGCGTCAGCCGCAGGATGCCCCGCAGGCCCAGCATGGGCGCCCACAAGAAGCGGCCCAGCTGCCAGGTCGAGCTGGCGAAGTCCTCGTCGCGGAAGCGGCGGCCGCACTCGAGCACGCCGACCCGGTAACCTTTCTCCGCCAGGCGCAGCGCCGACACGCTGCCGCCGAAGCCGGAACCGACGATCAGCCAGTCGTAATCGTATTGCTTGCTTGCCATGTCGCTGGCACTCCCCGTTCGATTGTTTGCGGCGGCGCGCGCCGTGTTCAGTGCGTCCATTCCAGTTCGTATTGCAGGCACAAACCCGCCATCGCCTTGCGCACAGCGGCCTCCAGGTCGGCAAGCCGGTCCGCGCCGGCGCGGCCGCGAATGCGGGCGACCGTGCCATGGCGTTCATGGGCCGTGACGGCGACGTCAAACGTGCCCTGATCGCCACCGAGGCCGCGCAACAGGTCACACAAGACCATTTCGGTGGCCTCGAAGCGCAGCCGTGGCTTGAACGTCTTGCCCACGGCCGTGACCGGCAAGGCGTCGCGCACGAAGACGTTGACGGGGATGGCGGCCCGTTCCGGGATGGCGGCCCTGGCATGGGCCAGCAGCTCGTCGCCGGTCGCGGCCATGCCAGCCCGGAGGACCACGAACACCACCGGCAGCTCGCCGGCATAGGCGTCGGGCTTGCCGACCGCAGCGGCGAACTGGACGGCGGGATGGCGCAGCATCGCGTCCTCGATCATCGCCGGTTCGATGTTGTGGCCGCCACGTATGATCAATTCCTTTTGCCGTCCGGTCAGCCAGACATAGCCTTGCCCATCGATCCGCGCCAGGTCTCCCGTGTTGAGCCAGCCGGGGGCGGCCCAGATGCCGCGATTGGCGGCTTCGTCCCGGTAGCCGGGAAACACGTTGGCGCCACGGATCAGCAGCGTGCCGATTTCATCGGTGGCGCAATCGCGCAGCCATTGGCCATCGGTGACGATGGCTGTCTTCACATCCTGGTAAGGCAGGCGCAGACCGATCGAGCCGTTATGGCGCTGGCCGTCGCGCGGGTTGACGGTGCTGACGCAGGTGCCTTCGGTCAGTCCATAGCCCTCGAGGATCTTGATCCCGGTGCCCGCCTCGAAACGGCGGATGATCTCGGGCGGCATCGCGGCGGCGCCACAGAGCGCATAGCGCAGCGTGCCCACCTTGGCGTCGCCGACCGGCACGCCCAGCAGCGCCGCGAACACCGTCGGCACGGCGGAAAAGAAGCTGGCCCCGAATGTTTCGACCGTGCGCCAGAAGTTGGCCAGCGCGGATTTCTGGCGGAAGCCGTTGGCACCCAGCAGGATCACATGGGCGCCGTTCATGAACGGCACCAGGCCGGTGACGATGACGCCATTGACGTGAAACAGCGGCAATCCGCACAGCAGGCTGTCCCGCGCCGTCAAGCCGCACATCAAGCCGGCTGAACTGGCGTTGGCCAGTTCGTTCAAGTGGGTATGGCGCGCGACCTTGGGCAGGCCGGTGGTGCCGCCGGTATGGAAACAGGAAGCCATATCGCCGCGCTGGATGGACCGCCCGCTGAGCAGGCGGCCGGCCGGCTGGCGCGCCAACGCGGGACCGAAGGCTGGCAAATCGGGCGCCAGGTCGTGTGGCTCGCCGACCAGCAGCACGGTCGTCAAGCTGGGCACCTCGGCGCGTATCGCGTCGATCTTGCGCCACAATGGCTCATCGGCCGCAGGGCCCAGGGTCACCAGCACCCGGGCTTCGACCGCGTTCAGGATATGGGCGATCTGGGCCGGTTCCAGCATGGGATTGACGGCATTGACGATACCGGCCGCTTCGCCGCCCCATATCGTGTAGTGGGTTTCAAGCAGATTGGGCAACGCATACGACACGACATCGCCGGCGCCGATGCCCAATTCGCCGAACAGGTTGGCGGCCTGGGTCACCTTGGCCAGCAATTCCCGGTAAGTGATGGTGTGCGCGTCGGCGTCGGGATCGCCATCGGGCAGGAAGCTCAGCGCCGGGGCGTCGCCAAAGCGCTCGGCCCCGCGCCGGATCACATCGTAGGTGCTGTGGAGTCCCTCCAGCCGTTGCTCCAGCGGCACGGCTTCCAGTGCCTCGATGTCGGCAAGCGATGCGATGCGGGGCAGTGTCGTGATGCCGCTCATGGCTGCCCCGCTTTCCGGGCAAATGCCTCACCGTAAGGCGTGCCGCCCAGCGACGCATCGCCCTTGCCGGCATAGAAATTCATCCACATGCGCTGGAACGCGCCGCGCCAACCGAGATTGACTGGCGGATGGAACCATTGCGTCGGGAACAGGCGCGCGCGCTGGAACACCGATTTTGCGTGCGACAGTTCGCGGAAGCCTTCCTCGCCATGGTAAGTGCCCATGCCCGAGTTGCCGGTGCCGCCAAAGGGCACCGCCGCATTGACGGTATGCCAGCCCCAGTCGTTGATCGTCACGCCGCCCGAATGGGTACGCTTGATCACCGCGTCGCGGCGGCCACTGTCGCTGCTGAAGCAGTACAGCGCCAGCGGGCGGGGGTGGTCGTTGACGTAATTAATCGCCTCGTCGAAGCTGCCGTAGCTCTTCACCGGCAGCAGTGGGCCAAAGACTTCCTCGTGCGCGATCTCCATGTCGTCGGTGATATTCGCCACCACGTGCAGCGGCATTTGCCGGCCGCCATCCCAGGCGCCCAGCGCGGTCACTTGCGCACCCTTGGCTTTCGCATCGGCCAGCAATTGCTTGATGCGGGCCAATTGCCGATCGTCGATCAGGGACGCATAGTCCGGCTGGCCGCAGGCCCCGCCCGGGAACATCTGTGTAAAGGCTTGTTTCGCGGCCGCGACAAATTCCGCCACCGCCTTGGCCGGCACCAGCGCGTAGTCCGGCGCGACGCAGATCTGGCCGCACATGGTCGCCTTGCCGTGCACGATGCGCCGTGCGGCGTCGCCGACCGGGTAGTCGTCACAGACGATGGCCGGGCTCTTGCCGCCCAGTTCCAGCGTGACCGGCACGAGGTTGTCCGCCGCCACCCGCGCAACGATGCGGCCGATGCGGGGCGACCCGGTGAAGATCAGGTGGTTGAACGGCAGCTCCGTAAAGCCCGTGGGATTGGCCAGCTCTTCGCCAACCACGGTCACGAGGTCTTCCGGAAAAATCTCCGCCAGCATGCGCTTGATGACGGCGTTGCAATGCGGCGTCACCTCGGGCAGCTTGATCATGGCGCGGTTGCCCGCCGCCAGCGCCGCCGCCAACGGCCCCAGCGACAGGTACAGCGGCATGTTCCAGGGCGTCACGATGCCGACCACGCCCTTGGGTTGATAGGTAACCTGCAGCTTGTTCGGTCCCGCAAACATCCATTCCGGCATGCGGCTTTTCGGGCGCATCCATTTCGTGACATGCTTGCGCGCGTGATCGAGCACCCACAGGGTGCCGATCACTTCGACCAGGCGCGACTCGAACTGCGGGCGGGCGCCGAAATCGGCATGCGCGGCATCGGCAAACACGTCCTGGTAACGGGAAATCTGGGCCTTCAGCTGTTGCAAGTGTTGCTTGCGCTCGGCGGCACTCGGGTAGGGGTGGGCGCGGCAGGCGCGCTGCAGGGCCTCGAGTTGCCGGCTAAGTTCATTCGTCGTTGTCATGCTTGTCTCGATATTAATGTGCGCCGCCCATCACGGCGGCGATCATGCGGGCGGCGAAGTTGCCGATTAAAACGCCTTTGCTTTCCAGCGCGGCGATCTCAGCGTCGTTCATGCCCAGGGCATGGCACACCGCATGGTTGTCCTCGCCTTGCAAGGCCGGGGCGCCCGGCAATGGAAGTTCGGCATCGGAAAACCGCCACGGACGGCCAGGCAGCCGGAAGGCGCCGCCATTGCGGTCCGGCACGTCAATCGTGGCGCCCCAGTACTCGGCCCATTCGCTTTCGGCAATCTGGTCCAGAGTGCGGATTTCGCCGATGGCGATTTTTGCCTCGTCCAGCTGGGCGTCGACCGCCGCCAAGGTGGGGAATGAATAGATCCATGCCTGGACCACGGCCTTGAGCGCATCGATATTGGCGCGCCGTGCCGCCGCCGTGGCGAAGCGCGGATCGTCCGCCAAGTCGGGGCGGCGCATGGCGGCGAGGAAGAAGCGGAAGGTGATCGTGCCCACTAGGCTGATGGCGGAAATAAAGCGCTCGCCCTGCGGGCCGTCAAAGAAGGCGCCGTCGGTCGCCCCGAGGATGGCCGGTTCGTCGCCCGTGTCGAGCCCACTGAGGCTGACATGCGCCGCCTCGTTGACTGCCATGATGGTCGCGGCCATGGCGATGTCGATATGCTGCCCCCGTCCGGTCGCTTCGCGCTGGCGCAGGGCCGCCAGGATGCCGATGACGCCTTGCATGCCGGCGTAGACGTCGCCGTGCGACAGGGCGTCGGTCTGCGGCTGGGCCAGGTTGCTGTCGAAGTGGTCCATCGAATGGGCGGTAAACCCCGCCTCCGCCTGCACGGTCGCGGCATACGCCATGCGGCCGCGCCACGGCCCTTGCTGGCCATAGCCTGAAATCGAGGCGTAGATCAGGCGCGGGTTGCGCGCCGCCAGCGTGGCGTAATCCAACCCGAAGGCGGCCAGCGTGCCTGGACGGAAATTCTCGACCAGGATGTCGGCTTCGTCGCACAGGCGCAGCGCGATCTCGCGCGCTTCGGGCCGGTTGAGGTCGATGGAGATGTTTTGCTTGCCGGCGTTTTGCTGGGCATAGTAGCCGGACATGCCATTGGCGTTGATCGGCGCCGAAAAGCGCGACACGTCGGCGCGCGGCGGTTCGATCTTGATCACCGTGGCGCCAAGGTCTTGCAGGGTGCGGGCGCACAGGGGCCCCGCCAGGACGCGGGAAAAGTCCACCACGCGCAGGCCGTCGAGAGGGGCGGCCATGCTCAGCGTCCCACGAAGCGGGCCATGCCCGAACCGCTTTTCATCATCGAGTCGATGCCGATGGCCAGGTCTTCGCTGCGCCACAGCGGCAGTTGCAGCTGCTCCATCGCCGCATCCGCCGCGGCCACACCCTGGTCGATGGCCAGGGCCGCCAGGCGCTTGGTAATGCCGTGGGCCAAAGTCGGGCCATTGGCCAGTTCCAGCGCCACCGCCATCGCCGCGGCGTCGAGATGGGCGTCGTCGACCACGCGGTTGATCAGATTCCAGCGTTCCATGGTCTCGGCGTCGTAGCGGTGGCCCAGCATGGACATCTCCTTGGCGCGCAGCGCACCGGCGCGCTGGGCCTGGCGCTGCACCGCTCCCATCAGCGGATTGAGGCCAACCGTCACTTCGACCGAGCCGATCTTGGACGAGCGGGCTGCCAGGATGAAGTCGCAAGCGAGCGCCAATTCAAAGCCGCCGCCGACACAGACCCCGTGCACCGCCGCGACGATGGGCAGCGGGCAGGCTTCGAAGCGTTGAAGGAATTCAACGGGCGAATGGGACGGGCCCGCGCCGGTTTTCATTGCCTCCTGCAGCACCACCGGGTCGGCGCCGGCGGAAAAGTGGCGCAGGCTGCTGCGCAGCAGGATGGCGCGGGCGCCGGCGGCCATGGCGTCGTCCAGGCCTTGCAGGATACCCGCGGTGAGTACCGGACCCAGCAGGTTATGCGGGGCGTGGGCCATGGTCAGGACGCCGACCTGGCCTTCCATGGTGAGAGTGATGCTGGGGTTGGACATGCGGATCTCCTGGTTGGTTTGGTGAACCTGCAGTGTGCTGCGAGGTCCCAACGCAAACAAGGTTGTTTCATGCCATTCAAGAGGTGATATCCTGCCAATCATGCACACAGAATTTCAACTTGCTTCCGGATCGACGCAAGGCTTCCTGGCTTTGCGCGACGAATTGGCCGACCAGGGCGTGGCCGAAGCCGACCTGCTTGCCGGTACCCAGATCGCGCGCGACTGGTTCGCGCATCCCACCGAGGCCCTGCCGCACAGCCAGCGCCTGGCGTTGATCCGCAATGCGTGGCGCTTGGCGCGGCGGCCCGACACCGCCTTGCGCGCGGGACGCCGCCAGCGCATCAGCGACTTTGGCATGTTCGGGTATGCCCTCGCCAGCAGCCTGACGATCGGCGATGCGATCCGCTTCGGCATGCGCCACCTTGACCTTGCCGGCCCCGTAATGCGCATCAGCTTTGTCGTGGAGGGGGAGGTTGCGGTGTTCCGCACCCACAACCCGCAGGCGCTGGGGCCCCTGATGCCGTTTGTCGCGGAATTCTGGCGCAGCTCGATGACCACCTTGATGAGTCTTGTGCTGGAACATCCGTTTCCCAACCGGGCGATGTATTTTCCGTACCCGGCGCCGTCCCATGCCGGCGAGTTTGCCCAGGCGTTGCACTGTGCGGCGCACTTTGGCGGCGAGCGCATGGAATGGCATTTCGAGGCATCGGTGCTCGATGCCGCCTGCCCAAACGCCAGTTCATTGACCGCGAAGATTTGTTCGAGTTTTTGCGACAGGGTGATGTCCCTGAGCGGCGGGCAGACGCCGCTGCAGCGGGAAGTCCGCCTCGTCCTGCTCGGCTATGCCGGGCGGTCGCCGACGGCGGGGGCGATGGCGCGCGAACTCGGGCTGTCCGAACGGACGTTTTTCCGAAGGCTGGGGGAAGAACTGACCAGCTACCAGGCCATCATCGACGATGTGCGCCGCATGCTGGCCACCGAGTACCTGCGCTCGACGCGCCTTTCAGTCGAGGAGATCGGGCACCGCGTCGGCTTTGCCGACACGGCGAACTTTCGCAAGGCGTTCGCCAGGTGGACCGGCAAGAGTCCGTCGCAGTGCCGGCGGGAGGCTGATGGGGAAGGGTGACGCGGGCGGCAAGGCGCCGCACAGGAAGACGTTGACCTCCACCGGGCCGCGTCTTCGTGCGCGCGGCCCGGGCGTGACGCCCGCTGCGGCGCTTACGGTTCCTGTCCCGGTTCGGGCATGATTTGCCCGCCTTCCATGACCCACGAAGCGGGCACGTCGAGCACGGCCACGATCACGGCATGGGGATCGGCGCCGGTCAGCGCGATATAGGCGTCGGACACCTGGCGGATGATGGCGTGCCGGATGGATTGCGGGCGGCCCGCACGAATCTGGCCGCGAATGATGGCGGGCGTCGCCCGCTTGCCGGCAGTGAACGCATGTCCGCTTTCAAGCTCGGTAAACAGCACATGCACATAACTTGCAGGGGCGCCGGTTTCCCTGGTGTGGATTGCGGTGATGGACTCGGCCAGCGCGCTTCGCTGCTGCGCGTTGAGCGTGCCTTGGGTGGTTTGGCATTCGTAGACAGGCATATGGGCTCCGTTGTTTCATAACATAACGATCGTTAGCCTAACGGTCGTCATGTTATAATGCAAGCCGTTTTTACTGCCTATCGAGGGACCATTACCATGCGGTATTCGCCAGGACACAAGGAACAAACGCGCGCGAAGCTGCTCAGCACAGCGGGGCGGATGGCGAAGACAAGTGGCTTTGGCGCCACGGGGGTGGACGGATTCACCGCGGCGGCAGGCCTGACCGCCGGCGCGTTCTACGCCCACTTTCGATCCAAGGCGGAATTCTTGACCGCGACGGTCGAGCATGAGTTGACGCGCTCCCACAGTGGCTTTGCGGACAAGACCGGCGCCGAATTCATGCAGGCGGTCGCGCACTATCTCAGCGCGCAACACGTGGAACACCCGGAGACCGGCTGCATGCTGCCTTCCCTGACGCCCGAGATTGCCCGGTCAGGCGTGGACACCCGGCTGGCCTTCGAGGAAACCGTCCAGAAAATCAGGGATATCGCCAGGCAGCACGTCGCAAACGAAGCGGCGGCCTGGCCCCTGGTCTGCCAGATGGTGGGCGCGGTGATGATCGCCCGCGCCATGGAAACCGATGCGGCACGTCAAGCGCTGCTGTCGGATGTGCAGGAGCATTGCAAGGAACTTATTTCCCAGGCCAGGGCGCCGTCGGGAATGACTGAATGACTTGCGCAGGGTGGTTCGACATACGCCCCCATCCATAGAGGCTTCACCTACTGCTTCAGCCGCTCAATAAACCATCTCCCGGCCGGCCCGGGCGGCTCGTCCTTGCGATGAATCGCCTGCATGGAAAACCCCGGGCCGACAGTGGGATGGGTCTCGAGCTCTATCCGCACCAGGGCGCCGCTTTGCAAATCCTGCTCCACCATGTGCAGCGGCATGTGGCCCCAGCCCAGTCCCGCGCGCAGGAAGGCATGCTTGGCGCCGAGATCGGCCAGGCGCCAGATTTGCGCCGACAGCACGCCAAAGTTGCGGCCCTCGGTCAGTGACGAGCGGTCCGTCAGCACCAATTGCACGTGCTGCCGGGTGGTGGCGCGCAGCACCGGGCCCCGGATGGCCGCCAGCGGGTGGCCGGGCGCGACGACCGTCACCGCCTGCACGCTGAGCAGGTATTCCGCTGCGCAGGAGTCTGGCACGTCCGGCAGCGAGCCAATCACCGCCACCCGGCAGCGTCCATCGAGCAAGGGCTGCAGCACCGCACCCAGCGCTTCCACGTACAGCCGCAGCGGGGTGGCGGGAAAGGCCTGGTGAAAGGCCTGCACCGCCGTGGTCAGCGTCGCAATCGGGAACATCACATCGACTGCCACGGCCAGTTCGGCTTCCTGCCCCTCGGCGAGGATGCGGGCCTTGGATTTGAACGCATCCATGCTGCTGACCGCCACCCGCGCTTCCTGCAGCAGCGCGTGGCCGGCCTCGGTCAGCACCGGGTAGCGCCCGGTGCGCTCGAACAGGGGAAAGCCGACCTGCTGCTCGAGATTGGCCAGCGTGTGGCTGACCACCGATTGCGCGCGCCGCAGCTTGCGCCCGGCCGCTGAAAAACTCCCTTCATCGGCCGCGGCGATAAAGGTACGCAGCTGGTCCAGTGACATGGCGTCCAGCATCCATCTTCTCCTTAGATATATTCCATCTAAATATATAGGCTACCGCGATACATAAGGCAAGCCTACCATGGCTCCATCGTCACCCGAAAGGAATCATCGCCATGAAAACCACCGTTACCCCCACCACGCTTGCTCCTGCGCTCGGCCGCATCCTGATGGCCGCCATCTTTGTCTTCAGCGGCATCGGCAAAATTGCCAATCCTGCCGCCACGATCGGCTATATCCAGTCCAGCGGCTTGCCGTTCGCCACGCTCGGCCTGGCGATCGCCATCGCCGTGGAACTGGGCGGCGGCGCCATGCTGGCGCTCGGCTTCCAGGCCCGTCGGGTGGCCGCCGCGCTGGCCGTGTTCTCTGTTGTCACCGGCCTGGCCTTCCACGGCGCCATCGGCGACCAGAACCAACTGATTCACCTGCTGAAAAACATCGCCATGGCCGGCGGGCTGCTGCAAGTCGTGGCCTTTGGCGCCGGCGCGTTCAGCCTTGATCGCGGCGCCACGCGCAAGACCGCCGCCCGGATGGCCTGAAGCATCGCAACCAGACAGAAAGGAAATCGCCATGAACCACCAGGTACGCATCCACCAGAACGGCCAGCCGTCCGTCATGCAATACGAAGCGCTGGCGCGGGACAACGCCGCGCCCGGCCCCGGCCAGGTCCGCATCCGCCACGACGCCATCGGCCTGAACTTCGTCGATACCCTGTTCCGCAACGGCGCCTTCAGCGTGCCGCTGCCATTCACCATGGGTGTCGAAGGGGCCGGCGTGGTGCTGGCAGCAGGTGATGGCGTCGATGATCTCCAGCCAGGCGACCGTGTGGCATATTTCTTCTCGCTCGGCGCCTATGCGGACGAACGGCTGATCGACGCCAGCCAACTGGTCAAATTGCCGGAGCAGGTGAGTACGGAAACCGCCGCCGCCGTGCTGACCAAAGGGCTGACCGCGTGGATGATGCTGTTCGGCGCGCACCAAGTGAAGCGTGGCGAAACAGTCCTGGTCCATGCGGCGGCGGGTGGCGTTGGCGCCATGGTGTCGCGCTGGGCCCGGGCGCTGGGCGCCAGGGTGATCGCAACGGTGGGTTCGCCGTCCAAGGCCGCACTGGTGCGCGCGGCAGGCATCGAGCATGTGCTCGATGCGAACGATCCGGAACTGGCGGCCAAGGTGCGCGCCCTGAACGGAGGGCGGGGCGTCGACGTGGTGTTTGAACTGGTCGGCAAGAGCACCTTCGCGCAGTCGGTGGCGGCGCTGCGCGGCGACGGCCACTTGCTTCACATCGGTAATGCCTCCGGCAATCCCGACATCGACCACGATACGCTGGCGGCGCGCGGCATCCGCTACCAGCACGCCACCACCGGCCAGTATGCGGGTAGCCGCAGCGGCCTGGAGCAGGGCGCGAGGACCTTGTTCGCGGCGCTGAAGGACGGGGTGTTCGGCACGATTACGCCAGTCCGCTACCGCCTGGCCGACGTGGTGCAGGCGCACACCGATCTCGAGGCACGCCGCATTGCCGGGCCGGCTATCCTGGTGCCGTGATCAACGACGGCCGTCCGTGCGGGCCGGCGGGCGCGGCTGTTACTTGACCGAGAAGCGCACGCTCATTTGCGCCTTGTCCGGGAAGGTGATGAACGCCACTGCCTTGGTGCCGCTGTCCAGCTTGACGTCGCCGGTGGCGACCAGCGTATTGTCGGCGCCACCGGACAAGGCGAGTTCCGTCTTATTGCCGCCTTTCAGTACAGTCAGCGTTCCGCTGGCGCCCGCCATTGGTACCGCCTTGCCATGGTCATCCACATAAATCGTGGTCTTGCCATCCTTGTTGACCAGTTCAAACGACATGTCGCCCGCACTTTTGACGATGCCGCCGTGTTTGGCCGGGCTTTCGTGCGCGCCGGCCGGCGCGGCAACGGCGACTGCCACGCCGAGGGCCATCATTGCAAACAGTTTTTTCATTTTGCTCTCCATGGTTTATTGAGATAGACGCGGCGGCTGGAACAGGGCGCCGCCGCCAACCCTTTGCTTCAATATGCTTGTTCGTGATCGGTGGCCAGCAGCGCTTCCAGCGGCCGGCGGCCGACCCGCCAGAAAATCAGGGGCGTCAGCAAGGTGTCAAGCAGGGTTGAACTGAGCAGCCCGCCGAAAATCACCACCGCCACCGGATGCAGGATTTCCTTGCCGGGCGCGTTGGCGGCCAGCAGCAGTGGCACCAGGGCACATGCCGCCACCAGCGCTGTCATCAACACCGGCGTCAGCCGCTCCAGCGACCCGCGCATGATCATCGGCCAGCCAAAGGTCTCGCCTTCGAATTTGCACAGGTTGACGTAGTGGCTGATCTTCAGGATGCCGTTGCGCGTGGCAATGCCTGCCAGCGTGATAAAGCCGACCATCGACGCCACCGACAGGGCGACGCCGCCCAGCCACATCGCCAGCACGCTGCCCACCAGGGCGAACGGTATGTTGCCCATGATGACCGCCGCCAGGACGGCCGAACGGTAACGCGTGTAGAGCACCAGGAAAATCAGGGCCAGCGATGCGATCGACAGCCCCGCGATCAACCGTTGCGCCTGCTCCTGTGCCTGGAACTGGCCCTCGATGCTGACAAAATAGCCGCCCGGCAGCGCTGCGCCGGTCACCGCATGGCGCACGTCGGTGATAATGCGCGACGTGTTCGTGCCGTCGGTATTGGCATAGACCACAATGCGGCGCCGGCCGTTTTCGCGACCGATCTGGTTCGGGCCGTCACTCTCTTCAATGGAGGCGAGCGTGCCCAGCGGCACACGCCCGGCGGGGGTGTCGAGCATCAGGCGCTGCAGGTCCTGCGGCGTGCGGTGCGTGTCGGCCAGCCGCAGCACCAGGTCGTAGCGGTGCGCGCTGTCGATCACCTGCGTCACCCGCGTTCCCTCCGACATCGCTTCCAGCGTCGCCAGTATCTGCCCGGGGGACATGCCCACTTGCGCCGCCTTGCGGTAATCGATGCGGACCTTGATCTGCGGGATCAGGACCTGCCGTTCGACCGACAGGTCGACCAGGCCCGGCACGCCGGACAGCTTGCCGCGCAGCGTATCGGCCAGCCCGCGCAGGGTATCGATGTCGTCGCCATAGATTTTTACGGCGACCTGCGCGCGCACGCCGGACAGCAAATGGTCCAGCCGGTGCGAAATCGGCTGGCCGATCGCCACCGAGGCGGGAATCACGGACAACTGGCTGCGGATGGCGGCCATGACCTGTTCGCGCGAGCGCCTGGACGGCTTCAAGTCCACGTCGATCTCCGACGAATGCACGCCTTCGGCATGCTCGTCCAGCTCGGCGCGGCCGGTGCGGCGGCCCACCTTGGCCACTTCCGACACCTGGGCGATCAGGGTTTCGGCCAGCGCGCCCATGCGGTTGGCTTCGGCCAGCGATGTGCCTGGCGTAAACGTCATGCCCATCACCAGCGAACCCTCGTTAAACGCGGGCAGGAAGGCGCGCGGAAAAAATGGCACCGATGCCGCGGCGGCCAATACCGCGACAGCCGCCACCGCCAGCACTGCGCGGGCATGGCGGAACGACCACCGCAACACTCGTTCATCCCACCGCTTCAAGCATCGCACCAGCGGCGTGTCGCCGTGTTGCAGCCGTTTCATGTGAGGCAATAAATACAGGGCCAGCACCGGTGTGACGGTCATGGAGACCAGCATCGATGCGAGGATGGCGGCGATATAGGCGATCCCGAGCGGTGCAAACAGCCGTCCTTCGATACCGGGCAGTGCAAACAGGGGCACAAACACCAGCACGACGATGACGGTGGCGTAGACGATGCCCGAACGCACTTCCACGGAGGCCCGCCATACGGTCTCCAGAATGGATGCCCCTTGCGGGCGCTGCTTCAGGCGGCGCACGATATTCTCCACGTCAACGACGGCATCGTCCACCAGTTCGCCAACGGCGATGGCCAGGCCGCCCAGGGTCATGACATTGATGGACTGTCCCAGTAAATGAAACGCCACGGCGGTGACTGCCAGAGACAGCGGGATGGCCACCAGGGAAATGGCCATGCTGCGGGCGCTGAGCAGGAAAGCGAACAGCACCACCGCCACCAGGACGGCGCCGTCACGCAGCGCTTCGGCCACGTTGCCGAGGGACGCGTCGATAAAATTGGCCTGCCTGAACAGCACTTGCGGCGCCGCCATGCCGGCGGGCAAGCCCTGCCGCAATTCCGCCAGCGCGGTCTCGATCTGGCGTGTCAAGTGGACGGTATCGGCGGCGGGCTGCTTTTGCACGCTGACGATGACGGCCGGGCCGCCGTTCATGCCGGCGTCGCCCCGTTTGAACGCCGGAGCGTAACGCACGACCGCGACCTGTTCCAGCAGCACGGGCGCACCGTTACGGTAAGCCACGGGCAGACCGCGCGCATCTTCAAGCCGGGTGGTGCGGCCCAGGTTGCGGATCAACACTTCGCGGCTGCCCAGGTCGATAAAGCCGCCGCTGCTGTTGGCGGCAAAGCCGCGCAGCGCGCCGGTGACCTGGTCCAGCGAGATACCCCATTGCGCCATCCTGGCGCTGTCCGGCTCCACGCGCAGCTGGCGCACTTCTCCGCCGATCGGGATCACCTGCGACACACCGGGAATCGACAGCAGGCGCGGCCGCAGCACGAAGTCGGCATAGTCGCGCGCCTGCATCGGGTCGGTTCTGGCCATGTCGATCGGCAGCGCGATCAGCATGATTTCACCCATGATCGACGATACCGGCCCCATGACAGGGGTGACGCCGCCCGGCAGTTGCTGCTTGACGAGGGCCAGGCGTTCGGCCACCAGTTGCCGGTTGCGATAGACGTCGGTCCCCCAGTCGAATTCGGCATAGACAATGGACAGGCCGACACCGGACGTCGAGCGGACCCGCGTCACACCCGGCATGCCGTTCAGCGCGGTCTCCAGCGGAAACGATACGAGCTGCTCGACTTCTTCCGGCGCCATACCGCCGGCCTCGCTCAGGACCGTCACGACGGGCTTGTTCAGGTCGGGAAACACGTCGACCGGGGTGCGTAACGCCGTCACCGCGCCATATACCATCAGCAGCAGCGCGGCGGCCAGGACCGGCAGCCGGTTGTTCAGGCTGAAACGTACGATTGCGTTAAACATGTCGGCCTACCGGATCTGGTTGATCAGCGCTGCGCCCCGTACCACCACCCGGTTTTCCGGGCTCAGTCCGCTTGTGACGACAACCGTGTGGGCATCGAGTGCTTTGGCCTCGACCGGCAGTGCAATAAAACGCGTGGCGCCGGACTTGATCCACACCACGGTTTCGTTGGCCGGATTGCGCGCCAGCGCCTCCGCCGGCACGGCAATGCCCTTGACCGTGGCGTACTGCCGCACCAGCACCGTGACTGGTTGGCCCACCGCCAGCGGCAGCGCCTTGCCGGCGGCGCGGAAACTGATCGTCAATGCACCGTCGCGCAGGCTGCGGCTGCCACCGACCAATTGCAGCTGCGCGTCCGGCGCGGCGGGGAGGGCGGCCGAAGCAATCCGGCCCGCCAGCGCAGGGTCAGTGGACGCCGCCTCCACCAGCACCCGGGCCGGGTCAATGATGTCGAACAGGACGTCGCGCGCCTCGACGACCTGGCCGGCCAGCGCCTGGGCGCTGGCAATGACGCCGCTGGCCGGTGCGGCAATCGCCTCATGGCCGGCCACGGCGGCGGCGATGGCTTTTTCACGTCCGACGATGCTGGCCAGTTCGGCACGCGCCGTGTCGACGTCCTTGGCCGGCACGGTGCCTTCCAGCGCTTCCAGCCGCTGCACGCGCCGTTCCGCTGCGCCGCGAATGGCGCGCAGGTCGGCCAGCGCCGCCTGCTGGCTGCCCCGTTCGGCGGCGCTGGACAGCGGGCGCAGGTAAGCGAGAACCTCGCCTTTGCGCACGGCTTGTCCGGGTACCGGTAAACCGCGTGGCCCCGGCTCGATCCGCCCGGCGAACGGCGCCTGCACCCGGCCGCCCGCGTTGGGGTCGATGGCGACCCGGCCATTGAGCTCGAGGATGACGGGATGGTCGGCTTGTACGGCCTTGATGGTGCGTATGGTCATGCGCCGCTGGGCCAGCTTCGGCACATTGACACTGCCGTCGGGCAGGCGCGCCAGGCCACTGGCGGGCGCCGTCGCCTGGCCATCGAGGTGTTCGCCGTTCGGGCCATGGGCGCCGGGCGATGCCTGGGTGGCGTTGAACACGACGGCAAGCATGAGCGCGCATATGCGGGCGGGGAGGCGGCGGTTCATGGCTGCACCTCCGTGCGGCGGTTGCGGCGGCGCAGGCGGGTGACGGCGGCGGGAAGCAGCGCCGCCGGCACGGCAGCCAGCAGCCACCAGCGCGACCATGCGCTGTCGTGGCTGTGCCCTGCGGGAGCGCCGACCTCCAACGTTCCTTCCAGCAGGTCGCTTTCCTCGCCGTGGACGAAGGTAAACAGCAGCGCATGCTTACCGGGCTTGCCGAGCGCCTGCAGGAATTGTTCGTCGTCGATCGCGTAATCGCCGATGTCTGAATGGAAGGTTGCCTGCGCCTTGAGGTTTTTATATTGCACTTCCAGCTTGCCATTCAAGACCGGCTCATTGGTATCGTAGCGGTCCACCATGACCGACAGTTCGCCGCCGGACAGGTGACCGACCACTTCGAACAGCTCGCTGAAGGTTTCCACCCGGGGCACGCTGCCGGCCGTGGTGGCGGCCACCGGGCCGTCCAGGTGTTCGCCGTTCGGGCCGTGGGCGCCAGGGGAGGCATGAGCGGGCCCCAAAGCGGCCAGCACTATGAGTAGAGAAAGGAGATTTTTCATCAGGGAATGATTCCGTATGCCTGGTTCAGTTGAGCGTGGGCCAGTGCCAGCTGGATGCGCTGCCGGCGCAGCGAGAGCGCCGCTTCATGGGACAGCGCTTGTGAGCGCAGCAATTCCGCCAGCGGCTTTTCGCCGAGGCGGAACGCCTTGTCGAACAGCGCGGTATGTTCCCGCAGCGCCGTGGCGCGCGCGGTTGCCGCATCAAGCGCCTGGCGGGCGTACCCGAGCTGTTCGTGCGCCAGTTGCAGTTCCGCGTCGACACTGGCCTGGACCTGTGACAGTTCGGCCGATGCGGTGGCCAATTGGGTGGCCGCGGCGGTTTCGGCTGGCCGGTGATGGACAGCCCCGCCCAGCGGTATATGCAACGCGACGCCGATGCGGCTGTCGCTGGCGGCCGTCGCGCTGTCGCGTTCACGGCGCACCGACAATGCGACGGTGGGCGGCGCCTGGCGATGCGCCGCCGACGATTCCAGTGCGGCGCTGGCGTGCGTTTGGGTGGCCAGGGCCGCACGCAGCCGGATATGGCCAGCGGTGGCGCCGTCCGCTACCGGCAGCGCTTCGGGCGGCAAGTCCGGCACGCTGCTGGCGCCCGTCATCAGGCGCCAGCGTGACAGCGACTCGGCGGCACGGCCACGCGCGGCTGCCAGGTCCGAGGTGGCGGCATGCACTTCCTGTTCCGCCATCAGGCCATCGCTGCGCGCCAGCTCGCCAACGCGTACGCGGCGCTGCACGTCAGCGGCCAGCCGCGTTAAATGCTCCAGATAATCCTGTTTCTCAGCGAGCACCGCACAGGCCGCCGATGCTTCCCACAGGCGCAAGCGTACCTCGCCGGCGATCGCCAGCTTCGCCTGCAATAGTTGAGCTTCGAGTTCATCGCTGCCCGTCCGTGCCAGCAAGCGGCGCGCGGCATGCTGGCTTGGCAGCAGCACCGGCGCCGACAGCGACAGTTCCGATTCGCGTTGGCCGTGCCGAGCCATCCAGCGGTCGCTGCTATTGGATAAACCCAGCGTCGGCGCGCCGCCCAGCCAGGAACCGGATAACGCGCTGGCGGCCGCGATTTCATCCTGGCGGGCCGCCAGGGTGCGCGCCAGCGGCGAGCGCTGCCAGGCGCTTTCCACCAGATCATGTAATTGCGGCGCAGCCAGCGTGGGCTGGGCTTGCGCGCGGATTGCCGGCGGCATCAGTAATGCCGCCACTGCCACAAAGACAGGCAGGCGTGAGATACGCATGAATTCTCCCGAGGTGCATCAATGGATCACCGGGAGGCGGGCACACCGCGCCTGGCGGCGCAGGCCATCAGGCGTCAGGCGGTTGTGCGATTGGTCCCCCGGCGGCTCAGCCGAGGGCGACGGAAGGCGGCTTGTGGGGACAATCCGGTATCGGATCGGGAAGGAATGTTGCGGGTTCCGGCGGCGCCGGGGTCACGAGGGGCACCGTCCCGGAGACGAGTTGCGCGGCAAGGACAATCCCGGCCGGCTGTGTTGATCCGGCGTGGTCCTGCAGGTGTTTGGCCGACTCATCCGAGTGGTCATAATGGATCGTCCCATCGTCGTCGTGATGGTGCTCGACATGCTCGTCATGTTCCACCAAATGCCGCAACGACAAGCCATCCTGGACGGACGCGTGTTCCCACAGCGCGGCAATGCTTTGCAGCGGCAGGCATATCAGCAACAGGATACAGAACAGTTGTCGCACGGGCGGGAAGTCCAAGGAGGAGGGCAGATTATATCAGGGACGAATTTGAACGGAGCCCAGTTTCGTATCGCATGGCAATGGGGAAGTGCTGGCGATCCGGGTAAACGTCACCGCAAAATCTAATCGATATTATGCACAATAATATCGATTAGATAAGATTTACTAAATGACATTAACAATACCCCATGTCCTACTTGAGCACAAGGGGGCGTGGGCCAGATGGAACAGCACTGCCGCCCAGTCCGGGCTCCGAGCAGTCGTCGACTTTGCTGAATCCGGCACATGTGTCTGGCGCCGTTGCCAAGATTCCGGCAAAACCAAACTGGCATGAATGTCCCCGGTATGTATAGAACGGCAACGGCGTCAGGCGCCCAATGGTCACCAACTGTCCCGTATGATCCCGCCAGAGCTTAACCCACAAATCCAGTGCCTACCGGCCGTTTACGGGATGAAATCCACGGGAGGCAGCCATCCGGAGCCGCACGAGCAACGGAATGCGCACTTGATAGCATGGAGCGTTTTACGGAGTGATGGCAACGGCATTGCCAGCTGGCGTCCAAATGCCTGGCGGTGCGCAACGCGTAAATGCTTTGCGACGATTTCCAGCGAAGTGCGGCCAGTGTTTATGCGTCGAACGGCAGTGCGAGTGCCTGGACAGATAGTCAAACCGGTCGCGGCCGGCGGTCCCGTGCGATCGGGGGATTTCAGTTGGCGATTACGGCGAGCACATTGAGCGCGGACTCTTTAAAGTCTTTAAAGCGACGTTGCCGGGTAAAGTCAGCTGCGGGTGTAGTTCGTGGCGTTGTGGTCAACAACGGCTGCATGCCAGAAATGGCATTTCGGGGTAGGACTTAAAAACAGCAGAAAGTGGCGGGGTATCCTGCAATAGCCGCACAGGATCAGGCGTCGACTTCGCATTTGACATAATATAGATTATGCGAAGTTAGGCATGTCGCAGCAAAGCTGTAATGTCCGATTTCTGCAAACCGGAAATGTCGATCATTTTGGTGGTTGGCGATTGCTGAAGGCTCGACTCAAGGAGCCCATCATGATCACGAATCAGGATGATGATGAGCTTGCGTGAGATTGACCGGCTAAAAGCCATCCAGGCCGTGGCGAATGGCATTCAACGTGCTCCGTGTCGGATTGCCTACGCGGCCGTTTCACTGGTCATCGGGCTGCTGTTATCGCGCATCGTTTAGGCGGACGTTGCCTTCGGTGTCTGGACAGCGATATTTTGCGTGACGCGTCACGAAATTATCGCTGATAGATGTGGATCTGGAATCAGCCGGCGTGCTCGCACAGATATTCTGTGATCGCTTTTCGGAGCCGTGTCGCAATCTCTACTAATAATCAACCTTCATTCCGCTGCACCTTATTTCCCAGGCCCCGGGAGATTTCGAGCTGCACTCCCGTTTCCTCATTTTGTTGCGGATGTTATACGCACTGCTGAATAGATTCTTACTTAAAAATGTCCCCAATTCTTCGGGATAAACTGAAGAGTCTCTCCGGCGAGAGAGATTTTTTATCTGCCCGCGCTCGTCTTTTTAAAGAACGCGGGATGCCGCCAAAGTTCGCGGTAGTCTGGTTCGTACCAGGGAAGACTACTTCCGCAAACTCATCCATGCGCAGCAGTCGGCTTCCGGCGCCCTCTTCCTCGAGCCACTTTGCAACCGCGTTTGGCAAGCAAATTCCCTTAGTCATCGGTGACAAAAGGCAACGCAACTGGCTGTGCCGGATCGAGGGCGCAACCTTCACGCGAGTCGCCGACTCCTTTGCCAACCCTTGTCGGCATTTCTTACAAATAATGCGCGCAATTGCAGAGTTTGCAGGCGCAAGCATTTGTTCTTAAATGCTTACGTTGAATAGGCACATATTATGCTCACTCATTTTATCGGATGGCAGGAAGTATATTGATGGGTTTCATTCTGAAGTACGCTTTTAAACAAGGAGTCTACGATGACGATACGGAATCGAATGGTTGGTTTAATACTTGCCGCCGGAATGCTTGGCTCTGCGCATGGCAGCGTCATTACGTTCTCCACCGACTTTATTGCCGGGTCTGATTGGCGTTATCACTACATGGTTACCAGTGACTCCTCCGGACCCAGCATCAATGAATTCACTGTCTATTTCGACCGCAGCTTGTATACCAACCTGGCAGTGGCCGCCTCGCCTGCGAATTGGGACGCCATTGCGATCCAGTCGGACCTCGGCATCCCGGCGGATGGCTTCTTCGATGCGCTCGCGCTGGCAGGCGGAATCGGGCCGGGAAGCGCTTTGAGTGGATACTCGGTGCGCTTTACTTACCTGGGCCAAGGAACCCCTGGCGCGCAACCGTTCGAGACGCTGGATGAAAACTTCGTGGTCATCGGCTCCGGCATGACGCGGCCCCTGCAAGTAAGCCCGGTTCCAGAACCCGGCGGGCTGTTAATGCTCCTTACCGGGCTGGCGGTCTTACTCGCGCGGCAGCGCCGATAAATCAGGAAGGAGCTCACCATGAAACTGAATCTGCTCGTCCCCTTCCGGGCCCTGCCAATCCTTGCCGCATGTTTTATCGGAGCTACGCTCCATGCCGCTCCGGCAGTAACGGGTATGCAACTGGTCAGCGAGACGCGGATTTCCCGCACAGTATTTGACTATACGTATCGCGTCACCATCGTCAATGACGACACCGCCCGCAAGGATGTCGTGGCCCAAGTCGTGTCGGTCGGCGCCGGCACGGAAATCCGGGACGGCGCCATCACTGTGGGCGCGCTGGCGGCAAACCAGCAAGTGGCGCCGGCCGACGCGATCACGTTGCGCCACGACCGCACCCAACCCTTCTTGCCGTCAGCCATAGCCTGGATCGTCAACGGAACGGAAGTGCCGCCTCCCAATGGCAACCCGCCGCCCGGCATCCTAGTTCCGGGCGACCCGCTCTCGACCATCGGGCAGTCGATGCCCGATCATGATTCGTCCCGCGTGGTGCCGGCATCGGAAATCAGCACCGACCCGGATACCGGTAACCGCGTCATCCGCACCGCGATTTACGTCGTGTTCCGGCAAGACGCCTCGGTCGCGGACGTCAATGCGATGTTGAATTCCATTAACGGCCGCATCCTGTCGAGCTTTGCCAACAACGGCGCCGTCTCGGTCGGGATTCCCGATCCAGGCAGCCTGAGCGCATTGCAAACGCTGATGGACACCCTGAAGGCCCATGCGGCCGTCGACATCGTGCTGGAAGATGGCGTCGCGACACCCGAGGCCCTCCCGCAGGAGAACTACGGCGACAATACGCTGCCGTACCTGGATCACCATCTCGGCGTGCGCGGCGCCGCAGCCTGGAATGCGCGGTCGGCGCTCGCCACGTCCGGTCCGCCGCCGGCGTTCCTGATCTACGACATCTTCGGCAATGGGCCACCATTGTTGCCGTTAAATCAAGTCAACTGGAACAATCCCGCAGCGTTTCCTGCTAGTTGCAACACGCCCCAGACGGCCATATGCCAGCACGGCTACCATGTCACCGGCATCGCATTAGGGGATTTCGGCGGCACCGGAAATCTTGGACAAGTGACAGGGATGTATCCTTCCGGCGCCGCGGCTCAAAAAACCGTGGACGGCTACCTGATCGATGCCTGGACTATCAGGACGGGATTTGACCTCAATTTCAAAAGGATGTTGGGCAGCATACCCGGAAAATTCGTGCTCAACACCAGCATGGCGGACACACTCAAGTGCGGCCATCCGACAGACGCCAAGGCGATTGCACACGCGCGTTTATGGCTGCAATTGCTGCGTGGCCCCAACCTGGCGCAGCCGTCCGCCCTGGAAAGCAATTACTTTCAAGCAGCGGCGGCGGGAAACAATACCTGCGGCAATTCTGACTCCCCGGTGGCAGGGATAGTCGATATAGCCAGCAAACAGGTGGGGCGTTATACCGCACCATGGACAGCGGCCAGCTTAATCCCGGACGCCGACCTGGGGGCGCCGGCGCTCGCTAACACGCTGGTGGTCGAGAACCGCGAAGTACTGCCCGGCTTGCCGGGCCCGCTGGCGTCGGCGGCGAAGCCAGGCTGCACCTACGGTGGCTTTTCGATGGTCGGGACGGTCAATGGCCAGCCCAATACCACCTATGGCGCGTCCTATACCGAAGGCCACGTGGCGGCGATCGGCTCGCGCCATGCAACGCCAAGCGGCGTGTGGTCATACCTCGACGCGACACCAACCCAGGCCGGGGCCCTGTCCGGCACTTCCATGGCGGCGCCCCAAGTGGCGGGATTGGCAATGTATCTATGGACTTTGCGACCCGACCTGACGGGGCCCGAGGTGGCCAGCCGTATCAAAGCCCATGCAACCACCCCGGCGTGCCCTCTCGATGCACGGTCCGCGACACCGGTGATCGATGCCTACGCGACAATACTCAGCGCCGACCAGGGCTTTGCCGCCAGCATGCATCCAGTGCGCCAGGCCATCCTGGATGTGGTTGGCGCTGATGGGAAGTTCGACGCGCAGGACACACAGGCTTTCCTGGATGCGATTTTCCCCAATGCGGGCGCTGCGCTGGTGCCGGATTATTCCAGCTTTGACTTGAATGGCGACGGCTTCACCGGCGGCCTGGGAACCGCGGCGGTCAATCTGGATATGTCGTACGATACGCAAGGCAAGAGCACCTATTCCATTGTCACCACCGCGCAAAATGGCTTTCCCTTGAAGCTCAATGAGGAACAGGTGACCGATTTCGATGTGCTGTGCTACTACGTCAACAGCGACCTGTTCCCGCCACATG
Source organism: Pseudoduganella sp. GW821-FHT12E03 (assembly GCF_058807115.1). Taxonomy (NCBI): domain Bacteria; kingdom Pseudomonadati; phylum Pseudomonadota; class Betaproteobacteria; order Burkholderiales; family Oxalobacteraceae; genus Pseudoduganella; species Pseudoduganella sp. GW821-FHT12E03. The sequence goes on along the minus strand of NZ_JBXAQJ010000001.1, from coordinate 885,996 downwards.
AACTGGCGCTGTTCGAGCAGCAGTTGCAGGCGGTCCGCGCCAAGCCGGGCCGCGCCAACGTGACCTGCGCGAAACCCGTTGCTGCAACCATCGCCTTGTCCGATTCACTGGCGGGGTGGAGCGGCATGCCGGGCACATCGCAAGTGGACGACTTGCGGGCGGTATCCATCCCCAGTTTCCAGGCCTTCGGCAATAACGGCTGCGTATTCGGCGAGCGCGGCGGGCCAATTTTCAGCAGCACCGTGGAAACCGGCGCCGTATTCCTGGCGGCTTCGCGCGCGACCAATGTGCCCGCGCAGCTCACTAATGGCATCAACCGCAGCAATTGCTCCAGCTCCGTCGCCTACAAGAATGTGGCCTCGGCGCCGGGCGTACCGTTGCGGCCGAAACTATGGATCAATGCCACAGGCCGCTCGGTGACACCCGGGATATTCGGACGCGACTGGGAATACCAGACCCGCCTGTACTCGGATGGCGCGACTACGACCTGCATCGTGGGCGTGGTGCCGAATTCAGGCAATTTCGCCGCCACGTTCACCACCAGCAACTGTGTCGGGACATTGGTGTTCGCACCGGCACAATAAATTCAGGCCCCCTGCCACCCCCGCGCATCGTAAAACACAGGCACAGGCCTGCACCGGTGCACAGGGGCGGCACTGTCGTCGCCAGTTGCCGCGCGTTGCTTACAAAGCACGCCTTCACCCGTCGAGCGCGTCACAAAAAACAATACAGTGTTACTCTGGGCCGTCCCATTCCGGTCTGCACTGAAAAACTGCTGAATTCGCACAGCGAATCGAGGTATAGTTAAATAGTTCTTTCAAGCAATGGTTGCTGCACCATGCAGATACTGACCCGCCTGTTGAAACGCCAGGTACAGACCCTTGTGCTGTGCTTGAGCACGCTTGGACCGTTGTCGGCCGCGCTGGCCGACCCGGCGCCGCCCCGGTGGACCCCGATGGGCGCAACGGTATTCAAGCATATGTCCGCGCCGCTGACCCATTCGATGGCCCAGGATCGCCGTGGCTTCATCTGGCTGGGCACGCAGTCAGGCCTGATTCGCTGGGATGGCTACACATCGCGCCTTTACACGGCCGACAGCAAGCGTCCCCGCGCCCTTCCCGACAATTTTTTGCGCACCGTGCACGTGGACAGCCGTGGCAACTTGTGGATCGGCACCAGCTCGGGCGGCATGGCCCGCTATGACCCGGCCAGCGACGATTTCACCGTCATCAGCGCCGGCCCCAAGGGCGTCAGTGACGCGCACGTGGCCGCTTTTGCCGACGACGGCGCCGGCGGCTTGTGGATCGGCACCGCCAACGGGCTCGACCACATGGATGCAGCCGGCAAACTGGCCGCCTCGTCGGACACCGTGCTGCCGCCCTCCACGCGCGGATCAGCCGTCCGCACCATTGAAGCGCTGTTGCGCGACCGCGCGGGTGGCTTGTGGATCGGCACCCGGGCAGGTTTGCTCTACCGCGCGCCGAACGCGGCGGCCGCCACGGCGGTCGGGCTGGATGCGCCCATCAACGCCCTGCTGCAGGACTCGAATGGCCGTATCTGGATTGGCACGCGCGACCAGGGCGCCTTCGCGATCCCGGCGGGAGAACATCGCGCCGTCCCCGTCGTGGAAAGTGGCCCCGATGCCGCCTTGCACAAGCAACGCGTGTGTGCCATCACTGAAGTATCGCCCCGGGAAATCTGGTTCGGCACCGAAGGGGGCGGGATCGTCGCGCTCGACCCCGACAGCGGCGTCACGCGCCGCATCCGCCACAAGCCCGACGCGCCCGACAGCCTGAGCGACAACGATGCCTATGCGCTGTTCCGCGAACGCAGCGGCCTGATCATGGTCGGCGCCACCTCGGCGAACAGCGTGCACGATCCGCGCCCGCGGGCCGTGACCACCATCCGCGACACGGGGCTGCCGGTGGACGGTAAATTCACGGCGCCCAGCCTGCTGGCGCGCCCGGATGGAAACGTATGGGTTGCGCTGGGCGGCGGCGGTATCGACATCCTCGACCCCACGGCCGGTGGCGTTGGCCAAATCGCGGCCGGCAAGCCTGGCGGCCTGCCCACCGGGCGGGTCTTGTCCATGGCCAATGGTCCCGACGGCAACGTGTACGTCGGCACCCAGCAGGGCCTGTTCCGGATCGACGCCGAGGGCAAGCTGGTCGAGTCCATCCAGGTGGCGGGCCGCAGCGGCAGCGCGGCATCGTGGGCCGTGGCGTTTCAGGATGGCGTCCTGTGGGTCGGCGGACTCGACGGCCTGTGGGCGCTCAAGTTGGGCGCCACCGGCGTGACGGCGACCGTGCTGCGGCACGAGGACGCCAAGCTCGGTGACAGCCGCGTCACGTCGCTGCTTGCGCTGCCCAATGGCGGCTTGTGGATCGGCACGCGCGCCGGACTCGCCTTTTTGCCGTCGGCCGAAGGCAGCCTGGAAGTCATACCCACCGACGCGGCCGCCGGCGACCGGCTGCTGCCAGGTTTTACATCGTCGCTCGCGCTGGACCAGCAAGGCCGCCTGTGGACGTCCACCTTTGGACGGGGCATGCAAGTGCTCGAACGCACCGACGCCGATGGACGGCGGCGCTTCCGCCGTATTGAAACCACGCATGGCTTGCCGGACAATAGCGTCAATGCCGTGTTGGCGGACCGCCGAGGCGCGATGTGGGCGAGCACCGATAAGGGATTGGCGCGCATCGATACCGCGACCCTGGAAGTCAAGGCGCTCAGTGTGGCCGACGGCGTGCACATTACCCAGTACTGGACCAATTCCGCCGCGCTGACCGATCAAGGCGAGTTGCTCTTTGGCGGCATTACCGGGATCACCGTAGTGCGCCCCGATCAACTGGCCGAGGTCGACTACCGCGCCCCCGTCGTGGTCACCGACCTGGCGGTGGGCGACCAGCCGGTGGCGCCGGGCCGCTATATCCAGGGAACGGACGCTCCCGTGGCCACTGCGCTGGAAATCACCCCCGAGGGGAAAGAACGGGGATTCTCGCTGGAGTTCGCGGCGCTCGATTATTCGGCGTCCGACCGTGCGCAGTACGCTTACCGGCTGGTCGGCTTCGACAGCGGCTGGATCCCGACCGCGCCCGGTTCGCGCCGCCTCGGCTACACCAACCTTCCCCCCGGCAACTACACGCTGCAGTTGCGCGCCGCAACGCGCGCCGGCGAGTGGACGGAGCCGCTCAGCCTGCCCGTGCACGCATTGCCGTCGTGGCACCAGATGGCATGGGTGCGCGCCCTGGCGGTCTTGCTGGCCTTTGGCGCGATCGCCTGGCTGGTGCGCTTGCGCATCGCCTGGTACCGGCGCCGCCAGGCGGAGTTGGAATCGATGGTGGAACAGCGCACGGCCGAACTGCGCGCCAGCCAGGTGATGCTGGAACAGCTCGCCTACGCCGATCCATTGACCGGTCTGCCCAACCGCCGTCTGTTCAGCGACGAACTGCGCCACATGCGCGCGCAAACCGTCCGCGACAAGACGCCGTTTACGCTGCTGCTGATCGACCTGGATCATTTCAAGCAAGTCAACGACACGCTCGGTCACGATGCCGGCGATGCGCTGCTGACGGAAGTGGCGCGCCGCCTGCGCCTGTGCGTGCGTGAAACAGATCGCCTGGCCCGGCTGGGCGGCGACGAATTCGCGGTCTTGCTCAGCAATACGGCCGATGAACAGGACGTCGATCAGGTCGCGCGCCGCATTGTCGACAGCGTTTCCGAACCGATTCCTTTCGGCGCGCATCGGATGCGGGTCGGCGCCAGCATCGGCGCCGCCGCTTGCCATGGCACCCAGGCCAGCGACGAAGCGCTGTACAAGCAGGCCGATCTGGCGCTATATCAAGCCAAGAGCGCGGGGCGCAATACCTGGGTGTGGTACCGGGCTGAGGAACATGAGGAAGTGGCAAGCACTTGAGCGCCGCGCTGGCACGCCTTGCGTCGTTTTATGTGCCTAATGAAAGTATTTCTGGAGGTTTCCAGTATGGCGCAACTTCTTAACTAGAGATTTAGGTTAGCGTGCTCTTGCGGAACTCTGATTCTCTGAGCTTCGTATCATTCGATGGATCTTCTTTAAGGTTGAAAATGTCCATCACAAAACACACAGAAAAAAATCAGGAACAGCCTTGGGTTAGAAGACTATTCCTGAGCAGAATTTGAACAACCCACACAATGCAAGACGATGTGGGTGTGGTAATTAGAAGGGCAAGCGGTCCGGGTCTTCCACTTCCTCATGCAACAGCATGTTGTTAGGAAGAAGTAGTCCCTTTCGTTTCACATAGCCCGAAATTTCAAGATTAGCCGCAGCATTCAACAAATCATCAGGCGTGAACACATAGGGATAGTTTCTCATTACGAAATTGTAGTATTCACTAATTTCGCCTTGATCAATTCCAATCATACCAGGATGAATAATAGCATTGGCGATACGTGATTGCTCTTCTCTCCCTATCTCACCAATAGTAACCATCTGATCAAGAATTTTCATGCACTCCCAAAACGTATGATTTCCAGTCCGTGCGTTGTACAGATACGTCAGCACATTCTTGTAAAAGCCATGTTTAATTGGAAGAATAATTTCAGATTTTTCGTCACCAGTGATGGCCTTAACCTGTAAACCAGCAGGAATTTTGGTGCCATTGATAACGAGAGGTTCAAAATCAACAGGAACAGTACCATCCTGTTGTGCCTTACCCTTCCTTTGCACCGGACGAACAAACCGGATGTCAGTGTTACAGGTAGGCTCGTAGTAATAAGGGTATTTCAACTGAGTGTATGCCAACCCTGTTCCGATTGCTTCATACGACTTGATGAAATCCCAATTCGGTGTACTTTTTCCGCTTCGACGTGAACACCAGGAAATCACTTCCTTTGCCACATTAGGACTATCTTTAAGTTTCCGAACTGTCATTGCCTCAAACAAGAAGCCTATGAACTGATTAGATGCCAAAGTTGTCCTGAACACGTAATTGCGACTCTGCGGGTCGTAGTGCAAATGACCCGTTTGCAAACCATCGTTCATGTAATTTATCAAGTGGTTATTCCGAAGTGCTGCCTCGCTAATACGTGGGCATAGGCCAGGATAGTTCGGATTGATAGCGCCAATAGGTATTACAACTTGGATACCCATGTGAGGCGTTCCATCAGCACCAACAAACTCTTGAAAATCAGGGGTTACGATAATGTTGCTCATGATGTTACCTACAACAACCTATGTGAGCGTTCAGCCTTTGTTCCTGTTATTTTTGGATCTGAACTTGTCTCTTCATGGCTGAGGTTCTATGTCTAAGTGGTTTGTAAAATTCAAGCGGACCAGCATGAAAGGTTGTAGCTGGAAAATCCGGTTGAAGCTTAAACTTGATTCCTTTTGCTAGGTAATACTGCTGGGTTAAACATCAAAAAATTAGTTGTGGATAAGAATGCGGGTCTGTGCCCATCTCCTTTGTATAGTTAGAAGTAAGGTTAGTCAAACCCTGGAACGATAGCTTGGAGAAAAGTTGCATCGTTCGGGAAAAATGGTGGCAATGCCTCAGGATTATGCTTGAGGACTAAGGCTACGTGTTTTTTATCCCCTTCTTCTAAGTACATCAATTTATGTTTCAGTATGCCTAGCCGTTTCTCTCTTTGAGTATCATAAACATTTGATGCTCTAAACGAGATGTATAGCAAGAGCAACGAGTACAACTTGTAGCCGACTCCATCCTGAACGGCTTTTTCTCTTTCCTTCCACCGTTGAGTTGATTGAAAATCTGGCATAGTTTTAACGAGCGACACCAAATTAGTTTTCCTAGCTTTCGCTGGTATTGCAACGTTATGTTCCTTAAGATATTCCTTAAGCTCTGGTACCGTGCAATCGCTGTATACCTTTTCCTGGGCTACCGCTGAGCTTGGAACTGCAGTAAGGTTAGGCATCCAACGGGTAGGGTAAGAGCCAAACTTTTTGAACTCTTCCTCCCAAAAATCATATTCCTTCCAAGACCACTGACGACCAGCGAAGAACTTCTGAAAGACAGATTTGGAGTAGCGGCCCATGTTCTGATACCCGCCATCGCCATCAACAATGAGGCTACCAATCTGAGCAATCTCTGCTTGAGACAGCCCATCAACCCCCTTCATTAGATCAAAGAAGACCTTCCGATAGACCACATGAAGTTCATCATCTGTCGTCACAGCCGTAGACGTATCCATGGCTGGTTGCATTGTTTGAACCGCTGGTTTCTTCTTTAAGAAATCAAAAAAACCCATCTGATCAGACCTTTTCCGAAGCAATTCTTTGTTAAGGCAATTGAAGACCCATCAGGTTTCTATGATAAAAAATAAAGCACCTATCACGGCAGGATCTGAACTCCAAGATTTCTCTTCTGTAAATATATAATTCCTGCTTAAGTATCTCTGTGGCAAGTTCAGCTCGGAACATCCGAACCTTCATGCTAGCAGTGACCCGTGGGCGTCCCACCTTCGCTTCCTTCTTCTTGCCTTCCAGTTCTTGACCCGGGGGGGCTGATGATTCGCCCCTTGTTCAAAATGTTAAAGTCAAGGTAATTAGCCATGTCAACGATGGAATTCTGCAGCTTGTCGCCAACACCCCATTTCAACTAAAAAAGTAGCTTGTCGGCATGCTTGAGGTTATGGACGTGCCCCTTGGATACTCGCATGCATTGGGCGACCTCCTCCACTTCGAGGAAGACCTTGCTGGGGAATATGCTAATCAGAACCTCCAAATGCCCTGCCATAGTGCTAACTGGTCATTGTAGCTGAAATGTTGACAGACGGCACTATTCTTGCTATTGGTCCATCCTTAGAAATGAGGAACACATGACCACAAGCACCACAACCGATGAACAGGCCTACAAAGCCGCTGTTGCAAATTTGGAACAGCTCACCAAGAAGCTCTCTGCCCGTTGGGAAATCGACAAGACACTCAGGGTCGATAAACAGGTTTGGGCTGTCGCAGTTGTTGATGCCTTGAACTTCGCTGCCAAGCTGGAACCGAAGCAGGAAAAGAGAAACGCCATTTACGAGGATAAGTACGTCGCAGTGAACATAGCCATAGAGCTTGGTTGTGAAGTCGGCAAAAAGCATGACGAGCAAGGAGACGAGGTCCTGTACCTATACGCGGAATCAATCGGCGTAGCCTCTGTTCACATTGAACATGAAAAGCTGCCTTCGTCGGTCGGATGGTGGCCACATGATTGGTGTGGCGTTCTTCGTCAAAGATGGGCGCTCGCCGCCCTGGAGTTTCCTGAAATTAGAAAGTTGCTGGCTGAGTACACCAAACCAGGTGCAAGCAGCCTAAGGGGAGCCGAGTTCGATAGCAAGGCCAAGGCAGTTGCACAGCACTACCAGCATGCCTATTGGGTCAAGTGAACATGGCTCTGAGCCAACACCTTCTGGACTTCATCTGTAAGTTTATGTTTAAGCCTGTTGCATCCGATCTTCAAACTGGATGGCGAAGCGGTTCAATGGCGTTCGTGGTGTAGATAACCTTGCGGACTATGCGGCCGCGCTACTGTTTTGCGCCGCTTGGCCGACATACGATCTGCGGCCAAGCATGGCCCACAACGTTAGTTAACTCCCGCAGCCTTCGCCCGCGCCACATGCAGCTTCTTATAGCTGTCAATCTTGCGCTGGTGCCGCTCCAGCCCTTCAAGCTTCATGCTGGTCGGCGTCAGGCCGTGGAACCGCACGCTGCCATCCATCGAACCGAATACCGCATCCATGCGCGGATTGCCAAACATCCGGCGGAAATTCACTTCGTAGTCATCATGGTCGAGTTCGTCATCGAGCTCGACTTCCAGCACCGCGTTCATGGCTTGGTAGAACAAGCCGCGCTCAACCGTGTTGTCGTTGTATTGCAGGAAAGTTTCCACCTGCTCTTTCGCTTCCTCGAAGTTTTGCAGCGCCAGGTTGATCAGCAGCTTCAACTCCAGCACGGTCAGTTGACCCCATTCCGTGTTTTCGTCGAATTCAATCCCGATCAGGGTGGCGATGTCGCCATACTCGTCGAGCTCGTTGTTTTCCAGGCGCTCCAGCAGCGCTTCCAGCTGGTCGTCGTCCAGGCGGTGCAAGTTCAAAATATCTTCCCGGAACAACAGCGCTTTATTCGTGTTATCCCAGATCAAGTCTTCCACCGGGTAGATTTCCGAATAGCCCGGCACCAGAATGCGGCACGCCATCGCGCCCAGCTGGTCATACACGGCCATGTAGGATTCCTTGCCCAGTTCCTTGAGAATGCCGAACAAGGCCGCAGCTTCGTCGGCATTGGAATTTTCGCCGTCACCGGAGAAATCCCACTCAACGAAGTCGAATTCCGCTTTGGCGCTGAAGAAGCGCCACGACACGATGCCGCTCGAATCAATGAAGTGTTCGACGAAGTTGTTCGGTTCCGTCACGGCGTTGCTGACGAAGGTCGGGCGCGGCAAATCGTTCAAGCCTTCGAAACTGCGGCCCTGCAGCAATTCCGTCAGGCTGCGCTCCAGCGCGACTTCAAAGCTCGGGTGCGCGCCGAACGAGGCAAACACGCCGCCGGTGCGCGGGTTCATCAGCGTCACGCACATCACCGGGTACATCCCGCCCAGCGACGCATCCTTGACCAGCACCGGGAAGCCCTGCTCTTCCAGCCCCTGGATACCGGCAACGATGCCCGGGTATTTCGCCAGCACTTCCTGCGGCACGTCCGGCAAGGCGATTTCACCTTCGATGATTTCGCGTTTGACCGCCCGTTCGAAGATCTCCGACAGGCACTGGACCTGCGCTTCGGCCAGCGTGTTACCGGCGCTCATGCCATTGCTGACGAACAGGTTTTCCACCAGGTTGGAGGGGAAATAAACGGTTTCGCCATCCGACTGGCGCACGAACGGCAGCGAGCAAATGCCGCGTTCCACGTTGCCGGAATTGGTGTCGATCAGGTGCGAACCGCGCAGCTCGCCGTCCGGGTTGTAAATATCGCGGCTGTATTTATCGAGGATGTCCTTCGGCAGCGCATCGTTGCGGCCCGGCTTGAACCAGCGCTCGTTCGGGTAGTGCACGAAGTCCGCGTTGGCGATGTCTTCGCCCCAGAATTCGCCGGCATAGTAATGGTTGCAATTGAGGCGCTCGATATACTCGCCCAGCGCCGACGCCAGCGCGCTTTCCTTGGTCGAACCTTTACCGTTGGTGAAGCACATCGGCGAGTGCGCGTCGCGGATGTGCAGCGACCACACGTTGGGCACGATGTTGCGCCATGACGCGATTTCAATCTTGATGCCCAGGTTCGCCAGCACGCCCGACATGTTGGCGATGGTTTGCTCCAGCGGCAAATCTTTGCCCGGAATGAACGTGCGTGCGCCGGTATCCGGATTCAGAGTCAGCAAGGCCTGCGCATCGGCATCGAGGTTGTCCACGGATTCAATGACGAAATCCGGCCCCGTTTGCACGACTTTTTTCACCGTGCAGCGGTCGATGGAACGCAAAATCCCCTGGCGGTCTTTTTCGGAAATGTCCGGTGGCAGTTCCACCTGGATCTTGAAAATCTGCTTGTAGCGGTTTTCCGGGTCGACAATATTATTTTGCGACAGGCGGATATTTTCCGTCGGGATATCGCGCGTCGAACAATACAGCTTGACAAAATACGCGGCGCACAGGGCCGACGAGGCCAGGAAGTAGTCGAACGGGCCCGGCGCCGAGCCGTCGCCCTTGTAGCGGATCGGCTGGTCAGCCACCACCGTGAAGTCGTCGAATTTGGCTTCAAGACGCAGCTTGTCGAGAAAGTTGACCTTAATTTCCATGGGGAATCCAAAAATAGTGCAAAAATTGATGTGGCCGCTATTATCCGTTGTTTCCGGCGTCGCGCCTAGCGAGCGGTCCGCCAGCGCCAGCGGTGATTCACCCCGCGAAGTTAGCGTTCGACGTCAGAGTTCGACAATGCAGCCCGGATCGAAGGCGGTATTTTCATTGCCGCCGCCGCGCAGCAAATAGCCGCAGGGGTTGCACACCACCCGGCCGGCGCCGACGCGATAATCAAACGAGTCGTGCATATGGCCGTGGATCCACAGGGCCGGCCGGGCGGCCAGCGCGTCGAGCGGCGACGCGAACGACGCCGACGTCAAATCGTGCGCGTAGCGCGCCGCCACCGACTGCATCGAAGGCGCCATGTGCGTGATCACCACCGTGGCGCCGTCAAACGGTGTATCAAGCCGGGCCGTCAGCCAGTCTTTATGCCGCGCATGCAGCTGCGCCGTGTCGGCCGCCCGCAGCGGGCGTACTTCCGGCGCCGCCAGCGTGATGCGGCGGTAATCGGTCATGATTTTTTCCGCCTGCGCCATGGCGGCGCTCTGTTCCGGCGCGCCGTACAACGCGAAATTCGTCCACAAGGTCGCGCCCAGGAAGCGTACATGGCCGATCACGTGCTGGTCGCAATTGAGGAAGTGCACATTCGGGGTGGCGGCGCACGCCTGCCGCAGTTCGCGCTCCACGGCCAGCAATTCATGGCCATAGGCTTCGTGGTTCCCGGCCACATACAGTACCGGCAGCCCGGCGAACGTCTGCGCCGCCCACGGCACGGCGCGGGCGCCAGTGTCGATATCCCCCGCCAGGATCACCACGTCCGGACGGCTGGCGTCGAGGTCAAAGCGCAGCGGGTCGTGGCGGCGGAGCTCCAGGTGCAGGTCGGACAGGATCAATAGCCGCATGGTGAATTTCCGTAACGCGTCACGGTTAATGGGGGCGCCGGAGGATGGCCGGCTCAATACCGCGACTGTATCACCTTCCAGCCCGGGTCTTCGCCCAGCCGGCGGATCACGGGCGCCAGCTTGTCATACAAGTCGCGCCGCGATTTCGGCACCAGGATGCGGCGGTCGGTGCGTTTGCCGGGCAACGCTTCGGAAATCACGCCGCCGCGTACGCGATGGCTGCGCATGTAATAACGGAACACGGAATCCGTGATGACGACCATGTCCACCCGGCCCAGCAGCAATTTATCGAGGTTGCGCTCTTCGGTGGCCGCGTTATCGCGCACGAAACTGTTTTGCTCGATCCACTCGTCCACGCCGGGATAGACATACCCCAGGGTGACGCCGATACGGGCGCCGGTGGCGGCCGGTTGCCCGAAAAAGAAGGGGTTCGTATCGCGCGACACCAGCACAAACCCGTCATGCGCAAACGGTTCCGTCCACAGGTATTTTTCCTGGGCCGCGTCGCCCACCCACTGCGGCGCCATGCCGATCACGATGCCGTCCAGGGTGCCGTTCTCGAGTTCGGCCTGCAGCCGCTTGCGCGGCATGGTTTCCAGCACAAAGTCGAGGCCATCGAGCTTCAACTGGTTCAGGTAAGCCACAGTCTCCGGATACAGCCCGGTCTTGCTGTTGACGACCAGCGGCGCGACCGTGGCGTTGGTGTATACGGTGACGCGGGCCGCAGTGGCTGGCAGGCCGGCCGCGCCCAGCGCCAGCCAGGCCAGCAGCATGACCCAGCGGCGCAGCCAGGCCTTATTTATAGACGCCGCAGCCGACATAGAGGTTGTCGACTTTTTCAACATAGGATTGCTTGGTTTCCATCGCCTGGGTCACGGTGTTCGACCATTTATATTCCGGCGCCCAGCCCTTGCCCTTGGTATCGCCCAGCTCCAGGAAGTTCTTGATAAAGAATTTGCCGTCGGCGTCTTTCAGCTGTAGCACGTTTTTCCCGACCAGGCGCTGGTTGACGCCGTTGGCCACGGTCACGCCATCCTTGTCGAGCACGAATATATACAGGTCGCGATCGACGAATCCGCCTTTGGGGTTATTGAATTCCGCCAGCGCCGCATCGCGTCCCTTGGCCTTGATCAGCGCCACGGCTTTTTTCACCATGGCCACGGCTTCGTCCGGCGTGCCTTTGTCCGCCGCCCATGACGTGCCAAGCGCGGCCAGCGCCAGGATCACACCCAGTACAAACTTTTTCATGGCACACCCTTTCTTGAAGAATGCTGACAGGAAAAGGTTAAGACTAATTTTCAGGGTTGTCACGTTTTTCAGGCGGCGAATAACCTGCAAACCACATGGACTGAAAGTAGTCACTATCCGGTTAAAACCGATAGATGTTTAATTATTAACAAAATTCCCGCCACCTGTCTCATTCCGCGTTTTTTTTGACTCCGGTTTCCGGTTTATCTATGTTCCCGATGGCGTTATTAAATCGGCAATTCTTATCAACCGGATCAACCACCTGGAGAAACCATGAAACTACGGAAAACCCTGCTTGCAGTATCCATCGCCGCCATCTGCCTGTCCGCCGCGGCCGCGCCCGCCATGATGGCGCCGCCGTTCGCCAAATCGTCGGCGCAGGACAGCGCCGCGCTGGTGCAAAAACTGGCTGCCGGCCATGCCACCAGCGGCCTCGATCACGACCACGGCTACGCGCCGGCCCGGGAACACCCGGGCGAAGCTGGCACCCGTATCAGCCGCCTGGCCCACACCTATAAAGGCGTGCGGGTGCTGGGGGCGGAATCCGTGGTGGTGACCGATGCGCGCGGCACCCTGGTCAGCGCCGTGGCGTCCGAACGCCGTAACGGCCTGGGCCAGGGCTCGGCCAACACCCTGGCCGCCGGCCGCGCCTTCAGCGTGGCGCCGTCGATCACGGCACAGGCCGCTATCAACGCCGCGGTCCGCGCCAGCGCGCCGCAGGGCGTGCACCGCCAGGCGCCGTCGGCCGAACTGGTGATTTATCCGGTGGTCAAGCAAGTGCGCGCACCGGGCAAGGAAAACAAGGCCGAGTCGCTGCTCAACGCGCTGGACGTGGAAGACCGCGTCACCGGCTACGAGCTGGCGTATCTGGTGCAAACCCGCATGGCCGACGGCGGCAAGCTGGTGTTCCGCGACACCCTGGTCAGCGCTCATACCGGCGCCACCCTGGCCCAGTGGGACGCGCTGCAAACCGTGACCGGCACCGGCCACAGCCTGTATTCCGGCGACGTGCCGATCCAGACCACCCTGTCCGGCAGCGTCTACAAGATGCTCGACGCCGGCCGTGGCGCCGGCGGCGCATATGGCGGCATGGCCGTCACCAACGCCGCCAACAGCCCGATCACCAACCCGGTGCCGGGCGCCGTCTACAGCAACGCCACCAATGTCTGGGGCGACGGCCTGCCCTACACCGGCGGCGGCACCAACAGCGCCAATGGCCAGACCGCCGCGGTCGACGCCCTGTGGGGTTTGATGAACACCTATGACTTGTTGAAAAACACCCAGGGCTGGTCGTCGCTCGACGGCATGAACACGGCGACCTATGCCGCCGTCCACGTCGACGTTCGCTATGACAACGCATTCTATGACCCGTCCTGCAAGTGCATGTACCTGGGCGACGGCGCCAATGGCCGGGGGCTGGCGGCGCCGGACGTGATCGGCCATGAACTCGGCCACGGCATAACGGACGCGACGTCCCACCTCGGCTATTCCGGCGAATCCGGCGGCCTCAATGAATCGTTCTCCGACATTACCGGCGAAATGGTGGAAGCCTATGCAAAAAATGGCGGGACCGGCAGCGCCATTCCCGCCACCGGCAATGACTGGATGATGGGCAAAGACATCTCGCCGACCGGCACGCCGCTGCGCTGGATGTGGAAGCCGTCCAAGGATGGCGGGTCCAAAGACGCCTGGTCCAGCACCCTGAATGCCCTCAATCCGCATTATTCGTCGGGTCCGAACAACCGCATGTACTATTTCCTGTCGCAGGGTTCCAGCGCCAGCAGCTCCAGTGAAATGTACAGCGCTTACCTGACGCAGGCGCCGCAAGCCATGACCGGGATCGGCAATGACAAAGCGTTCCGCATCTGGTTCCGTGCGGCCACCACGAAATTCACGTCATCGACCAACTATGCCGACGCCCGCGCCAAGATGATCCAGGCCGCCAGCGAGCTCTATGGCGCAGGGTCGCGCGAAGCCATCGCCGTGACGCGCGCCTATGCCGCCATCAATGTCGGGACCGACCCGGGCGAAACCAGCGCCGCCCTGGCCATCGGCACCCAGCCGCAATCGGCGTCGGTACAAATCGGCACCACCGCCACCTTCTCGGTGCTGGCCACCGGCGGCACCGCCCCCTATAAATACCAGTGGCTGCGCAATGGCGCCACGATTGCCGGCGCCACGCAGCCATCGTACGCGTTCACGGCGCAGGGTATCGACAGCGGCGCTTCCTTTGCCGTGAAAGTCACGGATTCGGCGCCGATTGCGCAAACCGTGCAGTCGAACAATGCGATTCTGCTGGTTTCGACCGGCCCGGAAACCTTCGATTTGATCAAGAACGGCTCGTTTGAAAGCGGCGCCACCAACTGGGGCGGCAGCGCCAATGTGATCGGATCGTGGGCCGGCCAGGCGGCCTATGACGGCGCCAAATATGCGTGGCTGGGTGGCAATGGCGTCACGTCGACGGAAACCCTGACGCAATCGGTGGCGATCCCGTCCGGCGCCGGCGCCGCCACGCTGTCGTTTGCGCTGCATATCGACAGCGCGGAAACCACCGCCAGCACGGTCTATGACAAGCTGACCGTCACCGTGAAAAACAGCGCGGGCACGGTGCTGGGCACCCTGGCGACGTATTCCAACCTGAACAAGGCGGCAGGCTATACGGTGAAATCGTTCAACCTGCTGCCGTATAAGGGGCAAACAGTGACCTTGTCGTTCGCGGCGACGGAAGATTCGTCGATGCAGACCTCGTTCGTGGTGGACAAGGTGAAACTGCTGCTCAATTAACCAGGGCCGGGCGGCGCCGCGATTGTTCGCTTCAGGCCGGCACCGCCTGCACCGCCAACATGCCTTCCTGTAATTCCCGCATCGAATACGGTTTGCGCAAGATCGGAAATTCCTTCTGCAGCGCATCGTTGTCGTCGCGCGAAAACCCGGTCGCCAGCAATACGCCGATGCGCGGATAACGCTGGCGCAGCGTGCGCGCCAGCCCGATGCCATCCATGGTGCCCGGCATCACGATATCGGACAGCACAATCGCCGGTTTGCACTGGCCGGATGCCAGCAGCGCCAGCGCCTCATCGGCGCTGTGCGCCACCGTCACCAGGTAACCCAGTTGTTCCAGCAAGGCCCGGCTGCCGTCGGCCACCGCCTTGTTGTCATCCACGACCAGCACGCTGCCGCCCCGGGCCGTCGAGTAAACCGGCTGCGTATCGTCGCTGTACGTTCCCGCGCCCGGCGTGGCGGCCGGCAAGATGATGTGCACCACGGTCCCCTTGCCCGGCTCGGACGCGATCAGCGCCGTGCCGCCCTGGCGGTGGGCGAATCCATACACTTGCGCCAGCCCCAGGCCGGTACCCTTGCCGGCCTGCTTGGTGGTAAAGAAGGGATCGAACACATGCGGCAGCACCTCGGCGGGAATCCCGGTGCCGGCATCGGCAACGCTGAGTTCCGCATACAGGCCCGGCGCCAACTGGTGCGCGTTGCCGGGCGCCAGCCGCAAGCGTTCCGCGCGTACCCGCACGATCCCCGCTTCGGGCATGGCGTCGCGGGCGTTGACGATCAGGTTCAGCATGGCCGCTTCCAGTTCGCTGGGATTGACCAGGATGGGCGGCGTGCCGTTTTCCACCGCCAATTGCACATCGATGCGCACGCCAATGGTGGCGCGGGCGAAATCCACGCAATCAGGCAGCAAGCGCTGCAAATCCACCACCTTGGGTTGATAGCTGCGCCGCCCGGAAAACGACAGCAAGTGCTGGATCAGCGACTGTACGCGCCGCACGCCGCGCCGGATCACGGAAAAGTCTTCGTCGATGTTGTGTTCCCGCAGCTTATGCTGCAGCAACTCCATGCGCATATTGACCACTTGCAGGAAGTTATTGAAGTCATGCGCAATGCCGCCCGCCAGTTGCCCGACCACTTCCATTTTTTGCGCCTGCACCAGCATCATTTCAGTGGCCTCGCGCTTCTGGATTTCCGCTTGCAGATGCTGGGTTTGCCTGGCCAGCGACTCGACCGTGCTGACCAGCGATTGCTGCAGCCGCGCGATCCGCTCCAGCAACAGCACCAGCATCACCGTGCCACCCAGTAAATAACTGGCGCGCGCCGCATACCAGCCCATGGTATAGCGGCCGCCACCGATGGTGCTGAGGATAATTCCGCCCAGCATCGCCAACAGGGGAATACTCAGCCATGAAAACAGCGAGACGTGGGTAAAGGGATTCCGAATCAGCACAGCAATACCGGCTACCACCACGGCGGCCATGGCCCAGGTCGCCCAATTGGCGAAATGCAGGAATTGATCGCCCACGAAATAGCGCGGCAGCGGCAGCCAGGCGGCCACCGCATACAGGACGGCAACACCGCCCACCATGGACAGCATGGCCGGACGCAGCCGGGTATTGCCGGTAGCGCCGATTGCGCCGGATTGGCCGCCGCTGGCGGCCTGGCCTGTGGCTGGCGTACCCGGACCGCGCGCCTGCTGCATGATCGCCGTGACGGCCAGCACGACATAACCAGTCTGCCACGCCAGGTACAGCCACGCCACGGTGTCAGGGCGGCCCAGCAAGGACACGTCCGGCAACACTGCGCCAGGGAACGTCAACAGATGCAGCAAGGCCATGACCGCACTGTAGGCATAGGCGACCGCCAGCAGCCGCAACGGCTGCCCGGGCCGGCTTTTGTATTCAAAGCCCAGCAGCAACGCCGTCAAGCCATGCAAAATCATCATCCCGACCGCATAAATCGCCGACATGTACGGCAAACGTGGCCACGGCGTGGCGGAAAACGGCGCCAACGCCGCCACCAGTGCGACATAGGCGATGAGGATCGCCGCCAGCAATCCCAGCTCGCGCCTGCTCACGGCTCGTTGCGCCAGCAAACTGGATTGTGGGAACAGGGTCATGGGGGACATTCCTAGTGCGGTAATGAAACTGTAGCAGCTTATCGCGCACGATGTCAGTAGACTATTTCCTTGCCGAATAATTTACGCATTCGCACCATATTGTTAAATGTATAATGCTCGGCTTTGCTCCCCTTCAATACCTCAATACCTCTATGCCGCTGTTGAAACGCCGTTCCGCTTCGCTCCTATTTAGTGCCATGTTCCTGGGTTTGCCCGCGCAGGCGGCCGAACCGCGTGCCGGGATCGCCGCCCTGGTTTCCCGCGCGCCGCTGGCGCTGCGGATCGATGGCCGTATGGATGAGCCGGTCTGGACCGGCGCGGTGGAAAACGACCGCTTTTACCAGTTCGAACCGGAAGACGGCATGGAGGCGCCGGCCGCATACCGCACCGCGGTGCGGGTCTTGATCGATGGCGATGCGCTGGTGTTCGGTATCCGCGCCTGGCATGCGGCCGGCGAACAGCCGCGCGGCACCCTGGCGCGGCGCGACAAGGTGGACCGCGACCAGGACTATATCGGGGTCTGGATCGACCCGAGCGGACACGGCCGTTCCGCGCAATTTGTGCGGGTCAACGTGGCCGGTGTCATGAGCGACGGCATCTATCGCAGCGATGAAGACGAAGACGACCTGGGCCCGGATTTTCCCGTGGAAAGCGCGGTGCACAGGCTGCCGGACGGGTATTCGATGGAAATCCGCTGGCCCCTGTCCAGCCTGCGCTTTCCCTATGGCGACGCGCGGCCGTGGCGCCTGATGATCGAGCGCAGCGTGCCGCAAGCCGATGGCATGCTGCTGCTCAGTGCGCCGTTGAAAAAAGGTGCGCTGCACTTTATTGCGGAAATGGATGATATTGCCGGCATGGCGGAAGTGATCCCGGTGGTGCAAGACCGCCGTTACTGGGAATTGCGGCCCGAGCTGACGGTCCGCCGCAACAATGACTATGGCAAACGCGGCAGCGAGACCAGCATCGGCCTCGACATCAACGCCCGGCCCCGCGCGGACTGGGTGTTCAACGCCACCTTGAATCCGGATTTTTCACAGGTGGAAATCGACGAACCGACCAGCACCGGCACCGCGCAAATTGCCCGCAGCCTGCCGGAAAAACGGGGCTTTTTCCTCGAGAGCGCCGATGTGCTGGGCATGCGCTTGCCAGCGTTTTATTCGCGCACGGTGGCCGACCCGCGCTGGGGCGCCCGCGCCACGTGGCGCGGCGCGGCCGCCGACGCCACCGCGCTGAGCCTGTCGGACCGGGCCGGCGGTGTCGTCATGCGCGGCGCCGCCTATGAAACCCACGAATTTGCCGCCGCCGGCGCCAGCACCGCAACCCTGCTGCGCGCGCGCCGGCATGGCGAAGAAGTGGTGGCGGGTGCGTTCCTGTCCGACCGCGACTATGGGCGGCATGGACGCAACACGGTGCTGGGTTTTGATGGCCAGTGGCGCAAGCCTGCCAATAGCCAACCGGCGGCGGACGGCCAGCCGTCCGGCGGCGACCGCCATCTGCAGCTGGCGTGGACCGTGATGGCATCGCACACCAGCGCGCTGTTCGATCCGCAGGATGAGGTGTTGCGGCCCCCCGTGCAAGGCCCGGCCCGCAATGGCGGATATGCCTGGGGCAAGCTGGATTACCGCTCGGATGACTGGTTCAACATGGCCCAGCTGGAAGTGATCGGCACCGAATTCGTCAATGACAATGGCTTTGTGCCGCAGGCCGGCATCGTCAAGGGCGAGGTGCAACTGAACCGCCGCATGGGGCCGCAGCGTTTCGACGTCGGCGCGCCGCTGGAAGCGTACGAAACCGAATTGCACCTGGGATTGCACGAAAACCGGACATTGTCCGCGCCGCGCGCCGGTGTTCCCGGTGGCGAAGTGGTGCAGCGCTGGATCCGTCCCGGCATCTGGTTGTATACCGCGCGCCAGACCCGCTTCTGGGCGGACCTGGGGTTCGACCGCCAGCGCGGCCGCACCGGACTGGCGCTGCACAAGGTGCCGGCCGTGCACATGGGTGTGGAAAGTTCGCCCTTGCCGTGGTTCACCAAGCTGCGAGGGGAATGGAGCCTGGGACGGCAGCTCGATGTCGATGCCGACCGTGTCGGCCGTGGCGGCATGCTGGAGCTGGAAGCCGCGTTGCGCTTTCCATTGCCGGGCGGCTGGAGCCTGGAATCGGACCACCGCTGGAACCGGGTATGGGTCAAGCACGGCGACCGCCAGGATTATATCGACTACGGCTGGCGCTGGGTCGGCACCCTGCACGCGAGCCCGCGCGATGCGTTGCGCATGATCGTGCAAAACACCTCCACTGAGCGCTTGCCGGGCCCGGTACTGGAACCATGGAGCGAAAATTACCGCCACCGTTCGCTACTGTATAAACACACGGCGCGCCATGGCCGCGTCGTTTCGGTGGGCGCCACCACCGATGCCAACGGCGCGCTGCCCGGCGCCAGCAAGGGGATGACGTTGAAGGTGCAGTGGGAAATGTAGTGCGCACGTGAGTTGCGCGCCGGGGGAATCGCGGCCTGCATAAAATGGCAACGTTCATCCAACGATTGAGCGAGGTTGCCGCCCCCATGACTGAGCGCCCTGACGATGCGGATTCCGCCCATTCCCCGGAGCAAGATACTTTTGCCGCAGCAGGTGACGCGCGCCTGCGCAGGAAGCGGATGCGCTACCGGGGTTATGCGGCACTGCCCGTCCATGGCGCGCGCGCCGGTTTACCGATGGCATGTCCCATCCTCACACGCCCCCCGGTGACGGATCAGCAGCAACCTGCCGTGGCCGGGCCGGAGCATGCGGGCGGCCGTCAGCCTCCCCCTGAACGCCATGCCGGTCACGCCGCACCCGGAACTTCACACCCGCCGGACACGTCAGCCGCTTCAGGCGGCCTTGGCACATCCGGCGTGCTCGGAACATCGGGCTCCCCGGCGGCGTCAGCAATGCCTGGCATGCCACCTTCACCCGATGCCACTGGCGGCGCGGCTGGGGGCACACCGGACGCTCCCGGTGCAGCGCCTCCGATGGAAGGCGGACCCGCCACACCCGCCACACCTGGTGCCCGCCGCCAGCGCCTCATCCTGATGTTTTGCGGCGCCGCCGTGACGATCGGCGTGGGCGTAGCCATTGCCTTGCTGATGGATGAGGCGTCGGCGCCGCTGCGGGTGGGCACGGGCTCGCCAGCCGCCGTGCAGACCAGCGGCGCCTCCGGCGTGGCGCCGGGGCACATCGGCGGCGGCACCTCCGCGATCGATACCGGCCATGCCATTACCGATGCGGCTTGTCCGCTGTCGGGCGGCCCGGCGGCGTGCCCCGTCATGGTCACCGTCCCGGCGGGGCGTTACCGGATCGGATCGCAGCGCAACGATCCCGATGCCCAGCAAGAGGAATTCGGCGGCGCCGAACGGCCCATCGCCGCGTTTGAACTGTCCACCCACGAAATCACGGCAGGCCAGTGGCAGCAATGTGTGAACGAGCAAGCCTGCCCGCTCCCCGCGCAGCCGGCCGATTCGTCCGCCATGCCGGTCACGGGCATCAGCTGGGATGCCGCCGCAGCCTATGCCGCCTGGCTGTCGCACAAAACCGGCCGCCGGTATCGATTACCCACCGAGGCCGAGTGGGAATATGCGGCGCGCGCCGGGTCCGCCGCCGTGTTTCCCTGGGGCGACCGTCTGGGACAGCGCAATGCCCAGTGCGGCCAATGCGGCGCCCTGCCGGATTTCCCCCGCTTTGCCCCGGTCGGCACCTATCCCGCGCGGCGCGGCTTGTATGACATGGTGGGCAATGCCTATGAATGGGTGGCCGATTGCTGGACCACGAACCATGCGCAACCGTTGCCGCCGGCAACGGCGGCCTGCCGTGACAAGGTACAAAAAGGCGGCGCCTTCGATACGCTGGAAGCCGATGTGCGTCCGGTCGCCCGCACCCATGGCGACCGGACGGAGGCCGATCCCCGGGTCGGGTTCCGCGTGGCGCGCGAACTGCAACCGCCCGCGCCGCCGCCGATGTCGATGCAAACCACCGAGCGGACGCAACGATGAATCCACAGCAAGCCGTGCACCCTGCCGACTCCGAAGACAGGATATCCCCCGGTCAAGCCGAACCCGCTGAACATGCGGCGGATACCGGTGTCGATACCGGCGTTGTTACCGGGATATCCAGGCCTGCCGGATTACCCGGGCTATCCGGATGCGCCGAATTTGCCGAACCGGCCCGGCGCCGTGGACGGCTGATACCAGTCACGCGCACCCCATGGTGCGGACGGTCCGTCGCTGCGCTGGTGTGCACCCTGTTGCTCGGCGCTTGCGCCACTTCCAACCAGCCATCACCCGCCGCGAACGCGCCGAAGCGGCCTGCGACCGTCAAACCAGCGCATCAACCAGCCCCCGCGCCATCGCCCGCCCCGCCCCCGGCCGGCTTAACCCAGCCGGTGCCGGTCCAAGGCGTCACGCCGCCAGCGCCCGGCGCCCCGTTATCAGCGGTACCGCCCGCCACCGGCCCGGGAACAGAATGGGCGCAACTCGAGGCCTACCAAAAAAGCCCGTTCCAGGTCTTCAGCCTCACTGAAACCCAAGGCCTGTTCAATCCGGTCGCTGGTGCGGTCGGGGTCTACGCCCAGGCCGCGCCGGTCACCGGTCCCATACGCCTGCGGCTGGCATTGCGCCCCGACAGCCCGCTGCGCTTGGCCGCCGGCACGTATACCGTGCAACTGCAACTGGCATTCGACTACACCGAACGACGCGCCTGCAAGGTCGCCAGCTGCAATGGCGAGATCGAGGAAAGTTTGCGCCGCACCAGCAAGACCGTGCGGCTGCAATTGACGCCGCAGCGCGGCTATGTGGCGGAAACCACCGTACCGCTGGCAGTGCTGCAATCGGGCCCTCGCGACAGTGGGTATGACGTCAGTTATAGCGCGATCGTGCTGAAGGTACGCCGCCTGACGTTCGCACCGGCGCGCCGCTAGCCCCCTGAAACGATAGCGATAGGGGCAACAGTGCCACAAAGACAGCCTGAAAATCGCCAAAATATCGCCCCGGCAGGGTCATTCCCGATGACATAAGCCGTTGATCTGGCTATAATTTCCGCCTTCGTCAAAGCCGAGCCCCTTACTCTGGATCACGCCATGTCATTGTTATCCCACCAGCTAGAACTGCTGTCGCCCGCCAAAACCGCTGAAATTGGCCGCGAAGCCATCCTGCATGGCGCCGACGCCGTGTATATCGGCGGTCCGGCCTTTGGTGCGCGCCATAACGCCAGCAATCCGTTGGCCGACATCGCCGGGCTGGTGGAGTTTGCGCACCGCTACCGTTCCCGCATTTTCGTGACGATGAACACCATCATGCACGACGCGGAACTGGATCTGGCGCGCCAGCAAATCTGGCAACTGTACGAAGCCGGCGTCGATGCGCTGATCATCCAGGACATGGGCTTGCTGGAACTGGATTTGCCGCCGATTCAGATGCACGCCAGTACCCAGTGCGACATCCGCACTGTGGAAAAAGCCAAGTTCCTTGGCGACGCGGGCTTTTCCCAACTGGTGCTGGCGCGCGAACTGACCATTGAGAAAATCAAGCAAATCCGCGCGCAAGTCGACACGCCGCTGGAATATTTCGTGCACGGCGCGCTGTGCGTGGCGTTTTCCGGCCAGTGCTACATTTCGCACGCCGACAACGGCCGCAGCGCCAACCGTGGCGATTGTTCGCAGGCGTGCCGCTTGCCGTACACGCTGTCGGACAACCAGGGCCGCGTGGTGGCCTATGAAAAGCACTTGCTGTCGATGAAAGACAACGACCAGAGCCGCAACCTGGAAGCGCTGATCGATGCCGGCATCCGTTCGCTGAAAATCGAAGGCCGCTACAAGGACATGGGTTACGTGAAAAACATCACGGCCCATTACCGCCTGCTGCTCGATGAAATCCTGGAACGCCGCCCTGAATTCGCGCGCGCCTCCAGCGGCCGCACCGAGGTGTTTTTCACGCCGGATGTCGATAAGAACTTCCACCGTGGCCACACCGATTACTTCGCCACCGGGCGCCAGGACGATATCGGCGCCTTCGACTCGCCGAAATATGTCGGCGTCAAACTGGGCACCGTGCAGCGTATCGGCAAGGATCACTTCGACCTGCTAACCAACGCGCCGATGTCCAATGGCGACGGCTTGAATTACATGAACAAGCGCAACACGGAAGGCATCCAGGCCAATACCGTCAAGTTGCTGGGTGAACAGGATGACGGCCAGCTGTGGCGCGTGTTCCCGAATGAGCCGATCGCGTCGCTGACCGGCTTGCGGGTGGACCTGGAAATCAACCGCAATGGCGACCGCCAGTGGGAAGCGGCGCTGACCAAGAAGTCGTCGGAACGCAAGGTGGAAGTGAGCCTGGAATTGTCGGAATTCGATGGCGGCCTGCGCCTGGCGATCTCGGACGAGGACGGTTTATATAGCGTCACCGATGCGGCCATCGCGCTGCAGCCGGCACAGCAGGCCGAGCAGGCCGACGCGTCGCTGCGCACGCACCTGGGCAAGCTGGGCAACACCATGTTCGAAGCCAGGGAAATCGTCTTGTCGCTGTCGCAGCCATGGTTCGTGCCGGCCGGCGCGATCAACGGCTTGCGCCGCGACGCGGTGGCCGCGCATGAAGCGCTGCGGCTGGCTGCGTGGGAACGCCCGGAGCGCAAGGCGCCGGTGGAACCGCCGGCGACGTATCCGGAAACCCAGCTGAGCTACCTGGCCAACGTGTACAACGAAAAAGCCCGCGCGTTTTACCACAAGCACGGTGTGCAACTGATCGCCGCCGCGTACGAAGCGCACGAGGAAGCGGGCGAAGTGCCGCTGATGATCACCAAGCATTGCCTGCGTTTCTCGTTCAACCTGTGCCCGAAACAAGCCAAGGGCGTGCAAGGCGTGCAGGGCCAGGTGCGTGCGGAACCGATGACCCTGGTGTCCGGCGAAGAGACGTATACACTGCGCTTCGATTGCAAGCCGTGTGAAATGCACGTGGTGGGCGCGATGAAGACCCATATCCTGAATTCGCCGCCGCCGTCCGCCGTCCCGTACAGCCCGCTGGTGTTCCACAAGCAGCGTCCGCGCGCATGAAGCCTGGAGCCTCCCCAACACAACCTGCGCCGATGGTGGTGTACCTGACGCGCCATGCGGAAAAAACCTCCGGCCCCGATCCCGAGCTGTCCGAGCGCGGCATGCTACGCGCGCGCAATATCGCGACCATGCTGCGCCGCGCCGGCATTGCCCATATTTACGCGACGCCGTTCCGCCGCGCCCGGCAGACCGCCGACGCGCTGGCCACCCGCGTGGCGCTGCCGGTGCAAAGCTATGAACCCGGCACACAGGCGGCGTTTGCCCGCCAGTTGCTGGCGCTGGGCGGGAATGTCCTGGTGGTCGGCCATACCGACACCCTGCCCGACCTGATCCGCCTGCTGGGTGGTGAGCCGGGCATGCCTTTCCTGGAAACAGATTTCGACCGCGTCTACCAGCTCGTCATTGCGACGGACGGCCAGGTGACCACCACCTTGCTCGCCTCGCTGCCTTGATATCCGTGACGCGTCACGGATAATATTCCCTTGAGTCCATCGATTGTGACATTGTAGCCACAGCAATGTCACAATGACCGCTTCAGTGCGTGACCTGCGCGCGCACCTGCCTTATTCTCTCCTTCGCAACATTTATAAAAAACCAATGGCAACAGGACGCCGCGCCACCAGCGCGGCAGGGCCTCGCTTTGCCTATTTAAAACCACATGACAGGAGACTCACCCATGGCACACCGCCACTTCCCTACCCGGCTCGGCGCATTCGCCGTCGCTTGCGCACTGGCCGTACCCGGCCTGGCGCTGGCAGACGCCCACATGATTTACCTGACCCGCCACGCGGAAAAAGCCGCCACCGGCACCGACCCGGCGCTGACGCCGGAAGGACAGGTACGGGCGCAAAACATTGCCGCCGCACTGAAGAAGGCCGGCATCACGAAGATTTACAGCACGTCCTATGCCCGCACCCAGCAGACCGCCGCGCCACTGGCCAGCTACCTGCAATTGACGACGCAGACCTACGACCCCACCCAGCTGGCGACGTTCGCCCAGCAACTGCGCGCCTTGACCGGCAACGTGCTGGTGGTCGGCCACTCCGATACCACGCCGGAACTGATCCGCCAGCTGGGCGGCGAGCCCGGCACGGATATCGCGGAAACCGAATTCGACCGCCTGTACCAGGTGGCGATCGGCCAGGATGGCGATGTCACCACCACCTTGCTGACGTCGCTGCCAAGCCCGGTCACGCCACCGTGCGCCAACGTCACGCTGAGCCAGTCGAACGTCAGCGCGGTGGCGGGGGCATGGGTGTACTACACGATCGACGTCCCGGAATGCGCGAATACGCTGACCGTGAACATGAGCGGCGGCACCGGCGATGGCGACCTGTACCTGCGCCAGGGCGCGCAGCCGACCGTCAACGATTACATTTGCCGCCCGTATAAAACCGGCAATACGGAATCGTGCGTGCAAGCCAATCCGGCGGCCGGCATCTGGCACATCGGCATCCGGTCCTATAAAACGTTCAGCGGCGTCAGCCTGACGGCCACCGCGACGCCATAATTAATGTGACGCGTTACGGAAATTGCTCCATGCATCATCGCGCAATGGGGAATTAACGTAACGCGTCACGAAAATTAAACTGGCGCGGCATACCATCAGAAATTAAAGTGACGCATCACGATAATAACTATATTTAACGTGACGCGTCACACAAAATACACATCACGGCACGCACTGGCATGCCGTGATGCTCCACCGCCGCACCAGGCTCATTCCAGCGTCAGCCTGGGCGTGGCCTCTTGCCGGTACGCGGACGCCACCACGTGCTCCGGAACGACGACTTCGCAAGACACGGCGCACCCGGCCGGCGTTGACGCCAGCTGGCGCTGCCAGGCCGCCTCCGCAGTCTCCATCGCCGTCAACTGCGCCACCTCGGCGGGCGCCAGCCGCGCAGCGCGGACGCGGTAGACCGCATCCTCCCCTGCGCCACGCGACCGCAGCGCCGCAACTTCCGCCTCCGCCGACGCCGCCCGCATAGCCTGGCTGGCCGCCGCATCGCGCGCGGACGGCACAGGCGCCGGGACCACGTCACCCGCCAACGCATCCGCGCTGGCGAATGCCGGTTGCGGCGCATCGGCCATCCGTGGCGCGGACGCCGCAGCGCCGGCCAGCAAGGCCGCCGCCGCACTGGCGGCGCGCGCACCCGCCGGCTCGGCTTCGGCCACATCGCCGCTGCCGCCCATCAGGCGCACGGTCAGCATCGCCGTGGCGACACCGATCAACACACCGCTGCGCATGATTACAGGCCGTAAATGATGGACGCGATATTGTCGTAGATCGGGTAGACCGCCGACGACGGGATATCCCAGCCGATCACGTCAAAGTGGTCGTACTGGTTGTAATAACCGAGGTAATTCCACTTGCCCTTGACGGAGGTGCCGTCATAGTTGCGCAGCGGCTGGCCATTGGGCGCCTTCATGCTGACCGTGTTGACCACGCCATCGTTCGGGTACCAGGTCGAGTCGGTTTGCACGCGGCCCGCCGCGGTCTGGGTATACGAACCCATGCCCCGCTGCAGGATGGACGGCACCACCCATTCGCCCGCCGTGTTTTTCAGGAAGAAAATCATGTCATTGCGGGCGTACTGATAGCTGCTGCTCTGGAAAGGCGCGATGATGCGGTCGGTGTTATTGCAGCAGAAACTGCCCTGCTCCGTGGCCTTGGCGCCAACCGAGTAGTAATACACGTTGGGCGAGGTTTTCACCCACGCATTGAGCTCCGCCGCCCCGTCCGGCCCCAGGTCCCACTGGGCCGCGTCATGGTTACTCAGTTGCCAGAATGGCGCACCCTTGGTGCGTTCAATGAAATCACCGATGGATTCGGCCGGGCCCTGCGCCAGGCCGAACTGCTCCAAACGGAATTTATAGATGGCGCTGTTGCTGCCGCCCAGTCCCGCCACTTCGACGATCTTGCCGGCCAGTTCGGACACTTTCGGCACGAAGTCGACCACCACGTCGCGCAAGGTGGTGCCGTTATGTGGCGTGGCCAGGGTGGTGGCGCTCTTGACCCAGCCAATTTTGCCGCCGGTGTACAGCGGGCTGTCGCCTTCGTTGCCATTGGGCGAACCGTTTTCCAGCAACTGGATCAGGGTGCGCACCGTCTGCCCGCCCTGGCTGTGCGAGACCAGGTGCACCGGGTGCTGGGCATCCCACTGCGGATACAGGGCCACCGGATAGTTGTTGGGATTGTTGTTGGGGTCCGCCGCCCAGCATTTGCCGGCTGGCTTCTGGATTTCACCGGCCGCCGCATGGCTGGCCGTGTGGCGTGCGCCATAATCGACGCAGCCGCCCTTGATCTGGTAATACAGTTCCACGGCGCGGTCCCAGTTCGAGCTGACGGGACCGACCGCCGCCGTCACCACCTTGCGTTCCGGGGTGCGCAGGTGCGCCGCGACGTCATTGAAGCCGCCCCAGTACAGGAAGCCGGTGCCTTGCAGCGTATCCGGGCCAAAGCCCAGGAAGCCGTGCACCAGCACGATCGGGTAGCTGTTGGCGGCGTGGGCGGCGGGCGCCGCGAAGGCGCCCGCCAGGGCGGCGGCCGTGGCGATTTTTGCCAGAAGTTTCATAGGTTTTCGTCTCCGTTCATGGTTGGTTTGTAGTCATTTCGCTACTGTTATTGTTGTGATTCCATTTCACCACGAAGCCGTGAGACAGGGTGGCAGGCCGAGCAGGCCTGCCAAGCCATTCAATTTGCCGCCGGGGCCAACTGGTTCAAGATCGAATACGCCAGCTTGATCCGCGCATCATTCGGATAGGCCCGGTTGGAGAGCAGCACGATACCAATTTTTCGCGACGGGACAAAGGCCACATAGCTGCCAAAGCCCCGCGTGGAACCGGTCTTGTTGTACAGGGCCGGCACTGGCGCCGCCGGCGCCACCGCCTGCACCGGTTGCGGGTCCCATGCCATGTCGCTGGAATTGCCTTGCAACAGCTGCTCCAGGCTGACCGGATACGGATACGATTCCCATCCCAGTCCCTGCGTCATGGGGCCGGCCTTGAAGTAGCCGGTATGGGTGGCTTGCACCGCGCGCCGCATCGGCGCGGCCAAGCGCGACGGATCGATTTGCAATTGCACGTAGCGGATCATGTCGGCCGCCGTGGATTTCACGCCATAGGCTTCACTATCGAACAAACCAGGCTGGACACGGACCGCCTGGTCTTTCGAATAGCCCCATGCGTAATTGGCCATGGCCGACTGCGGCACGCGGATGTAAGTGTTTTGCAAACCCAGTTGCGGGAACAGGTCGCGTTCCGCCGCGTCGGCAAAGGCGCCGCCCAGCGCCAGGCCGGCAATATGGCCGAACAGGCCGATGCTGGGATTCGAATAGTTGCGCTGCTTACCCGGCGCGGCATCCGGTTTCCAGTGCTGAAAGTAGCTGAATAACTGTTCCCGGGTTTTCACCTGTTCCGGGATTTGCAGCGGGAAGCCGCCCGGCGTGTACGTCCCCAGGTGCAGCAAGGTGGCGTTGTCCAGGGCGCTGCCCTTCAATTGCGGCACGTATTTGCCGGGGTGATCGTCCAGCGCCAGCTTGCCTTGCGCCTGGGCATAGGCGCCCAGGGTGGCCGTGAAGGTCTTGCTGTTCGAGCCCAGTTCAAAGAGGGTTGCTTCGGTCACGGGCTGCTTGCTGTCGCGCGCGGCGACGCCGTAATTGAAGAAATGCGGCTGGCCATCGACGGTGACGGCAATCGCCATGCCCGGCACATCGAACTGCGCCATGACGGGGGCGACGGCCGCATCGACGGCCTGGCGCAGCGCGGCGGCGTCCGGCGTCGCGTGGGCGGCCAGGGGGAACAACGCGGCAAGCGCGAGGCCGATCTGGTGCAAGCGGGTGATTTTCTGCATGGTGGGTCTCCTGTTCAGTAAGCAGTAAGGGTGTGGTACGGACGTGACCCGGCAACACGGCGGATTGCGCCGCGTGACGGTATCTCAGTAAAAAAGTGAAAAACGCGGAAGGCGATCGCCCTACAGTGCATCGAGTTGCGCGGGCAACTCGCGCAGCAAGGCTTCCCGCGCGCGTGGGCCCGCCGGGTCCGCATGGGCTTGCCGGTCTTGATGCAACTTGGCGAACACGACCGTGCGCCCGCCTTTGACGGCCCAGCCGACGAACCAGCCGTACGCATGGTCCCGGTCATCCTTGCCATCCGGCCCGACCGGGGACGCGGTGCCGGTCTTGCCATACACCACCCAGCCATTGGGCAAGGTCCGTACTTTCAATAAGCGGCTGGTCATGTCATAGGCGTGCGGCGCCAACCCCAGGTCGCGGTTGACGATACGGCGCAGGAACGCCACCTGTTCGTCCGTGGAAATCTTCAACGACGAACTGACCCACGACATGGTCAAGCCGTTGGCGGCGCCCGGATCGCCCGCCGTGTCGCGATTGCCATAGCCGAAGCGGTCCAGGTAACGCTGGAAGGCCGGCGCGCCGAGGTTCAACGTCACTTGCTGGGCGTACCAAAGCGTGGAATTGTGGATCCATTCGCTGGGACTGGTGCTGGCGCGCCACGAATCGTTCCAGTCAGGATAGCCGGCACGGAACGGCAACCGGGGCGTTGCCTCATCTTTCAGCATGCCGCTGTCATAGCCCATCAGGCTGACCGCGATATTGAAAGTGGATGCGGGCGTGACGCGGGCATCGCACTGCCCCTGGCGCAGCAATGGCTGGCCGGTGGCGGCATCGGCCAGCGCCAGGCACTGCACCAGCCCAGCCGGGCCCGAAGCGCCCTGCCAAGCCAGCGCCGGTTGCAGCGCATAGGCGCCGATACCCGTCACCGCCAGCACGCCGATGGCGGCGCAGCGCACCCGTACGGCATGGGCGGGATTGGCCGGGGCCCGGATCAGGCCGATCCGGGCCTTGACGGTGTCCGTGCTGACACCGCCAAACGCCAGCGCGGCACTGGTGGCGGCGGCGCCCGGGTGGCACTGCCATTTCAGTTGCGCCACCAGCGCGGCCGCATAGGCCTTGCGCTCCTGCGCCGGACGGCCTCGTAACACATCGCGGTCGCAGCCGAGTTCCTGCGCCCACAGCAGGCTAGCGCGCAAGGAACGCATAAAAGGGTTAAACCACAGCAAGGTCTGCAGGACGACACCGGCCAGCATCCAGTGCAAATCGCGGCGGCGCCAGTGCGTCAATTCATGTTCAACGATCAGGCGCTGCTGCAGCGGGTCGAACGCGCGCAAATGGCGCGGCAGCAGTAAACGGGGTTTATAGGGGCCCAGCAACATGGGCGAGACTGGCGCATCGACTTCGATTACGGGCAGCGCGGCGCCAGCATGCGCGGTCGCTTCCGAAGCAGCCCCGGCGGACACGCCAGTTGACGCCCTGGTGGCCCTATTGGCGGTCAGACCTGCGGCGACGTCGGCGGTCACGCCAGCGCTTATGTCAGTGTCTGCTTCCGACACCAAGCCTGCGTTCAGGCCACCGGCGCCGAGCGGCACGCCACCGGCCGCCAACTGGTCCAGCAGCCGCTGGGAATGCCACAGCTTGCCGAGCTGCCAGAGCAGCCCCAGCAGATAGATCACCAGCCAGCCCTGCGCGCCGGCCAGCAGCCATGACGCCGCGCCTTCCTGCGCCACATGCCCGGAGGGCGCGGGAGCCGGCAGGGCCGCCGCGCGCACCGCGGGTTCCAGGTAACGGGTCACGGCGGCATCCACCGCTTCAATATCGACCGCCGGCACCAGGCGCTCGCGTTGCGGCTGCGGCGCGAGGGCCAACAGGAACACCGCCGCTAACGTCACCTGGGCCAGCAGCCAGCCCATGCGCTGCAGCGCCAGCGCCGGCAGCAGGCGGCGCAACAATGCGCACAGCGACCAGACAGCCAGTCCCGCCACCATGCTGGCGATACTCGCCAGCAGGAAGCGCACCAGCAGCATATCCATTGCGTCCACCGTGTTCACTGGGCGCCGCCTTCTTCATCGTCCGGCCACGCATTGAGCATGTGTTCGAGTTCGGCCAGCTCGGTGGCATCGACCAGCTTGCTGCCGGTGAACATGGCGACCGGCAACGGCGCATCGAGTTCCATCACGCGCCGTCCAAAGTCGCGGGCAAACGCGGCCAGGGTGCCGACCTTTTCCAGCACGGGTGTATAGATTTGCACGCCGTGCGCAGTGGCCTGGCTTACCATGCCCTTGTCCAGCATGCGTTCGACGGTTTTGCGGGTGGACGACAAGGTCCAACCCAGTTCCTGCGCCACCATGTCATGGATTTCGCGGGTACTGAGCGGCTGGCGCTTCCACAGCACCTTTAACACGCAAAGCTCCGTGGCGGAGGGGACCGAAGGAGGCGGAGGAACGGATGGGACAGTCATGGTGACTCCAATGCAACGTATGTGACAATACGGGGCATTGTGCGACAACTGTCACATGGTTGTCAACTGCTGGCGGGGCCGCAGCGGTTGCACCGGCTGTTCGGTGTACTTGCGCTTTTATCCATACTTCATCGAAATGAAGTCGTTAACAAGCGTAACGCCGCCGTACACACCACAACAAAAGGAAATGACACCGAGAATCACGATAGACCATTTCAGCATTAGTTTTGCGTTTTTGTCTCCGGTCATATTGATGAACATTGCAATTCCAAAGTAGTTAAGA
This sequence comes from Pseudoduganella sp. GW821-FHT12E03, assembly GCF_058807115.1. Lineage (NCBI taxonomy): Bacteria > Pseudomonadati > Pseudomonadota > Betaproteobacteria > Burkholderiales > Oxalobacteraceae > Pseudoduganella > Pseudoduganella sp. GW821-FHT12E03. The sequence goes on along the minus strand of NZ_JBXAQJ010000001.1, from coordinate 854,510 downwards.
AAAAATGGTGAGAAATTTCGCGACCGTCTAAGTCAGCCGGCAATTTATGTATAACGAGGTGTGTCTAACCCACTGCAACGCCATGCGCGTCCGTTATTTCCTGAAGTTAGCGCTCGTATAATCAAACCTGATTTCAAAAAGCACGTAAACATTTTTAGGAATCTTGCCTTCCAAATAGGATTTCCTCAGATGAGCGTAATACTTTTCCTGGTAGTTATGTGGAGCATGTAACACAATAAAGAAAGCGGATTCCAGCAGGGAATCGTAAAACACCTCATTATCCGGCCAGCCGCATTTATTGACGATCTCATCTAAAATGCCTTGATTTTCGCTGTCTCGATTACGCAATTCCTGCGGAAAGCCTGGGTCGTTGCCTTTCAATTCGTATTGAACTCTTAACGACTGATCCCTGTTAAGCAAATACCCGGCTTTCTCATAGAGTGCTTTTGGCGAACAGTATGCATCGCTTGCCGCCTCATGGGGGAAACAAGCCCCATGGAACAATATCAGCAAAAAGGCAATCAAAATTCTCATTTCGTTTTCCCATCCACGCGATGATCGGCCCCAATGAAAAAATGGCCGGAAGCGACATCTTCCGGCCATCCGAGACGTCAATCTCAAAGCCTATCCACCGCTACACAGGCTGCCGGCTATACTTGCGCAACTGTTCCTGCATATATCGGACCTTGGCCGCCAGCTTGGGGTCGGTCTGGCTAAACCGTTCAAGGCGCGCCGCATAATCCGGTGTCATCATCCAGCCAAACGTTTCCGCCTTGTCTTCTTCCTGCCCATAACTCGAATACAGGCTGACCAGCCCTTCCTTCACATGGCCGAGATCCTGCAGATTCTTGCCATAGAAGGTCGCCCCACCCTTTCCGTACTGCAGGCCTTCGGGATTCAGCGCCAGCCATACCGGGTCCGGATGGTAGTAGTCGTTGAATTCGCGATGGTCGATGAAATGATAGAACTCGTGGTGCACGCGCATTTCCATGCCGGCCGGGCACAGGGTTTTCGCATTGTTGTCCGCATAGGCCACGCCATCGGATTCCGCCATCGGCATGGCCAGCCGGCGCTGGCCGCCGACCGCGAGTTCCTTGACCAGCACGATGTTTTTCAAGCGTACATTCTCGAAAAACACCGGGTTGTAGCGTTCCAGTCCCGGCAACACCACGCTCAGCAGCCGCTGCAAGCGCGCCCGGTCTTCCGCGCTGTCGGTAAAGGCGTCGCCGCTGACGCCCTCTTGCTCCAGCGTCCACACCGCGTTGAGGCGCAGCGCGGCAAGACGGCGGGTGGCGGCTTCCCGCAACCGCCCGACCGAGGCATCAGCCGGCGCCACCGCCGGGTACGTCACGGACCAGTTGCACTCGGCGCGCAGGGCATCGTTGTTATGGTCGATTGGCGCCACCGTGCTGCAACCCGCCAGCAGCAAGGCGCCAAGACCCAGTAAGAGTTGTTTTGACATGATCACTTGAATTTGTAGCTCGCGGTCAACTGAATATAGCGGCCCAGCTGGCTATGGTAAGACGGCGAATAGCCTTGCAGGTAAGGAATCTGGCTGGCGTCGAACGGCGCTTCCTTGTTGGCGACGTTTTGCACGGTCAGCGACAGTTCCAGGTTGCGGAAGCCTTTATAGCTGACATGCGCATTGGCGGTCAGCGCGGCGCGTACTGCGCAATACTGTGGCGTCGCGGCCTCGAACGAACACGTCGCATCGGGGCCATATTTCATCGAATAGCCGCCGACATAATTCCAGTGCACGCCCGCGTCCCACGCGCCACGGTCCCAGCCCAGGCCGAAGCGGGCGCGGTTTTTCGGCATGCCGTAGTAGCCGGCGTATTCGACATCCGGATCGCCCGGCGTGCTGGCGCTCTTGTAGCTCAACATGCGGTTGTAGCTGCCCGACATGGTCAGGCGGCCCCAGTCGCCCAGCGACGCCGCGCCGCGCGCATCGATATCGACGCCCCGGGTCTGCGTCTCCGACAGGTTGGCCGTGATCAGGCTCAGGTGATCGAGCTTGCCGCTGACCGGATTGCGCACGATGCGGCTGGCGTAGGTCGCCTCGCTCTCGAGCAGATAGCTGGCGCTGATGGTGGACAATTCATTGCGGCGCTTGATGTCGTACGCGTCGACCGACAGCGACCAGCGCGGGATTGGCTCGACCACGAAGCCGAACGTGAAACTCTTGGATTTCTCGGCCTTGATGTCCGGATTGGCGCCGGTGGTGTACGCCACGTAACGCTCGCAATTGTCGTTGGCCGTGTCAAATACCGGGCACAGCTTCGGATCCTGCACCTTGGTATAGCCGTTGGTGTTGCCCGCATGGAGTTCCGGCAGCGATGGCGCCCGGAAACCGGCAGCATAGGTCCCGCGCATAGCGAATTGCGGCACCGGGACCCATTTCAATCCCGCCTTCGGTGTGAAGGCCGAGCCGAAGTCGCTGTAATGGTCGGCCCGGGCGGCCAGGCTCAGTTCCACCGATTTCAGCAGCGGCGCCGACAATTCGCCGTAGGCGGCCGCCACGCTGCGCGTGCCGCTGGAGCCGGTCATGCCGATCAGCTTGATCGAGCCATCCGTGAAGCGGGTATCGGGCTGCGCATCGAACGCTTCGCGGCGCCATTCGGTACCCAGCGAAATCGCCAGCGGGCCGCCCGGCAGCGCGAACAGTTCACGGTTGCCACGGAAATCGACGCTGCTGGTGCTGGTATCGGCGTGGTTGTTCAGCCGCGGATACAGGCGCGCCATCAAGCCCGGATCATTGGCGGACGGGTTGCGCAAGGTAAAGCTGTTGCGCACCAGGCCGTTGGCGTCGAGCACGTCGTTGATCAGCACGCTGTCTTGCAGGTAGCCGTGGTAGCGGGTATCGGTCAGCGAACGCGACCACATCGCGGCGCCTTCCAGGTCCCACGCGCCCATCGTGCCGCGCGCGCCCAGGGTGTAGCGCAGGTTGCGGCTCTCGCTGGCAATGGTGGTGGGCACGTCGTTGAACAGGTAGCGTACCGCCACGGTTTTGCCCCAGCGGTTTTGCGGGTGGCCCGCCGGCAGCGGCAGGAAGCCGATGGTGGTGCCCGGCGCGTTGCCCCACTGGCCGTCCTTGTCGATCAGGTCGTTGGTGTACAAGCCATAGGCGTTGGTGCCATAGCTGTACATGGTCGATTCCTGGCGGCTGCGGCTGAGCGACGCGTCGCCAAACACTTCCCAGCCGCCGGACAGCGCAACGGTGACGGCGCTATAGATGTTGTCGCGCTGCGCCTTCGACTGCAAGGTCACGGCCCGGGTGTTGTCATTGATGCAGCGGCCGTGCAAGGCCGGGCTGGCTGGATCGTCCAGCGGCGCGCAGTCGCCGACCACGCCCAGGAAGGTGCCGCCGGCGGTGCCGGACGCGGTGTACGCATTGCTGGCGTAAGTGGAACGGCGGTCCGCCAGGCCGAAGCGGCGGAAGTCCGCGTCGCGCGTGCGGGGACGGGCATTGACCATCACCGGGCTGGTGTCGCGGTGGGACAGGCTCAGCAGCCAGTTGTAGCCGTCGGTCTCCACGGTGCCCTGGCCATAGGTCAGGCTGGCGCTGCCGGTATTGCCGTCATGGTAAGCCGAGGTGCCGCCACTGAGCTTGGCCGCCAGGCCCGTGTAATTCTTGCGCAGGATAATGTTGATCACGCCGCCGATGGCGTCGGCGCCATAGACGGCCGACGCGCCGTCCAGCAGCACTTCGATGCGTTCGATGGCTTCCACGGGAATCGCATTGGTGTCGACAAACGACGCCGAACCAAAACCGAACGGCGCCACGCGGCGGCCGTTAATCAGCGTCAGGGTCGCGCCCGCGCCGAGGCCGCGCAGCGAGACGCCGGCCGAACCGAATGCTTGCGACGGCGTGCCTTCGGTGGTGTAGCCGCCGGTATTGCCCGCCGGCAGGTTGCGCAGCACATCGGTCACGGTGTTGGCGCCGGAACGTGCAATTTCCTCGGCATTGATGACTTGCACCGCAGAGGCGGTCTCGGCAGCGACCCGCTTGATGCGGGAACCGGTGATTTCCACCCGCGCCGGGGCGTTGGTGATTTCCTGGGCCAGAACTGCGACGGGCGCCGCGCCGGCGCACAGCAGTGCCACGGCATGGACGATGGGACGAATAGTAAACATGGGTTCTCCGTTGTATATGACAGTTTTTTGAAAGTTAATTTGCGTCACTGTCCGGAGTGTGGTTGCTCAGGGGAATCAGGTCACGGAAGGGAATGCTGTTCTTGTACAAAACTGCCGGCATTGCACCGGCAGCACGTGCGTTGTAGGTTAAAAGCCACGTTGGCGATGGAAGCGTGCCGGCGGCGCGCCGAAATGGCGGGAAAAAGTGCGGGACAAATGGCTGGCGTCGTGGAAGCCGCACGCTTCGGCAATATCGGCCACGGCATGGCGGCCCACCATCAGCATGGCGCGGGCTTTTTCCAGGCGCAGTTTCATCAGGTAGCGATGCGGCGGCAAGCCCAGCGCCGCGTGGAATTCGCGGGAAAAATGCGCGGAACTCATGGCGCACAGGTCGGCCAGCTGCTGGTTGGTGACGCCGTCGGCCAGGTGCTGCTCCATGTAGGCCAGCACGCGCCGCAAGCGGGCGCCGCCCAGGGTGCTGGCTTGCGCCGGCGTCGAAGGCTGGCTGTAATGCTCCAGCAAATAACTGAGCAGCGCGATCATCAGGCCATCGCAGTATTGCGCCTGCAACGGCCCCGCCATCGTCTCGGCATTGAGCAGGTGCCGCACGGTTTCCATCACATAGCGGTCCGACATGAAGTGGCTGGCGCCCAGGGCCAGTGGCGCGGCGGTGTCGCGCAAGGCGCCCAGGCTGTCCACCAGCGATTGCGGCACGAACAGGTTGACGATGTCGCAGCCGCTGAGGCGGCTCCACTGGTTGCCGGTGCCGGGCGGGCAAATCCGGAACCGTTCCGCCGCGATCACACCGCCCCATACCGGCCGTCCCTGCTGCCAGATACGGGCGTCGACCGGCTCGAGCATGACGGCAATGCGGTAATCGTTCAGGTGCGGGCTGACGGTCTGGATCATCGTGTCCGGATGATCGCTGGCCCAGCGCACGATCGACGCCCGCGAGTTCGGCAGCGGGCCTATGCAAGTCCGCAGCGGATCGTGCACCCCGCTGCGGTGGAACCAGGCTTTGAGGACTTCCGGGGTATCGATGGCGGCATCCATGGTGGCGGGCGGAATGGCTGTTAAGGTGCCAGGAATCTTAACATTCACGCCACTGAATTTCGCCTGCCTTTCACGGTAAAATCGTATACGTTATTCGGTAAATTGTACAATTTACCAACTGCGGCCCAGCGTCTCAATGCCCGCCGCCAGGCGTGCGGCGCCACCAAATTTGCAGTGGGCGGGCACGCCGGACGCGCCGCGCCAACAGCACCACGCCCGGCCGGCGCCGGCAGCGCGGTCCGCCCTCAATACGCGACAAAGTTCGCCTCCGGCACGCTTTCCGGCAACGCTTCCGTCAGGCGGTTCAGTTGCACCAGCTTGATCGGATGGACGTCGGCCGCGGGTTTCATCACGGGCGGCGGTAGCGGCACGGCCGCCGGTACGTGGCCGTTATTGAAGAAGCCCATCACCTTGCGCAACACCTCGGCCTGCGCATTCATTTCCTGCGCCGTGGCGGCCAGTTCTTCCGAACTGGCCGCGTTTTGCTGGGTCGTCACGTTCAATTGGCTGACCGCGCTGTTGATCTGTCCCACGCCCAGCGACTGTTCTTCGGAAGCGGCGGCGATTTCCTGGACCAGGTCGGAAGTTTTCTTGCTCTTGGGGACCATCTGGTCCAGCAACTGGCCGGCTTTTTCCGCCAGGACCACGCTGGAGCGGGCCACCACGCCGATTTCCTTGGCGGCGTCCTGGCTGCGTTCGGCCAGTTTGCGCACCTGGGTTGCCACCACGGCAAAGCCTTTGCCCTGTTCGCCGGCACGGGCCGCCTCGATGGCGGCGTTCAGCGCCAGCAAGTTGGTCTGATAGGCGATGTCATCGATGATGCTGACCTGGCTGGCGATTTCATTCATGGCTTTCACCGTGGCTTGCACGGCTTGGCCGCCCTCCGACGCTTCGGACGAGGCGCCGCTGGCCATGCCATCGGTGAGTTTCGCGTTTTCCGTGTTTTGCACGATCGACGCCGTCATTTGTTCCAGCGAGGCGCTGGTTTCCTCGACGCTGGCGGCCTGCTCCGTGGCCGCCTGCGACAGCGCCATGGCGGTCTGGCTCACCTGCCCGGACGCGGCCGCGATGGAATGCGCCGCCACATTGACGTCGGCCACCACCGAACTGAGTTTGGCGACCGTGTTGTTGGTATGGTTTTTCAGCGTGGCAAACGCGCCTTCGTACTGGTGCTCGATTTTCTGGCTCAAGTCGCCGGACGCCATGGCGCCCATGACGCGGCCCACATCGTCGAGGGTGCCGCGCAATTTGTCCGTCATGTTGCCGATCGCTTGCTGTACCTGGCCGATTTCATCGGAACGGTCGCACACGATGCGGTGGCTGAGGTCCCCCACGGCAATCGCGTTGGAAATCCGCACGGTCTCGCGCAGCGGCCGGGTGATGGAAACCGTGATCAGGTAGCCCAGCCAGCCTGCCAGCAGGGAAATTCCGGCCACCGACGCCAGCAGGATATAGACCGCCCGCGTCAGCCGGTCGGCGCGCGCATGCAACAACTGGTCCAGCTCGCCCATGGCGAGGTCCAGCAACTTGAACTGGTTATCGATCGCCTTGGTGAATTGCGCCACATATTCCGTCGGCGGGAAATTGATTTTATCGGCGTTGATCAAATGGGTTTCTGCCAGTTGCATGGCCTGCTGCGCTTCGCCCAGGCTGTCTTCCATGATGCGCCCGAGTTTTTCGCGCAAGGCCGGATTGGCGGCGCCCGCCTTGGTGAAGGCGGTACTCATGGCGTTATGGTGTTCGCCGGCTTTTTCCAGCAGCGATGTCAGCGCCGTGCGCTCTTCCACCGTGACCTTGGGCTGGGTCAGCAAGTTGGTGCCCCGTGCGCGCAGGCGGCCCAGGTCTTCGGTCAAGGCCGGCAAGTGGTACAGGGAACCGAAAATCAGGTAGTAGCTGTCCACATCCGGATCCAGGGTCAGCAGGAAGTGGTCGCAGACCATGTCCAGGACGGACATGAGTTTCGCCACCAGCGCCGTATGCGATTCGGTACTGGTTTTGCCGCTGATGCGGGCATTCGCCACATCGCCCGACAGCGCTTTCCATTGCATTTGCGCTTCGCTCCAGGCGGCGAGAATGGCCTGGTCTTTGACCCGCTCGCCCAGCATGCGCTGCACGTTCGCATAGGACCGTTCCACCTCGATTTGCTTGGCTTTGAGTTCCGAGGCTTTTTCCTTCTTCCCGCCCAGCACCAGCGCCGACAAGCCCCGGCTTTGCTGCGTCAGTTGCATGGTGCGCAGCATGGCTTTGGCCGGCACTGTTCCCAGTGTTTCCGTGCGCGCCGCGTCCAGCGTTTCATAGGAATCCCGTATGTACAGGAAACTGGGCACGCTGACGAGGATGAACCCCATCACGGCAAGGATGGCGAACTTGCGCCACAGGAGCAGCTGGTTCAGGAAACGCATCATGGCAACCTCCATCGGTTCTGAAACTGGGCAAAGCAGGGGCTACCGGTGGCACGAGGTCACCGGAGAATTCCGTATTCAGTCAGGAGCTAAGAGAGAGGGGACTACGCGGCGGTGCGGCAGTCTTCGTAATGCAATATAGCACCCAAAAAAGTGCCCGAAAGAATATTATTGAGTTAGCGCAATTAGTGCCTCGGTTGCGCAACATTGTGACAGTTGGAGAGAAATGGGGACGCCGGCTTGTGCTATACAACTTGAAAGGCACGTCGGCGGCATGCCCCGCTATAATTGGCGTTCCCCCTATATAAGGAACGCCATGCGTTATTCCATCCGTCCCGTGCTGGCCGCCATTGCCACAGCTGCCACAGCGGCCATGCTGCCCTTGCCTGTCCTGGCGGACGATGCCGTGCGCTTCATCGACCGGCAACCGTTGTCTGAAGTCTGGCTCAATCCCGGTTTTTACTCGTTCCATTTCGATGGCGACAAGGGATTAAACAACAATAACGCGGGCGTGGGCGCCGAATACCGCTTTTCCAGCGTCATGTCCGCCACGGCGGGCCGTTTTTACAACAGCGACCGCCGCTATTCGAATTACGCCGGCGTCTATTGGCAGCCGGTGGCCGTGGGGCCTTTGCGGCTGGGCGCCGTGGCAGGCGCCTTCAATGGCTACCCCCGCGCCCGCAATGGCGCCTGGTTTCCCGCCGTGATCCCCGCAATCAGCTATGAATACCAGCGCTTTGGGGCGAACATTGCCGTGATCCCCGGCTATAAGGACCGGCTATATGGCGCGGTTTCCGTCCAGTTGAAATTCCGTATTTCCGAGTGAAGCCGGTGGCTTGCACTACCGGCGCCAGCCCGAACCGGACGCTCAACGCTGAATTAACCGGCACCGTAAGGTGTCGGTGTCGAATATCGAGTTAAATAACATGAACTTGTAACCATGAAAGCACTTCACTTGCGTTTCTGTGAGGTGGAAAGACAGGATAGAAACATTTCACAATTTTTCCATCCTTAGCAACCAAAGTAACACGCTTCAATAAGCGCATACCCCCAGCCTCAAAAGTTGGCAAGCCCAAAGCCGCCGCAAATGAAAATGCATTATCGCTAAGTAACTGATATGGCAAATGCAGGCGTTGCACCGTTTCGACCTGGTCCGCCGTAGTTTGGGCGCTCATTCCGAATACTTTTACCTTGAGTAACTCCATCTCTTCATAGTTGTCACGGAAAGAACAGGATTGAGGAGTGCACCCGGCTGCTCCTGGGATGGCAGCCCAACCATCAGGAATAGGTACGCCGGGACGTCCTGTCATTGGGTAGCAATAGAGAACAACCCAACCGTATTGAGTGGCGAGATTAACCGTATTTCCTGATGTTGACGGCAGTTCGACAGAAGGCATCAGCATTTCCATTAGATGATTGCATGCCCCATCATCTTGTGGAACAGGTAAATTGGCCGGCACATTAACGAGTACATCCTTCGGCAGATTGCTTAAATCCTGCATCTGCGCTCCATATAGAAAATGTTTGTCATTTAATTTCAATTAGGGTGAAAAAATTTCTACCTATCCTGACAGCCTGTCCGCATAACCTGGGTAAGCGAATCGGCTGCAAGCCGCATCCATGCTTGAGCCATCTGTTCTGCGTCAAGTTAGGCGGCAAATAAAATCCGTGAAAGGCAGTCAGGTACGTGAGACTTCGTCGCCGGTTCAGTGCGGGTGGGGATTGTGTAATATACAACAAAAGCTGGACTCACGCTCGCTTGTACGCCCTGCTTTCTGCCCGAACTCGAACGGCTGGTAATGGCCGGTGGCGGCCTTGCAGAACTCTAACGGACCTGACAGCCCCTGTCAGGTCAAGTCAGAGTCAGTACATTTAATGGGCTTTCCCTTTGCCCGCCACGGCAATTTGGTCAAGGATATGCTTCGGCACTTCCGCGTAGTGCTTGAATTCCATGGTGTAGGTGGCCCTGCCCTGCGTCAGTGAACGCAAGGTGGTGGAATAGCCAAACATTTCCGCCAGCGGCACCGATGCGCGGATCAGCTTGCCGCCGCCGCCGGGGATTTCATCCATGCCCTGCACCATGCCGCGCCGCTGCGTCAGGTCACCCATGACATTGCCCATGAATTCTTCCGGTGTTTCCACCTCGACGTCCATCATGGGTTCCAGCAGCACCGGACCGGCCTTGCGCATGGCGTCCTTGAACGCCATCGAGCCGGCCATCCGGTACGCGTTTTCATTCGAATCCACGTCGTGGTACGAGCCAAAGGTCAAGGTGACCTTGACGTCCACCACGGGATACCCGGCCAGCACGCCGGATGGCAGCGTTTCCTGGATGCCTTTGTCGACGGCGGGTATGAATTCGCGCGGGATGGTGCCGCCTTTGATGGCGTCGACAAATTCATAACCCTTGCCGGCGCCGGACGGTTCCAGCGTGATCACGGCATGCCCGTACTGGCCACGCCCGCCCGATTGCTTGACGAACTTGCCTTCGACATCGGCTGCCTTGCGCGTCACGGTTTCACGGTACGCGACTTGCGGCTTGCCGACCGTGGCATCCACACCGAATTCACGCTTCATGCGGTCCACCAGGATATCCAGGTGCAGTTCGCCCATGCCGGACATGATGGTCTGGCCGGACTCCTCATCCGTATGGACGCGGAAAGACGGATCTTCCTGCGCCAGCCGGTTCAGGGCGATGCCCATTTTTTCCTGGTCGGCCTTGGTTTTCGGTTCCACCGCCTGTGAAATCACGGGTTCCGGGAAAATCATCTTTTCCAGGACAATCACATGGTCCGGCGACGACAAGGTGTCGCCGGTGGTGACGGCTTTCAGGCCGACGGCCGCCGCGATGTCGCCCGCATACACTTCCTTGATTTCCTTGCGCTCGTTGGCATGCATTTGCAGGATGCGCCCGAGCCGTTCCTTCTGGCGCTTGGTCGGGTTATAGACCGTGTCGCCGGAGTTCACCACCCCGGAATACACGCGGAAGAACGCCAGTTGGCCGACAAACGGGTCGGTCATGATCTTGAAGGCCAGCGCCGAGAACGGATCGCTGTCGGTCGGATGGCGCTCGATCGGATTGTCGTCTTCATCGTGGCCGGCAATGGCGGGCACGTCGAGCGGCGACGGCAGGTATTCAATCACCGCGTCCAGCATCGCTTGCACACCCCGGTTTTTAAACGCGCTGCCGGCCAGCATCGGCACGATTTCATTGCGGATGGTGCGCGCGCGCAGGCCCGCCTTGATTTCCTCTTCATTCAAGGCGTCGCCGTTCAGGTACTTTTCCAGCAATTCGGGCGATCCTTCGGCGGCCGCTTCCACCATGTGATCGCGCCATTTTTGCGCCAGTTCCACCAGGTGCGCGGGAATGTCTTCATAGGTGAACTTGACGCCGAGGCTGGCATCGTCCCAGTTAATCGCGCGCATTTTCACCAGGTCCACCACGCCATGGAAGTTTTCCTCGGCGCCGGTGGGAATCTGGATCGGCACCGCCGTGCCTTTCAGGCGGTCCCTGATTTGCTGCTGGACGCGGAAAAAGTCCGCGCCAACGCGGTCCATCTTGTTGACGAACGCGATCCGCGGCACGCCATATTTGTTGGCTTGCCGCCAGACGGTTTCCGACTGCGGCTGCACGCCGCCCACCGAGTCATACACCATGACGGCGCCATCGAGCACGCGCATCGAGCGTTCGACTTCAATCGTGAAATCCACGTGGCCCGGCGTGTCGATGATGTTGATGCGGTGTTCGGGGAAATTGCCGGCCATGCCTTTCCAGAACGCGGTGGTGGCGGCCGACGTGATCGTGATGCCGCGCTCCTGCTCCTGCTCCATCCAGTCCATGGTGGCGGCGCCGTTGTGCACTTCGCCGATCTTGTGATTGACACCGGTGTAGAACAGGATACGTTCCGTGGTGGTGGTTTTACCGGCATCGATATGCGCACTGATGCCGATGTTGCGGTAACGCTCGATGGGGGTCTTGCGGGTCATCACATTCTCCTTGGCGAAAATCACGACGAACGGCGCAGAGTGTGGTGCGTCGATTCTATCAGTTACGGATAGCGCATGTTTGGCTGACGGTGTTGCTTTTCAAGCCCGCCCCTTTGCTACCAATTGCGTCCTGCAATCGACTGCTCTAATCTGGAACGTGTCTTACTTCTCAGCAGCATTTCACACGGGGACCTGAAATGAACTTTGCGAACTTGAAGATCGGTGCACGGCTCGGTTGGGCATTTGCCCTGGTGGTCGGGCTGCTGGCATTGAACGTGGCGGTGTCCTTCGTCAGGATGAATGACGCGGAAGCCCGCATGAACAACATGATGCAAGACCGATACTACAAGATCGACCTGGCGAACGATGTTCGCTACAACGTCGCCGTCATCCATCAATTGATGCGCGACGCGGTCCTGGCCGATGAACCGCAAACCGTACGGCGTGCGGCGGAGAGCATGAATGCGCTGCGGGCGCAAAACAAGGAAAAGCTTGGCAAGCTCGACGCGGTGACCAACGCCGCCAAGGCGCGCGACATCTTCACCGCGATTACGGCGGCCCGCGCCAAAGACCTGGAACAACAGCAGACCTTGCTGAAAATGCTGGCCGGCGGCCGGGATCACGATGCGCGGACGCTATTGAACGGTGAAGTGGCCCAAGCCCAGCAGCAGTATGTAAAACTGCTGGACGAATTCACCACGCTGCAGGAAGAAGGCATGATGGCGGAAACCAAGCTGGCCAAAGAAGGCTTCGCCAGCGGCAAGCAGTTGATGCTGGGCGTGGCGGTGCTGGCCGTGGTGCTGACCATCGTCATTGCGTGGCGCGCCACGATGGCCATCACGCGCCCGCTCAACGACGCGGTCGGCATGGCGCGGCGTGTCGCCGATGGCGACCTCAGCCTGCGTATCGACGCCACCGGCACCAATGAAACCGGCCAGTTGCTGGGCGCGCTGAAAGACATGAACGACAGCCTGGTGCGGATCGTCAGCCAGGTGCGCCACGGTGCGGAAACCATGGTGGCAGCGTCCACGGAAATCGCCACCGGCAATATGGACCTGTCTGGCCGTACCGAACGCCAGGCCAGCGCGCTGGAACAAACCGCCTCGTCGATGGAAGAATTGACGGGCACCGTGCAACGCAACGCCGGCAGTGCGCGCGAAGGCAATCAGCTGGCGCAATCGGCGTCCGACGTGGCGGCGCGCGGCAAAACCGTGGTGGCGCAAGTGGTGGACACCATGAATGCCATCAACGAATCGTCCAATAAAATCGTCGACATCATTTCCGTCATCGATGGCATTGCGTTCCAGACCAATATCCTGGCACTGAACGCCGCGGTGGAGGCGGCCCGGGCCGGCGAACAAGGGCGCGGCTTTGCCGTGGTGGCCAGCGAAGTGCGCAGCCTGGCGCACCGCTCGGCGGCGGCGGCGAAGGAAATCAAGGCGCTGATAGGCGGGTCGGTGGAACAGGTCGGGGCTGGCGCGCTGCTGGTGTCCAGCGCCGGCAGCACCATGGACGACGTGGTGACCAGCGTCGGCCAGGTGGCCGCCATCATCGGCGAGATCAGCGCGGCCAGCAGTGAGCAAAGCGAGGGGATCGAACAAGTCAACAAGGCCATCACCGACATGGACGACGTCACCCAGCAAAATGCCGCGCTGGTGGAGCAGGCGGCGGCGGCCGCGCAAAGCTTGCGCGAACAGGCTGAAAGCCTGCTGCACCTGGTCGGCGTCTTTACGCTGGATGGCGCCGCGGAGCGGACCCTGGGACGTGCCGGCGGCGCTGGCGCGCAACTCGGCGGCGCGATGCGCCCCGCCCTCACCTGATTCCATGGCGGCGGCGGGCCCGCCTGGTGGTCCGCTCATCGATCCGCAAAATAAGCCGCTAATGGCCCGCTAATTGTGCCGCCACTGTGCCGCTTAGTGATCCGCTTAGCGGCCGGGCGAGCCGCGCAGCACGCGGGCCGGCAACAGCACGATCGCGCGCAGTAATTCAAACACCGCTTCAACGCCGATGCCGAGCAGGCGGAATGGCAGCAAGATCAGCCACACCAGCGGATACAGGACCAGGGCCAGCAAGGCCAGCGGCCAGCACAGGAACAGTAACACCAGCCACAATACAAAACTCAGCATACGACACTCCGGGGCAGCGGTTTCAATATGGACAATGTAGTTTTCCGATCACGTTCGGACAATGCTTATGCGATCAACTGTCGCATGCAGCGATAAATTGCGCAAACGGGGTGCTGAACGGTGTGACACTTTCTTGCGTTCTGATAAGATCGACAAGAAAAAGCACAACCGTTCGTGGAGAGACCCATGCATCACATCCCTGAAGTCTTGCGTAATTTATCGATGCCGGTGATCGCATCGCCGATGTTCATTGCCAGTGGCCCGAAACTGGTGGCTGCCCAGTGCAAAGCCGGGATAGTCGGCTCGTTTCCCGCGCTCAATGCCCGTCCCGCCGAACTGCTGGACACATGGCTGACGGAGTTGCAAGCCGAACTGGCGGCGTACCAGGCCGCCAACCCGGACGCGATCGTCGGTCCGATCGCCGTCAACCAGATTGTCCACCATTCCAATACCCGACTCGAGCATGACGTCGCGGTGTGCGTGAAGCATAAAGTGCCGATCGTGATTTCATCGCTGCGGGCGCCGCCGCCGGAAATGCTGGACGCCATCCACAGCTATGGCGGCATCGTGCTGCACGACGTGATCAATATCCGCCATGCCCAGAAAGCGCTGGAAGCCGGCGTCGATGGCTTGATCCTGGTGGCCAGCGGCGCCGGCGGACATGCCGGTACCCTGTCGCCGTTCGCGCTGGTGGGCGAAGTGCGGCGCTTCTTCAATGGACCGGTGGCCTTGTCCGGATCGATCGCCACCGGTGACGCGATCCTGGCCGCGCAAGCCATGGGCGCCGATTTCGCTTACATCGGATCGCGCTGGCTGGCGACCGAGGAAGCCAATGTCGATGACGCTTACCGCCAGGCCATCCTGGAATCCTCGGCGGCCGATGTTGTGTACACCAACTTGTTTACCGGTGTGCACGGCAATTACCTGAAAAAGTCGATTGAGGCGGCGGGACTGGACCCGGAGAATTTGCCGGTGGCCGACAAGACCAAGATGGACTTTGGCGGCGCCAACAAGGCCAAGGCCTGGCGTGACATCTGGGGCGCAGGACAAGGGGTGGGCTTGATGCACGACGCGCCGTCGGTGGCGGAAGTGGCGGCGCGGTTGAAGGCGGAGTACCAGGCGGCGCGGGAACGCTTATTGGGTTAAGTCGGTAGGGTGGTATTGCCAACGGCATTGCCACCATGCGCGCGGGCCGGCGACGTTAAGTGTCACGGATGCGCATGCGCGGTGGCATTGCCTGCGGCAATACCACCCTACCGGTTCAACGTCGCGGACGTGGATCGATGCACGGCGCGGGAACGCGTGCTTCAAGCAAACGCCGGAATATGATGCGCCGGCTGTAGCGCGGCTTCGTACAGCAAGCGGCATTCCAGTGTCGCCTGCAGCGACGGCAGCGAACCGCCGGCACGGTACTGGAAACTCACTTGCATGACATCGCCCTCTTCCACCTGGATGGGACGGTCCAGCGGCAAGTTCATGTAGTGGTTCAGCCAATCGATGGTGGTATTGCGCTCGCTGACCACGGCCAGGATGTTTTTCGTCACGAAACGCATGGCATTGACACAACCGCTGCGGGTCGCCACGAATTTGCCTTCCCAGCGGTACAGGGTATCGTTGGGCTGGGTAAAGTCGACCACGGCGTACACGGCCGGCTGCGCCATTTCCACGGTGCCCGGATAAATCGCCTGGGTTTCATGGAATTGCACGATCGGGGCATAAAACCCTTCGAAGTCATACTCTTGCGAAATCGGTTGCGCCGCCATGATGGCGGCCTCCGGCAAGAAGACGGGAAGCGGTCCGCCGAAGCGCGCCAGGTAGCGGCGCTTGAACGATTCGATGACTTCCACCTGCTTTTCACGCAGCATGCCGACGTGGATCATTTCGCAAATGACGACGTCGACCGGTTCCGGCGGCAGGTATTCAAACGCATCGGCATGGATGATCTCGACCTTGTCGCCGTGCGGATTCATGGCGAGGAATTTGCGCGCTTCCTTGACCATGTCCGGGTTGAATTCGACACAATAGACCTTGTCCGCCTTGGCGGCGGCAAAGCACGACATGACCCCCGTCCCGCCACCGAGTTCCAGCACTTTCATGCCCGGCTTGACCGCGTAATCAATCGCGGATTTGAAGCTGTGCATCCGGTTCTGGTCCATCAGCATGTTGTGATGGTAATGGACAGGAATAAACTGTCCCAGGTAGCAGCTCTCGATTTCACGTTCATTCAGCATGGATTTCCCTTTCAGCGCAATGTTGCCATTGTGCGTGCCCGGTGACGGCGGCAATGCGGGAAGCTGATGGGGGAAATCCTGCCAATTCGACGCTTGGCCGAACGTAGTCGCAGCGCGCGGGCCCTACTTGCCGCTCATCGCGGCGTTGGCGGCCTGGTGGGATTCGATGGCCTTGGCAATCCACGGCTTGTCGGCGCGGCGCGCGAATTCCGCGGCATCGATGTGGAACGCCTGGTCTTTGATGGAGGCGTCGGCCCCTTCGCGCAACAGTAATTGCACGGCCTCTTCCTTGCCTTCGCGGGCGGCCAGCATCAGTGGCGTGAAGCCGGTCGGCGAGGCGGCGTCGATATAGGCGTAACGTTCCAGCAAGATCGCCATGATGTCCAGGTCGCCTGCGGTGGCGGCGAAATGCAGGGGCGTCCAGCCTTTGCGGTTGACTTGCGCGCCCTTGGCGATCAGCGTATTCACCGCCACCTTGTTTTGCTTGAAGGCCGCCATCATCAGCGCCGTGGTGCCATTGGCCGATGCTTCTTCCAGATTCACCCGGGGATGCTTGAGCAGTTCGGCCAATACCTTGTTGGCGTCATAGCGCATTGCCACGATCAGCCCGGTTTCGCCCCGCTCCGGCTCGTGCACATTGGGATTGAGCCCGCGCGCCAGCACTTCGCGCACTGTGCGGTCGTTATCCAATTGCGCGGCGCGGAAATACGCCACTTGATCGGCGGTTTCCTCTGCCAGCGCCGGCCAGGCCAGCGGCAGCATGACCAACGCGGACAACAGCACGGACAACAGCGGGCGGCGCGGCATGAGATTCCTTTCAGCGGGCAACTTGGCGGACAGTATTAGCGGGCGGTATGAAACAGCTTGAAGAAGTTATCCGAGGTTTGCCGCGCGACCTGTTCCACCGGCACGCCTTTGAGCTTGGCGATGTATTCCGCCACGTGGCAGACAAAGCCCGGTTCATTCATTTTGCCCCGGTGCGGCATCGGCGCGAGATATGGCGAATCGGTTTCAATCAGCATCCGCTCCAGCGGCACTTCCAGCGCCACCGCCTGCAATTCTTTCGCACTCTTGAACGTGACGATGCCGGAGAAGGAAATATAAAACCCCATCGCCATCGCCGCCTGGGCAACTTCCAGCGACTCGGTGAAGCAATGCATCACGCCGGCGGCGCCGCCCTGATCCGTGCCCGCGCCTTCTTCGGCCATGATGCGGATGGTGTCGGCACTGGCGGAGCGGGTGTGGATGATCAGCGGTTTGCCCGTGATGCGCGAGGCCTTGATATGGGTGCGGAAGCGTTCGCGCTGCCACTCCAGGTCGCCTTCGAGGCGATAGTAATCGAGGCCGGTTTCGCCGATCGCAATGATGCGCGGGTTGTTGGCCAGTGCGACCAGCTGTTCCACGGTCGGTTCCGGCGTGTCTTCGTAATCGGGGTGAACGCCGACCGACGCATAGATGTGCGGATGCTGTTCGGCCAGCGCCAGCACCTGGGGAAAATCGGGCAAATCCACCGACACGCACAGGGCGTGGGTGACCTTGTTCTGCTCCATCCTGGCAAGCAGTTCGGGCATCCGAGTGGCCAGCTCGGGGAAATTGATATGGCAGTGGGAATCGATAAACATGGCGCGATTGTACCCGATTCCCCGCCCCGCCCGAACCCGCCGCGGCGCCCGCCCACCATCGGTCCTGGTGGCTGGCGGGCGGTGCGGCGGCGCTGGAAAAAAGTGTTGGCGCGGATTAGGCGCTGTGCCAGACTAATTCATGTTCGTTAATTGCGTTTAATGTTCTCTAGAGCGTGAAGATTTGAAGAATTGGTGCGACGGTTAATTGCAATGTGAATTACAATCGACCATGCCAGCCACCATTCCGGGAGCTTTCCATGCATCCTTCGCTTGCCTTGTGGGATACCCAGCCCGCCCAGCAATTCGGCCAGTTCGTCCGCACCCACGAATTCGCCCAGATCAGCCGCCGAGCAGGAACCGCGTCCCCGCCGCGCCCGCTGTCACCCGATTCCGTCCACGTGTACGTGACCATGTTCGGCAAATTCGTGCGCTGGATGGCGGACCATGGCCGTCGCTTCTCCGCCCTGACGCCGGGCGATATCCATGACTTCATTTCAGCCGGGGAACATGGCAAGCGGGAATTGAACAGCGCGATCGCGCGCCGCTATATCCGCCTGCTCGAGCGCTGCTATATCTATCTCGACGTGACGCCCAACCCGGCCCAGCTGGCGCTGATCAGGGAAGAGCAAACCCGGGGCCTGACGGAAGACGCGGCCATGGTGGTGCTGACGGCGGCGCAGGCGGAACACTTTGTCGCCGCCCTGCCCGACGTGCCGCCCTCGGTGCGGCGTGGCGGCGCCTGGAATGGCTGGAAACGGCGGCGCGACCGCGCCATGCAACTGGTCATGATGTGCGGCGGCTTGAAAGTCGCGGAAGTGATCGGCCTGCATTGGGATGAAATCGAACCAACGCCGGAACTCGACGGCGCGCACCGCGTCAAATTGACGCCGGCTGACAAGCACGACACCAGCTACAAGCATGAAACCCTGTTGCCCGCGTTTGCCGCCACGGAAGTCTTCCGCTGGCTCGACGAGCGCCAGGCGATGAAAATCCCGGGGCCGCTGCTGTTCCCCGCCAACTTGCGTGGCGAAGCGCTGGACAAGGCCACCGTCTACCGCCAGGTGAAGGCCACGTTCGAACGGGCCGGCATCGCGGTGCCGCGCAGCGGCGGGCGCACCTTGCGCAACACCTTTGCCGTCAAAGGGTTCCGCGAAGGCACACCGGCCAGCGAGATGGTGGAGCGGCTGGGGCTGGCGCTGGAACGTTCCACTCAGCCGTATGCGCGGCTGGGCGGCGCGGCCAAGGCGAAGTGAGAATTCACGCTTTTTATGCCGGATAAAGACGATAAAATCAATGCAATGTTTCTACCGAAACAGAATCCACACCGACAATGGGGGAACGCATGGAAAATCCGTACTCGGCGCCCGGCGCCAATCTCGACCAGTTTGACGGCAGGAACACGTCCGGCATGGGCGCCGGCGCCGTCATCCCGCCCGGCGTCACGGGCTGGAGCTGGGGCGCCTTCCTGCTGAACTGGATCTGGGCCATCGGCAACCGCACCTGGATCGGCTTGTTGGCCCTGGTTCCCTACCTGGGCTTCATTGCCGCCATTTATCTCGGCATCAAGGGCCGCGAACTGGCGTGGCGCAACAAGCAATGGGACAGCGTGGAGCATTTCAACAGCGTGCAGCGCAAATGGACCATCTGGGGCCTGATCCTCACCGTCGGCGTGGCCTGCCTCGGCATCCTGGCCGCGATCCTGATTCCCATCTTCGCCGGCCGCTAAGCGCCACGGCGCCAGTCCGCCGGACGCAACCGGTTGGGCTGGCGCTGACCAAGGAAAACCCGTCAACGCGGCCTGCTCAACGCCACGTTTTAACATCTGTTCATCCACATAGGTTAACGTTATCATCCTTGATGCCGGGACACCCCGCGCAACGCTGGACGCCGCCCGACGGCCGCCTGTCCCACTCAACTCCATCTTCAAGGAAACACCATGCCATTCCCCCACCGCTGGCGCCGCAGCCTGTTGCTGGCCACCGTATTGCAGGCAATCCAGGGCGTCACGCCGGCCCTGGCCGATGAATTCGACGATATGCGCGCGAAATGGCTGCGGCGCGCGGCAGGCGGCGCCGTGGTCGACACCGGCGACAGGGAAATCGCCGCCCAGATCAAGCTGGACGACAGCAATGCGCGGCGCTACTGGTCCGCCATGCAGACCGGGCCGGACCGGACCGCGCTGTGGCCGGAGCTGGCGTCGGCCACCGTGTCGGCCGATATCACCAGCGCCTACCGCCGCCTGGCGGCAATGGCGGGGGCCTATGCGTCACCGCATTCCGCGCTGTACGGCGACGCCGCACTGGGCGCCGCCGTGGTGGACGGTCTGGACTGGATGAGCCGCAACCGCTATGCGGCGGGCCGCGCGGCCTATAACAATTGGTGGGACTGGCAGATCGGCGGGCCGATGGCCCTCAATGACGCGCTGATGGCCGTACGCGGCCTGCTGGCGCCGGCGCTGATGGAGCGCTGCCTGGCCGCGATTGACTACCATGTGCCGGACCCCGCGCTGCGCACCAACGCCGACGGCACCCTGTCGGCCACCTTGGAAACCGGCGCCAACCGGCTCGACAAGGCGCTGATCGTCATCCTGCGCGGCGTCAACGGCAAACATGCCGCGAAAATCGCGCAAGGACGCGACGCCATCAGCCAGGCCTTGCCGTATGTAGTCTCGGGCGACGGCTTTTACCGCGACGGGTCCTTTGTCCAGCATGATCATGTGTCGTATGTCGGCGGCTACGGCGTGGTCTTGATGGCCGATATCGCCTGGCTGTACTACATCCTCGACGGCTCGCACTGGCCGCTGCGCGACGCCAACGCCGGCCTGCCGTACGACTGGATCATGCACGCCTTCCGGCCATTCATTTATGACGGCGCGATGATGGACATGCAGCGCGGCCGTTCGATTTCCCGGCAGTTTTACCCGGACCACCGGGTCGGACGCGCCGTGGCCGGCAGCATGGCGGAACTGGCGCAAGTCTTGCCGCCTGCCCAGGGCGCGCAGGTGAAATCCATGCTGAAGGGCTGGATGCTGCGCGACAAGACCTTCGGCGATTCGTATTTCACGCCGGTGCCGACCGAGGTGGCGGGCGTCCATGCCGGCTTGCCGGTCTACCAGATGTCGTTGCTGAAAGCGCTGCAAAAGGATGCCGACATGGCGCCATTGCCCGAAGCGGAAGAAACCCGCTATTACCCCGCCACCGACCGTGCCGTGCAGCGCCGCCCCGGCCACGCCTTCGCACTGGCGATGTTTTCCCTGCGTATCAGTTCCTTCGAATCCGGCAATGGTGAAAACCTGCGCGGCTGGTGGACCGGCATCGGCATGCACTTCCTGTACAACGCCGACCAGGGCCAGTACGGCGGCGCCTACTGGCCGACTGTCGACGCATGGCGCCTGCCCGGCACCACCACCGACCGCAGCGGCGGCGGCACGCCGGAGAAATGGAAGCTGTATGCCAATACCCAATCGCTGGTGGGCGGCGCGGAACTGGCCGGGCGGCACGCGGCGATTGGCATGGATTTCACCACCAACGGCGTCAGCAACAGCGGCTTGCGCGGCAAAAAAGCGTGGTTCCTGTTCGGCGACCGAGTCATCGCGGTTGGCTCGGCGATTGGCGGCGGCGAGGCGCCGGTGGAAACCATCGTGGAAAACCGCAAGCTCAATGCGGAAGGCGGCAACCAGCTGACCGTCGACGGCGTGCGCCAGCCGGCCTTCAACGGCTGGTCGCGGGCGCTGGCGGGCGCCAGATGGGCGCACCTGGCCGGCAGCGTGGCCGGCGCGGATATCGGCTATGTATTCCCGGATGCGCCCACCGTGCACGGCTTGCGTGAAACGCGCACGGCGGCCTGGAAGGACATCAATCTCGAAGGGTCCAGCCAGCCGGTCGGCGCCAGCTACCTGAGCCTGGCGCTGCGCCATGGCGCCCGGCCGCACGCCGGCGCCTATACGTATATCCTGCTGCCGAACCGCAGCGCGGCCCAGGTGGCGGCGTTTGCGGCCGCCAACCCGGTGCGCGTGGCGGAACGTTCAGCCGCCGCCACGGCCGTCACCGACAGTGCGCTGGGTTTGACCGGCATGGTGTTCTGGGAAGACGCTGCGAAAACCGTCAAGGTGGCGGGCCGGCCGTATCTGGCCAGCGACCGCAAGGCGGCGGTGCTGGTGCGGCAGCAAGGTTCCGGCCTGCAGCTGGCGGTGGCCGACCCGACCCAGGCCAATACCGGCGTGATTCACCTGGAGCTGCACCGTGGCGCCAGCGCCGTGCTGACGCATGATCCGGCCATCACGGTGCTGCAATTGCGGCCCACCATCAAGCTGGCGGTGGCGGTCAACGGGTCCGCGGGGAAGTCGTATCACGCGCAATTCGCGCTGAAACAGTAATCGTGGCAACGGCGGCGCAGCGCTGCGCCGCCGGCAATGGGGAGCACTGCCGGCGGCGGCCCGGAGGGAGTGCCGGGCGCGGCGCTGCCCTGCCGCGCCCGTCACCTCCGGCCAAAGTGCAGCGAAATCTCTTCCAGCGTCTTGCCCCGGGTTTCCGGCAGGAGGAATGTCGCCGCCAGGAAGTACACCACGGTGCAGCCGGCCCAGAAGAAGAACATCGATGCATAGCCATACTGGCCGACCGCCGGCAGGAACAGCGCGGCAATCGCGGTCGAGACAAACTGGTTGACCAGCAGCGCAATGCTCATGCCGTTGGAACGGATGCGGGTCGGCATCAGCTCGGACAAGGCCAGCCACACGCAGACGCCCGGCCCCACCGCGAAGCTGGCCATGAACCCCAGCAGGCAGGCCAGCACCAGCCAGCCATGATCGCTGTCCGGAGCCGGGCCGATGGTGGCGCGCTCGATGCGCAGCGGCGCGGCGGCCGCCAGCGACTGGTCGGGGAAGGGATTCAGCGACAGCCGGCGGAACGCGGCGCCAATCACACTGTCGCGCTCGAGCTGCGCGGGCCGGGTGATCTCGAACGGCGCCGCCACCGGCGATCCGTTGCCCTGCCCCTGCCGCACCTGCCGCACCGCGTTAAAGGGGCCATAGGAATACGCCACCGTCAATTGCCAGTGGCCGTCCGGCGCCAGCGCGGCGAGGCGCTGCGGCGGCAAATACAGCGCATCGGCGCCCGCCTCGGCGGCCACTGCGGCGCGTATGTCGCGCTGCTTGGCGTCGTCGGCGTGGAACAGCAGGCCGGCGGCGGCCAGCGCCACCATGATGCCCGCGCTGCCGGCCATCAGCAGGAACTTGCGGCCCTTGCGGTCCACCAGCAGTACCGCCAGCACCGTCACCAGCGCATTGACCACCTTCAGCGCCACGTCGCCGAGATTGGCCATGGCGCCGGGCAGGCCGGCCTGGTCGAGGATGGTGACGGCATAGGCCAGGATGGAATTGATGCCGGTGGCCTGGTTGCAGGCCAGGATCAGGCAGGCCAACAGGAATGGCGCCACGTAGCGGCGCTGCAGCAGCCGATCGCGCGCGGTCCCGCACGGCTGCGCCGCCGGCGCCAGGTCATCCTGCATGGCGGCCAGTTGCCGGCGCGCCTCGTCCGGCGTGCAGCCGCGCGCCAGCGCCCGCAGCGCCTGCTCACGGCCCGCCTCGCCTGCGCGCCGCAGCAGCCAGCGCGGCGATTCCGCCAGCAGCAGCGCGCCAGCGGTAAACAGCAATCCCGGTGGCAGGCTGAGCCAAAAGATCTGGCGCCACGCGCGGTCCTTCGCCTCCAGCACCATGGCGGGCGCGGAACCGGCCAGCGCATCGATATCGTGCGCCACCCACAGCCCCAGCAAGGCGGCCAGCACCAGTCCGATGGTGAGGAACAGCTGGAACAGCCCGGTGCCACGGCCCCGCTGCGACGCCGGCAGGCATTCCGCCAGGTACAGCGGCACCACCACGCCGATCAACCCGCCGCTGACGCCTTGCAGCAGGCGGCCCAGCAGCAGCGGCACATAGCTGTCGGCCAGGGCAATGACGGGGATGCTGATGGAAAACAGCGCACCGGCCAGCGCCATCACGCGGCGCCGCCCCAGCGTGTCGGCCAGTACCCCGGCCGCCAGCGACGACAGCACGCTGCCCAGCAGCACGGCCGCCACGACAAAGCCCAGTTGCTGGGCCGTCAAGCCCCAGCGCGCGGCGGCGGAGGCTTCCAGGTAGGGCAGCGCACCGGCAATAATGCCGACATCGATGCCGTACAACAGGCCGCCCAGGCCGGCGACCAGCAGCAGAAAGCGGCGGTAGCGCTCCGGGGTGGACAGCCATGACAAGGGCGGTGCGCGCCGGTGGGCCGGCGAAGGTGACGGAGACGGTGGCGGCGAATGGGCCAACGCATCCGGTGGCGCATCGGACAGCGCATCGGACAGCACATCGGACGGCACACCGGGGGCGGGCGGCGCCACGGCAGTCTCCGTGGGGAGGGAATGCGAGCGGTCGGGATGCATGGCGTGGCTCATTGACGCTTACCCGGCTGGTAGCCGCGCTGGCGGAAGCCGGTCGACGCGAACCATTGCGCAATCAGCTTTTGCGCCTCGCCCGGGGTCGCCGGCACGGCGGCGCCGGTTTCGGCGCTGTCCGGGTAACCGTGGAAGGCATTGTCGCGCCACGTGAATTTGGCGGCGCTGCCGGGGGTACTGGTCATACGGTACAGCGCACCGCCGGCGCCGGTATGGATGACCCGGTTGTTGCGGAATTCCAGCACATCAGGCGTGCCGTTGTCGTGGAGCTCAAACAGCGCGGCCGGATGCGCGGTCACGAACAGGTTGTCGTTCACCACCGCGTTGTCGAGGCCGGCAACCAGCACGGCGCGCCGCTGGTCGTTGACACTCAGGTTGCGTTCGACCACGGCATCTTCCACCATGGCGGTCTGCCCCAGCCCATCCTTGCCGCAACCGCAGAACAGCATCAGGCCGCCCGCGTTATCGTGGCTGTAGTTGGCGACCACACGGGTATGGCGCGTGCCCATGTCGGCATCGAAGGCCATGCCGTCGCCGGATTCAAATTCCGGGCGCAGGCGCACGCCATGGACTTCGTTGTACTGGAACACGGCGCCGTCGGTATTGATGGCCCAGGCGCCGGCGCTGTTGCCGGGAGAACGCATCCAGATGTCATAAATCAGGTTGGCCTCGACCAGCGGACCGGTTGCCGTGCGCACGATCACGCCGTCGCCGCCGACGTCGTGGATTTTGTTGTTGCGCACGACCAGGCGGGTGGACGGATAAAACTCGGTGGCGGCCTGCGCCGCGCTCTCCTGCAAATAGCCGGGATGGTTCTTGTAGGGCGGGAAGTCGCCGCACGGGGCGCCGCGCGGGCGGCACATCCAGGCCGAACGGTTCGACACGCCGATGCCGTCGACGTGGAAGACTTCGCTGTTTTCAATCAGGACGTCGTCAAAATTGGTTTTCTTTTGCCGCGCCCCCGGGCTTTCCGCGTCGCGCGTGACTTCAAACAGGATGCCGCCGGTCGATTTATAGGCCAGCGCCCGGTCCGGCGCATCCTTCAGGTAACCGCGCACGTGGTGCACGTAGACGTCATTGATCCGGTAATGGCGGCCGGTGCCAAAGTCTTCCAGCTGCACCAGCAAACCCACCCTGCCCGCCTCCTGCAGGCCGTCGTTGGTGAGTTCGATCCCGTTGATTTCCCAGTGCTCGACATTGAACAGGTGCAGCGCCGCGCGGTGGACCCTGGCCTCGTCGGCGGTGCACAGCGAGAAATACGGGCTGATGCCTTCCGGCTGCCGGCTTGCCGTGGTCAGCGCCTGCCTGGGATCGGGCCGCGCCGCGCGGCAACCCGCCGCGATCACGGGCCGTGGCAAGGTACGGCTGCCATAGGGTGCCACCACGATCGGCGCGCCGCTGGCGCCCGAGCTGCCGGCGCGGGGCATAAAACTGCCGTGGCAGGTGGCGCCGCGCTTGAACAGGATGCGCGTGCCGGGCTGGAACCGGATCGCGTTCAACTGCTCCAGGCTGGTCAACGGGCGTTGCCGGCTGCCATCAGCAACGCCGGCCATGGCCGCCCCGGCGGCCGCGCAGTCAACGTGGATCACCGGTTTCCCGTCGGCCACGGTGACGGCCCGCGCCTGCGCGCTCCAGGCGCCGGCGGCCAGCGCCATTGCAAACATCACATGCTTCATACCCTGTTCCTTGCTCAATGTGTTAACGTTATCTTTAATGTACATGCGACTCCGCCCGCGCGTCAAGCGGGCGGAGTCGGCGCATGGGAGTTACTGGATGGTCACCACCAGCGTGGGGCGATAGGCCGGCGTGGCATGGGTACGCGACGCATAGTCGACATAACCGTTGGCGCCATGGTTTTGCGCCGCCTCGACGTCGAACGACAGCAGTTTGGCGCCGCCCATGGCCGCGCTGGCGTGGCTGGTCACATCCAGCTGCACTGGCGTGTTGGCCGCCGGCACGGTCCAGCTGCCCGCCAGCGCCGCGTTGGCGGGACGGTTGTCCCAGGTCACCGTCCCCTCCGCCCAGTTGGCGCTGTCCGTCAGGTACAGCTTGTGCTGGATGCCCGCCATGCCCACCGACGTCGGCGTCAGGCGCAACGAGGCGCTGGCGATCGTGCCTTCAATGCCCGATAAGTCGAATTTCAACAAGCCCTTGCGGGCGTAGCCCACGGCGTCATTCTTGACCGTGATGGTGCTGGCCGCGCCGAAATTGATGGCGGCGCTGGCGCCGTCGCGCACGTACGCATCGGCCGCCGGCGCCAGCGACGACAGGCTGTTCAGCGTAAAGCGCGCGTTAAACGATTTGCCGGCCGCGGCATTCACCGCCACCGCCAGCCTGATCGTGGGACTTGTCTGCAGCACCGTCACGGCGGGGTCCCGCGACACCACGCTGGTGGCGGCGCGGTTGATGTCGATGTTCAGGTTGCCGGTATACAGTTGCGTGGGATCGGCGACGCTGACTCGTAAATCCGTTCCCGCCTGCTTCAGGACCACGGCCGATTTGCGGTCGCTGGTCACCAGCGGCTGGCCGCCGGCGTTGACGGTCTTGCTGCCGTCGTTCCAGAACACCAGCCCGGTCACGCCCTGCACCGTATCCTTGACGGCGGTGGCGCTGGTGGAGCGCTCCAGCACGGTAATGCCGGGCGCCGCCGCGAAGGCGGCGGTTTCCGTCGCGCTGCGGTTTGGCAACACGATATAAGTGTAGGCCGCATTGGCGGGGTTGACGCCGTGGTCCAGCGCCAGGCTCAGGTAATTGTCTTCCACGGCCGCCGGGTCGCCCTTCAAGTCCACATTGCGCCACGCGCTGACGCGCCGTTCGCGCAACCCCGCCACGGTGGGCGCGTCCGGGAACACATAGCCGATATCGGCCCCCGGCACATTGCCGGCCAGGTGTGCCCAGGCGGTCCCGGGCATGGATTCGGCCCAGGGAATGAACGTCGCCTTCGCGCTGCCGTTGACGGTCAGCGGGTTATCGCCCGCCACCGTCAGCTTGCGGTTTTCAACGATGGTTTCCACGGCGCGGCCGTCGGTGGTGGTGATGCCGGCGCCCACCGCCACCACCTTGTCCCCCAGCAGGAACCAGGCTTTCTTGCCGGTCAGCGCGGTGCCGGTGACATTCTTGGTGGCGAAGTCCATGCCGACCGCCGCATACAGGCCGTCCAACTGGGCGCCGCCCACGCCGCTCCTGGTATTGCCGTAATTTTTCCACGCCACCGGCGTGCCGCTGCCACTGTGGTCGGTGGTGGTGCCGGGCAGGCGCCACATGTCGGTGGTGGCCCAGTAATTCCCGCCATACTGGGTCTGGTCGGCGTTGTACAGCGAGCTCATCCCCATGCCGGTCCACCAGCCATGCAGGTTTTCGCCATTGCCATACTCGAAGGCGCTGATCCGCCCGGAAAACAGCGACAGCACATACGCGTGGCCGGGGCGGCGCTGCACCGCCCGGTCGCCCGCCGTATAAATGCGGGTTTCCACCGGTTCGTCGAGGGCGGGCACCGCCGGATCGCCGAGGATTTGCTTGAGGCGCGTGATGTCCTTGGCGCCGGGCGCGGAGGCCACCCCGCCGCCAATTACCAACGGGTTGAAGTACGATGCGCCGAAGGTGGTGTCGCGCTGCATCCAGCCCTTCAGCAGCGACTTGATCTGGCCGGCCTGGGCGGCGGGCAGGCTGTCGGTCAGGCCCAGCATATTGACAATGATGCCGCGCCCGATCACGTGGTCGGGCGAGAACTGGCGCGTGATGCCGCGTCCGCGCTGGCTATCCATCATGGCGCCGTCCATCATGAATGGCCGGAAGCTGTTCATGGCCCAGTCGAACACCACGCCCTTGTTCGGGTCCGTCACCGCCCAGGTGGTGCCGTCGAGCAGGTAGTACAGGCGCCCGATATTGGTCAGCAGCACAGAGCCATAGCCGCCCACGTAGGGCACGTAATAATGCTGGATAAAGCTGCCGTCGGCATAGAAGCCGTCACTGGTGGTGACATAGGGCAAGGCGGGGCCGATGGCGTCGCGGCCCATGGCCAGTTTGGCGGCGTCCTTGCCCAGCATGCCGCGCATGGCCACGACATAGGCTTTGTCCAGCAGGTTGCCGCCGGTTTCCACCGTGGCGCTGGTGCTGCCGTCCGGCTTCAGGCGGCGGGTGGGATCGGGCACGAAACGGTCGACCACCGCCAGCAGCGCCGCGCGCTGGGCCGGGGTCTGATGGTCATACAAGGTGAATACCAGGTTGTTTACGTGCTGTGGCGAACCGATTTGCCAGTCATACCAATTGTCGAACTCGACGGCATTCACGTGGTAGTGATTGGCCACCAGCCAGTCTATGCCGGACTGCACCGCCGCCAGCACCTCCGGGTTGTTTTTCAGGCTGGCATTGCCGCTGACATAGGCGTTGGCCAGGGTGACCAGGCGGCCGAAGGTATTGGTGATGGTGGCGGACGCGGCGAAATTGGTCAGCGTGGGCCACAGCGCGGTGCGGCCTTCGGTGCGGATCATGGTGTCCCATGCCTGCTGCGCGGCGGCCTGGCTGGCGGCGATCTGCGCCGCCACTTCCGGGTCGCCGCCATCGGCCACACCGCCACGCAGCGCCCACTTGACGCGCATGGCGTCGTATTCATCGGCGCGCGCCACGCCGCCCGCTACCGCCACATTCACCAGCGCCGCGGCCAGCAGGCCACGCAACAACCAGTTGTGCTTGCACATGTCTCCTCCAATAACTGAATCAAGAATCAGGCGGCAGGCCGGACGCACGAATGATAACGTTATCACTCGTGTTTAAAAAAAACCGCCCGGGAAGCGCCTGTGCGATGGGTTTGACGTTGTTTCTTATTGTTTGAGGTAACGTTATCACGTCGCCCAAAAAAAAGCCAGCCTTCGCAGGCTGGCTTTTGACTCGCGGCGATCCGGGAAGCGGATTACCAGGCGGCGGTCAGCGTGTACTTGCCGTTGGTGGCGCCGGTGCCGCCGCTGTAGTAGATCACCTTGGCGTACACCACTTCACCGGCCGCGCTGGTGCGGGTCACGGTGTCGGCCTGGCCGGTACCCTTGACGCTGGAACCGATCTTGGTGCCGGCGGCGTTGTACAGTTCCAGGTCATAGTCGGAGGTGGCGTTCGGGGTCATCGTCACGGTCAGCGTTTTGCCGGCCGGGATGGTGACTTTGAAGTAATCCACATCAGACGATGCGCTCATCGCGCCATTCACCGTGGTGCCCGTGGTGGTGATGGTGTTGGCGGTGGCCGTGGTGTTGTTGCTTTCGGTCTCGTTGATGGTCGGGCCTGGCGGCACCACCGCCGACAGGATGTTTTGCGCTTCGAAGTTGGCCTGGAACGTGTTGGCGAAGGTCAGGTCCGAAGGGAACAGGGTCTTCGCGGCATTCACGATCGCGGTCGCCATCACCGGCATCTTCACGTTCGAGCCGAGGCCGAAGTGGGCTTCCAGGATGATCTTGTCGATGTCGGCGCGGGTCTTGCCGGCGGCGATCAGCGACACCATCGAGCGGTACAGCGGCGCCGACCACAGTTCGTCGGACTGGAACGTCACACCGTTTTCCGTCACCGACTGGTGCGCCGAGTAGGTTTTGCTGCTGTTGTACTTGGCATCGTAGCGGTTCATCATGCGGCCGCCCCAGCATGCGCCGTGGCCGTCCCAGCTGAAGGCCCACTCAGGGTGGTAGATCTTGCCGTTCGGGGTGCTGTACGAGTACGACGCGGCCCAGTAGTCGCCGAAACCTTCGCCCATGGCGCCGGTGTCGCCGCCGGACCAGTTGGCGTTGATGTTGCGGTGCAGCGCATGGCCGTATTCGTGCAGGATCACGTCCGCGTCTTCACTGTCGTTGACGCAACCGTGGCCGAACGCCAGGTAGTCGGTGCCGCCGCTGTAGCTGTAGTGCGAGTTGTCATCGCCGTTCACGCCATCGGTATCGACGTCCAGCGGACGGTTGATGATCGACTTGGTGCCGGTGAAGCCCAGCGACTGGATGTAGCGCTGGTTGGTGTCGATGTGGTAGTAGACGTTGGTGTCGTCAAAGGCGTTGCTGCCACGTTTCGCGGTCCAGACGCCGTTGGTGGTGGTCGATGGCGCGGTGTTCGGCGACTCGATGTTCTTGATGTTGATGTACGGGCCGGTCAGCTTGTAGACGCCGCTGGTGACGGTCAGGTCGCGCAGGGTCTTGGTCGAGTACGACGGATCGAACGACGCGGCGGACGAGGTGTCGGTCAGCGCGTCGTTGTTGGCGGCGGTGCGCGGATCCGGATCGAAGGCATAGCCGGAACCGTTGATGCCGGAAGCCAGGGCCGCCACGGTCGCGGCGGCGGCCAAGGTGGTGCGTTCGGTTTGCTTGTCGGAAGCGGCCTTGGTGGCGGCTTTACGGTCCAGTACCGGGCCGTTGACTTTGGCGCGCTCGGCCAGCGAACGCTCGCCCTTGCGTGGCACCGAAGTCGAGTACGAATCCACCACGGAACCGTCATGGGCGTTCAGGAATTGCACGAAGCCACCGGTCGGCATTTGCGCTTCGATCGCGACTTTGCGGGTCAGTTGCACGCCATCCTTGGTCGCCACCCACACCAGTTCGGTGCGTGGCGGATCGATCAGCGGGTGCTGCACTTTCATGTTGTTCCAGCCTTTGTCCAGCGCCTGCTCTTCCGTGATTTGCGCCTTGTTGAACAGCTGGTTCACCGCGTTGGCATCGACCTTGTCGGAGATGTGGCGGGTGTCGTTGAAGATTTTTTGCAGCTGGCCATTTTTGCTGATGGACACCACGATGACGGCGCGATCGACAGGAATGCCACGCAGCATTTGCTGGTAATGGTAGTGGGTACCGGTCAGCGATTCCTGCACTTTCACCAGGCTCAGGTTGTTCAGCGACGCTGGCAGGCCAAAGCGGTCGGCATTGGCGCGCAGCGCCTCTTCCGCCGATTTCGCGGCGGTGCCGGTGTACAGGTGCAGGTTATCTACCGACTTGACACCCGCATGGGCGGCGCCGGCAAAAGCGATGGAAATCAGGGATGCCAAAATAGGACGTGAAAATTGACGCATGCTGCAATCTCTCCTGTCTATCGGTGGTTTTCGTTTTATTGGATGAATCCTCTTGGGATCGGAACCGAGTATAGGGAGCGTTTTTTCTGAAGTGGGGAACTCGGCGTTTTTAGACAAAGGCTGTTGTTCTGTTCAAAATGAGACATTTGCGCGGCAACGCGCCAGCGTTATGATGGAAGTTTTGTCCGGAGGAAGCACCATGCGCATCATGTCCACGCTGTTATCCACGCTGGCCGGCCTGCTGGTATCGGGCTGTGCCTGGTCGGGCCAGGAAGCCCGGCCCATGAAAGCCATCGATGATGTGGAACCCGCCGTCACCAGCGAGGTGGCCGCGGCGCTGGGCCGCATTGCCGGGGACGCCCAGGCGGAAACCGCGCCGTTGCTGCGCGGCTGCCCGTCGGCCGTGCCGCTGGAGCTGCTGCAGCGCACCGTGAAGGGCGAAGAACGCACCTACCTGTACCGCGCGCTGTGTCCGGTGAAGATGCTGGTGACGGTGACCTATGGCAAAGCCGCCACCATCAAGCAATTGAACGTCGTGAAAGAGTAAAAGCGTTGTAAATACACATCAAATGTCTGCCTGCGCAGACATTTGTTTGTTGTATTTTCACCCCACGCGTTTGCCGAGGATGATCAGGTCGCGTTCGATCCCGTCCAGGTTGGCCACCCGGGGCAGGTTTGCCCAGGTGTCAAAACCGAACTTGGCGAACAGCC
This sequence comes from Pseudoduganella sp. GW821-FHT12E03, assembly GCF_058807115.1. NCBI lineage: Bacteria > Pseudomonadati > Pseudomonadota > Betaproteobacteria > Burkholderiales > Oxalobacteraceae > Pseudoduganella > Pseudoduganella sp. GW821-FHT12E03. The sequence goes on along the minus strand of NZ_JBXAQJ010000001.1, from coordinate 822,785 downwards.
CCAGGCTCGGCTGGTTATGGCCGAAAATAAAGCCCAGCAAGGTGTGCACCTTGATCGACGGGGCAAAGGCGATGGCTTCGGCCAGCGCATAGCGGCCGACCCCCTTGCCGCGCCAGCTTTCCTCGATGTAGATCGACACTTCCGCCGTGCCGGCATAGGCAGGGCGGCCATAGAAATTCGAGTACGAGATCCAGCCCACGATGGGCGCCTCGGACGATGGATCGGACACGTCGTCGTCGAGTTCGATCACCCACAGCGGCCGGCGTTCCGGCGTGTGTTCGTGGAACCAGGCCAGGCGCGACGCCACGGTCACGGGTTCGGTGTCGGCGGTGACTTCGCGCGAGGCCACGGTGCTGTTATAGATCGCGACGATGGTGGGCAAATCGTTGAGGGTGGCGGGACGGTGGCGGAATGACATGGGCGGTGACTTGGAAAAGCGTTACAGGGTGTGGGTGGCGCGCGACGACCGCAGCGCGGCGCCCAGGATTTCTTCGATGCGCAGGCGGGTGCGCTGGCCGGTTTCATCGTCGGGGAAATGCACCCCGATCCCTTGCGCCTTGTTGTTATTGGCGCTGGCCGGCGTGATCCAGACCACCTTGCCGGCGATCGGGTACTTGTTGGGATCGTCCATCAGCGCCAGAATCAGATAAATCTCGTCGCCGATCTTGTAGGGTTTTTGGGTCGGGACGAACATGCCGCCGTTTTTCAGGAACGGCATGTAGGCGGCGTACAGCGCGGCTTTTTCCTTGATGGCCAGCGACAGGACGGTCGGCCGGGCGACCGGCGCGGCGTTGGGATCGGAAGGACTGGCGCTCATAGAGATTTCGTATACTCCAGCAACATGTCTTCAATGAACAGTTTGGGCGACAACGGGTGGTCCGCCGTGGCACGCCGTTCATTGGCGCCCTTGATGGCGGCCATCAGTTTGCTGACGTGCACCTTGTCGGCCAGCGCCGCCAGCTCCTTGCGGTAGCGCGGATAGTAGCGGATGGTTCCCGACAGTTTGTAGGAAAACATGTCATAAAGCCAGCGCTGCTGCCATGAAACAAGAGATGCCAGTGGTACTTTCTGCAATTTGTCGGCGCAGCGCAGCGCGGCTTCGACACCGGGGCTGGCCAGCAGTTGTAAAAACACATCCATTTCTTCACGCGAGCCGGTTTCCGCCTGGGCCTGGGCCGCCAGCGGCGCGCCGCCCTGTTCCCGCAGCCAGCTTTCCGCATCCGGCACGCCCTGCGCTTTGAGCCACGCCAGCGCCTCGCCAAACGGCGGCAGCGGCAGCGCGAATTTGCGGCAGCGCGACAAAATCGTCGGCAACAACCGGTCCAGGCTGTTCGACGCGACCAGGAACACGGTGCCCGGCGGCGGTTCTTCCAGCGTTTTTAACAAGGCATTCGAGGCCGGCATATTCAGGTTTTCCGCCGGATACAGCACCACCACCCGCAATCCCTGGCGGTGGGTGGAGATGTTCATGAAGTCGGCAAGGTTGCGGATTTGCTCGATCTTGATGTCTTTCGACGGGGTCTTGCTCTTGGCGGCTTTTTTCCCTTCTTCGCCGCCCTCTTCCCCCTCGCCGGCCGGCTCGTCTTCCAGCGCTTCCGGCCGCACGCGGCGGTAATCCGGATGGTTGTGCTGTTCAAACCAGCCGCACGAGACACAGGCGCCGCACGCGTGGCCGCCGGCGCCGGCGTTTTCGCACAACAGCGACTTGGCGAAGTGTTCGATGAATTGCGCCTTTCCGATGCCGGCCGCGCCATGGAACAGGATCGCATGCGGCAGCCGGGCGCGCATCAGTTGCAGCTGGTCCCAGGCGGCCTGCTGCCATGGAAAAATGGCGGCGCTCATGCGGACAGGCTTTCCACGATGGCTTGCAATTGCTGTTGAATCTCGGGGATGGCGCGGGACGAATCGATGACGCGGAAGCGCTGCGGAAACTGGGCGGCGCGGCGCAGGTATTCATTGCGCGTGGCGTTGAAAAAGTCGGCCTGCTCCTGTTCGAATTTATCGAGGTCGCGGGTGGCGTCCAGGCGCGCCCGCGCCACCGCCAGCGGCACATCGAACAGCAAGGTCAGGTCTGGCTGCAAATCCGGATGCACCCACTGTTCCAGCGCCTCCAGTTTGGCGCGCGCCAGGCCGCGTCCACCGCCCTGGTAGGCGAAGCTGGCATCGGTAAAGCGGTCCGACACGACCCAGGCGCCGCGGGCCAGCGCCGGTGCGATCACTTGCGCCACGTGTTCGCGCCGGCTGGCAAACATCAGCAGCGCTTCGGTTTCCAGGTGCATCGATTCATGCAGCACCAGTTCACGCAGCTTTTCGCCCAGCGGGGTGCCGCCGGGTTCGCGCGAGCTGACCAGCTCGATGCCGCGTGCACGCAGGCAGTCGGAGACGAACTGGATATGGGTGGATTTTCCGGCACCGTCGATGCCTTCAAAAGTGATGAACTTGCCCCGTTGTAAAGTCATTGCTTACTATCTTTAATTACTACCGTTGATACTGGTTCACCGCCCGGTTATGGTCGGTGAGATTGTCGGAAAACTGGCTGGTGCCATTGCCGCGCGCGACAAAATACAGCGCCCCGGTCTTGGCCGGCGACATCGCCGCCACCAGCGATTGTAAGCCAGGCAGGGAAATCGGCGTCGGCGGCAAGCCTGCCCGCGTATACGTGTTGTAAGGGGTATCGGTTTCCAGGTCTTTTTTACGGATCTTGCCGTCATAGCGGCTGCCCATGCCATAGATGACGGTCGGGTCGGTCTGCAGCAGCATGCCGATCTTCAACCGGTTGACGAACACGCCGGCAATCATGGTCCGCTCCGATTTCTGGCCGGTTTCTTTTTCCACGATGGACGCCATGGTCAGCGCTTCATACGGGGTTTTATACGGCAGGCTGCCGTCGCGCTTGTCCCACGCATCCCGCAGCTTCGCCAGCAGCATGGCGTGCGCCTGGCGGAAAATCTGCAATTCACTGGAACCCTTGGCAAACAGGTACGTATCCGGGAAAAACAAGCCTTCCGGCGCCTTGAAATCAGGCGAGACCAGCGCCATCAATTCCGCGTCGGTCATGCTGGCCGTGTCATGTTTCAACCCCTTGTGCGCGGCGACAGCCTGGCGCATCTGGCGGAAAGTCCAGCCTTCGATGATCGTCAACTGTTCTTGCGCGAATTCCCCCCGTACCAGCTGGTCGATCAGGCGCAGCGGCGTGGTGTTGGGTTTCAATTCATAGGAACCGGCTTTGAGCCTGGCGGATTTTTCCGTCAGCCGCGCCAGCAGGTTGAACAGCAAGGGCTGGATCGGCACCCCGGCATCCTGCATTTGCTGCCCGGCGGCGCGCGCGCCGCTGCCTGGCGCGATGGTGAATTCAATCGGGGGTTCCTGCGTCGTGATGGGTTTGTTGGCCCACCAGGCAAAGCCGCCGCCCAGCGCCAGCGCGGCCACTATCCCCCAAACGATCGTTTTTTTTATCAATGCCATTTTAAAAACTGTTACGACGCGCGCCGGCCAGGCACCCGCCTGTTCACCATTCTACGGCCGGAACCACAGTTTTTGGCTGCGTCCAACGCGAATTCCGCGACATCACTATAATGAGGCCGTAATGATAATGCCACTGGGCCATTTTCAAGAAGCGCTACCCACATAAGAACACGAAAACCGGCAATTTAATGTCAATAATGATGAGTGACTGGAAACAAATCCTAATTCCCCAGGCGGCGCCAGAAGCGCCGGCCAAGGGTCTGACCCCGACCGAACTGGCCGTGGGCTTCGTCTCATGCGTCACCGACCAGGGCCTGATCGCCGTGACGGGCGACGACGCCGCCAGTTTCCTGCACAGCCAGCTGACCAACGATGTCGAGCACCTTGGTGCGGACGAGGTGCGCCTGGCCGGTTATTGCACGCCGAAAGGCCGCCTGCAGGCGACGTTTACCATCTGGCGCGATGCGGACAGCGTGATGCTGCAGCTGGCGCGCGAGATCCAGCCGGCGCTGCAAAAGCGCCTGTCGATGTTTGTCATGCGCGCCAAGGCCAAACTCACCGACGCCACCGATTCGCCGGCCAACGCCGTCGCGCTGGGACTGGGCGGTGGCCTGGCCGAAGCCGTGCTGCAAACGTGGTTCGATGTCTTGCCGGCACAGGCGTACGCCAAGGTGTCGCACCCGCTGGGCACCCTGCTGCGCCTGGGCGACGCCTTTGGCGCGCCGCGCTACCTGTGGCTGACCTCGAATGAAACCGCCAACACGGTGGCGCCATTGCTGGCCGACCGCCTCAACGTGGGCGGCAACGACGCCTGGCGCCTGGCCGCGATTCACGCCGGCGTGCCGCAAGTGACGGCGGCCACGCAAGAACAATTCGTGCCGCAAATGATCAACCTGGAATTGCTGGGCGGCGTCAACTTCAAGAAGGGGTGCTACCCCGGCCAGGAAATCGTGGCTCGCAGCCAGTACCTGGGCAAATTGAAACGCCGCACGGCGCTGGCGCGCATTGCGGATGCGGACATTACCGCCGGCACCGAAGTGTTTGCCGTCGCCGATCCGTCGCAGCCATGCGGCATGGTGGTCAATGCCGCCGCCAATGGCCAAGGCGGTGTCGATGCGCTGGTGGAAATGAAACTGGAAGCGCTGGAACAGGGTGATATCCGTGCCCGCAGCGCCGACGGCGCACCGCTGGCCTTGCTGGCGATGCCGTACGTGCTGGACAAGCTGGACGTGTAACAGCCGCGCTGGCCGGAAAACGATGGACCTGTATATCTACTACAAGGTGCGCGACGCGCAGTATGACGCCCTGCACCGCGCGGTGGCCGCCATGCAGGCGGAGCTTGGCTCCGCCCATGGGATCGCGCCCCAACTGAAACGCCGCCCCCAGCCTGCGGACGGCGGTGTATGGACATGGATGGAAGTCTATCCCGCTGTCCGCGACGGCTTCGACGCCGTATTGGCTGATGCGGTGCAAGCGCATGGCGTATCGGCGCTCACGGCTGGCCCCCGCCACACTGAAGTCTTTACGGATCTCTGACCCATGTGCCTGATTGTTTTCGCATGGCAGGTTGTGCCAGGCGTGCCGCTGATCGCGGCTGCCAACCGCGATGAATTTTATGCGCGCGAAGCCGCGCCTGCCGCTCCCTGGCCCGACCGGCCCGGTATTTTTGCCGGCCGCGACTTAAAAGCCGGAGGCAGCTGGATGGGGGTGTCGCAGGCGCAGGGATGTGCCCCGCGCTTTGCCGCCATCACCAATATCCGCGCTCCGCACGAACACAAGAATGACGCGCCGTCGCGCGGCCACCTGGTGGCCGATTACCTGGCTGGTTCGCTGCCGCCGCAGGCGTATATCGACAGCATCCGCGATGGCGCCGCCGCCTACAATGGCTTCAACCTGGTGGTGGGCGACCGCGACAGCCTGGTATGGTTTTCCAACAAGGGCGATGCCGACCCGCGCAATGGCTTGCCGCTGGCGCCGGGCATTTATGGCTTGTCCAACGCCCTGCTCGATTCGCCGTGGCCGAAGGTATTGAAGACCAAGGCCCAATTCGCCAGCCTGCTGTGCCTGGGCGCACCGGATGACGCGTATTTTGAAATGCTGTCCGACACCACGCGCGCGCCCGATATGCGGCTGCCGGAAACCGGGGTGCCGCTCGAAGTCGAGCGCATGCTGTCGGCCGTGCGGATCGAGTCGCCCGCGTACGGGACGCGGTCGTCGACGGTGGTGAAGCTGTACAGCGACGCACCTGCTGTCTTGCACGAGGTGCTGGTCCAGTAGGGCGGCTTTTACAAAGCCGCCGCGGAGCCGTCGAAACGCGTGCACGGCGGGTTTGTAAAACCCGCCCTACCGAGTCGCTGTGCCAACCATGGTTGCGCGGCGGCCCGTACTTAAAAGCGGTACGCCATCTCGATATGCGCGATGCCCGCTTCAAAAAACTCGCCGCCCTGCTTCACAAACCCGTGCCGCACATAAAACGGCGCCGCATGGGTCTGCGCGCTCAGCATCACTGACTGGTCGCCACGCGCTTTTGCCTGCGCAATCAAGCCCTGCAGCAGCAAGCCGCCGATGCCGGAACCCCGATGCGGCTTGCGGACCGCCATGCGGCCGATATGGCCGTCCGGCAGCAGCCGTCCGGTGGCGACCGGCGTGCCTTGCTGGTCATACGCGACCACGTGCAGGCACACGGCGTCCTTGTCATCCATTTCCAGTTCGGCGGGGACATGCTGTTCCTGGACAAAGACTTCCAGGCGGATGGTTTGGGCGTCGGCCCGCAGTGCGGACCAGTCGCCATAGCGTAAGGTAGGTGTCGTCATCCGCCTATTGTGCCACGGGCGGCGGCGCCGGCAAATGCCCGCGCCACCGCTCTTCCCCCTTCCTCAGTCCTTTTTCAACATCGATTGCAGCATCTCGCGGATATGCGGCGTGGCGGCATGCGGGTCGGTCGGATTGCGCGGCGTGGTCATGTCTTCCATGCGCACGCGCAGCCCGGCCAGCGCATCCGGGTGCGAATAGATGTAGAACTGGCCGTCTTCGATGGCCTTGAAAGTCAGTTCCGCGACCTCGCGCGCCGTGACCTTGCCGGAACTGACGGCGCGGTCGGTCAGCGCCTGGGACGCCATCTGGCTGGCCGTCGGCTTCGACATTTTCACATCGTCCGGACGGTTGCGGTGCGACTGGTTGATCCCGGTCGGCACGAAGAACGGGCACAGTACCGACGCGCCGATCGGGGCATCGACCAGTTTCAGGTCGTGGTACAGCGTTTCCGAGAGCGACACCACGGCATGCTTGGAGACGTTGTAGACGCCCATCACCGGCGGATTGACCACACCGGCCATCGACGAGGTATTGACGATATGGCCTTCGTACGCCGGGTCCGATTTCGCGCATTCCAGCATCAGCCGGGTGAAGATGCGCACGCCGTGAATCACGCCCCACACGTTCACGCCCAGCACCCATTCCCAGTCCGCTTCCGTGTTTTCCCAGACCAGGCCGCCGGAACCGACGCCGGCATTGTTGAACACCACGTGCACCGCGCCAAATTGCTTCATGGCGGCGTCGGCCAGCGCCTGCACCTGTTCGGTCTTGCGCACGTCGCACATCACGCCGATGACGTCGGCGCCCTGCCCTTTGAGTTCCGCCACGGTGGCGTCCAGCGCATCTTGCTGCACGTCGGCCAGCACCAGCTTCATGCCCAGTTCCCGCGCCCGGATCGCAAATTCCCTGCCCAGGCCCGCCGCGCCGCCCGTGATGACGGCAACTTTATTGTTGAAGTTCTTCATCAGATTAATTTCACCAGTTGTTTACCGAAGTTTTTACCCTTGAGCAGACCCATGAATGCTTCCGGGGCCTGTGCCAGTCCGTCCGCCACCGATTCACGGAATTGCAGTTTGCCGGTGGCGACCAGGCCGCCCAGTTCCGACAAGCCTTGCGGCCACAAATCCAGGTGTTCCGTGACGATAAAACCCTGCAGGCTGATGCGGTTGGTCAGCAGCAGCCGGGCATTGCGCAGCGGGATGTCTTCGCCGCTGTAGCCGGCAATCATGCCGCACAGCGCCACCCGCGCAAAGGCGTTGGTGCGGGCCAGCGCCGCGTCGAACACGGCGCCGCCCACGTTTTCAAAAATCGCATCGACACCATCGGGCGTGGCCGCCGCCAAGTCGCCTTCCAGGTTGCCAGCCTTGTAATCGACACAGGCGTCAAAGCCCAGCGTATTGACCACGTAATCGCATTTCTCGCCGCCACCGGCGATGCCGACCGCGCGGCAGCCCTTCAGTTTCGCCAGCTGGCCAACCACCGACCCCACCGCGCCACTGGCGCTCGAGACCACCACGGTTTGCCCCGGCTGCGCTTTCAAGATCTGGTTGACGCCATACCAGGCCGTCATGCCGGGCATGCCGACCGCGCCCAGGTAGGCCGAGGCCGGGATGACCCTGGTGTCGACCTTGCGCAGCAGCGCGCCATCGGACACGCCGATTTCCGACCAGCCGAACATGCCCGCCACGAATTCGCCGGCCGCGAATTTCGGGTTGTTCGAGGCGATGACTTCGCCCACGGTGCCACCGATCATGGTCTCGTCCAGCGGCTGGGGCGCGGCGTAGCTTTTCGCTTCGCTCATGCGGCCGCGCATGTAAGGGTCGAGCGACAGGTAATGGTTACGCACCAGCACTTGGCCATCGGTGATGGCGGGGACTTCCAGCGTTTCAAGGCGGAAGTTTTCCGGTACGACTTCGCCACGGGGGCGGGAAGCCAGAACAATGCGTTGATATGTTTTCATGCGCAATTCCAGGTCAGATCGCCGACACGCCGCCATCGACAGCAAGGGTCTGCCCCGTGATGTGTTTACCGGCATCGGACGCCAGCAGCACCACCGGGCCCTTCAAGTCTTCATCGTCGCCCAGGCGGCGCAGCGGCGCTTCCGCCGTCATCTTGTCTTCGCCCATGGCGGCAATCAGGCCGGCGCTCATTTTCGACGGGAAGAAGCCTGGCGCCAGCGCATTGACGGTAATGCCATGCACGCCCCATTCGCCGGCCAGGGTGCGGGTAAAGTTGATGACCGCCGCTTTCGACGTGTTGTAGGCAATGGTCAGCATGCCGGGCGGATTGCCGGCCAGCCCGGCGATCGAGGCGATGTTGATGATGCGGCCCGATTTGCGGGGAATCATCGAACGCTTTCCGACCGCCTGCGACACCAGGAAGATGCTGCGCACGTTCAAATTCATGACCTTGTCCCAGGCGTCCAGCGGATAGTCTTCCGCCGGCGCGCCCCAGGTGGCGCCCGCATTGTTGATCAGGATATCGATATGGCCGCCGAGTTTTTCCAGCGCCGCATCCACCAGCGGTCCGACCGCCGATTCCTTTTGCAAATCGGCGGCGATGGCGTACGCCTTGACGCCGTGTTTCGCCAGTTCGGCCACGGCGTCATCGAGGTCGGCCTGCTTGCGGGAAGTGAGCACAACCTTGGCGCCCTGTTCGCCCAGCGCCAGCGCCATTTGCAGGCCCAGGCCGCGCGAACCGCCGGTGACCAGCGCGGTCTTGCCGGCCAGGTCGAACAATTGCTGAGTGGTGCGTGTCATCTTCAATCTCTCCTATTATAAAAACGGGTGCCGGGCCTTCGGGCCGGGCATCCTCATATCATGACCGGCCATTGCGCGATGCCGGTTTAAAACCACGCATCTTGCATGTCGAGCGCCGTGGTGTCGAGGCTTTCCAGCAAATCAAACTGGGCGCCGGTCTTCGGCAATTCCCAGCGGAAGAAGTAGCGGCAAGCCTGCAATTTGCCGTGGTAAAACGCGTCATCGTCCGGCGTGGCGCCGGCATCGAGGCCGGCCTTGGCGGCGATGGCTTGCTGCAGCCATATCCACGCCACCACCACGTGCCCGACCGCTTCCAGGTACACGCTGGCGTTGGCGAGGGTGACATTCATATCGCCCGCGCCATACAGCGCCGCGGTGGTGCGTTCCGTGCGGCGCAGCGCGGCCTCCAGCTCCCGCCCGTAATCGGCGATGCCGGCATTGACCACGCGCGAGGACTGCTCCACGGTCTTGCGTACTTCCGCCGCGAACGCCTTCAGCAATGCGCCATCCTGCATCGATGCCTTGCGGCCCAGCAGGTCGAGGCCGTGGATGCCGTGCGTGCCTTCGTGGATCGCATTGAGGCGGTTGTCGCGGTAAAACTGTTCGACCGGATATTCCCGGGTGTACCCGTAGCCGCCGTGGACCTGGATCGCCAGGCTGTTGGCTTCCACGCACCACTGCGACGGCCACGATTTGGTAATCGGCGTGAGAAGTTCCAGCAGGCGGGTGGCCAGCGCGCGCCGCTCCGGATCCGGCGCCGTGCGTTCATCATCGACCAGCCTGGCGCTGTACAGCACCAGGGCCAGCGCGCCCTCGGCATACGCTTTTTGCGCCAGCAGCATGCGCCGCACATCGGTGTGTTCGACAATCGGCAACTGTGCTTGCGCGGGATCCTTGTTGGCAGGATGGCGGCCCTGCGGCCGGTTGCGCGCATAGTCCAGCGCGTGCAGGTATCCGGTATACCCCAGCACGGCGGCGCCGGCGCCGACGCCGATGCGCGCTTCATTCATCATGTGGAACATGTTGGCCAGGCCCTGGTGCGGCTGGCCCACCAGGTAGCCGATCGCGCCGGCCTTGCCCTGCGGCTGGAATACGCCTTCGCCAAAGTTCAGCAGGCAGTTGGTGGTGCCCCGGTTGCCCATCTTGTGGTTCAAGCCGGCCAGCACCACGTCATTGCGCTCGCCCAGGCTGCCGTCATCGTTGACCAGGTGTTTTGGCACGATGAACAGGGAAATCCCTTTCACGCCCGGGATCAGCTTGCCGTCCGGTCCCGGGATTTTCGCCAGCACCAGGTGCACGATATTGCCCGCCAGGTCATGCTCGCCGGCGGAAATCCACATCTTGTTGCCGGCCAGGCGGTATTGGCGTTCGCCTTCGGGGCCGGGCACGGGATCGGGGTCGGCACGGGTCGTGATATCGGACAGGCTGGAACCGGCCTGCGGCTCCGACAGGCACATGGTGCCAAAGAAGCGCCCTTCCAGCATCGGCTGCACGAAGCGGCGCACCTGGTCCGGCGTCCCGGTCTTCAACAGGGTATTGGCGTTGCCGATGGTCAGGAACATGTATGACGTGGTCGAGACGTTGGCCGCCGTGCAATATGCCGCCAGCAGTTTTTCCACCGTGACGGGCAACTGCATGCCGCCCAGCGCATAATCCTGGCCGGCCGCCACCAGTCCCGCACCGATGTAGGCATCGAGCGCGGTTTTTACCGCGGGGATGATGTGCACGTCCAGCGCCTTGCCGCCGGCGTTTTTACCCGGAATAGCACGCGGCTCGTCTTCATCGGAGAGCCGGTTGTGCGGAGCAAACAAGTCGGAGGCGATTTTTTCCGCCGTATCGAGCGCGGCGCTGAAAGTTTCGCGGCTGTGGTCCGCGAAGCGGGGGCGCGCGGTCAGCGCTTCCATGTCCAGCCATTCGTACAACAGGAAATCAAGGTCGCGGCGCGACAGCAGCTTCGATTGCATGGTGATGTCTCCAGGAGTGAGCATGCGGGCGCCTTCTGCGGGCGCCCTGCGGGGAATCGCTACAGCTTAGACCACTTCGAACAGGCCTGCCGCGCCCTGGCCGCCGCCGATGCACATGGTAACCACCACGTATTTGACGCCACGGCGTTTACCCTCGATCAGCGCGTGGCCGGTCAGGCGCGCGCCGGAGACGCCATATGGGTGGCCGACCGCGATCGCGCCGCCGTTGACGTTCAGGCGGTCCATCGGGATGCCGAGTGTATCGGCGCAATACAGCACTTGCACGGCAAACGCTTCGTTCAGCTCCCACAAGCCGATGTCTTCCACTTTCAGGCCGGCTTTTTTCAGCAGCTTCGGAATCGCATAGACCGGGCCGATGCCCATCTCGTCCGGTTCGCAGCCGGCCACCGCGAAGCCCCGGAAGATACCCAGCGGCTGCAAGCCCTTTTGTTCCGCGACCTTGGCATTCATGACAATGGCCAGCGACGCGCCATCGGAAAACTGGCTGGCGTTACCGGCGGAAACCACGCCGCCCGGCACCGCGGTGCGGATTTTCGACACGGCTTCCAGGGTGGTGTCGGCGCGGATGCCCTCGTCGGCGGAAATCGTCACTTCACGCGAGACCAGCTGGCCGCTGGCCTTGTCGGCCACGCCCATGATGGTGGTCATCGGCACGATTTCCGCGTTGAACAGGCCGGCGGCCTGGGCGGCGGCGGCACGCTGCTGGCTTTGCACGCCATATGCATCCTGGCGTTCCTTGCTCACGCCATAGCGCCTGGCCACGTTTTCCGCCGTCTGCAGCATCGGCCAGTAAATTTCCGGCTTGTTTTGCGACAGCCACACTTCCTGGTACATGTGCAGGTTCATTTCCTGCTGCACGCACGAAATCGATTCGACCCCGCCGGCCGCATAAATATCGCCTTCGCCGGCGATGATGCGCTGCGCCGCGGTGGCAATGGTTTGCAGGCCCGACGAGCAAAAACGGTTGATCGTCATACCGCCGGTGGACACCGGGCAGCCGGCGCGCAGCGCGATCTGGCGCGCGATATTGCCGCCGGTGGCGCCTTCGGGATTGGCGCAGCCGATCAGCACATCTTCCACCTCGCCGGCTTCGATATTGGCGCGGGCGATCGCCGCGGCCAGCGCATGGCCCCCCATCGTGGCGCCGTGGGTCATGTTAAAGGCGCCTTTCCACGATTTGGCCAGGCCGGTACGGGCGGTCGATACGATCACGGCATCAGTCATTGCAGTCTCCACTAAGAATGGTTTTGGGGTTGCGATGTATTCAGAATAGCACAAATAAGCACGAGCGTTCGCAAATTATTTTTAGCATGGATCCACTTCGTCCCTCTTAGCAATTTGTAAGCATTGTGTAAGTTTCGAGCAAGCTTTACGTAAGGTTCGGGGGCCACACTGGCTGCCAAGCTGATGATTTAACAGCGACCTAATAATTACTATTTTTTGGAGATAAATCATGGCAACTGCATCCGGCACCGCCGATATGCGCGCAGCGGGGGGCGGCAAGGCGGCCCCCATGACGCGTGAAGAAAAGAAAGTGATTTTCGCCTCGTCGCTGGGCACCGTTTTCGAGTGGTATGACTTCTACCTGTATGGCTCGCTGGCATCGATCATCGCCAAGCAATTCTTTGCCGGCACCGATCCGACTTCCGGTTTCATCTTTGCCTTGCTGGCGTTTGCGGCGGGCTTTATCGTGCGTCCGTTCGGTGCGCTGGTGTTTGGCCGCCTGGGCGACATGATCGGCCGTAAATACACCTTCCTGGTCACCATCATGCTGATGGGCCTGTCGACCTTCATCGTTGGCCTGCTACCGGGCTATGGCGCGATCGGCATCGCGGCGCCAATCATCCTGGTCGTGCTGCGTATCCTGCAAGGCCTGGCGCTGGGCGGCGAATATGGCGGTGCCGCGACCTATGTGGCGGAACACGCGCCGGACGGCCGGCGCGGCCTGTTCACTGCATGGATCCAGACCACCGCGACCCTGGGGTTCTTCCTGTCGCTGATGGTGATCCTGGGCACCCGCCTGCTGGTGGAAGAAGAAGCCTTCAATGCGTGGGGCTGGCGCATTCCGTTCCTGGTGTCGGTGCTGCTGCTGGGTATTTCGGTGTGGATCCGCCTGTCGATGAATGAATCGCCGGCCTTCACCAAGATGAAATCCGAAGGCAAGACGTCGAAAGCGCCGCTGTCGGAGTCGTTCGGCCAATGGCGCAACCTCAAAATCGTGATCCTGGCGCTGGTTGGCCTGACGATGGGCCAGGCCGTGGTGTGGTACACCGGCCAGTTCTACGCGCTGTTCTTCATGATCCAGACTCTGAAGATCGACATGAAGACCGCGAATATCCTGATCGCCACCGCGCTGTTGCTGGCCACGCCGTTCTTCATTTTCTTCGGCAGCCTGTCTGACCGCGTCGGCCGCAAGTGGATCATCCTGGGCGGCTGCCTGATTGCCGCGCTGACCTACTTCCCGCTGTTCAAGGGCCTGACCCACTACGGCAACCCGGCGTTGGAAGCCGCCCTGAAAAACTCGCCAGTGGTGGTGGTGGCGGATCCCGCTTCGTGCCACTTCCAGTTCAACCCGACCGGTGAAAAGAAATTCCCGTCGTCGTGCGACATTGCCACCTCGTCGCTGTCGCAAAGTTCGGTGAACTACAGCCGCCAGGATGCGCCGGCCGGTTCGATCGCCAAGATCATGGTGGGTGACAAGGAATTGCAATCGCTGAACGCGACCATGACCCCGGACGGCCTGAACTTCGACGCCGACAGCAAGAAAAAAGTCGCGGACTTCAAGAAAGACCTGGGCGGCGTCATCAAGGCCGCCGGCTACCCGGCCAAGGCCGATCCCGACGCGATCAACAAACCCATGATGATCGTGCTGCTGTTCGTGCTGGTGCTGTATGTGACGATGGTGTACGGCCCGATTGCCGCCATGCTGGTGGAAATGTTCCCGACCCGCATCCGCTACACCTCGATGTCGCTGCCGTACCACCTGGGTAACGGCTGGTTCGGCGGCCTGCTGCCCACCACTGCTTTCGCCCTGGTGGCGTTCAAGGGCGACATTTACTACGGCCTGTGGTATCCAATCGTGATCGCCCTGGCCACGCTCGTGATCGGCGCCCTGTTCGTCAAGGAAACCATCCACAACGACATCTACGCCGCCGATTAACACAATCGAACCGTGTTCCCTGAGCGGCGAGAGTCCCCTCCTCCCGCCGCCGTGTCTTTCAAGCCGCCTCCGGGCGGCTTTTTTTGTGGGGTCAGGCGTGCGTTCGTGCATTCCCCCTGTGGGGTCAGGCGTGCATTGATGCATTCGCAAGGATGCATTCGGCCCGTGCGGCCACCTCTGACGCCGGCATGCTGTGTGCGTACCTTGCCGCGGCACGGCTCAATGTGGAAGGATCCCGCATCAGCAATTGCGCCAGCGCCGTCAGATTGCCATCGCCGCAGGTGGCCACCAGGTGCGCGGCCGCCGAACGTGCGTGGACACACTCGGTGTGGCGTGACGTGGACAGCGCTTCCTGCGCGAGGCCCGCAGCCAGGCATACCGCATCGACAATCTGCGCCGCCCGGTACTGAGGCCGAAGGAAGCCGCCGCACGCCTTCCGTTCCATCCGATGGGCAAACAAGTCATCGCCCAGTACGGGAATTTTCTGGTTTCCCCGTTTGAAGTCCAGTGGCGACATCATCTTTTCGGGCGTGCGCATGAACCCGCAATACGCGTCGCGGGCGCGCGGCAGTCGGGTGCTGAAGCGCGCCAGGACTGGACCCGTCAGCAGCCACGGGCCCTGGATGTCCTCGCCGAGATAGGCGCGGTGGCTGCTCCAGGGCCAGGCGGCGGGATCATCCACCAGGTTCGCGCGCACAGGATTCATGTGGATATAGCGCACCAGCTGCAACAGGTAACTGTCCGAGTCGACCAGGATGGCCTTGTAGCGGCCCTGGAACACATGGCCGATACGCTTGTGGCGCCAGTTGAAATAGCCGGTGTAGCGGAAACTGAGGTGGTGCATGGCGTGGGACAGCGGAATATCGCCGACCTGGACCGCCGCATGGATATGGTTACCCATCCAGCAATAGCCAAGCAGGTGGTAGCGGAAACGGCTGGCGCCTTCGGCGACCAGGTCTTGCAGGCGATAGCGGTCTTTGTCGTCGTGGAAAATCGCCTGACCGTTATTACCGCGCAAGATTACGTGGTACAACGCGGCGGCGACATGAATGCGGGGTTTGCGTGCCATGGTGACCTCCTCACATAAGTGGCAGTCCCACGGTACGCCGCTGCGCAGGTGAAGGTTTGAACCGCCGCAAAATGCGTGCACGATTGCACGCCTGACCCCACCGGGTTAATGCATCAATGCACGCCTGACCCCACACGGAACGCGTCGTGGATGCAGGCGCGCAGTTCGTCGTCGTTCCAGGGTTTGGGGAAGAAGCGGTAGATGGCGCCGCGGTTGATGGCGTCGATGACGGGTTCGAGGTTGGCGTAGCCGGACAGGATAATGCGGGTGGTGCTGGGGTACAGGTCTTTGACTGTTTGCATGAAATCGACGCCGCTCATGTCCGGCATGCCCTGGTCGGCCAGCACCACGTGTACCGGGTTGTTGGCCAGCAGTTTCAGGGCGTCGGCGCAGTTGGTCGCGGCCAGGATTTTATAGCCATCCTGGCGCAGCGCGCGGTTCAGTGCGCGCACCATGCCGGGTTCATCGTCGAGCAGCAAGAGCGTGCGCTGCGGCTCGCCATGGTCGGTCAGCGGCAGGCGGCGGCCGGACTGCAGCAGCGCGGCCAGCGCGTCGGGCGGCACCGGGCGGCTGAACAGGAAACCTTGCATCGCGTCGCAATGGCGCCGCCGCAGGTAATTCATTTGCTCTTCCGTCTCGACCCCTTCGGCAATCACGGTAAAGTGCAGGCTGTGCGCCAGCGCGATGATGGCGTTGCACGCGGCCGCATCGTCGGTTACTGTCACGATACCGCGCACGAATGATTCATCGATCTTCACATGGTCGACCGGCAGCCGCCGCAACTGGTTCAGCGACGAATAGCCGGTACCGAAATCGTCCAGCGCGATCCGCACGCCCAGCTCACGCAACTCGCGCAACACCGCCACCGCCGCGTCGGCGTCACGCACCAGCGCACTTTCCGTGATTTCCAGCTCCAGCGCCTTTTCCGGCACCTGGTGGCGCCGCATGGCAGAACGGACCGTCTCCGCCAGGCCATGCAAGTGCAACTGGCGCGATCCCAGGTTCAGCGCCACCGGCGGCAGGTGCAGGCCGGCGCCGCGCCAGGCCTGCAATTGCGCGCACACCGCGTCGATGGCCCAGGCGCCAAACGCCTGCATCAAACCGGCTTCCTCGGCCACCCGTAAAAACTCCGCCGGCGCCAGCACGCCACGGACCGGATGACGCCAGCGCAGCAGCGCTTCCACGCCAGTGATGGCGCCGGTCACCAGGCTGCATTGCGGCTGGTAATACAAGGCCAGCTCACCGCGCGCCAGCGCGCCCTGCAATTCGGCTTCCATGGTCTGGCGCGCCGCCATCCGCTGATTGGCTTCCTTCGCATAAAAACGCCACTGGTTGCCGCCCTGCCGCTTGGCTTCCTGCATTGCCAGTGCCGCGTGGCGCAGCAGCGCATCGGCGTCGCCGCCATCATCGGGATAGATCGCGATCCCGGCCGACACCGGCACGCCCGCTGTGCCATCGCCCGCTTGCCGTTCCTGCGCCAGCGCCGCGACAAAGCGCGACACCGCCTCCGCCGCATTGCCCGAACCGGCAATCGCCGGCAGGACGGCAATGAATTCATCGGCCCCGGCCCGGGCCAGCAGCGCGTGGTGCCCAAAGGCGTGGCGCAATTGCTGCGCCACCCGCATCAGCAGCTGGTCACCGGCGTCACGGCCCAATGCCGTATTGATATCGCGAAAACGGTCGATATTCACGTGGACCGCCGCCATCTTGCGGTGCGCGTCATCGGCCGCATGGCCCTGTTGCAGCTGCCGGCGCAGCGTGTTGCTGGTCGCCAGGCCGGTCAGGCCGTCGTAATTCGTATGGTGCGCCAGTTCATCTTCAACCTGTTCGCGCACCGCGTGGTCGCGCCGGCTCGCGATCCCAAACGCCAGGTCGTCCGCCAGGTCTTGCAGCAGCCGGATTTCCTCTTCCGAAAACACCCTCGCATCGCCCGTGTACAACCCCAGCACCCCGAACGCGCCATGGCCGTCCCGCAGCGGCAGCGCGATGCAGGCGTTGACGCCATGCGGCGGCGCCACCACGTTCCATGACGTAAACACGAGGTCGCCCTGGAGGTTTTTGCACACCAGCATGCGGCATTGCTGGATCGCCGTCCCAAAGCCGCCCTGCCGGTGCACGTCCGGCCCCCAGGTCAATTGCAAGGCGTCGATAAACCCGCGGTCGGTACCGGCATGGGACACCGGTTCGATACTGTGCGCTTCATCCTGCCGCGCATAGCCCACCCAGGCCAGGCGGTAACCGCCCAGTTCCACCAGGTGGTGACAGATCGCATCGGTCAGCGCCGCTTCGCCGGGCGCCTTCACCAGCGACGCGCTGCATGCGGACAGCAGCGCCCACGAACGCTCGACGTGTTCGAGCCGCGCCACCCGTTCGACTTCCCGCTCGGCCGCCGCCAGGGTTTCGTCGGCAATGCTGTTCATCGAGCGCACCAGCACATCGAACTCACTGGCGCTGTCGTGCGGCGCGTGCATCTTGCGCGCCCGCGCGCGGGGCCGCGCCGCCGCGCCGCCATGGCGGAAATTGCCCGCCACGATCTCACCGGCAAAGGCAATGCATTCGCGCAGCGTCCCGTCGATCCCGCGCGTCACGCCGCGCGCCAGCACGATGCCGCCGGCCGCCGCCAGCACAGGCCCCAGCAGCAAGACCGCCAGCGCCACCTGGCTGAGCGTGGCGGCGCGTCCCCTGGCATGCTGGGCCGCCCGCGCGGCGGCGCCCGCGAGCTTGTCGAACAACGGCGTCAATGGCACGGCGCCGGGCTTGCCGGCTTCATGGTCATAGCTGGCCAGGCTGATGGCCTGGGCGGCGGCGCGCACCGTTGTGTCTCCACTGAGCGCGGTGACGTCCCGCATCCGGGCCCGCAATTCCTCCAGCGGGGCGCGGCGCGAGGTGGACGCGGCGCCCGCGTCACCGGCGAAGGCGCGCAGCAGCGGCGCCGATTGGCTGACCAGCTCCATCACGCGCCCGTCTTCGGCCGCCGCGGCTTCCCAGCGGGACACGGCCAGCACATGCAATACCAGCGCCAGCAAGGCGGCCGCCCCCATCGGCACCGCCACCGCGGCCATGGCGGCGAATAGCCGCCCGGCCAGACTCAGCCGTGCCAGCCGGGCATGAAAGTCAGCGAGGAAGGCCATGGCGCCCACCCTGGCGGAAATCGGTATGCATACGCCTCTGCCTCAGGTTCGCTCAACAGGGAACAAGGTATGGAACAACGGTTCCATCTTACGCCGATTTATATTTCCAGCCCACAACAAAAACGGCGCAGGCCCGTTGCCGGGTCCTGCGCCGTTGACGGCAAACTTGACGCTTGCGGATCAGCCGATCACGCGCAGCGAAAAGTCCACCGCGCGGATATCCTTGGTCAGGCTGCCAATGGAAATGCGGTCCACGCCGGTTTCCGCGATGCCGCGCACGGTATCCAGATTGACGCCGCCGGAGCCTTCCAGCAGCGCGCGGCCCGCATTGATGACGACCGCTTCGCGCATCATGGCCAGGTCAAAGTTATCCAGCAAGACCGAGGTGGCGCCCGCTTCCAACGCTTCGCGGAGTTCTTCCAGGTTTTCCACTTCCACCTGGATCGTGACTTCCGGACGTCCCTCCGCGACGCGGCGCGCGGCCACCATCGCGGCCGTGATGCCGCCCGCCGCCGCAATGTGGTTTTCCTTGATCAGGATGCCGTCATACAGCGCCATGCGCTGGTTGCAGCCACCGCCCACCCGCACCGCATATTTTTGCGCCAGGCGCATGCCGGGCAAGGTTTTGCGGGTATCGAGGATTTTCGAGCTGGTGCCCTGCACCACGTCCACGTAGGTGCGCGTGGCGGTCGCCACCGCCGACAACAGTTGCATGAAATTCAGCGCGGACCGCTCGGCCGTCAGCAAGGCACGCGACGGACCGGAGATGGTGCAGACTGGCGTGTCGGCGCTCATCCGGTCGCCTTCCGCGTAGTGCCATTCGATGGCGATCGAGGCATCAACGGCTTTCATGACGCCTTCGAACCATGGCGCGCCGGCCAGCACGGCGTCTTCGCGAACGATGACGCGGGCCTGGCAGTGGCCGTCCGCCGGCACCAGCTGGCCCGTCAAGTCGCCGCTGCCGACATCTTCCAGCAGCGCGGACAACAGGTTTTGTTCAAAAGCGCGGGTCAGCGCGTCGTCAAACGGGGCAAATCGGTTGATCAGGGTGCTCATGCGGGACCGATCCCCTTGAACAGCGCGCCTTCCTGCGCCAGGTCGGCCGATGGCGCGACCTTGGCTTTCTTCGCGGCCGCGAAGTCCAGCATGCGGTTGATCGACTTCACGGCTTGCTGGCCGATCACCGGATCGACATGGATCTCATTGCCCATGTTTTCCAGCACCTCCGCCAGGTTTTTCAGGCCGTTCATGGCCATCCACGGGCAGTGCGCGCAGCTCTTGCAGGTGGCGCTGTTGCCGGCGGTCGGCGCTTCGATGAAGGTTTTGCCCGGTGCCGCGGCGCGCATCTTGTGCAGGATGCCGTTGTCGGTGGCCACGATGAAGGTGTCCGCATCCATTTCCACGGCGGCCTTGATCATTTGCGAGGTGGAACCCACCACGTCCGCCTGTTCCACCACGTTGGCGGGCGACTCCGGGTGCACCAGCACTTTCGCGTGCGGGTACTCGGCTTTCAGCAAGTCCAGTTCCACGCCCTTGAATTCGTCGTGCACCAGGCAGGAACCCTGCCACAGCAGCATGTCGGCGCCGGTCTGTTTCTGGATATAGGAACCGAGGTGCTTGTCCGGGGCCCACAGGATTTTCTTGCCCTGCTCGTGCAGGTGCTTGACGATGTCCAGGCCGATGGCCGACGTCACCATCCAGTCGGCGCGCGCTTTTACGGCGGCGCTGGTGTTGGCGTAGACCACCACCGTGCGGTCGGGATGCTGGTCGCAGAAGGCGGCGAATTCGTCGGCCGGGCACCCCAGGTCCAGCGAGCAGGTCGCGTCCAGGTCGGGCATCAGGATGGTTTTTTCCGGGCTGAGGATCTTCGCGGTTTCACCCATGAAGCGCACGCCGGCGACCACCAGGGTCTTGGCGGGATGGTCACGGCCGAAACGGGCCATTTCCAGCGAATCGGACACGCAGCCGCCGGTGGCTTCGGCCAGGTCTTGCAGGTCGGCGTCAACGTAGTAGTGGGCGACCAGCACCGCGTCGCGTTCTTTCAGCAGGCGCTTGATGCGGGCGATCAGTTCGATACGCTCGCTGGCGGTTGGCGTCTCGGGGGCACGCGCCCACGCGCGCGCCACGCAGCTGCCGCCTTCCTGCGGATGTTCATACTCAATGGGCTTGATGGCTAAGTTCTGTTGCATGATGCTAAGGCTTAAAGAACAATGAGATGGCGACACTATCGCACATCAGGGGGAATTTTGCCGGAGGCGGCGTTCTTGGTGTGCACGGCGGCTTTACGGTAACAGGCGAACCGCAGCCCGTAGGGCGGTTTGGCGCGAAGGCGCCAAGCCGCCGTGCACACCGGGCAAATTTAATCGATGCCCTGGCTCGACAAGTACTCTTCGTAATTGCCGCTGAAATCAACGATGCCGTCTTCCTTGATTTCAATAATGCGGTTGGCCAGCGACGACACGAATTCACGGTCGTGCGACACGAAAATCAGGGTGCCGGCATATTTGTCGAGCGCGATGTTCAGCGATTCGATCGATTCCATGTCCATGTGGTTGGTCGGCTCGTCCAGCAGCAGCACATTGTGGCGGCCCAGCATCAGCTTGCCGTACATCATGCGGCCCTTTTCACCACCGGACAGCACTTTCACGGATTTCTTCACTTCGTCGCCGCCAAACAGCAAGCGGCCCAGGATGGAACGCACGGCCTGGTCGTCGTCGCCTTCCTTGGTCCACTGGCCCATCCAGTCTGTCAGGTTTTCACCGCCGGCGAATTCCTCGGTCGGATCTTGCGGCATGTAGCCGACGTTGGCGTTTTCCGCCCATTTCACGTTGCCGACATCGGCCGACAGGCCGGCGATGTCCTGGCCGCCGATGCAGCGCAGCAAGGTGGTCTTACCGGCGCCGTTGGCGCCGATGATGGCAATGCGTTCACCCGCTTCCACCATGATGGAAAAGTCCTTGAACAGCTGGCGGTCGTATTTTTTCGCCAGGTATTCGGTTTCCACGGCCAGGCGGTGCAGTTTTTTCTCGCCTTCGAAGCGCACGAACGGATAGGCGCGCGACGATGGCTTGATGTCTTCCACCTTGATCTTGTCGATCATCTTGGCGCGCGAGGTGGCCTGGCGGGCCTTCGACTTGTTGGCCGAGAAGCGGCGCACGAAGTCTTGCAGTTCCGCGACTTTCTCTTTGGCCTTGGCATTGTTGGCCAGCTGCTGGTTGCGCGCTTGCGTCGACGCCAGCATGTAGTCGTCGTAGTTGCCTGGATAAATCTTCAGCGTGCCGTAATCCATGTCGGCCACGTGGGTGCACACCTGGTTCAGGAAGTGGCGATCGTGGGAAATGATGATCATGGTGGAATTGCGCTCGTTCAGCACTTCTTCCAGCCAGCGGATGGTGTTGATGTCCAGGTTATTGGTCGGCTCGTCCAGCAGCAGGATGTCCGGATCCGAGAACAGCGCCTGCGCCAGCAGCACCCGCAGTTTCCAGCCTGGCGCCACCGCGCTCATCGGGCCCTGGTGCAGGTCGATGCTGACACCCACGCCCAGCAACAGTTCACCGGCGCGCGCTTCAGCCGTGTAGCCGTCGTACTCGGCGACTTTGCCTTCCAGTTCGGCGGCCTGCATGTAATCGTCGTCGGTGGCGTCCGGGTTCGCGTAAATCGCATCGCGCTTGGAGATCGCATCCCACATTTCCGTGTGGCCCATCATCACCACGTCCAGTACGCGCATGTCTTCATACGCGAACTGGTCCTGGCGCAGCTTGCCGAGGCGCTCGTTGACGTCCAGCGACACGTTGCCTGCCGATGGTTCCAGGTCGCCGCCCAGGATTTTCATGAAAGTGGACTTGCCGCAGCCATTCGCGCCGATCAAGCCATAGCGGTTGCCGTCGCCAAACTTGACGGAAATGTTCTCGAACAGCGGCTTGGCGCCGAATTGCATGGTGATGTTAGCAGTGGATAACATTGTTTCTTGGGGTTCCGTATGCGGTGGATTCAGTAACCTTACATTTTACCACGATCAACCACCCCGACAGACTGCCGACTGTTTGCTATAGTGAAAGCGTTGGCGCAAGCGGATTTTCCATCCTTTAACCCTGGTCACCCGGAGCATAGCCATGAGCAAAAGTGCCTACCAAGTTGCCCGCGAAGCGTTGTCGGTCCTCGAGTTTTACAGCGACAGTTACGGTTCGTCTCCCGTGTTCCAGGACGAACGGCGCCGGGTCGGCGTGGAATTGAAGAGCAAGGCGCAAGAGTTTCCCGACGGTTCCGGTGGCAAGGAATTGCTGCTGGACCTGGCGGCGCTATTTGACAAGTAAAGGCGCCGCCGGCGAGCCGGTTGCGCCGGAGTTTCAGCTACGCGACTTTTTGATGATCAAAGAGTCGCTCCACAATCCGCTTGCAATTCTCAAACGCCCATTTCCATTCACCTCTGGACGGCGCTTGGCCACGCCCCCACTCGGCAAAGTAGGTAATTTCCCGCAATCGCTCAAGACCCTCGATGAGATCATCCGGCAGAAGGTCGTTATTTTTACAATATTGAATGAGTTGAATCAGCTTGGGTGCCGGTTCGAAATCATGTTTCGAGCCAACAATATCAGTCAAGCCCTTACGCATCAGCATGCGCGACATGATGAGTGTGGCCCACTCATTCAGCTTAACCGTTTCGAAAATCGCATCGATATTGTGCGAATCCAAATACCCGCCCTGGGTCGCCTTTGCCAGCGATTCGTTCGCCTCCTTACTCAAGAACTCAAGTTCCGT
This sequence comes from Pseudoduganella sp. GW821-FHT12E03, assembly GCF_058807115.1. Taxonomy (NCBI): domain Bacteria; kingdom Pseudomonadati; phylum Pseudomonadota; class Betaproteobacteria; order Burkholderiales; family Oxalobacteraceae; genus Pseudoduganella; species Pseudoduganella sp. GW821-FHT12E03. The sequence continues at coordinate 799,644 of NZ_JBXAQJ010000001.1, read as the reverse complement.
ATCTTTATGTTTGACCTTCTTGATACGATCCAGCGTTTTTTCCATCAATTCAGGCAAACGCCGCCGGAATAGCAGGAAGGAAAGCAGCACGGTAATAGGCCATGCCGTGTCATGAACCAATGCATTCCAATCAAATGCTTTTTGCTGCTCCTCATTTGCGTTTTTCTTCCGTTCTGCATCAGCAGCCGGTTGTGCAGCAATGGTGAGGTTTTGGCTTCCGCACATCACATTGGACTCCAAACCGATGGCTGGTTGTCTTGGGTTGACGCCACCTTTGCGTGGTGGCGAATTGCAAGCCGGGGCGGCACTTCCAGCGGTGGCAACAGGCTCAACGTCACCGGCAAGGCACAAGGCGGGCGTCAACATCAACACAGCCCATGCCGCATAGCGGCCTAATACTCTATTCATATGTCATGCATTCTGTTTAATTCGGCGCAAAATGCGCGTTCCCGAACCCATGGGAAAACTCTATTTTTTAGCTCCAATAGAATTATTTTTCGTCATCCGCTTCTGCAGCACGTCCGCCAAGCCATTGGCGACGCTGTTCCAGCCTCCTGATTGAGGTCGCCACGTATTGATGGCTTTCCCCTTCTCCGGCAATGCATTCAGTTTGCCAAGTAAGGTGTTATTCCAGCGGCATTCCTCCAGAATCACCGGCACAACCACGGCGCTATCGGCGCTATGCAGGTCCAGCGCCTTGGGAATTTCATGCACCGTAATGTATTCCGTGGCCAGGGCGGCGCTGCTGGTCAGGATAATGATGATGTCCGCCCCCGCGAGCTGCGACTGGATAGCGTCATCCCACTCATCGCCGGGATCTATCATACGATCGTGCCAATGACCAGCCAGCAGCCCCTCGTTTTTCAATATCTTGAGTTCGGACTCCAACCGCTTGCGCTGGGTGACATTACTCTTGGAGTAACTGATGAACGCAGTCGGTTTCCATGCATCATCGGAGCGGGCGCGCTTTTCAGAATAAGCGTTATTGGGCTCCGCAGGATCGATCATCACAGTGCCGCGCCCCTCGACGGGGATGCCGGTTTGTTTGCGATTCCTCTCATCCATTTCCAGGATTGTGGTTTGCACCCACGCACCCTGGAAATGGGTCTCTTCGGTTGGGTTGAGCCCGCGGATTTCTGCATGAATTTCACGCATCTCCGCCTGACATAAGCCCGCCAGTTGCTGGCGGACTTTGACCGGCCCCGTCACCGTGATCGTCACGTGCCGGTCTTGCGTTTCGGTACGGATCAGCACCCGCGCGTTTTCACGGCTCAATATCACGCCGCTGGCCCATTGCAGCCTCTTTCCGTTTTTTTCTTCGATAAACTCATGCAGCCGCACGATGGCGCGTGCGACCAATCCTTCCGGTAAAGCCGGATAGGAATAACGCAAGCGGGTCGCATCGCTGATGTCGCGGAACGGGCTGACCTCTTTCGGCTGCTGGTCGGGCAACGCCTGCGGCACCAGCCAGGTGCCATCCCCCTCCCCTGAGGAGCGGGGCGCATAGGCGATTTCAAAGCGCTCCATGATCTGTACCAGATAGTCGCGCATCGCGGGATCTTTTTCCGCGCGCAAGACAGTATCGACGTCGTGACGGGTCAAGACGCCGGAGCGCTTTTCCGCGCGGCGCATCAGGCCATACACATTCTTGGTCAGCCATTCCGGCTGCAACACCGTCGCCTCGCGCAGGCGTGGATCATTGCGATAGTTCAGCGCAGTGCCCAAGTTGTGCAGAATTTCCGCCAGCGAGTCCTGTTGCCCGGGATCGGTGACGCCGTGCCGGGCGCAGAGCGCCCGGTATTCGACATAGCTCAGGTGTGCGCGCTTCTTGCGGCCGGTAGTCAGCGCGCGGCGCACCGCGTCCCACGTTTCGGGGAAAGGGTCTCGCACCCATTTCAGCCGGTCGACTTCTTTACACAGGGCGGCGTTCAATTTGGCGACGCCGTTCCCTGATTTGCAGTCAACTTCCACGAAACCGCGGATAAACGGATATCTCTCCTGCAGGGCGCTGCGATCCACCTTAGGACGGCAGCCTGCCGCATCCCATTTGTTGAGTGTCACGATCACCGGCGGACCATTGCCTTTTTCATCCGTGCCAAATGCCTTGATCAGCCGCAGCCAGTATTCCGCGTCGTCGCGTTCATTATTTTCACGCCCGGTCAACACCAGCACATACAGGCTGCGCATGCTGAAGAAGAACTGGTGCAATGCATGCGTGATCACCTGCCCGGCAAAGTCCCATACGTGCGCCGTGACTGCCGAATTTTTGCAGCCATCCATCTTCCAGTCGCACAGCGCGATGCCCGGCGTGCTTTCTTCGTCATCCTTGAACGGCAGTCCCCGCAAGGCCCGTACCGTGCTGGTCTTGCCAGCGCCACCCCGCCCTACCATGATGAGCTTGATTTCGTTCAGCGGACGCGTTTCCTCGATACGGCGCGTGCCAAAGTAGAAGTCCAGGATGGACTTTGCCGAAACCGGCATGGTGCCTGGCTTTTCCCGAGGGTCGGGGCCAAGCACATTGACAGGAACTTTAAGACCTGGATTGTCATGCAAAAGCAAGTATGTCAGCTTTCGCAAATCGCTTAGCCAGTTGGGCAATTTCCTGATTTGGTTGGAGGACAGATCAAGCATTTCCAACGCTATAAGCCGACATCCCTCCGGTGGCAGCACGCTTAGCTGGTTACCAGAACAGTCGAGACTCGTCAGCGCAGTCAGATTTCCTATCTCTGGCGGCAGCCCGCTTAGTTGGTTGTAGGAACATCCAAGACTCGTCAGTGCCGTCAGGTTCCCTATCTCTGGCGGCAGCTCGCTTAGTTGGTTGTAGGAACACTCCAGACTCGTCAGCGCCGTCAAGTTTCCTATCTCTGATGGCAGCGCGCTTAATTGGTTGCCAGAACATCCAAGGTGCGCCAGCGCCGTGAGGTTTCCTATCGATGGTGGCAGCCCGCTTAGTTGGTTGCCAGAACATCCAAGATGCGCCAGCGCCGCCAGGTTTCCTATCTCTGGTGGCAACATGCTTAGCTGGTTGTAGGAGAAGTAAAGACTCGTCAGTGCAGTCAGATTTGCTATCTCTGGCGGCACCGAGCTTAGTTGGTTGCCAGAACAGTCAAGACTCGTCAGCGCAGTCAGGTTTTCAATTTCTGACGGCAATATTTTCAGGCCGTTTTCGTAGAGGGAAAGCTGCTTCAGCGCTGTCAACTTTCCAATTCCCGGTGGCAGCACGCTTAATTGATTGCCGGAAACGACAAGCACTGCCAGCGCCGCCAGATTTCCTATCTCTGGCGGCAGCATGCTTAGCTGGTTGTAGGACAAGTTAAGACTCGTGAGTGCCGTCAGGTTTGCTATCTCTGGCGGCACCGAGCTTAGTTGGTTGCCGGAACAGTCAAGACTCGTCAGCGCCGCCAGGTTTCCAAACTCTGGCGGCAGCACGCTTAATTGATTCTCATCCAGTTCAAGCCCCTGTAGTGCCGTCAGGTTCCCAATCTCCGGCGGCAAGCTACTGATGAAGTTGTTGGAGAGGTCAAGCTCCGTCAGGCCACTCAGCTTTCCAATCTCTGGCGGCAGGCGAGTTAAACCAGAATGACTTAAATCAAGCTTCGTTCCGCCGTCTTTGTAACAAGCCATGATGGCTTCCACGGCTTCGTCATAGGCTTGCTGCTGTTCAGGCGTCTCGGCAATTTCAGGCATGCGGATTTATTTTTGACGGGCAAACGACATTCAAGGAAGATAACCAGTGGTCAAAAACTCAACCACGAAACCAGAGTATCATCCATGCAATAATTGCTGTCAAACAACTTGCGTATTGCCTACCGGTTCCTATCTACTGCCGCATCCAGTCGCGCAGTTCGTAATACCAGTACGTCAACTGCGCCGCCACCAGCCCCGCCGGCCCGCCCGTGGTCGGCAAACCCCATTGGCTGAACCGGGACAGGTCCACCGCCTGCCCGGTCAGCGCGGCGGCCAGCACTTCGCCCGACAAGGTGGTCGGGCCGACGCCATGCCCGCCAAAGCCCATGCCATACCAGATGCCTTCGGGCAGGCGGCCCAATTGCGGCATCTTGTGGCGGCCGTAGCTCATCATGCCGCTCCACGCGTATTCCACTTTGGCGCCCGCCAGTTGCGGATAGACTTTCAGCATGTCGCCATACAGCAGGCGCGCGACATCGGCCGCGCCCTTGTCGAAGATGGAAATCCTGCCGCCCCACAGCAGGCGCGAGTCCGGCAGCGGGCGGTAATAGTCGAACGCAAAGCGCGTGTCATAGATCGCGGCATTGGTTTGCATGGCCTGCGGCAGCCGTTCGCCCAGCGGCTCCGTCACCATCACGTACGTGGCAATCGGAAGGATCGCCCCCGCCAGCCTGGGATACAGGCGTTCGATATAGCCGCCACAGCACACCACCACGTGGCGCGCATTGACAGTCCCTTCGCCGGTCGCGATGCGCCAGCCGGTGCCGTCGGAGCCGGTGCGGTCGATCGAACGCACCCGGCTCTGCTCATGCACCCGCACACCGCCGGCCGCCAGTGCGTGCGCCAGGCCCTGCGCATATTTCAGCGGATGGAAGTGAAACGCGTTTTCTTCGAACAGCGCGCCGAAATAACGTTCGCTGCGGGCTTTGTCGGCGAAGTCCGCGCGCGACACGCGCTGCCATTCGACGCCCAGCGCCTCGCGCATAAAGCGCTGCTGCCGGTCCAGGATGGCGGGATCGTCGAACCAGTTGGCAAGATAAATGCCGCCATCGACCGCGTCGCAATCGATGTTGTACGCACTGATGCGGCGCCGGATCGTGTCGACCGCATCGAGCGTGAGCCGGTACAGCTTGCGGCCCTCTTCAAGCCCGGCCGACTGCACCAGCGCCCGCTCGCCCAGCGAATAGCCGCCAAACACAAAACCGCCGTTGCGGCCGGACGCGCCATGCCCCACGGTTTCCGCTTCCAGCACGACGACATTGCGCTGGCCCTTTTCCATCAGCGACGCCGCCGTCGCCAGCCCGGCAAATCCGCCGCCGATGATGCAGATGTCCGCCTCCACATTGCCTTCCAGCGCGGAAAACGCCGTGTGGCCCGCCGTGGCGCGGTAATAGCTGAGTTCGGCCAGCGCGCGGCCGCCGTCAGCCATTGATCGGATCCACAAGCGGCAATTCGGGATTCGCGCGGCCCGCCAGCGCAGCCAGGGTTGGATAGCCGGACACCGTCAAATCAAACCCGCCGGCATCGGACACCAGCCGCGCCTGCGCGCCAAACGGCAAGGTGCAGCGTTCCTTGACATGGCCAAACGGCAGTCCGGTCAACACCGGCACCGGCAAGCGCTCGCGCATGTAGGCCAGCATGGATTCGAAATCATAGCCATTGTCGGCGGGGTTCAGGCGATAGCCGGAAAAGTCGCCCAGCACCACCGCCCGTTGCTTTTCCAGCACGCCGGCCTGCTGCAACTGCAGCAGCATGCGCTCGATGCGGTACGGGTGTTCGCCGATGTCTTCCAGGAACAGGATGCCGTTGTCGATCTGCTTGAAATAGGGCGTGCCCAATAAACTCACCAGCATGGCCAGGTTGCCGCCCCACAGCGTACCTTGCAGGTCCACCTGGGGATTGCCCCGCGCCGCGCCGCGCACACGATGCACCGGGCCACGCAGGCAGTCCCACATTTGATTGAGGGTATACGCCACCGGTTCCGGGCGGATGAAATCATCGCACATCATCGGCCCGGCAAAGCTGACCGTGCCAGTGGCGGCGTACAGCCCCATATGGAAAGCTGTAATGTCGCTGTAGCCAATGAACAGTTTACCGCTGTCGGCCATGGCGCGGAAATCGATCTGCGGCAAGATGCGCGTCATGCCGTACGAGCCGCGCAGCATCAGCACCACCTGGGCATCGGGGTCGTTGGCCGCCGCGTTCAACTGGCCCAGGCGCTCCGCATCGGTGGCGGAGAAGCGCTGGTGCACGCGGTCGGGGTCATAGTAATTGTGGACCGTGACGCCCTGAGCCCGCAGGCGCGCGACGCCGCGCTCGAATTGGGGGCGGTCCAGCGCATAACCGCCCGGGGCGGCAATGGCGATGCAAAGAGTGTTTTCAGTCACGTGCCGCAAAGCTCCTGTATAAGGGCCGCGGCGGCGCGCACAACGCGTCAACCCGCTACGGCATGAGGCACAATCTTACTGAATAGATATGGCTTGATCAAGGCAAGGAAGCGTGGAATCAATTGCGGCGGCAAGTCATGGCCCATGCCGTCGATCACATGCAGCACCGCGCCACTAATCCGCCTGGCGGTATCGATGCCGCAGGCCACCGGCACCAGCGGATCGGCCGCGCCGTGGATCACCAGCGAGGGCCGGATGATTTGTTGCAGCAGCGGCGAACGGTCGCCGCTGGCGGCAATCGCCACCAGCTGGCGCGCCACACCGCCCGGGCACAGGCTGCGGTCGATCGAATGGGCAATGCGGTCGCGCAGCACTTTTTCCGGCATCGGGAAGCCGGGACTGCCGATCACGCGGAAGGTCTGCGCCATGTGCTCGATCAGGCGGTCGCGCTGGGCGCCGGCCGGCGCCGGCTGCATCAATGCGCGCCGCGCCGCGCGCGTCGGCCCCGGCAAACCGCGCCGGCCGCTGCTGGACATGATCGACGTCAGGCTCAGGGTGCGCTCCGGATATTCGGCCGCGAAAATCTGCGCAATCATGCCGCCCATCGACACGCCGATCACGTGTGCCTGTTCGATGCGCAGCACATCCAGCAGGCAACGGGCGTCCAGCGCCATGTCGGACAACAGGTAAGCGGCGCGCAGCGGCCAGCCGACCAGGCTTTTCACATACGACAGCGGCAAATTCGGCACCCCGGCCAGGTCGAACTTGGCCGACAGGCCGCTGTCGCGGTTATCGAAGCGGATCACAAAGCAGCCCTGCCGCTCCAGGCCATGCACGAATTCCGCGGGCCAGGACACCAGCTGCATGCCCAGCCCCATGATCAGCAAGACCGGCGGCCCATCGGGATTGCCGCTGGTTTCATACGCGATGTCGATGCCGTTGGCGGTGATGATGGGCATGAGGTGCTCCTTTGTCAGTAGAGTCCGAACATGTGCTGGAAAAATGGCGTGCGCTGAGGATCCCAGTACAGCAGTTTCTTGATGCCGGTGTGGGTATCGTGGTCAAACCGGCGCCACTGCCCTTCCGGCTGCGCCAGGCGGTCGGCGATGGCGAACAGCGCCGTGGGGTTGGCGCCCATGCCGAGATGGCTGGCGTGCACCTCGATGTTTTCCGACAGCGCGGTTTCTTCTTCCATGCTGCATTGCCACGCCACCACACCATCGGTGCGGCTGAAAATCGACGTGGTCGGCACCGGCGGACGCACGGCGAACCGGTCAAAGCCCATGTCGTCGATCTTGTCGCCCGACACCAGTTCGTACAGGCGCCAGGCATTGTTCGAGCGGGGATTGCCGGTAAACGGCGTCCCCAGCGACACCACCACGCGCGCCGATTCCGGCAGCATCTTGGCGATTTCACGGGCAAACACACCGCCCAGGCTCCAGCCAACCAGGCTAACGGTGCGGCCGGTGCGGCGGTGGATATCGCGCACGCGCGTCACGCACGCGTCGAGCGAACCGTTGTTGGGACCGAAATTCAAACCCTGTTCCCACGCATACGTGTCGAACCCGCGCTCGGCGAGGAATTTACGGATCACGACGGTGGTCATGTCGCCGGACGCGAGGCCGGGGAAGACCATGACGGGATGGCCATCGCCGGGCGAGGCCAGGTGGGCAAAGGGATATGCCACGAGTGCCGCGCCAAGTTCCCACGGGGCGCGCAATTCGAGAGCCAGGCGCACCACACCGGGGGCGCCATCAGTTTTCTTGCTGGACCGCATTTGCTCTCCTACAACTTACAACTTGCAAAACTCTTTTTCCCCAGCATAACACCCGGGGTCTGACGTTCGTCAAGCGTATGCGCAGAGTGCGGCCTCTAATTCGGGGAATTGGCAACAGCGGCCTGCGCTGTTCGGCGCGCTTCCTGCGCCGCCGCACGGCGTGCGGCAAAAAAGCTTTTCAGCATGCCGGCGCAATCGTCGGCCAGCAAGCCCCCTTCGGTACTGGCGTGGTGGTTCAGCTGTGCCTGTGCAAAGACATCGATGACGGAGCCGCAGGCGCCGGTTTTCGGGTCCGGCGCGCCATACACAATGCGGGAAATACGCGCGTGCATCATGGCGCCGGAACACATCACGCACGGTTCCAGGGTCACATACAGTTCGCAGCCCGGCAGGCGGTAATTGCCCAGCGCTTCGGCGGCCTGGCGCATCGCGACGATTTCCGCGTGCGCGGTCGGGTCATGGCGTCCGATCGGCTGGTTGTAGCCGCGGCCGATGATGACGCCATCCTTGACCACCACCGCGCCAACCGGCACTTCACCGGCATTCCAGGCCAGCTGCGCCTGTTCCAGCGCGGCGCGCATATACGTTTGCGCAGGCGTTTCCGTCATCCGGCCTGGCTCGACCACTTCAGTCATCCGTGATCTCGGCCCAGCAATTCGGGGTTTCATGCAGCACCAGCTTGTGCAGGTGCAGGCCGGTGCCGTAGCGGTCTTTATAGGCGGCCTTCAAGATGTCGAACGCGACTTTCGCGAGGTTTTCCACGGTCGGGATGCGGTCGATGACGACCGTTTTATGGTTCGGCAGCGACGCCAGGAATTCCTTGACCGCCACATCTTTCTCATACACCAGGAACGCGTGGTCCCAGACATCGACCAGGTGTTCCTTGGCCAGCGCCTTGACGTCGGAAAAGTCCATGATCATGCCATTGTCGGAATTGCCTTCGGCATCGATGACATTGCCAACCAGGGTGATTTCCAAGGTGTAGCGGTGGCCATGCAGGTTGCGGCACTGGCTCTTGTGGTCGGGGATGCGGTGGCCGGCGTCGAATTCCAGCTTGCGGGTAATAGTCAGCATTGAATATGTCTTTAAGGTATTTGCAGCAGCTTGTGGGTTTGCAGGCTCAGTTTCCATTTCGGATTGCGCTTGCAGGTGTCGATCGCCAAGGTGGTGTTGAACGCCGCCAGCGGGCCATCCATCGGCTGCACGAAGAAGTTGTCGAAGTCCAGCCCTTCATAGGCGGCCAGGTCCTGGTCCTTTTGCGGAATCACGACCTTGATCTCATTCCCCTTGTGAACCACCAGTTGCGAACCCATTTTCGGGCTGACGCAAATCCAGTCCACGCCCGGCGGCACCGGCAAGGTGCCATTGGTTTCAATCGCAATTTCAAAGCCTTGCGCATGCATCGCGGCAATCAGCGGCTGGTCCAGCTGCAGCAGCGGTTCGCCGCCCGTGAACACCACATATTTGCTGGCCGCATACGTTTGCGGCCACAGGCTGTTGATGTCGGCGGCCAGCGCTTCCGGCGTCGCGAACTTGCCGCCACGCTCGCCGTCGGTGCCGACGAAATCCGTGTCGCAGAACTGGCACACGGCGCTGGCGCGGTCGCTTTCCCGCCCGGTCCACAGGTTGCAGCCGGAAAAGCGGCAAAACACGGCCGGACGCCCGGCATGGGCGCCTTCGCCCTGCAGGGTATAAAAAATCTCTTTGATGCTGTAGGTCACAGTGGCTCACTCGTCAGGGAACCCTCTATTTTACACCCACGATGGCTGTTGTATAAAGACCCCGCTTGCTGCTGACTATTCATTATTGCTTATAGTTAAATTGATAATTGGCAAGACTTCCTAATGGCAACAGTAATAAGTTCCTACTTGTTACTTCTTACTGTTCAGTTCGCCAGGGAGATGCTTATGCAGGCAAGCCACGTGCAGATGCTGTCCGGTTCCACCCTTCTTGTCGCCGCCATCCTGTTGTGTTGGCGCTGTTACCTGCTCAGTTTGATGGTGCGCGCGCTGCGCGAAGAGCGTGACAGCGTGGTGGCCAGCGAACGCCGCCGTATTGCCGCCGATATCCACGACGACCTCGGCCAGAACCTGCTGACGTTAAAACTGGACCTGGCCGCCCTGCAGCGCTACCCGAACCGGCACGATGTGCCGGCCCAGCTGGCCCGGATGACGGAGCACATCGACATCACCAGCCGCTCGCTGCGCGCCATCATCAACGACTTGCATCCGGTGGCCCTGGAACAGGGCTTGCGCAGCGCGGTGGAGCGCCAGTTGCACGAATTTACCCGCGCCAACGGCATCGAATTCAACCTGGAAGATGCGCGTTATTGCAGTGATGGCGCCGGCACGGCCGAGGCCACCGTGCTGCGGGTGCTGCAAGAGTCGCTGGCCAATATCGCGCGCCATGCGCAGGCGTCCGAAGTGCGCATCGCGCTGGCCCGCGATGACTATGAACTGAGCCTGACTGTGCACGACAACGGGGTCGGCCTGCCGGATGGCCCGGTGCGGCGCGGCCTGGGCTTGCTCGGGATGGAGCGCCGGGTCACCGATGCTGGCGGTTGGCTGGCGTTGGCGAGTTCCCCCGGCCATGGCACCGCGTTGACCGTGGCGGTGCCAAATGCGCCTGATCTTGCTCAGCATCAAGCCTGCAGGTGATTCCGAAAAGCAAAATGTTTCCAGTGCTCACAGCTATCACTCAACTAAAGGAACGCCATGCCACAGGAACAGAATGTGATGCACCTGCCTCCGGCCGATCCGACCAGCCAAGCGCACCAGGGACTGGCGCTGCAATTGATGGAATTGCTGGCCATTCCCACGTTTGTGCTCGACGCCAGCGGGCATGTGCTGATCTGGAACCGCGCCTGCGAGCGCCTGACCGGCGTGCCCGCCGCCAGTGTGCTGGGCACCGACCAACACTGGCGCTGCTTTTACTCGCTGCCCCGCCCCACCCTGGCCGACCTGGTGCTGCAGGCGCGTGAATTCGACGTCCCGCAATTGTATGACCAGCATGTGCGCCGCAGCGCGGACGGCAGCGGGCTCACCGCGCAAAACTGGTGCGATATGCCGCGCCTTGGCCTGCGCCGCTATCTGGCCGCCGATGCCAGCCCGATCCGGGGCGCCGACGGCAAGCTGGTGGCCGTGATAGAAACCTTGCGCGACATGACCGATGAAAAGCAGGCGCAACTGACGCTCGAGCAGCTGGCCACCCGCGATGGCCTGACCGGCCTGGCCAACCGGCGCTGTTTCGACCAAACCCTGCAGGCGGAATGGCAGCGCGCCCTGCGCCAGCAACAGCCGCTGTCGCTGCTGATGGTCGATGTCGATAATTTCAAACAATATAACGATGCCTACGGCCACCTGGGCGGCGACGAATGCCTGCAGCGCATTGCGTCCGCGGTGGCCAGTGAAATGCGCGCCAATGACCTGGTGGCGCGCTATGGCGGTGAGGAATTTGCCGTGATCCTGCCCAACCAGGCGCTCAAGGGCGCCGCCATCGTGGCCGAGCGGATACGCTGCCGGGTCGAACAGCTGCAATTACCGAACATGGAATCCCACGTGACGGTCAGCATCGGCGCCGCCACGGCCTTACCGGCGTCCCACAATGAAATCAGCCAGTTGATCGCGACCGCCGACGCGGCGCTGTACCGCGCCAAACACATGGGGCGCAACCGCATCAGCCTGACGGAAGCGTGGGACTGGACTGAAAAAAAGCTGGCGCAATCCTAGCCGGATTGCCCCGCTCAGGACAGCCATGGCGTATAGCTGATGCCATTGGCGATCAGCGCCGCCACCGCGCCACTGTTTTCATTTCCTTCAGAGAAGAAGGCCAGCGTATCTTCACGCGGCTGGCCGCCATCGAGCACGCCGACCCAGTAGGCGGCGCCGGCATTGTCGGGCGCGCGGTGCAAGATGTTTTGGTACAACAAATCGACGAATGCGGCGTTGGTGGGACTGGCGCCATACAGGCCTTTGAACTCATTGCTGGCAATAAAGCTGCGCGCCACGTCGCGCAGCGCCACGCCCTTGTCCATCTGCGCCAGCCAGTAACCAAGGCCGCCGTCGTCCGGCGTGCGGTTGAAGGCCGCGCGGTACAGCCGGTACGCCTGCGCCGCGATCCCGGCGGTATCGAACGCCAGGCCGCCATCGGCAAACAGCACGCGCTCGATCGACACCAGGGTGTCGGTGCCGGAACCGTCGGTCACCTGCAGGGCCGCGCCCTGCTTGACCGTATACGTGGCGCGGGCGCCGCCATACACCACGGTATCGAGACCGGCCGCGCCATCAAAGCTTTCACTGCCGGTTTGCGCCACGAAGCGGTCGTTGCCGGCGGTACCGCCGCCCATTGCCTGCACGATGTCCGCGACACTGATGGTGCGGTCGGCAAATTGCAGTGTTTCAACGCCGGTCAGCGTATCGAGCCCCTGCCCGGTGACGAGCACCGTGTCGCCGGAGCGCACCACCGTGTAGCCGGCATAGGCGCCGGTAAACGACGCGGTGTCGGCGCCTTCGCCGCCGTTGACGGTATCGTTGCCGGCGCCGACAAACACCAGGTCCGCGCCGTTGCCGCCCATGACCGTGTCGCCCGCGTCGTTAAGACGCACGGTGGAACCGCCGCCGCCCGTCACCACGCCTTTGATCGTGACGTTGTAGGCGATCGAGACATTGCCGATCGCCAACCGCGTGCTGCTGAAGGCGCCCGCGCGCAAATCAATGGTGGTAAAGCCGGTGCAATCGGAAAAATCAAACGTGTTGTAGCCGCCCGCATCCCAGATGCACTGCGACGCCTGGGTATTGGTAAATTTATACACATCGTCACCGGTCCGGTACGACAGGTTGGCGCCATATAAATACTGGACCGCCTGGATGTCATACAGCATGGGCGTGACGGGATACTTGCCGCGGTTGGTCACCGACTGGCGGTACGACATCTGGGTGTAATCGAGGTTATCCGTGGCGGTCGGCAGGAATGGCCCGTCAATCGCGTCACCGGTCGAATTGTAGTCGCCCGGATGCTTGAGGCCCAGGGTATGGCCGACTTCATGCAATAGCACGGACGGACCGAAGGTGCCGGGCGTGTAATCCGAGTTATAGCTGCCGCTATTGTTCAGGTACAGCTCGACCTGGCTGATACCCGGCTCCGGCAGGTACGAATAACCGCTGCTGGTATCGCCCTGGTAATTGGTGCCGAGGCGGATGTTCGCGTCGGATGACACTTCGACAAAGGTGACATTGGCCACCGCCGCCCACGCCGCGAACGCATCGCGCGAAGCCTGCTGCTGCGCGGCGGTCATCGGCTTGAAGCCATTGCGGTCGCCGGCGTCGGCGCCATTGGGCGGCGTTGTCAGGAACTGGTACGTCACCGTGGCCGGCATGCCTGCCTGGCCGGTCCAGCTGCTGTACACAAGGGAATCGATCGCGTTGATACCGGATGCTAAGCTCATTGCACTGTCACGGAGGGTGGTTGGACAGCGCCATGGTAGCACGGGGTATCGCCGCGACGATAGGCGCACCGTGTGAACAATGGTAACCTTGCGGCCGGCTTGCCATTCCGCTATTCCGCCATGCCGCTATCCAATGGTATCCGGCGCTATTTATTAACCAAAAATTATATAAAAAGGAGCACACGTGTCCAGACTGACCCAGTCCCTCGCACCTTGTTTCATGCTTGCCATTGCCGCGCCCGCCGCACTGGCCGCGCCATCCGCCAGCACCGACCTGCTGCCATTCAAGGCCACGGAAAAAACCCTGGCCAACGGCCTAAAAATCATCGTCGTGCCGACCGGTTTCCCGAACATCGTGTCGGTGCAAATCCCCGTGCAAACCGGGTCGCGCAATGAAATCGAGGCCGGCAAGTCCGGCTTTGCGCACTTCTTCGAACACATGATGTTCCGTGGCACCCCGGACTATCCGCCGGAAAAATACCAGGACATCATCACCCGCGCCGGCGCGCGCCAGAACGCGTATACCAGCGATGACTTGACGAATTACTACACCACGTTCGCCAAGGAAGACCTGGAGACCGTGCTGAAAGTCGAAGCCGACCGCTTCCAGCACCTGTCGTACAGCGAAGACGTGTTCAAGACCGAATCGCGCGCCGTGCTGGGCGAATACAACAAGAACAGCGCCAACCCGATTTCCAAGCTGTTCGAAGTCATGCGCGAAGCCGCGTACGACAAGCACACGTACAAGCACACCACGATGGGCTTCCTGAAAGACATCGAAGACATGCCGAACCAGTATGCCTATTCGAAAGTCTTCTTTGACCGCTGGTACCGCCCGGAACGCACCACCATCATCGTGGCCGGCGACGTCGAACCGCAAAAAGCCATCGCCATGGTGGAAAAATACTGGAGCAAATGGCAGCGCGGCACGTATAAATCCGAGGTGCCGGCGGAACCGGCGCGCACCGGCAAGGGCGCGATCTACCGCCACGTGCCCTGGGCCACGCCAACGTTGCCGATGGTGATGGTGGCCTTCCACGCCCCGGCGTTTTCCGACAAGACCCGCGAACAGGCCGCCCTGTCGCTGGCGCTGTCGCTGTCGTTCGGCCGCACCTCGCCGCTGTTCAAGCGCCTGGTGCAGGATGAGCAAAAAGTCGATCAGTTGTTCGACAACACGCCGAACCGCGTCGACCCGACCCTGGCTTTCATTGGCGCCCGTGTCAAGAAAGCCGAGGATGCGGTTTATGTGCGCGACCAGATCCTGCAAACCGTGGCCAAACTGCGCTCGGAAGCGGTCAGCGACAAGGCGCTGGCGGAAGCCAAGTCGGCCCTCAAATATGGCGCGGTGCGCTCGCTCGATAACACCGAGCAGATCGCCGGCACACTGGCGTCGTACGTCCACTTCAACCGCTCGTACGGCACCATCAATAACTACTACCGCGTCATCGATTCACTGACGCCGGCCGACCTGCAGGCCGCCGCCCGCAAATTCCTGACCGATGACGGCATGGTGGTCAGCACCCTGGCGCATGCGGCGCTGCCGCCTGGCATCGACACGCTGCCGAAGCTGGCGAACCTGGAACCGCAGACCGGCGTCGCCAACGTTGCCGTGACCGTGCAAAAGTCGGCCTTGCCGCAAATCCGCTACAAGCTGCTGTTCTCGGCCGGTTCGGCCCATGACCCGGCCGGCAAGGAAGGCCTCGCGGCACTGACCGCCGCCATGGTGGCGTCGGCCGGATCCACGGACCGCAAGATCGATGAAATCGCCAAGGCGTTCTTCCCGATGGCCGGCAGCTTCACGGAGCAGACCGACAAGGAAATGACGACGTTTACCGGTACGATCCACAAGGACAACTGGAAGGCGTTCAACGATATCGCGCTGCCGATGCTGCTGTCGCCCGGCTTCCGCGAAGAAGACTTCCGCCGCCTGAAAGATGCGCAGCGCAACGCCCTGCAAACCGACCTCAAAGACAACAACGAGGAAGAACTGGGCAAGGAACGCCTGCAAGTCAATGTCTTTGCCGGCAC
The DNA here is from genome assembly GCF_058807115.1 of Pseudoduganella sp. GW821-FHT12E03. Lineage (NCBI taxonomy): Bacteria > Pseudomonadati > Pseudomonadota > Betaproteobacteria > Burkholderiales > Oxalobacteraceae > Pseudoduganella > Pseudoduganella sp. GW821-FHT12E03. Next base: position 784,322 of record NZ_JBXAQJ010000001.1, on the reverse strand, counting down.
GCCGTATGGCCATCCGGTGCTGGGCACGACCAAGGGACTCGATTCAATCACCCTGGCCGATGTGCGTCAGTTCTATGCCAGCGCCTATGCGCAAGGCGCGGTGAAAGTCGGGATTTCCGGCGACGTGTCCGACGACATGGTGGCGTCGCTGAAACAGGCGCTGGCCAAACTGCCGCAAGGCGCGGGCATGCCCGCCACCACCGCGCCGCAAGGCCGCCAGCCAAACGGGCTGGAAGTGGAAATCGTCGAGAAAAACACGCGCGCCACGGCGATTTCGTTTGGCTTGCCACTGTCCGTCACGCGTTCCCATCCGGACTTCGCCGCGCTGTGGATGGTCAAGACCTGGCTCGGCGAACACCGCGCTTCCAGCGCCCTGCTGTACCAGCGCATCCGCGAAGTGCGCGGCATGAACTACGGCGACTATGCCTATATCGAAGCGTTCCCGCGCGGGATGTTCCAGTTCTTCCCGAATCCGAACCTGGGCCGCAAAGCACAGCTGTTCGAAGTCTGGGTGCGTCCCGTGGCGCCGGAAAACGCCCACTTCGCGCTGCGCATCGCCCTGTCGGAACTCGATAAAGCCATCAAGGGCGGCATGACGAAGGACCAGTTTGAGACCACCCGTGGCTACCTGATGAAAAACGTGTTCGTCATGACGTCGACCCAGGACCAGCAACTGGGCTATGCGCTCGATTCGCAGTGGTACGGCACGCCGGAATTCACGAAGCTGATGCGCGACGCCCTGTCGAAACTGACGGTGGACAACGTCAACGCGGCCATGCGCAAGCATTTGTCGGCGCAAAACCTGTCGGTGGTGATGATCACCAGGGACGCGGCGGGCCTCAAGGAAAAGCTGGTGACCGATGCGCCGTCGCCAATCAAGTACGACGGCAACAAGCCGAAAGCAGTGCTCGATGAAGACGCGGTGATCGGCGCCATGAAGCTGAACATCAAGCCGGAGGCGGTGAAAATCACGCCGGCGGCCCAGGTGTTCGCCGAATAAACCCGCGGCATCCGGTGCGTGGGGCGGTTTACACCGCGGCGATGATGGAAAAGTAAATCGCCCTGCGCACGGTAAATCCCAGCTTCCGGTACACCGCCTTGGCACCGCCGTTCTCTGTCTTCACGTGCAGGAACGGCGTCTTCCCTTCCGCCACGATCCGCGCCATCAATTCCTCCATCAGCGGCGCCGTCAAGCCCCGCCCGCGCGCATCCGGGTGGCTGCATACCGCGCTGATTTCCCGGTAACCGGTCAAGTTCATGCGCTGGCCGGACATCGCCACCAGCTTGCCGTCCGGGTCGCGCACGCCCAGGTAGGCGCCCATCTCGCGCGTGTGCGCTTCGAACGGTCCCGGCTTCGTCAATTCCACCAGCGCCGCCATGTCCACCACGTCGGCGTCGCCCAGTTCCACGAAACCGGACGCGGGCCGGGGCCGGAGTGCCGTATCGCCACTGACCATCTGGTCAATGTAGCGCGCCCGCACTTCGCGCCAGCATGGCGGCAGCGCCAACGGGGCATCGGACAGCAGCCACAACTCCTCGCCCGGCGTTGCCAGCGCGCGCAAATCTTCCAGCGCCTGGCGGGTCGGTTCGCGCAAGCCCGCCAGCGGTGAAATATCGGCGCGGAAGCGCGCGGCCAGGCCGTGTACTTGCGCCATGCCGCGCTGCGCGGAAATCAGCGCGTGCCAGACCGGGTTGTCCAGCACCGAATCCGACGGCGGCAAGAGACGGTAGTAATACGTGGTGTCGCACAAGCCGCCGTCCGGCAGCAGCGCGTATCCGGGAATCACGCCGAGCCGGGTCCAGCCCATGCGCTCGTACAGGCGCTCCGCCTCGGCGCTGGCGGTATCGAGCACGAGCAACGTCTTCCCGCTGGCGCGCGCCGTGGCTTCCGCCGCTTCCATCAGCAATGCGCCCACCCCATGGCGGCGCGCGCCGCGCGCCACCAGCATCTTCGACACATCCCCCCGGTGCGGCTGGTTGTCCGGCTGGCCCAGCACCACCTGGACTGTGCCGACGATGCGGCCCGCGCGCTCCGCCACCAGCAGCGCGCGTTCACCGCGCGCCACCGACGCGCCCACGCCGCGCCAGAATTGCAGCGACTGCTCAAGTGAAAACGGTTGCATGAAACTGACGGAGGCGCCGCCTTCCACGCAATCGCAGAGGACTTCCGACAACCCTTGCAACTCCGGGTCCGTGATGGAAAACAGGCGGCGTACAGTGATGTGGTCTGGCATGGCAGGTCCCGCTTGGTGGTTAATGGTGGTTAATGGTGATCGGTGGTAAGGACAACCGCATAGCGCGCTGGCGTATCGGCCGGATTGTGGAAACTGTTGGGGCGGTCCAGCCCCATGGCCAGGCAATCGCCCGCGTGCAGGGTGTGAAGTTCGTCGCCGTGGGTGATTTCCATGGTCCCCTCCAGCATCCAGACAAACTGGTGCACCAGCGACGGACGCGGACCGGATTCATAGGTGACCCGCGCATGGGGCGGAAAGGTGACATCGACGATTTGCGCCGGGCTGCCCGCAATGGCCGGCGAGACATTGCGCCGCACATAGCCGGAATGCGGATCGCGCCACGCGACCTGGCTGGCAAAACGCGACACGGGACCGGCCGCCGGTTCAGGGGGATCGAACAACGACGCCAGCGAGACCCCGAGGCCGCCCGCCAGCTTTTCCAGTACCACGGCGGTGGGACTGCTCTCGCCCCGCTCGATCAGCGACAGCATCGAGCGGCTGACGCCGCACTGCGTGGCCAGCGCTTCGAGCGACATCCCGCGCGCGGCGCGCAAGTCGCGCACCCGGCGGGCAATGCGGTCATGGATGGATTTTTCTGTCATAGTGGAATCAGTATCCAGCATACTGGAACCACCGTCAAGTCATTACAACGGTCAACGGTCATGGCCGCAGGCCGGGTGCGACCCGGCGCCGCCGCGCCCGGGAACAGCGCCTCGCGCAACCAGTGCCGGCCGCCGGCAACCTGCGCTCACATCATGCCGCGGTCCCGCCAGTGAGCCCGGTCGCCAACGACCAGCCCGCGAACGCCAGCAGCGCCACGCCGGAAACCGCTTCGATCCAGCGGATCGCGTTTGGCGGAATCGCCTTGCGGCTGGCGGACACGCCGCCCACCAGGATCAACCACCAGGCGATCGACCCGGTAAACACGCCCACCACCAGCAGCAAGCCGCCGGCCAGGCTGCCGTCCGGCGGCGCCAGCGCGGCCAGCAGGCCGGCGAACGACAGGATCGTCATCGGGCTGGAGGCCGTCAGCGCAAAGGTGGTGCCGAAAGCGCCCAGCAAGCCCGAAGGCGTCGGCGCCTGCGCGGCGGCAGGCGTTGCGCCAGCCGGCAGGCGCGCACGCCGCAGCGACCCCACACCGAGCAGCGCCATCAGCACCCCGCCCACGATGCGCAACGTCGAGGCATGCTCCAATAGCAGCGACGCCAGCGCGCCGACGCCGAGGGCGGCAATCAAGCCATACATCGCGTCCGCCGCCGCCGCGCCCAATCCCGTGGCCAGCCCGGTGGACGGGCCGTGCGCAAAGGTGCGGCGGATGCACAGCAGGCCGACCGGCCCGACCGGCGCCGCGATGGCAAATCCCACCAGCGCGCCGCGCGCCAAAGTCATCGCGGCTTCACTCATGGCTGCCCTCCTTCCGCCACCGCAGCCGCAGGCGGCACGGACAATGCCAGTTCCGACGTTTCCTTCGCGGTATCGAGCGCGATGATGGTTTCCGTGCGCAGCACACCCGGCACCTGTTTCAGGTGCCGGGTCAGGAATACTTGCAGCGCGGCGGTGTCGCGGGTGCGCACCTTGACCAGCCACGAATGGGGCCCGGTGATGTGGTGCGCTTCCTGCACTTCGGGGAAGCCGCGCAGCGCGGCGGCAAACCCCACCTCATCGGCGCGCGGCTCAAGGTCGACAAAGATGAAGGCGCACGCGGTCATGCCGACCCGCGCCGGATCGATGGCGGCGCGGTTGGCGGCAATCACGCCGGACGCGTTGAGGCGCCGCAGGCGGTCGCTGACGGCGGAGACGGACAAGCCGATTTCCTGCCCGATCTCGGCGGCGGCGCGCCGGTTATCGGACTGGATCAGCTGTAAGATTTGCAGGTCATGAGTATCCATGCGATAAATATGCCGCACCCAAAGGCTGAATGCAAGAATTTTTATCGCAATCGTGTCATACAGCAGTCATATTTACGGCTTCATGATATGTTTGGCGGCATTCTTCCGCCATGCAATCGGCCATCAGTCGAGCCGAAAGACCTGGAAGTCACGGATTTCCTGCCGCGATTGCGTGGTGCGAAAACCAAAATGCCCCGTACGCAGCGGTTGCGGATCGCGGTAGGAAAACAAGACTTCGCCATCGAGCGCGACCTGGGTGCAGCCACGGTACACCGCCACTTCCACCAGATAATCCCGGTTGGCCTGCAGCAGATGGCCCGCATCGCTCAGATCGCCCAGCAGCACGCGTTCGCCATTGCCGCCATAGCGCCGCAAGCGCGTCGTGGTATTGCTGTTGCCGCCGATCCCGGCGTAATACAGCCGCAAACTGTCATACTGTTCAAACGTGCCGTCGCGCGTGTACAGGTCGGAGCCCGCCGGATCCTGCGCCATCCAGAACTGGTTCAAGTCCGACAGCCGGTCATTGCGGCCGCCATCAACCACCACTTTGCGCCGGTAGCGCACCAGGTAATCCCCGGCCAGCGCGGGCTTGAACCAGACCGTGGCGCCACCTGCCACATCGACCGTCAGCTTGCCGCCAGCGGCCTTTACGGCCGATTGCGCGGGGCGGAATTCCGCCACCCAGTTTGCCATTCCACGGCTAAAGTCGTCCGCATACAGCAACGTCTTCGGGCGGCCGGCCAGTTCACAGTGGGGACCGGCACCGGTGTCCGCCGCCGGTGTTGTTGCTGTTGTTGCTGCCGTCGCTGCCGGCGCCGCCGGTAAGCCGGGCGCGGCGGCTGCCGGCAGCGGCGCGGCACCAAGCGCCGCCGCCATCAGCCGGACCAGCCACCGCGCGCCGCCGCCGTTGCCGTTGCCATGCAATGCGGGGCAGCCCATCGTGCAACCGCCACGGCGCGCGCCGGACAGACCGGCGCCCGTCACCGCTGCGCGGCCGGCGTCACCGCCCGCCCCTGTTCCGACAGCCACGCGGCCACCGGGTTGTCCCGCAAGCCCTTCAGCACCGCCAGTACGCGCTCCGCATTGAACCGCGCGCCCGCCTCATTGGTATGGGTGCGCGCATCGGAAAAGAATCCCTCCACCTGTTGCGCGCCGATGCCACGGTAGCCGTCGGCCACGGCCAGGGTCAGGTCGGCAAAGCGCGCGCCGCCCGCTTGCGCCACCTCGGCGTCCCACTGCGCAAACTGTTCGAAATCGCGGCCCTGCTGCCAGCGGTCCTTGTGCGGCACCGGCGACAGCAGCACGACTTGCGCCCCCTTGGCCCTGGCGCTTTCCACATAGCGCGCCATGTACCAGCCAAAGGTATGGACCTGTTCACGGCTGCCGTCCGGTTTCGCGTCTTCCACGGTGTCCGGGCCGGTGCCGGGGCCGGACGCGCGGTTTTTCATGGCCGGGTCGCCGATGCGCCCTCCATCGTTGTGGCCGAACTGGATCAGGACCACGTCGCCCGCCTTCAGTTGCGCCAGCACCTTGTTCCAGCGTCCCTCCGTATAAAAGGTCCGGCTGCTGCGCCCGCCGATGGCGTGGTTGACGACATTGACCCGCCCCGTGTCGAAATAGGGAGCGATCCGTTCGCCCCAGCCCACCGCCCCGTTGGCGCCGCCGCTGCGCACGGTGGAATCGCCAACGATAAACAGCGATGGCAAGGCGGCATTGCGTGGCTTGTCCTGCGGCACGGAAGCGGCATCCACCACTGGCCGCTCATCTTCAAACGGTGCGATATCGGCCGGTGTGACATCGGCCGCCTTGTCCGACAACGCGCCCACCAGGGCGGGCACGCGCAGCGCCTTGATACCCGCCACCGCCGCCCGCGCATTCAATTCCGCGCCGGCCAGGTTGGTATGGGTGCTTTCATCGGGCGAGGTTTGCGGGAACAGTCGCATCACCGCGTCACGGCCCAGCGCGTCGTACTGGCGCGCCACATTGCCCGCCAAATCAATCAGGCCGACTTTTTCCTCCCGCGCCACCTGGGCCGCCCATGCGGGATAGCTGTTGGCGCTGCGGGCGATCCGGCCCTGCGCATCCCAGCGCTTGCGCGGTACCGGCGTACAGATGACCGGCACCGCGCCACGGGCGCGGATTTGCGCGATATAGTGGCGCAAATACCAGCCGTAACTGTGCACGGTTTCGTGCTTGCCGGTCAGCAGGTTGTCGATTTCCTGCGCCTCGTTCCCGGTCCCGGCGATGGTGCCGCGCGCGCGGCTGTTGTCGTTGACCGCGCTGGCATCGTTGTGGCCGAACTGCATGATGACGACGTCGCCCGCCTTGACGAAGGCCAGCGTGCGCTCCCAATGGCCGCCCGTCAAGTAAGTGCGGCTGCTCAAGCCGCCGATCGCGCGGTTGACCACATTGATTTTGGATTGATCGAAATAGCTTGCCACCGGATGACCCCAGCCCCATTGGCCCGCGGGGCCCTGGCCCTGGCCGTCGTCGCGTCCATTGCGCACGGTGGAGTCGCCAATCAGGATCACCGAAGGCAGCGCGGGATTCGCCGGCTCCGGCAGCGGCAGGTTGCGCGCCGTGACGCTGGGGTCCGTATTCACGGCGGCCGGCAGCGCGGCGGCCTGCCGCTGTGCCGGTTCCGGCGTGGCGCAACCGGCGACCGTGGCAAACGCCAGCGCGCAAAGTATCGTCGTATGTGCTTTCATGCCGGCCATTTTATGCCACGAAAATTCACAGGGTGCGGCACGAAAATAAAGAATCAGCGTCTTGAGCAGACTACCCATCCGAAAGCCACGACAATCAAATTCCCGACTCCCTAATGACGTGAGACACCATGCCATCCATTACCATGCGGGCAGCCATACTGCCCCTTTTGCTGGCCGTCGCCTGCGGCGCGGCCCAGGCGCAAATCGGCAAGCGCTTCCCCTCTGAACGCAAGGTCGTCAAAGACCCGGTTACCGGCACCATGCTGACGTTCCTGACCAGCAAACCGCATGGCGATTCAAAAATCTATCCCACCCATCCGCAATGGACGGCCGACGGCAAATGGGTGGTGTTCCGCTCCAAACTGGCCGGGGGCGAAGCGCTGGCGGTCAACGAAGAAACCGGCGACATCGTGCAAGTCACGGAAGGCGGCTATACCGGCATGCTGAACCTGGCGCGCAAGGCCAATAAACTGTACTTCATGCGCAAGGATGGGGAAGCCAAACGCCAGCAAATCGTGGAAGTGGACCTGGACACGCTGTTCGCGGACAGCGAAGCCGGCAGGCTCAAAGAGGCCGCCGCGTACCAGCGCGTCACCGGCATTACCCCGGCCGCCATCGAGGCGGGAGGCGACATGGCGCTCGACGCGGATGAGCAATGGGTGTATTTCCGCACCGGCCGCGACGAGGCGGCGCGCCACATGGCGCCCGGCGCGAAGATCGAACCGGCGTTCGGCCCCCGCAACATGGGCGCCGGCCCGGCCGGTATCGCGCGCATGCACCTGAAAACCGGCGAGATCCGCCACGTGATTTCCGTGCCATTTCAGGTGGGCCACATCCAGGCCAACCTGTGGCAGCCGGGAGAAATCGTGTTTTGCTGGGAAACCGGCGGCAAGTCGCCGCAGCGCACCTGGACCGTGCAGGCCGACGGCACGGGATTGCGCCCGCTGTATCCGGAAGCGCCCTATGAATGGGTCACGCACGAAGCGGTGATCTCGAAGGATGAAGTGGCGATGGCAATTCTTGGCCACCGCCCGATTCCCGGTGGCGCCGCCAGTGTCGACGCGCCCGCCACCGCGGTGGAAGGCGCGAATCCGGGCCAGGACGCGGCTTGGGGCAATGCGGGAACCCGCGAAAAGCCCACCGGACTTGCCATCGTCAACCTGCGCACCCGCCAGGTCGACATTGCCGGACAGATCCCGGCCGGCAGCGGTTTCTGGCACGTGCATGGCTCCAGCGACGGGCGCTGGGCCGTGGGCGACGATTTTTCCCGCAACCTGTACCTGATCGACCGCCGCACGCGGGAAATGATCTTGCTGACCACCGGCCACAAAACCACCGCGGCCGATCACCCGCACCCCACCTTCAACGCGGACGGCACCAAAATCGAGATCCAGTCCGCAATGCTGTCCGAAGATGGCCGCACGATGAACATCGCCATCGTTCCCGTGCCGGATGCATGGCTGAAACGGCGCTGAGCCTCATCGGCGCGTCCCGGCCGACGAGGCGGGCATCCGCGCCAGGGGCATTGCCGGCGACCGCGCCGGCAACCGCGCTGGTTTCACCCGCGCGGCCGGTCCTACTCGAGGCGCTCCAGCTGGACGTTGCGCAACTCGTACGGCGCGCCTTCCAGCTGGAAGCCGATCCGCCCCTGGTCCGGCTTGCCGTGGCTGACCCGGTTTTGCGGCACGCCATTGATCGACACTTCCACCACGCCGTCGCGGCTGACGATATCCGCGCTGTTCCATTCGCCGGCAGGCAGTTCGCTGTCGGGCGCCGTATGGGCCTTGATCACAGGCTGCGCACCGGGTGCGCTGGTGGGCGGTTCGGCAAAAGCGTAGCTGGACATCGGCAGCACATCGCCGGTGCTGCCATGCTTGGTCTGTACTTGCAGGCTCACCGGCCACACCCGGTCCATCGGTCCCGGCGAGATGTGCAGCAGGATGCCGCCATTGCCGGGCTTGGCCGGCCAGCGCCATTCCACGTGCAAGCGGTAATTGCGGTAGCTGGCGGTTGTGGCAAGAAAGCCCGATGGCTGTCCGGACGACGCGATCACGCCGCCGGCCAGCACGGTGAATGCCCCCTCGGGCGGCATATCCTTGCCGGCCAACAGGTCCCAGCCCTGAAAGTCACGGCCGTTGAACAATGCTTCGGCCTGCCCCGCCGCCGCCGTCCCCAAACCCGCCCCGGCCAGCAGCACCGCCGCCAATACCTCCGCCAATACAGCCTGTTTGCCTGATTTCCTGTAACCTGCCATTGTCTGCCCTTATGAAAAAACGCCTGGTTTCCTTACTACTTGCCGCCTCGATGATTCCTGTAACCGCCGCTGCCGGCACGGCCGAACCGCTGTGGCCCGACGGTGTGCCCAACGCCAAACCCTGGCTGGGCCCCGAACAATTGCAAGATGGCCGCATTGCCAATGTGTCCATTCCCACCCTGACCATGGTGGCGCCGCCGCCCGGCAAGGCCAACGGCACGTCCGCCATTATCTGTCCTGGCGGCGGATATGTGCGTCTCTCTGCGGAACGGGAAGGCTTGCGCTATGCGGAATGGCTGGCCAGCCTGGGCATCACCAGCTTTGTATTGAAATACCGCCTGGCTGAATTCGGCCACCCGGCGCCATTGCAGGATGTGTTGCGCGCCGTACGGCTGCTGCGCTCGAAAGCACCCGCGCTGGGACTGGACCCGCAGCGGATCGGCGTGGTCGGCAGTTCGGCCGGCGGCCACGTGGCAGCCAGCGCCGGCACGCTGTTCGACCATCCCGACGGCCGCACCGGCACCGAACCGGACGCCAGGCTCGACGCCATCAGCGCCCGCCCGGACTTCATGATCCTGCTGTACCCGGTCATCACCATGCAGGGTCCGGCAGTCCATGCGGGATCGCGCAAGGCGCTGCTGGGCGCGCATCCGGCGCCGGAACTGGTCCAGCGCATGTCGCTGGAAACCCAGGTCACCAGCGCCACGCCGCCCACGCTGCTGTTCCATACCCAGGGCGACGCCGCCGTCCCGGTGGACAACAGCATCGGCTTTTACCAGGCGCTCACGCGCGCCAGGGTCCCGGCGGAATTGCACGTGTTCGAGCAGGGAGGCCATGGCGTCGGCATGACCGAGGGGCTGGGCACCACATCGGCCTGGCCCAAGCGCGCCGAGGAATGGCTGCGCATGCGCGGCCTGCTGGGCAAGTAGCGGCACGGCGGCCGGTCACGCGAAGTGGAATACCGGCTTCAACGGCCACTGGCACGGCCGGTTGCCCGGCTCCACTTCCATCAGTGGCGCCATGTAATCCCACCAGCGCTGCATCACCGGATGGCCGGGCAACTCATCGATGCGGTGGTCCGCCTTCAGCTTCAGCACCCCGAACAGGTGCAAGGTGTCCGGGTCCAGGAAAATCGCATAATCGTAAATGCCCGCTTCGCGCAGCGCCTGCGCCAGTTCCGGCCACAGTTCGTCATGGCGGCGTTCATACTCCGCTTCATGGCCGGGTTTGAGTTTCATGCGAAACGCACGCACCAGGTCTGGACGATGTTCACTCATCTGTTCACTCATTTCAATGCCACCTTCCGGCCTTCGGCCATGATTTTCAATTCCGCCGCCGCCAGCAGGAAGCCGCCCACGCCATAGTTAAAACTCGACGCGGGACGGTAAAACGCCGGTTCCGCCCCGGTCTGCTGGATGCCGCCCAGGCGGCCGTCCGCATACACGTGTTTCAACAGTCCGGCCCATGCTTTTTCAATCACGGGCCGGTACGTTTTTTCGTCCAGGTAGCCACGGTTCACGCCATAGGCCATGCCATACACGAACAGCGCGGATCCGGACGTTTCCGGCAGCGGATAGGTGCCCGGATCGAGCAGGCCCGCGTGCCACAAGCCTTGCGGATTTTGCAGCGAGGCGATCTTTGCCGACATTTCCCGCAATTGCCGGAGGTAGAAAGGGCGGCGCGGGTCGTCCGTGGGGATGTAATCGATGGTGCGGGCCAGCCCGCCCAGCACCCAGCCTTCGCCGCGCGCCCAAAAAATCTTCTTGCCGTTGGGCTCCGCCTTGCCGATATAGCTGGTATCGCGCGCATACAGATGCTCGTCCTTGTCGTACAGCAGATCGGACGTGACGCGCCATTGCTCGTGCACATAATCGAGGTACTTGCGCTCGCCGGTGGCCTGGTACATTTTCGCCCATACCGGCGGCGCCATGAACAGCGCATCGCACCACCACCATGGCGCCCGGGTATCCTGCGGGTTCAGTGTTTTCAGTCCAATCAACTGGTCCAGGTGCGCCTTGACCGGCAACAGCTTGTCGGGCGACGGGTCCAGCGCATACAGTTCCAGGTAGGTCTGCGCCACGCTGATGTCATCCGCGTTTGGGTAAGGACCCTTCAAATCCCAATGAAAGCCTTTGCTCATGGCCAGCATGGCGTTGCGGTATTTCACATCGCCGGTGGCTTCGCTGGCGGCCATGAACCCTGTAAACAGCACAGCGGAGGTCCAGATGCGGTCGATATGCCGCTGCGTGCGGGCCAGCTGCCAGTCCGCCACCTTGCGCAGCGCGCGGTCGATCGCGGCCGGCTGCAGCGCCGGCGACAGGTCCAAGGCCATCGGACCGCCATCGGCCGGGGCATCGCCGAAGTGGCGGCTGGTGTCCTTGTCGACAATGGCCTGCATGGCCGGTGTCGGCAGCGGGTAGGCGTTCGACGCGTAGGGAGGCTGCCATGCGGACGGCGCCGATAACGGCGCGCCGGCGCATCCGGCCAGATTGGCAACCGCGGCCACGGCGGCCAGCATGGCGATCATCGGGCCCTGTCGTTGGAACTTCATGTCTTGTCCTGCTCCTCAAAACTTTTCTTCAGTGGATCGGCTTTCGGCGGCGCGGGGCGCACCCGCACCGCGTCGGCGGGCAACCCCTGCACAGCGGCCGCATCTTCGATGCCCACCGGCTGTTCCAGCACCAGCTTCACATCGTGAAAACGCCAGTCTTGCGCATCGTGGATGTACCCGCCCTGCCTGGCCTGGATATCGAGCCCGCTGAAACTGAAACGTACCAGCGGCGCTTCCTTGTAGGCATCCACTTCGAACGCCGTGGTGGCGCCGGTGGCGCGGATATTCCAGATTTTCACATCCTTGAAGCGCGCCATGCCCTTGTCGCGCGGCACCGGGGTGGCCAGCACTTTCCAGACCGGCGGCACGTCTTTGACGTCGGCCGGGATTTGCGCGTAGCTGTAGCTCGGGTTCCAGTTCATCGTCACACGCATCACCACCGGGATGCCGGTCATCGTGATGTCGTGGATGCGCAGGTTTTCGCCAAAGCCACCCCGGGTATGGGCCGACTTGAACAGGATACCGACCGGCACATTGCCTATGACCTTCAGGTTATAGGCTTCGATATTGCGGAATCCGCCCGCGGTCTCGGAGCCGAACGTGATGCCGGCCGCCGCGTCGCGGATCACGGAATCGCGGATCACCACGTCTTCCGTGGGACGCGCCACCCGCTGCCCATCGGAATCGCGTCCGGCCTTCAGGCACAGCGCATCGTCATTGACGGCGATATCGGCGCGCTGCACCAGCACCCGCTTCGACGAATCGATGTCGATGCCGTCCGTGGACGGCCCGCGCCCGCCTTCGTTATTGCGGATCGTGACATCTTCCACCGTCACATCCTCGGAATAGCAGATATGCACGGTCCAGAATCCCGCGCGGCGCAACAGCAGGCCGCCGCCGATCTTCGCGTGCGAGGACTTGAACACCTGCACCAGCCGCGGGCGTTGCGCATCGTAGTCGGAAGCCCAGCGCAAGCCGCGCGGCTCATAGGCTTTACGCAAGGTCCAGTAACTGTCCCAGAACACCTTGCCGTCGCCGTCGATGGTGCCTTCGCCTTCGACCGCCGCATGCTTCTCGCCGGTGATATTGACCAGCGCCGCCGGCCAGCGCATTTCGATGCCCGCGATGCGCGTCGGCATCACCGGGTAGTCGGCGATATTCTGCGAACCCAGCAAGGTTGCACCCTTCGCGATGATCAGGGTCACGCCGCTTTTCACAAACACGGACCCGGACAGGTAGGTGCCGCCGGACAGCACCACGCGGTTACCCTCCCCGGCCCGTGCGGCCGCATCGATGGCGGACTGGATGGCTTTCGTGTCCATCGTGACGCCATCGGCCTTTGCGCCAAAGGCGGCCGGGTTAAAGTCCTTCGCGAAGGCGCCGCCAGTTGTGCAAGCGAGCACCAGCAGCAACGCCAGCGATGCCAGCCATACCGGCAATTGCGCCGCGCCTGTCCCGCGCACTTGAGTATTCAGATGGTTCCTCATTCCCTGTTCTCCGTCACCAGTTGCACCGGTCCGAGCATGCCGGACGGTTTCGGTGCGATCAATTGGATATCTTGCGGCACGAAGCGCTGGCCATAGCGGGCCCACAACAGCCGGTAATCAGGCCGTTCCTGTCCCGCCAGCCCGTTCAGCGCCAGGTTGGCCACTTGCACTTCGATCCGGTTGCGGCCCGGCCGCAGCAGCGCCGTCACATCGACCTTGTAAGGCGGGCACCAGGCGGAACCCGCGCGCTTGCCGTTGACGTAGACCACCGCCGCTTCGCGCACCGGTCCTTCCAGCATGGCGCGCATTCCGGCTGGCACTTTCGCCGTGGTCGCCAAAGGCGTGCCCTGGCCAAAGTCCAGCGCGATGCGCTTACCGGCCAAGGCGGCGCCGTCGAGTTCCACGTCGCGGCTGTAGACGCCGATGCCCGAGTAATAACGGGTAGTGTCATCGTCGGTCCAGGAACGCAGCGCATCGACCGGTTTTGCCGGCTGTTTCAGGCCGGGGAACGCCAGTTGCCAGCCGCTGTCGAGCCGTGCCAGCACAGCGGATTCACCGGCGCGCACGGGCTGCCACACCGCGGGCAGCGGCCGGTCGGACACCACCAGCACCCGCGACTCGTAAGGCGCCAGTTCCAGCGCCAGTTCCTGGCCATCGGCCACAGCGATGGCCGTGGCCTTGCCGTCATGCGGATTGACCCACGCGGCATGACCCCGTTGCTTGCCAATGGCCGCCGAGGTGCGCACCGGGCGGTTACCCGTGTTGGCAATAAAATAAAGATCGGCGTCGTCGAGCTGGCGGCGGATAAAGCCGACATCGCCGTTTTGTCCGCGCACCAGCAAGTCAGGACGCGCGGCACGCGACAGTGCCGCGCCCACTGCGGCATCGTCCGCCACCACTTGCACGGTGGCGGCAGCCGCCAGCGCCTTCGACGCGGCACGAACCTGTTCGCCAATGGCCGCCGCATCGCGGAATCCCGGCGCGGCGGACGGCAGCGAACCCACCGCGATCACTTTGCCGCCACGCTGCGCATAAGCCTGGACTTTTGCGATGACTTCCGGCGCCAGCCGCGTCACGTGCGGCAATACCAGCACAGGTTGCGCAATGCCCTGCGCCAGCACCGCTTCGGCATCGGTGTAATCAAGGTTATGGCCGGCATCGAGGATTTGAGCGGTGAGTTCCGGCGTCACGTGATGGTGCATTTCCGCCGACAGCGACACCTTGCCCGGATTCAATGTGGCATAGACGTCGTCGTTGGGCAGCAGCACCGCCACCGTATTGGCGGGCCGGCCCTGGCGCAACAGGTAACTCATGCGCTGTAAGTACCCGTTCACATCCGCCATCACGTTCCACCAGGGCTGGTGGTCATTAAACACGGCGGCGGCGTAAAACGCATTGCCGGGTTCCTGCGCGCCGGGCGGCGTGTAGGGCCAGCCATGGCCGATGAACTGGTTGACACCCTGCAGCAGCATGCGGTCCGCCTCGGCCTTCATGTCCAGCGGCGTGGCGTTGAATGCGGGTGAATTCAGCCAGGTCCAGGTTTCGGCGGAAATCACGTTGCGGCCAAACAGGTGGCCGCCGGACGTCGCCAGCCGGGTAAACGAAAATGTACGGTGCTGCGGGCCTTCGCCTTCCGGCAAATCCACCAGCCGGGTACTCGACAGCGATACCGCCGGTTCACCATAGGTCTGGGAACGGAAGCGCGTACCGTGCGCGCGCGCCCAGGCGTTGATCGGGGTGAGAAAACGTTCGTTGACCAGTTCCGTCTGCGTCAGCGCCCAGTCGCGACGCAATGCCGGGGCATCGGGGCCCTGGCCACTATAAACTTGTGGCAAGTACGGTTTTAAATCATAGCCACGGCGGCGGCGGAATTCCGTGAGGAAGTCGCCGGTCCAGTCGGTGCCATACACTTCCAGGCTGTCGGAAAACACGGCCGTTGGCGGCTGCTTACCAAACGCCTGCACTTGCGGCGCGGCCACCGTGTCGAGGTGGCGCTGGACCGCGTTGGCATCCATATGGTCCAGCACAAAGCCTTCCGCGCCCAATGCCGGGCGCTTGACTTGCTGGCCGGTGCGGCTGGCGATGTAAAACACGGCAACGCGCTCGTGCGCGGCGGGCGTGACAACGGCCCGTCCCGCGATCGGCGCCGGCTGGTTGTCCGCCAGCGTGAGTTTTGCCGGATCATGTTCCTTGACCGACCCGTCACCGATAAACGTGGCCACCAGTACCTCGCCGCTCATCACGGAAGGCAGCATATACGACGCCGCGCCCGGCGCCACCGTGCTCATTGCGATCCGCATGCGGCTGGCCGCATGCCGCGCATCAATGTGCGGGCCGCCGTAAGGCCAGCCGGAACCGAGGGTCAGGTCCACGCGCAAGCCAAGTTCGCGCCCTTTGTCATTGGCGAATGTCAGCGAACGCAGGAATTCAGGAGAGAGATACGGCACATTGCGGATGCCGCGCGCCGGATCGTCGAGTTCCATCGGATATACCGGCTGGATTTCAAAGCCGCCATAGCCGCCCGCCTTCATGGCGCGCATTTCGCGTTCCAGCTGGCTGTTGACCACGGCCGGCCCGAACCACCACCAGCGCACCATGGCGCGCGCGCTGTCCGGCGGCGCGGCCAGGTGCGCCGCGACCTCGGCCATGCGCATCGTCGCGGCATCGCCAATGCTGGCCGTGGGCCGTGGCGCCGCTGCCGACGCAGCGCCGGCAGCGGCGGCAAGCGATACGCCCGACACCAGCAATGCGGCGCAGGCCGCCGCTATTGCCTGCAACCGCGATGGGCGGCCAAACCCAGCCTTGCCACCTGCGGCAGACCGGCTTGACGGACCGCCTGCGGCGCGAACCTCCACGCCGGATGGCGCAGCAGCATCCGGCATGGCCAGCCTGGATCCGATGCACAAACCAGCGCCATGCGCCGCCCCGGCGGAAACGGGCGCACCCGTTCCGCACACATTGCGTATGCAATCCATCGGGTGCCGCGCCGTTTAAACGATGCCGCTGCTGGACGCGCCTGCCTTGGCGGGACGCTGTTCGGCCGCGTGCGCGCGGTAGCCGGAAGCGCGGTAGCACGCGACCGGATCGGCCGCGCCGCCGGCGCGCACGCGCGCCATGGCCAGGATCGCCGACACGTCGGTGCGGAACGCGTGCTTCAGGGTTTGCGCCGCCTGCAGCACGTCATTGCCGTCCTGGTGTTGCTTGAGCGCCGCGCGGTCCACCAGCGCCGCCTGCACGAAGGCGCGTTGCACTTCCACCGCGCTGCTCATCAGGCTTTCAATCGGATCCGTCACATTGTGCGACTGGTCCAGCATGTTGGCGGTCTGGAAGCCCGCGCCGGCGCGCGATGCCGCGTCGGCCAGTTCGTTGAACACCAGGAACAGCTGGAACGGGTTGATGGAACCGGAATCGAGGTCATCGTCGCCATACTTGCTGTCATTGAAGTGGAAGCCGCCCAGCTTGCCGAATTGCGCCAGGCGGGCCACGATCATTTCAATGTTGGTGTTCGGCGCATGGTGGCCCAGGTCCACCAGGCACTTGGCTTTCGGGCCCAGTTCCTGTGCGCAGGCGAAGCTGGTGCCCCAGTCGGCGATGGTGGTGGCGTAGAACGCGGGTTCAAACAGCTTGTGTTCGATCAGCACGTTCCAGTCGTCCGGCAGCGCGCTGTAGATGCCGCGCATGCTGTCGAGGTAACGTTCCAGCGCGCCGCGCAAGTTGGTCTGGCCGGGGAAGTTGGCGCCATCGCCGACCCAGACCGTCAGGGCCTTGGAACCCAGCGCGCGGCCCAATTCGATGCATTCCACGTTGTGCGCCACGGCCTGTTCACGCGCGCCGGCGCTGATGTTGGTCAGGCTGCCGTATTTATAAGACTGTTCCTGGCCCACCTGGTCCTGGAAGGTGTTGGAATTCACCGCATCGAAGCCCAGGCCATGGGCGGCGGCGTGTTCGCGCAGCGCGGCCGGGTCATCGGTCTTATCCCACGGGAAGTGCAGCGACACGGTCGGCGTGGCGCGCGTCAACTGGTGAATCACGCCGCAATCATCGATTTTTTCAAACACGTTGCGCGGCTCGCCCTTGCCCGGGAATCGCGCGAAACGGGTGCCGCCGGTGCCGACACCCCAGCTCGGGAGCGCTACCGCGAAGGTTTGCGCCTGGGCCGTGATGGCTTCGATATCGATGCCGCGGCGTTCCAGCATGCCGCCCAGCGCGGCGTAGTCCGCTTCCAGATTGGCTTCGCGTTGCGCGTTATGTTCGGCCACCTGGCCAGCTGCGATCTTGCTTGCTTCAGTCATTCCTGTCTCCATTGCGTTGTTTCGCAAAAGTGCGCGGCAGGACGCCCGCGCCCCGCCGCTTATTATTGGTGAGTTTAGCGGGTGAATGCCGCCGCGTTACCCGCATCCACGTTCAGCACATTGCCGGTGCTCTTGCCGGCCTTGTCGCTGGACAGGAAATACACCGCTTCCGCGATGTCTTCCGGCAGCACCGAGCGTTTCAGCATGCTGCGCTGGCGGTAAAATTCTTCGATATCGTCGGCGCCGATCTTGTTCGACGCGGCGCGTTCTTCCTTCCACTTGCCGTCCCAGATGCGGGAACCCTTGATGACCGCGTCCGGATTGACCACGTTGACGCGGATGCCCAGCGGCGCGCCTTCCAGTGCAATGCAGCGCGCCAGGTGGATTTCCGCCGCCTTGGCGGTGCAGTAAGCCGATGCGCCGCCGGACGCCACCAGGCCGTTTTTCGACGCCACGAACACCATCGAGCCGCCCAGTTTCTGCGTCTTCATCATGCGGAACGCGGCGCGCGACACCAGGAAGTAACCGGTGACCAGGATTTCCTGGTTGCGGTTCCAGATTTCCAGCGTGGTGTCTTCCAGCGGCGCGGACGAGGCGATGCCCGCATTCGACACCAGCAGGTCGACGCCGCCAAAGCGCAGCGCGGCCTCGGACAACACACCCTCGACGGCGGATTCGCTGGTGATGTTGCCAACGATGGTGGCCACGTTATCCCTGCCGGCGACTTTGCCCAGCGTGGCATGGGCCTCCGCCAGCGCTTCGGCATCGATATCGGTCAGCAGGACGCAAGCGCCTTCCTGCAGCATCTGGCGCGCCACGGCCTGGCCGATGCCGCCGGCGCCGCCGGTCACCAGCGCGATGCGGCCGGCCAGCGACTTCGGTTTCGGCATGCGCTGCAGCTTCGCTTCTTCCAGCAGCCAGTATTCGATGTCGAACGCTTCCTGTTCCGGCAAGCCGACGTACTGGTCGACGCCGTTCGCGCCGCGCATCACGTTGATGGCGTTGACATAGAATTCGCCGGCGATGCGGGCGGTGGCTTTATCCTTGGCAAACGACAGCATGCCGACACCCGGGATCAGGTAAATGATCGGGTTGGCGTCGCGGATCGACGGGCTGTTGGAACGCTTGCAGCGCTCGTAGTAGGCGGCGTAGTCGGCGCGGTAGGCTTCCAGGCCCGCGTCCAGGCTCGCAGTAAGCGAAGCAACTGCGGCTTCGAAATCCGGATTGGCCGGGTCGAACGCCACCACGTAGGGACGGATCTTGGTGCGCAGGAAGTGGTCGGGGCAGGACGTGCCCAGCGCGGCCAGCGGCGCCAGGTCGCGGGCGCAGACGAATTCCAGCACGGCGGCGCTGTCGTCGAAGTGGCCCAGCTTGAATTCCTGCTGGCTGATCTTGCCGCGCAACAGCGGCATCAGTTGCGCGGCCAGCG
Organism: Pseudoduganella sp. GW821-FHT12E03; assembly: GCF_058807115.1. Taxonomy (NCBI): domain Bacteria; kingdom Pseudomonadati; phylum Pseudomonadota; class Betaproteobacteria; order Burkholderiales; family Oxalobacteraceae; genus Pseudoduganella; species Pseudoduganella sp. GW821-FHT12E03. Next base: position 765,478 of record NZ_JBXAQJ010000001.1, on the reverse strand, counting down.
CGGCGCGCGCTTCCGGCGCCAGCGGCTGCACGGCCTGGCCGCCGAACACCGGCTGCTTGATGTTGGCCGCCAGCCATTCCTCGGCGCGCTTGATGATGGCAACCGTGGTTTCATAGCACGACTTGGCGGTATCGCCCCAGGTGAACAGGCCGTGGCCTTCGAGGATGATGCCTTTCAGGTTCGGCTGCGATTGCGACAGCGCTTCCAGCTTCAAGCCCAGGTCGTAGCCGGGACGCTGCCATGGCAGCCAGCCCAGTTCACCCTCGAAAATCTTTTGCGTGAGTTCCTTGCTGTTTTTGCAAGCAGCGATGGCGATGCACGAATCCGGGTGCATGTGATCAACGTGGCGGCGGGCGATGTAGGCGTGCAGCGGCGTGTCGATCGACGCGGCGCGCGGATTCAGGTTGAACGTGCAATGCGGCAGGTAGCCCACCATTTCATCTTCATGTTCCAGGCCACGGTAACGGCCCTTCAGCGCCTGCAGCTTGTCCATGTACAGCGTGGAAAAGCCATCCATCTTGATGCTGCCCAGGTCACCGCCCGAGCCTTTCACCCACAGCACTTCCGATTGCTGGCCGGTGAGCGGATCGGTCATGGTGACCTTGGCCGAGGTGTTGCCGCCGCCGAAATTGGTGATGCGCAGGTCTGAACCGAGCAGGTTGGAACGGTACAGCAGCAGTTCCGGCTCGCTCATGCTGGCGGCCACGCTGTCATTCCACTGCGAAGTGATCGGTTCTTGCTGCTTCGGGTCATTCATTGCTGTTCTCCGTCGTTGGTTTGTGCTTGCGGTAAGTGCCTGTTCGGCATACGGAGCCAGTAGAAACCGGGCGGCCATGGGGTGTCAACGCACTACCGATCAACATGGTGAGCAAGTTTGGAATAATCATGATGATGAGCGAATTGCGCGATTTCGTGGGCGGCTGGCCTGAAATAATCAACCGGTTGATTATTCCCTGATTGACGCTCACGGGCAGAGTGATTAGTCTTTCCGGTAACAACAGCGATCACCCAGCTCCCGCGCCTCCAAACCAGGCGCCGGGAAAATTGGAGTAGGTACAACAAAAGGAGACGAAGATGGTCAATCACAAACGCCGTAAACGTTTGCTGAAGCTGCTCGCCGAACATGAAACGGCCACCGTGCCGCAACTGGTCGACTGGCTCAATGCATCCCCCGCCACCGTACGGCGCGACATCAGCTGGCTGGCCATGCGCAACCTGCTGACCCGCACCCGTGGCGGCGCCGCCAACCTGCCGCAGAAAAAGCGCAGTTTCCCCCTGACGAGCGAATCGTTCCAGAATAATATCCGGGCCCACGCGGAAAGCAAGCGCGCCATTGCCCGCCACGCCGCCGGCATGTGCCGCGAAGGCGAAACCATCATCATCAATGGCGGCACGACCACTTTCATGATGGCTGAATTCCTGGTCGACCAGCACCTGAAAATCCTCACCAATTCCTTCCTGATGGCCGAGCGCCTGCTGGTCACCAGTGAAAATGAAATCATCGTTCCCGGTGGCAAGGTCTACCGTGAGCAAAATGTCATCCTCAGCCCGTTCGACAACGACATCACCCAGCACCATTACGCCGCCAAGATGTTCATGAGCGTCTACGGGCTGTCGTTACTGGGCCTGATGGAAGCCGACCCGCTGCTGATCCAGGCGGAAAAGCGCCTGATCAGCCAGGCGGAGGAATTGATCGTGCTGGCCGACAGTTCCAAGTTTGCCAAGAAGGCCGGTCTGATCCTGTGCGGCTTGAACCGTGTTTCAACGGTGATCACCGATACCTATGCATCGGATTCCGCCGTGCAGCTGCTGGAACAGTCGGGCGTCAAGGTGGTGGCCGTGGAGCCGGAACAATTGCCGCCACAGGCGGCCGCCTCCCCTTTTCCTAATATGTACGACCTTGCCCCACCCGCCATGTTCCAGACGGAGACTGCACATTGAACCAGCACGCACACCACACCATGACCACCACCCGCCGCACCGCCCTGAAAGCCATCGCCGCCGGGGCCATCGCCACCGGTTTGCTGATGACCACCGGTTGCAGCAAGCCACCTGAAAAGGTCCGCATCGCGATGGTGGTGAAAAACCTCGGCAATGGCTTCTTCGACGCGGCCCACACCGGCGCCAGGGAAGCGGCCGCCCAGCTCAAGGACGTGGAAATCATTTATACCGGTCCCACCACCCCCTCGGCCGAAGGCCAGATTGAAATCATCAATTCATTGATCAGCCAAAAGGTCAGCGCCATCGTGATCTCCGCCAATGATCCGAATGCGCTGGTGCCGATTGCAAAGAAGGCCATGCAGCGCGGGATCAAGGTGGTGTCGTTTGACAGCGGGCTGGCCCCGGAGGGCCGCTTGATGCAGCTGAATCCATCGAATGCGTTGCTGATCGGCCAGAAACAGCTGCAAATGGCGTCCGACGCGATTGGCGGCGCCGGCGAGATCGCGATCCTGTCCGCGTCCGCGCAGGCCACCAACCAGAATATCTGGATCAATGTGATGAAGGATGAACTGGCCAAACCGGCGTTTTCGAAACTCAAACTGGTGGCCACCGTGTATGGCGACGACCAGTCGGACAAGAGTTACCGCGAAGCGATCGGCCTGTTGCGCAGCAATCCGAACCTGAAAGCCATCATCGCCCCGACCACGGTCGGCATCAACGCCGCCAGCAAGGCGGTGGTCGATGAAAAGCTGGTGGGCAAAGTGTTCGTGACCGGTTTGGGACTGCCATCGGAAATGGCGGGCCATGTGAAGAGCGGCGCGGTGCGGGAATTCGCGATCTGGAATCCGATCGACCTCGGTTACGCGGCAACCTACGCGGCGTACCAGTTCGTCAAGGGCGCGCCGGAAGCCAAGGCCGGCGGCGCCCTCAATGTCGGGCGCATGGGCACCATCGCCATCGACGCCAGCGGCGAGGCCGCGATGGCCGCGCCATTCGTCTACAACAAAGAGAACGTCGAGCAGTTCTCGAAGATTTTCTGACAGGACGCCGTATGCAAGTCAATAACGCAGGCGCCCCCTTGAACGCGGCGCCCGTGCTGGAAATGCGCGGCATATGCAAGCGCTTTGCCGGTATCGTCGCGCTCAACGAGGTAGCGCTCACAGTGCGCGCCGGTGAAGTCATGGCGCTGCTGGGGGAAAACGGCGCGGGTAAATCCACGCTGGTGAAAACCCTGACTGGCATTTACCAGCCGGACGGCGGCAGCATCTTGCTGGACGGCCGCCAGGTCGCGTTTCACGGACCGCAGCAAGCCATGCTGGAAGGCATTACGGCGGTGCACCAGGAAACCGTGATGTTCGATGAATTGACGGTGGCGGAAAACATCTTTGTCGGCCGCCAGCCCTGCACGGGCAAAGCCGGCCGGATCGACTGGAAACGCATCGAGGATGAAGCGGAAAAGCTGTTCGCGCGGCTGGAAGTGGCGATCCCCGTGCGCGCCCGGGTGCGCGATTTGTCCGTGGCGCAGCGCCATTTCGTGGAAATCGCCCGCGCCCTGTCGCAGGATGCGAAAGTCGTGATCCTCGATGAGCCGACGGCGTCGCTGTCGCAGCGGGAAATCGTGGAACTGTACCGCATCATCGGCCAGTTGAAGGCGGCCGGCACCGCGATCATTTTCATTTCCCACAAGTTCGATGAAATTTTCACCGTGGCCGACCGCTACACGGTGCTGCGCGATGGCCAGTTCGTTGCCGATGGCGCCATGGATCAGATCACGGAGCCGCAACTGGTCGCCCTGATGGTGGGCCGCGCGGTGCACCAGGCTTACCCGAAGGCCGACGTGGCGCCGGGTGGCACCTTGCTCGAAGTCGAGGGCTTTTCCCATCCGACCGAGTTCGACAGCGTCAGTTTCAGCCTGCGCAAGGGTGAAATCCTTGGCTTTTACGGGCTGGTGGGCGCGGGCCGCTCGGAAGTCATGCAGGCGCTGTTTGGCCTGACGCCGAACGTGCGCGGTAGCGTGAAGATCGACGGTGCCCCGGTGCGCATCACGTGCCCGGATGATGCGGTCAGACACGGGATTGCCTATGTGCCGGAAGACCGCCAGCATCATGGCGCGCACCTGTCCCTGCCGATCCTGCACAACATGACCTTGCCGGTGCTGAACCGCCTGGGATTTTTCCTGCGCCGCAAACGGCCGCAGGAAACCACGCTGGCGCGCCATTTCGCGGAACAGCTGGAACTGAAGGCGCATCACCTGATGCAAAACGTGTCGGAACTGTCCGGCGGCAACCAGCAAAAAGTCGTGCTGGGCAAATGGCTGGCCACCAACCCCAGGGTCATCATCCTCGATGAACCCACCAAGGGCATCGACATCGGCTCGAAAGCCGCCGTGCACCGGTTTATCAGCCGGCTGGTGGAACAAGGCTTATCGGTGATCCTGGTGTCGTCGGAACTGCCGGAAGTACTGGGACTGGCCGACCGCGTGATGGTGATGCATCACGGCCGCATGGTGCGTGAATTCTCCCGGCGGGAAGCCACGCCGGAAAGCGTGGTGGCGGCGGCCTCCGGGATCGCCGAAGCAAAGGAAGCAGCATAATGAAAATACTTTTGAAGCAGCGCGAAACCATCCTGGCGTTGATGGTGGTGGCGCTGATCCTGCTGGTGGGCATGCGCGCGCCGGTGTTCGTCTCGCCCGCCAGCCTGGGCAACGTGCTGACCGACAGCACCCTGCTGATCATGCTGGCGCTGGCGCAAATGCTGGTGATCGTCACGCGCGGGATTGATTTGTCGGTGGCGTCGACCTTGGCGCTGAGCGGCATGGTGGCCGCCATGCTGGCGGCGGCCAATCCGGACTTGCCGCTGGTGGTGGTGATGCTGGCCGCCACCGTGACGGGCCTGCTGCTGGGGCTCGTCAACGGCGCCCTGATCGGTTACCTGGATTTGCCGCCGATCGTCGTCACCCTGGGCACGATGAGCGTGTACCGTGGCCTGGTGTTCGTGCTGTCGGGCGGCGCCTGGGTCAATTCGCACCAGATGCCGGCCAATTTCATCGCCTTCCCGCTCGACACCCTGCTGGGCGCCACGCACCTGGTGTGGATTGCCGCGCTGGCGGTGCTGGCTTGCTGGTATGGCGCCCGCCACACGCGCTTTGGCCGCGACCTGTTCGCGATCGGCAATGCGCCCGCGTCGGCGCGCTACGTCGGCATTCCCATTGCACAGCGCCTGTTCTGGACTTATGGCATTTCTGGCATGGTGGCCGGGCTCGCCGGCTACCTGTGGGTGGCGCGTTATGCGGTGGCCTACACGGAAATCGCCTATGGCTTTGAATTCACCGTGATTGCCGCCTGCGTGATTGGCGGCATCAGCATCGCCGGCGGCGCCGGCACAGTGGCCGGCGCCGTCCTGGGTTCGCTGTTCCTGGGCGTGATCGGCAATGCACTGCCCGTGGTCAAGGTGTCGCCGTTCTGGCAAAGCGCGCTGACCGGGCTCGTGATCCTCGCCGCCGTGCTGATCAATGCACGCGGCAATAAACAAGGCGGACGCCAGATCCTGCCGCTGCACCAGATTCAATCCGGGAGCCACGTTTAAATGAATGCACCACTTTCCGCCGCCCCGACCGCCGCAGTCATCCCGGCGCCGGCCGACGCGGCCAATCACACGTCCCGTTACACCGTGCTGGACCGGGCGCCGGCCACGCTGAAAACCTTGCTGGCGCGGCGCGAAGCCTTGCTGGTCTTACTGTTGGTGCTGGTTTTCGCCGTCAATGGCGCGCTGTTGCCGGCATTCCTCGATCCGTACAACCTGATGGACGGCACCTTCAACTTCAGTGAAAAGGCGCTGATCGCACTGCCGATGGCGCTGTTGATTATTTGCCGCGAAATCGACATCTCGGTGTCCGGCATCCTGGCGCTGGCCTCGGTCGCCATGGGGCTGGCGATGAACGCGGGCTGGCCGCCGGAAAGCCTGCTGCTGGTCGGCATCGCCACCGGCGCCGCTTGCGGCTTCCTCAATGGCTACCTGGTCACCGTGCACGCGCTGCCGTCGATTGTCGTCACGATTGGCGCGGTGTCCCTGTATCGCGGACTGGCCAGCGTGGTGCTCGGCGACAAGGCGTTTACAGGGTACCCGCAAGTCATGATGGACTGGGGCCAGGGTTATTTCCTTGACGTGATTCCCCGCGAATTCGTGGTGCTGCTGGTGATGGCCGCCGCGTTTGCCTTTGTGCTGCATGGCACCACATGGGGGCGCAGGATGTACGCGATCGGCAACAACCCGGAAGCGGCGCGTTTTTCCGGGATCGCCGTGGACCGCTACCGGTTGGCGCTGTTCGTCCTGACGGGCGCCATGGCGGGCTTGGCGGCGTGGCTGTTGACCGGCCGGATTGGCAGCACCCGGCCGAACATCGCCATGGGCTGGGAACTGGAAGCCATCACCATGGTGATACTGGGTGGCGTCGGCATTGCCGGCGGCACCGGCACCATTGGCGGTGTCATGCTGTCGGTGCTGACCCTGGGCGCGCTGACGTACGGGCTGTCGCTGGCCAATGTGCCGGGGATTTACATGACGATCGTGGTGGGATTGCTGTTGCTGGCGACGATCGCGGTGCCGCGCCTGCTGGCCGGCAGGAAGGTGGCGAAATGACGGCACTGAAGGCAAGCAGGGAAGCCACCGCGATCCTCGATATCGGCAAGACCAATGTCAAGCTGGTGCTGCTCGATGCCGACGGCGGGGTGATCGGCGAGGCGCGCCGCGCCAATACCATCCTCACCGATGGCCCGTATCCGCACCACGACACGGAAGGCATCCGGGGCTGGCTGCTGGCGGCCCTGCGCGGGTTTTCATCGCAGGCGCACATCACCGCGATTGTCCCCGTCACGCACGGCGCCACGGCGGCGCTGGTCGACGACAAGGGGCTGGTGCTGCCTGTGCCGGATTATGAATACACGCTGCCGGGCGGCGGCGGGCATTATGACGCGGTGCGGCCGACGTTTGCCACGACCTTGTCGCCCGCCCTGCCGGCAGGCCTGAACCTCGGCCGCCAGTTGCACTGGCTGGCCACCGCGTATCCGGCCGAATTTGCGCGGGCGCGGCATATATTGATGTACCCGCAATACTGGGCCTGGCTGTTGTCAGGCGTGGCCGCGACCGAAGTCACGTCGCTGGGCTGCCATACGGATTTATGGCAGCCGGGCCGCCGCCAGTATTCCGCGCTGGTGGAAAAGATGGGCTGGACCGGCCGGTTTCCGGCCATGCGGCACGCGTGGGACATTCTCGGCACGATCAAGCCCGCGCTGGCGCGCCAGACGGGGGTGCCGGAAGATTGCGTGATCGTGTGCGGGATCCATGACAGCAATGCGTCGCTGCTGCGGCATTTGCCGCTGGCTGGCAGCGGCATCGACACGGGACCGTGCACGGTGCTGTCCACCGGCACCTGGGTCATTGCCGCGGCGCTGGACCAGCCGCTGGACGGCTTGCGGGAAGCGGCGGACATGCTGGCCAACGTCAACGCGCTGGGCGATCCGGTGGCGTGCATGCGGTTCATGGGCGGCAGGGAGTTTGGCGAACTGGCGGGCGACGCGCCGGAAACCTGTACGCTGGACGACATCGCGCAACTGCTCGAACAAGGCACGCTGGCCGTGCCGGCCTTTGCCGCCGGTGGCCCGTTCGCCGCGCATGCGGGCGCCATCACCGACCCGGCCCCGCAATCGGCACGCGAGCGCTATGCGCTGGCAACCTTGTACAGCGTCATGATGAGCGACTACTGCCTGGAATTGCTGGGCGTCGGCGCCGGCCCGGTGATCGTGGAAGGCAGCTTCACCGGCAATCCCCACTTCGCCCCGCTGCTGGCCGCATTGCGTCCCGGCCAGGAAGTCCAGGTGTCAGCCGACACCAGCGGCACCACGTGCGGCGGCTGGATGCTGCGCCACTGGGGCCGCGCTCCCGGCGGCCACAATACCACCGCCGCGCCAGCCGATCTCCCCGCCCTCCACCCCTACCGCACCCGCTGGCGCCTCGCCCTGCCCCCTCCTGTGGGGTCAGCCCCTGTGGGGTCAGGCGTGCATTGATGCAGTTTTCCCGTGGGGTCAGGCGTGCGTTCGTGCATTCGCATCCTGGTCGCCCCGGCAAGCGCGCGAGGTCCGGTCACTGGATCTCCCGCGTTGCATCCACAATCCAGCCAGCGCGTTACGGCGGGTGCGGCAAACTCTCCCGGGTTTTACCCGGCAATAGCAGGGTCGGGCGCGAATATCGCACGCGCGAATGCACGAATGCACGCCTGACCCCACGCAGGTTGTGCATCAATGCACGCCTGCCCCCATTGTCGCTGGAGGGAGCAATTCGATGGGGACGGGTTTGTCGCGGTTCACGTGGAGTTTGCCGGCGTCTTCGAACAGTTCCGTTACCTGGATCGCGCTGCGGCGCTGTTCCGGGCCGTCCTTGTCCTTCTCCGGGCCGCGGCGGTCCGGGTGGGTGAAGTAGAACAGGTAGGCCCTGCCGCCGCTGATCACCACATCCGCATGGCCGCCCTGCACCTGGTCATCGAGGCCGGAACCTCCGCCCTGCAGCAAATTGCCGTCCTGCCGCTTCCACGCCAGCAAATCGTCGGAGCGGTACACCCCCAGGCCTTGCCACACGTCCGTGATCATCCACCACACGCCCTTCCACTGGAAGACCTTCGGTCCCTCGCCCGCCTGGTCGCCCACGGCGCGGCCCTTGTCGGTCCAGGTCTTCAAATCGGGGCTGTCGGCGTACCAGATCGCCTTGCGGTCGACTTCATTGTTGTACCACATGCGCCATCCGCCGCCGGGCAGCTTGACCACGCTGGCGTCGATGACGTTTTGCGAACCCAGTTTCATTTCCTCCGGATGGCGCCATGTGCGCATGTCCGTGCTGGTCATGTGCACGATGTGGCGTGGATGTTGCCAGTTGGTGAAGATGCCCGGCACCACCGTCAGGTACATGTGGTACAAGCCGTCGTCACCGCGCACCACGTCCGGCGCCCAATGCGTGGCGTCCTTGCCGCCCATGGCGGGAGGCAGTTCGATGTCCGCTTCGCCCACGTAAGCCCACGACGCGCCGCCGTCGCCGGATTCCGCAATGCCGATGCGCGTGCCGTGCACCCACGCGATCGGCGCCGGATCGTTCACGCGCGCGCGGCGGTTGGTGTAATACATCCACCAGCGGCCCCGCTGCGCATTCCACACCAGCACCGGATCGGCCGCTCCATCCATGCCGGGATCGCGGAACAGCGGCTTGTTGGCGATGTTGCCCGAGGCGTTGCGCGCGGCGTCGGCGACCGGCGCGCCAAAGTCCGGCGTACCGTCGGTGCGCCAGCGGATCGCCTGCGCCCGCGTATGCCGGTCCGCGTTCTTGAGCGGATCCCCGGCGATATCGCGGTAATTGCGCGCGTGGTACACCAAAATGTCCGTCTTCCCGTCCGGCGTGGTGGTAAACGCATTGTGCCCCGGCCCATACTGGCCCGACGTCTCGCTGCTGCGCAACACCGGCTCGGCCGATTTGCGCCACGAGGCGGGATTCAGCAAATCCGCGCCATCATCGGCCGTCAACAACCCGAGGCAATAATTCGCATCCGTGGCTGATGCCGAATACGTGAGGAACACACGGCCATGGCGCACCATGACGGCCGGCCCCTCGTTGACGTCATGCTTGACCTTTTCCCAGGCATATTCCGGCTTCGAGATCAGTACGCCAGGCTGCACGATCGACCACGGCGTGTCCATCTTGGCCAGGTAAATATTGGTGCCATGGTCTTTCGCACCGGGCGCGGTCTGCGTCCATGACAGGTAGCGCTGGCCATTCACGACAAAGGTGGTGGCGTCGAGTGAAAAGCTTTCCCAGCCGGTTTTCAGCTGCCCTTTTTCCACCCACTGCCCCAGCAAGGGATTGGCCGCGCTGTTTTCCAGCACATACAGGCGGATTTCCCACGGCGCATCGGCCCTTCCCGCCGTAAAGTAGATATACCACTTGCCATCGACATGGTGCAGTTCCGGCGCCCAGATATGCGCACCCATCGCTCCGGTGGCATGCTTGCGCCACACCACCTGCGCTTCCGCCGTTCCCAGCCCATTGAGGGTCCGCGCCCGGCGCACTTCGATGCGGTCATATTCCGGCACGGTGGCCGTGTAATAGTAATAACCGTCGCTGTGCAGGGTGACATGCGGGTCGGCGCGCTGGCGCACCAGGGGATTGGCAAAGGATGCGTCGGAGTCCGGTTGCGGCAACGCCGAAGGGGCTGCGCCTTGTTGCAAGGCGCAGCCCCCGAGGGCGCCGGCTGCCAGCAGCATTGCTGCCATGGCTACCGGCCGGATCCGCCGAACTGAATTGTGCAGGCGGTGAAACATAAGTCTCCTTATCTAATTTTTGATGGACACACTGAGGAAATATCGCCGGCCGGACCACGCCAGTTCATTCACACGGAACAGGTCGCCCGCGTCGGTGATCTGGGCCTGGTCCGTCAGGTTCTTGCCTTCCAGCGAGAACGTGATGTATTTGTTGTAGCGCCACTGGATCTTCGCATCCAGGAAGCCATTCTTTTCCATGAACACCGGGTTGCCCGACACGTCGTTGTTCCCCGTGAAGAAGCGGTCGCGGTAGTTGTAGGCGACGCGGGCATTGATAGGGCCCTGGTCATACCACAGCGCCACGTTGTAGCTGTTCTTCGACAGCCCCGGGTACGGCAGCACGGTCCCGTCCAGCACGTTCAGGCGCTCGGTGCCCGGCGCATACTTGAAGGTCATGCGGGTGTAATTGACGTCGCCGCCAAAGCCGCCCAGCCAGCCCGGCAGGAAGGTGAACGCGGTGCGCGCCGTCAATTCGATGCCCTTGGTGGTGGCGCCCTGGCCATTGATCGGCTGGGTCACGTCGAACAGGGTACCGTTCTTGAACAGGTCCACGTTTTTCACGAGCACCTTGTCCATGATGTAGCTGCTGATATCCTTCTTGAACAGGCCCATGCTGACCTGGCTGTCCTGCGACGGATAGTATTCCAGGCTCAAGTCGGTATTGGTGGCGCGGAACGGTTTCAAGTCCGGATTGCCGGCCGCGCAATCGTCGGTGTTATCGCCGCCGAAAGCGGGATTGCCGCTGCCGATGGTGCAGGTGGCGTTTGGCGCCAGCAAATCGATCTTCGGACGGGCCATCACCTTGCCCCAGCCGAGGCGGGCCAGGAACACGTCCGGCACCAGCCACACCATCGCGTTCGCGCTTGGCAGGATATCGGTATAGCGGTTGTCCACCGAGGCGATCGAATTGGTCACGATGTAATCGGTGTAGCCCCCTGTCGCCGACGAGGCGCGGCGCACTTGCAAGCGGTTCAAGCCGGTCGAGATATCGCGGGTGCGGGTATAGCGCGCACCGATATTGCCCTGGATGCCAAAGCCGGCGATTTCCGTGTCCCAGTCGGCGCGGAGGTAACCGGATTGCACGCGTTCATCGACCCCAAACGCCGGCACTTGCGGGTACACCTTGCCGTCGGTGCCGACCGCCTGGTACAGGTTGCCGTAATTGAAGTGCGAGGTGTCGAAGGCCGGCGCGGCCGCAGCGTAATTCGGCGTCATCCAGTTGGCCGGCAGGTTGCTGACCTTGTCGTAGCCGCTGAAGAAGGTACCGGGCGACGTGCCACGGATCTGGTTGATCAGCGCCGCCATGCCGGCCGCGTTGGTGTATTTGGTGGCGAAGTTCGCATTCAGTGCGCTTTGCACGTCCGCCGCGCGCTGGGCCGATCCCGTGAACAGCGGATCGAAAATCAGGGTCTGGTTGGCGTTGGCGGTGGGCACCGTGATGTCGTCCGCCGTGCTGGTCAGGTTGTCGCCATTGCTGGCCAGGTAGCCGCCGCCGTTATATTGCCTGGCGGCCGCCTTGCGGGCCTGGGCGCCAAACCACAGTTTGGTGAAGAAAGGGCTATCGAGACGGTATTTGAAATCCAGCTTGGCCTGGTCTTCGGTGTTCTTCGTGGCCGATGGGCGGTATTGCAACTGCACTTGCACGTAGGACGCGGCATTGTCCGGCGAATAGGCCGCCGGGAAATCGAAGTGCGGCAAACCCTGGCTGTCGAGCGTGACTTTCAGGCCGGGCGCGTTTTGCGTCAGCACGATATTGTTCGACTGGCTCTGGTAGTCGGATTTCGACTTGGCCACCATGCCTTCCACTTCCCAGGCGTCCTTGCGGTAATTGAAGCCGCCCGACGTGTACTGGGATTTCACGTTCAGCGCAAAGTCGCGCGCCGACGTGGAAAACGCGCCCTGCCCGCCGGCTCCGGCCACGTTCAGGCAATTCCCCACCGTGTATTGGGTCACGTAATGGTTGTTGACCACCACGCCGGCCGGCGTCGCCGTGGCGCTGACCGGCGTGCAGGTACCGGCCGTGGAAGGTACGCCGGTGGCCTGGTTATAGACCGGCGCCGTGCCGGCGTTCGACAACCGCGTGGTGGCGCCGAAGTCGGTCCCGAAGTTGCGGTCGTTCAGGCGCTGGTCTTGTGTATTGGCCTGGTAGCTGACATAGGCGCTCAGCGCATTCGAGAATTTATATTGCGCCGTCATTTCGGCGGACGTGCGCTCATGGTCGCGGGTCCAGATACCGTAGCGCGGCGTGCCCGGCGAATAATCATTCCACTGCGCTTCGCACGCGGTCTTTTGCGCGGCCGGCAGCCCGGCGCAGCCAGCCTTGGTGTTAATGCCCGCCAGCGCGGCGTCACGGCTGACCACGGTTTTCTCCGGTGAGAAATCCCAGTCGCGCAAGAAACGCCACGACGTGTTGCGCGCATAATCGTTTTGCGTGTAGACCTTGTCGTAGACAATGTTGGCCATCACACCGAGGCGGCCTTCCAGGAATTTGTCGGCCAGCAGCAGGCTGGCGCGCGGCTGCACGCCGCCACGGCTCGACGCCTGTTCGCCCGAAATCGTGGTGGCGATGGTGGTCTGCTTGAAGTCCAGCGGTTTGCGGGTCTTGATGCTGACAGTGCCGCCGACGCCACCTTCGGTCATGTCGGCAGTGGTCCCCTTGAACACATCGATCGAGGCGATCAGTTCCGAGGCCAGCTCGCGCAATTCCGCGCCGCGCCCCGCCGTACCATTGGTGCTCAGCACCGACATGCCATTGATTTCCACCCGGTTCAAATCCGGCTCAACGCCCCGGATCGCCACTTGCGAACCTTCGCCAAAGTCGCGGGTCAGCTGCACGCCGGTAATGCGCGACAGCGCTTCACCGACGTTTTTATCAGGGAATTGATTGATATCTTCCGCCACCAGCGAATCGGACACGGTGGCGTTGCGGATCTTCCGGTCAATCGCGGACGCCACCGACTTGCGGGTACCGGTCACCGTTACGACCGTATCTTTTTCAATCGGCTTCTCCGCCTGTGCCGCTGGTTTGGCGGCGCCAGTTTCCTGTGCCATGGCCGGGTACATCGCCAGCAGCGCCGCCGCGGCGGCAATCGCGCGCAGTTGGGTGCCGGGACGTGGAACGGGTGCAAAAACGTTACTGCTTTCAATCACATTGCGACTCACGATGCTCTCCTCCGAAGATCGGCCATTGATTGGCCTGTCGTTTGTTTGATCGACTTTCAGATTGCATTCTAGGTGAGCACTGCACGAATTTTGGTCCACTCTTTTAAAGAATCACGAGGATGATCGAATCAATCGGGATCGCGAAAAATGCGAAAAGCCCTGTAACGGCGGGCGCGCTTCCAAACCGCGCCAGAAAAACCGGATGCTGCGCCGCAACACCGGAATAAACGATTTATACCGTTATGGCGGACGGCGGGACAATATCCCGCCCGCCCGGATCAATCAGTCCGATGCGCATATGATGATCATTGCCAGGCTTCCCGGCCAATCAATTAATTTGGTACAGTGATACCGATTCCGGCATCAGGAGTTTCCATATGATCCGTCGCACGCATCCGCGCCCCCCGCTGCGCCCCGCCGCCCTGGGTGGCCTGCTGGCCCTCTCCGCGCTCCCCGCGATCGTCACCGCGCAAACCATGGAAGTCGTCGAAGTCACCGCGCAGCGGCGCAGCGAACCGGTGCAGCGGGTGCCGATGTCGGTCACCGCGCTGGGCGGACGGGAACTGGAGCGCAGCGGTGTACTCAGCAGCTATGAACTGGACCAGCAAGTGCCGGGATTGCAGGCGTCGACGTCGAACGGCGTGCAAATGGTGTTTTCCCTGCGTGGCGTCTCGATGTCGGACTTCAACAGCACCGAGGCCAGCCCGATCGGCGTCTACCTCGATGAAGCGTACCTGGGCGCCATCACCACGCACGGCATGGCGTTCTTCGACCTGGAACGGGTCGAAGTGCTGAAAGGCCCGCAAGGCACGCTGTATGGCAAGAACACCACCGGCGGCGCCATCAACCTGATCACGCGCAGCCCGGCGCTCGACGGCGCGGCATCGGGCGAGGTGCGGGCCGGGGTGGGCGATGATGGCGCGCGGCGTCTGTTCCTGGCCGGCGAAGCCGCGCTCTCGCCCGGTGTGCTGGCCATCCGCGCCGCGTTCGACGCGGAGCGCGACCACGGGTATATCAAGAACCGCCTGGGCCCCGCGATGGCGCAGGCCGACCGCTACGCGGCCCGCGTCACCATGCATGGCCAACTGGCGCCGGCCACCGATGTCCTGTTCAAGCTCACGCACAGCCGCAGTTCGCCGCGCACCAACCCGCCGCGCATGGAAGGCATTTTCGCGGTGCCGGGGCTGGGCAACGTCAACCTGGCCGGCTACACGCGCCCGGCCGACATGGATACCCTGGAAACCGCGATCAACAAGGCCGGCCACGCGCTGGTGGAACTGGACCTGGCCAGTGCGCGCCTGCGCCATCATGCCGGGTCGTATGAGGTGACGTCGGTGACGTCGTGGTACCGCACGCGCTACCGGCTGGAAGCCGATGGCGACGGCAGCCCGCAGGCGCTGATCGAGCCGGACTGGCGCTTCAATGGCCACGCGCTGTCGCAGGACGTGCGCATCGGCTCGAACTGGAACAGCCCGTTCAGCGTGATCGGCGGCGTGTACTGGAACCGCGAACAGCGCGCCATGTTCAATACCTACCGCTTCTTCGACACGCCACTGCCGCTGGTGCAACTGCAAGACCCGGCGCTGGCCGCCATGCTCAATGCCTATGGCCTGGTGGACCACAGCATGACGACGCGGACCACCAGCACGGCGGCCTATGCCCAGGGCCGCTGGCAAGCCAGCGCCCAACTGGGCTTTGACGCCGGGGTGCGTTTCACGGCGGACCGCGGCAAGCTTGAATACATCAATATTTCGCAGCGTTCCACGGCCGGCGTGCCCATCGGAAGCTGGATCCCGGGCAACGCCAGCGGCATCGAAGCGGCCTTCCTGCCGCCCGGCCTCGGCGGACGTTACCTGACCGGGCCCTATACCACCGCGTCCGGCCCGCGCCGCACCGAGCGCGAACATAACTGGTCCGGCAAGCTGGGGACGGACTACCGCTTGACGCCGCACGCCATGGCCTACGCCAGCCTGTCGAACGGTTTCCGCAGCGGCGCCTTCAATCCGGGACTGGTGTATTCGCCCGAGACCGTGATCCAACAGGGATATACGCGGCCGGAAACCATTACCGCGCTGGAAGTGGGACTCAAACAGGAATGGCCACAGCGACGGCTGCGCCTGAACCTGGCGGGTTACGGCTACCGCTACCGCAACCAGCAATTCATCAACGTGGTGGGCGCGTCGACCATGCTGCTCAATGCCGGCGCGGCACGGATACGCGGTATCGAAGCCGACCTGCAGTGGCGCCCCACGGATGCCTGGAAAACCACGGCCGGCATCAACCTGATGCGCACCAGCTATACCGAACTGGTGCTCGGCGCGGACCGCCTCGACGGCAATCAACTGATTTCCGCGCCCAAAGCGCGGATCAACGCCGCCATCGATTACCGTACGCGGCTGGCGCAAGGCGGCGCGCTCGAACTGAGCCTGGCCGGCAGTGCGCAGGGACGGCAATGGTACAGCGCCTACAATGGCCGCCCCGGCTACCAGCGCATTGGCCAGTCCGGCTATGGGGTGCTCAATACGCGCGCCGCCCTGTCCGACAGCAGCGGCCGCTATACGCTGGTGGCGCAGGCCAGCAACCTGCTGGACCGCCGCTACGACAGTTACGCGATCAGCCTGGCCGGGTTCGGCTTCGATTACTTTATCCAGGGTGCGCCACGACGCTTGAGCCTGAGTTTGCAGGCAATGTATTAGCGATATGAATGCCCTGCTTTATGCCAGGAAAGCTCATATATGAGCTTCCCATATATGCATATGCCTATTAAATGGTAACCATATGGCCGTTTCCCAGGCAAAAAACCGTCAAATGCCTTAACATATCGGACATTGTTGTACACACCAGCATTAACACGCTTTAACCCTCCGCACTGTCGCACCAGCCCAGCAGGTTGCCAGGCCCGGATTTTCGGGGATGGACAGTGCTTGTCATTGAGTCAGGAACGAATACATGAGCAATATGAATGAAGAGCGCGTCTTGAGCGTGCACCACTGGACCGATACCCTGTTTTCCTTCACGACGACGCGCGACCCGTCGCTGCGCTTTTCGAACGGCCACTTCACCATGATCGGCCTGCGCATCGATGGCAAGCCACTGCTGCGCGCGTATTCGATCGCCAGCGCCAACTATGAAGACCACCTGGAATTTTTCAGCATCAAAGTGCCGGGCGGTCCGCTGACGTCGCGCCTGCAGCACTTGCAGGTGGGCGATTCCGTGATCGTCGGCCGCAAGCCAACCGGTACCCTGGTGTCGGACTACCTGTTGCCAGGCAAACGCCTGTACATGCTGTCGACCGGCACCGGCCTGGCGCCGTTCCTGTCGATCGTGCGCGATCCGGAAATCTACGAAAAGTTTGACCAGCTGATCCTGGTCCACGGCACCCGCCAGGTCGATGAACTGGCTTACCACGACCTGCTGGTCGAGCACTTGCCGAACCATGAATTCCTGGGGGACCTGGTGTCCTCGAAGCTGCGCTACTACCCGACCGTGACGCGCGAAGAGTTCAAGAACACGGGCCGCATTACCGACTTGATCGAGAGCGGCAAGCTGTTCGCCGACCTGGGCGTGCCGGAATTGAACCCGAACGATGACCGTGTGATGATTTGCGGTAGCGCCGACATGCTGCGCGACCTGAAAGAAATGCTGGAAGCCCGTGGCTTCAACGAAGGCAACACGTCCACCCCGGGCGACTTCGTGATCGAACGCGCGTTCGCCGAGAAATGATGGCAGCGGGCGCCTGACAGCGCCCGATCTGCCGCTGTATGTCAACGCCGGGCCCATGGGCCCGGCGTTTTGCATTCCGGCTAGCACTTTGCAACTTGTCGCCTATTGCCATCAAACCACCGCGGGCGGCAAACTGATGGTCGCGGCGCGCGGCATCCTGTGCTACATTCTATTCAACGGTCCTTCCTGACCAAGCTATTCCAGCGACGCCCCACTCGCGTTGCAATGCCGGCTACGGCATGCCACTGCGGCCCCCATCCCCGGTCCGCGCTGAAGTTCCCCCGAATTCGACAAGTATCGCGCCGCGTATCAGTGCCATTGCAACTGTTGCCGCTATTGCAGCTATTGCAGCTGTTGCCGCCATCACCGGCAGCGCAGCCCATGCGGCCAGGGCCACGCTGCGCGCCGGCCACCGGCAACCGGGCCCATGACGCCACGATACTGTCCTACCGTCTGTCTCCTAGGTCCTGACACAGGGCTTTGCCCGCCGCCCCGGCGGGTTTTTTTTGCCTGCGCGCTATGCATGCGACAGGTGCAGGCGCGACGGACTGGCCTTGGGCATCGCCCTGGCGGGCGCGCCACCGCGCAAGCGGAAACTGCTGACCGCGCGCGCCAGTCCCTGCGCCTGTTCGCGCAAACTTTCCGCCGCGGCGGCGGCCTGCTCCACCAGCGCCGCGTTCTGCTGCGTGATGGCGTCCATTTGCGTGACGGCCCGGTTGACTTCCTGGATCCCGGTACTTTGCTCGGCGCTGGCGTTGGTGATGCCCGCCATGATGGTTTCCAGCTGGCGCACCGCCTGCACGATCTGCGCCATGGTCTTGCCGGCTTCATCGACCATGCGTGCGCCCGCCTCCACCCGGCCACTGGAATCACCGATCAATTCCTTGATTTCCTTGGCGGCCGCCGCCGAGCGCTGCGCCAGCGACCGCACTTCGGACGCCACCACGGCAAAGCCCCGGCCCTGCTCGCCGGCGCGCGCCGCTTCCACCGCCGCGTTGAGTGCGAGGATATTGGTCTGGAACGCGATGCCATCGATGACGCCGGTGATGTTTTCAATCCGGGTCGAACTTTCACGGATCGAGCCCATGGTGCTGATCACCTGGGACACCACATTCCCGCCTTGCGTGGCAATCGACGACGCGCTGGCGGCCAGCCGGTTCGCTTCGGTGGCGTCGGTGGCATTGCGCTGCACCGTGTGTGTCAGCGATTCCATCGAACTGGCGGTCTGTTGCAATGAGCTGGCCTGCGACTCCGTGCGCGCCGACAGGTCGGCATTGCCCTGGGCGATTTCACCGGTCGCCACTTCCATTTCATCGGTGCTGGTGTGGATCTTCCCGATCATGCCGGCCAGGTTGTCGTTGATCGTGGCAATCGCGCGCATCAGGGTGCCCACTTCATCGTCGTACGCGACGCGGATGTCTTCCGTCAGATCGCCCGCGGCGATTTTCGCGGCGGCCGACGTGGCGCTGGCCAGGTTGCGTTCGATATAGCGGTACACCAGCAGCAGGCAGATCACCGTGGCGCCCACCGACAGCGCCAGCAGCCCCACCGCCAGCATGAACGCGGTGCGGGTCGCGCTTTCCGCCGTCGCCACGGCGTCGGCCGTGCGGGTATCGAGCAGCGCGAGAAATTCATTGAGCGGCTGCATGATGCGCGCCTTGTTCTGGTGGTACGTGGCGTCGTGCATGATGCGGCGCGCCATCTCGAGGTCGGGCGTGTCCTTGCGCGTGAAATTGCCCTTGCCATCGTCATACAAGCCTTTGACGGCATTCATGGCAATGACTTCGGTTTTCACCAGGCCGTCGGAATTGGCTTGCGCCTGCTTCAGCCGGGCAAATTCCTGTTCCGTGAAACCGGCGCGCTTCATCAATTCCTGCAGCGCCACCGGCTGGCCGCTGGCCGGGGGCACCGGCATGCCGCCCGCCACGAAATCCCAGTAAATCCGTTCATAGTGCTCCGGCCGGGCTTTCTTGCCGTTGCGGATATCAAGGATGTCCATGTATTGCTTTTCGTAGGCGGCATCGCCCGACACCACGTAGGTGCGGGCCAGCCGCGTCAAATCATCCGAACTCTGGCGCAATTCATCGGCCAGGACATAGGACTGGTAGCGCGCCTGGCTGGCCGCCGTGGCGGCAGCCTGTTTGTCGGAGATCCGCAGCAAGGCCCAGAACGTCAGGGCGGCGAGCAACAGGGTCAGGAGGAATGTGGCGGTAAATGCTTGTTTGATGGACAAATGGCGCATGGCAGCCTCCGTCGCGCAGAATAGGTGGGACCCGTCATGCACAGTAACTCCACTTTTGTTATCGGTCCAGCACGTTACAATTCAAACATGCATACTTGTTGCCTGTTTTAAACATTATACGAAATGGCTATATCAAGTATGTGAAATTGAAATTGGACAAATATGCCGCGATGCAGCATCATTACACCTGTCTCCTCCAACTCTCTCAGAATTGGATTCAGCCCGCTCCGTAGCGGGCTTTTTTTTGCGCCGCACGAACTGCGTTTGAAAGTGGGCTTTTAGGTTTCAATCACAGATTCAGGCTTTGCGCGGATGTGACAATTGTCCCAGATCACCATCAGACGGAGCTCGGCGGGCTCTTTTTCTCAGCATCACCCCGTCTGCCCCAAGTCCCGCGCCAGCAGGGCATCCCAGTGGTCAAGATGGTGCCGGAACCAGCCGGGCAAGGCGCGCAGCGCCTGGTGGCAAACCTCGGTACCCGAGTCGGACGCCATTTCCAGCCGCGCCAGCACATTGCCGTGCTCAGCAATGTGACCGGCGGCGCTGTGGCTGCGCAGCGCCGCCAACACGCGTTCTTCCGCCACGAAATCCTGCCGCAAGTCATCGAGCAGGTCGGCCATCGCCGCCCGCAGCGCCAAGGTAAGTCCCCAGCAGCGGCGCGTCCTGCCCGGCCAGCAAGCCGCGTCCCATCAGGGTGGTGGCCACCGGCACCCGCAGCAGGCGCGCCAGTTGCGCCACCTTGTGCTCGACGCCGCAGCGGCGGATCTCGATCCCCACCAGCAGCAGCGGCCGGACCGCCGCCGCCAGGCGCCGCAACACTTCACGCGCGCAGGCCCGCACCGCGTCGGCATCCCAGGCCGGCGGCGGCAGCGGGACCACCGGCGCGCACGGCGCATCGACCATGTCACGCGGCAGTTCGATATACACGGGCCGCGACTGCGACAGGCAATTGCGCAGCGCGCGCGCGATCAGCGCCGGCGCCTGCTTCGTGTCATCCAGGATCACCTGGTCGCAGGTGATTTCACGGAAGATCGCCAGCTGCGATTGCAGGTTGCGCGACTGGTGGTGCAGCAGCCAGCCGTTGCCGCGTTCCAGCGCGCCGGGCGCACCGGAAATCACCACCAGCGGTACTTTTTCCGCGTAGGCGCCGGCCACCGCATTGACCAGGTTCAGCGCGCCCGCGCCATAGGTGACCACGGCGACCCCGGGACCGCCCTGGTAGCGCGCCGCGCCATCGGCGGCGAACCCCACGCCGGGCTCGTGGCTCAGCGTGTGCAGCGGCAGGATGCCGGATAGTTCGGCTTGGCGGAAAAACGGCAGGACGAAGTCGCCCGGCAAGCCAAACAGCGCTTGCGCGCCATGGGCTTTCAGGGCTTCCAGCAGCGCGATCGACAAGTTATTCATGTGGATTCCTTTTCTGAGATGACGGATTGCGCCAGCGGCTCCGCCACCGCGTGCACGATGGCGGGGACCGTCAGCATTAGCGCGGAGCGGCCTTCCGCAGCCAGTCCGACAGTGCGGTGCGCAGCGTTTGCGGCAGCGGCGACTCCATCGCATCGAGGGTGTTTTTCACCAGCAGGCCCAGTTCGGTATCCCCGGACATGGCCAGGCGGCGGCTGAAGAACAGCGTATCCGGGTCTTCTTCGCGCCGCGCCAGCGCCACGAAGTCGCCCGCGCTGGCGGCGATTTCCAGGTCGGCCCTGGCGCCGCGCGGCAGTGCGCCAAAGCGCGTTCCCTGCCAGGTGAAATCAAACGCCACGCCGGCGTCCGTGACGGCGATGCGCAACGGCCGCCCTTGCAAGCTGTCCCGCACGTCGGCCGGCAAGTGCGGCCGCAGCACCACGTTCAGCGCCGCGCAAAACAGCACGGAACCGGGAAACGGCGGCAGGCGGCCCAGCAACGCGGCCAGTGGCGGCGGCAAGCCCGGGCGCGCCGGAGCGGCCGCGCCGGACCGCGATGGCTGCGCGCTCATGATGCCGCTCCTTCCACCACGGCCGCGCCAGCGCGCCGGGCATTGCCGCCGATGCCGGCGTGGGCCGCAATTGCGCCAGGGATGCCGCCCTCGGGCGGCATCCCCTCCATCCCGGGACGGCCATGCCAATAGCCGTTGCACGCGCCGTCCGGCGCGACCGGTTCAAGGCTGCCGGCCACGGGCACCAAGCCGCGCCGCAACGCGTCAAACGCCGCCAGAATCTCCATGGTGCCGCGCGACTGGGGGCTGATACGCAGCACGTCCACCCCGAGTTCCTGCAACTCCGGGAGGTCGCCGGCCAGGTTATAGACTTTGGCCGACTGGGTCTGGATGCCATTGAGCACCAGGAACGGCTGCTTTTCCCGCGTTTCCAGCAGCAATCCGTCGGGATAGTCGATACAGCTGAAGCGGCAATCGTCTTTCGGCAAATTGCGGTTGCGCGCCGTAAAGCAGCGGGCGGAAAACGCCAGCGGCATGCGGCCATAGGTAAACACTTCGGTTTCCATGCCGGCCGGACGCTTGCGCAGGATCTCCGCCAGGCCCTCGCGGCCCATTTCCAGCGGCATCACCCAGCGCCGCGCGCCCAGGTCATGCATCAGGTGCAAGGTGCACGCGTTATAAATATTCAGGTGGGGACCGGCGATAAAGCCACCGGGCAGCGCATCGTCGCCGGTCAGCAGATGCACCGCCCCCATATCGCCCGCTTCGACCTGGTAATGGCCGTTACGCACAACGCGGCGCAGCGCCGCCGCGTCCGAACCCGATTCCTGCAACACCAGGGTGGACAGCACGACTTTCTTGCCGGCGTCCTGCAGCCGCTCCGCCACGGCCATCCAGTCCGCCAGGCGCAGTTCGTGGCGGCGCGAACACACGGTTTCGCCGAGGTATACGATATCGGCCGCACTGGCTGCGACGCCGGTATAAAACGCCAGCACGGTGTCGCGTGGCCAGTAATACTGCAATGGGCCCAGCGCAAGTTTCAACATGGGATTCCTTTCACTTCCACGCGCGGTGATAGGCGCCCAGCGTGTGCTGCTGGCCTTCCGCGACTTTGTTCATTTCCGCCATCCAGGCCGGGCGCACGCTGTAGCGCGCCGGGTTGGCGCGGCACTGGTCGATCGCTTCGCGCCACACGCGCGTTACTTGCGCCGCATACGCGGGACTGCGCTGGCGGCCTTCGATTTTTACCGCGCGCACACCCATCGCCATCAGGCGCGGCAGCAATTCCAGGGTATTCAGGCTGGCCGGTTCTTCCACCGCATAATAGGTTTCTCCCGCCACATCGAAGCGGCCCTTGCACAGGGTCGGGTAACTGGCGTTCTCGCCATCGGCGTAGCGGTCGATCAGCACGCCGTTCAGGCGCGCTTCCAGCCCTTGCGGGGCAGGCTCCCAGCGCACCGCCTTGGCCGGCGAGCAGACCCCGTGGGTATTGGGCGACTCGCCGGTGGCGTACGACGACAGCGCGCAGCGCCCTTCCGCCATCACGCACAGGCTGCCAAAACCGAACACTTCGATTTCCACCGACGTGTTTTCCAGCACCTGCCCAACCTGGGCCAGTGACAGGACGCGCGGCAGGACGGCGCGCGCCACGTTGAAGTGGCGCTGGTAAAAGTTGATGGCGTCGGCGCTGGTGGCGGACCCCTGCACCGACAAGTGCAGGCGCAAGTCCGGATAGCGTTCGGACGCGTAGCGCATCAGGCCCGGGTCGGCCAGGATCACGGCGTCGATGCCGGCCTGCGCGGCGCGGCCCACGGCGTTGCGCCACAATTGCACGGCGCCCGGTTGCGGGTAGGTGTTCAGCGCCAGCAAGACTTTGCGGCCGCGCCGGTGGGCGTATGCAATGCCTTGCGCAATGGCGGCATCGTCGAAATTGAGGCCGGCGAAATTGCGCGCATTGGTAGCGTCGCGAAAGCCGAGATAGACGCAATCGGCGCCGTTGTCAACGGCGGCCCTCAGCGCCGGCAGGCTGCCCGCGGGGCACACCAGTTCGATCGGCGGGGCGGTTTCAGGTACGGCTGTCTGGGTCATGGTAGTGAGTGAAAAAAAGCCGGCCGCGGACGGCCGGCAAACATGCAGGGTGGGGAATCCGCCAGGCACGACGCACTGTACCGCGCCCCTATCGCGGCTTTCCTTGACTTTGATCAAGGAAGCAAGACTTGACTGAATGTGACAATGGATTCAGATCAATACCGAAGAGAGCGCATGATGAACACCACCACCCTCCCCTCCGCCACCAGCGAAATCGACGTCACCGGCATGGAGCCGCCGGAACCCATGCTGGCCATCCTCGAAGCACTGGAGGTGCTGCCGGAGCATGGCGCCCTGCTGGTGAAACTCGACCGCGAGCCGCATCCGCTGTTCCGGGTGCTCGATCAAAACGATTACCGCCGCCACGGCGGCTGGCAGGAAGACCGCAGCTACCGCTTGCTGATCTGGCGCGACCCCGCCTGAGCCACGCAACCCGTTCCCGTTCGGATCTGCCATGCAGCGCGCCCTGACCTTTTCCCACAATCCTCCGCTGTCGGTGCCGCTGCGCTTCCTGCTGTGCGCGCCGCTGTTCGCCCTGCTGGCGGGCGGCGTGCTGCTGTGGTCCGGGCCGGCCGCCTTTGCCAGCCGCTGGACTTCACCCATGCTGGCCGCCACGCACTTGCTGACCCTGGGCAGCCTGTGTATGGCCATGCTGGGCTCCCTGCTGCAAATGCTGCCGTCGGTGGCCGGTGTCGCGATCCCGCAGCACCGCTGCGGCGCCGCCGCCCATGCGCTCCTGTGCGCCGGCACGCTGGCCCTGGCAGGCGGCTTCCTGTTTGAACTGCCAATGCTGTTCATCGGCGCGCCGGCAATGCTGGCGCCCGCGCTGCTGGGATTGACCGGCCTGTGCGCGGCCGGCTTGTGGCAGCGCCACGCCGATGGCGCGGCATCGATGGTGGCGGCGATCCGCACCGCGCTGGCCGCGCTGGTGGTCACCGTGGTGCTGGGCGTGCTGCTGGCCAGCCAGTTTGCCTGGCCCTCGTCGCTGCCGCTGCCGCTGCTCCACGTGACTGACATCCATGCGGCTTGGGGCTTGCTGGGCTGGACCGGCTTGCTGGTGGCCGGCGTGGCTTACCAGGTGGTGCCGATGTTCCAGGTGACGGCGCTGTATCCCGGCTGGATGACGCGCGGTTTCACCAGCACGATGTTCATCTTGCTGGCGGTCGTCTCGGTCGCGAGCGGCCTGGCGGAACACGCCGCGCAAACCTTTACACGGGCCGGGGTGGTGCTGGGCGCGGCGGGCTTCGCGGTGTTCGGCGCCGTCACCGGCGCGCTGCTGCTGGGCCGCAAGCGTCCCAAGCCGGACGTCACCAGCCTGTTCTGGTACACGGCGATCGGAAGCCTGGTGGCGGCCTGCACGCTGGGCGCAGTGGGCGCGATGAGCGTGGCGCCGCTGGTGCCGGGCGTGCTGCTGGTGGTCGGATTCGCGTTTTCCGCCATCAACGGCATGTTGTACAAGATCGTGCCGTTCCTGGTCTGGTACCACTTGCAGGAGTCGGTCCAAGGCGGCAGCCGCAGTGTGCCCGATGTGAAAACCATGATTCCTGATCCCTGGACCCGGCGCCAATTCGGCGTGCACGCCGCGGCGCTGGCGCTGTTGCTTGGCGCGTGCGTACGGCCGGACTGGCTGGCGCGTCCGGCGGCGGCGGCATTTTGCCTGTCGTGTTGTTTATTGTGCGCCAACCTGGCGTGCGCGCTGCGCGTCTATGCGCGGCTGCGCCGCAACGGGACCGGCGCGCCCCTGCCGCGCCCTGCCTGACACTTTGCTTGGAGAACGATGATGAGTACCCCGATCCTTCCCGCCTATCGCGGCCCTTCCATGAGCGTCACCGTCACCACCGATGGCCACCGGGTACACCGGCTGGCGGACGACCGGCCCTACCACGGGCGGGTGCACACTTGCGTGATCCGGCGCGACCCGATGGTGGCGGCGCTGTTCGGCGCGCCAGGCAAACCGCCACGCCGCAACAAGCGCGCCGCCTGACCTGGCCCCCCGGTCGCGTCCACCATCAGCGCCCGAACAGCTTGCCCATGCGCGCCACGGCCTGCTCGATACGGTCATAAGCGGTGGCATAGGAAAAGCGCACGTGCCGATGTGGCGCGGCGACACCGAAATCGTCGCCCGGCACAAAGGCCACCCCCGCTTCGCGCAGCACCGCCATGACAAACGCGGTACTGTCGCCGGCGCTCTGGTGCGGCACGGCGCTGCAATCGGCATAGACATAAAACGCGCCGTCCGGCATCACCGGCACACTGAAACCCAGCTCGCGCAAGGCCGGCACGAAGAAATCGCGGCGGCGCTGGAATTCAAGGCGGCGCTGTTCGTACACTGCGATCGATTCCGGGTGGAAGCACGCCAGCGCCGCGTGCTGCGCCACCGTTGACGGGCAAATAAACAGGTTTTGCGCCAGTTTTTCAATCACGCCCACCAGCGCGTCGGGCACCACCAGCCAGCCCAGGCGCCAGCCCGTCATATTGAAATACTTGGAAAAACTGTTGACGGTGATGACATCGTCATCGAGGCCCAGCGCGCTGTGCGGTGGCTGGCCATAGGACAGGCCCTGGTAAATCTCATCGACGATGGCAAAGCCGTGGCGCGCCTTGACCGCCGCCAGCAACGCCGTCATTTGTTCGACCGTCAGCGAAGTGCCGGTCGGATTCGACGGCGACGCCACAATGACGCCACGGGTAGCGGCGCCCCAGTGTTGCGCCACGTGCTCCGCCGTCAACTGGTAGCGCTGTTCCGGGCCGGAGGGCAGCAAAACCGCCTTGCCGCCAAACGCCGAAACGAAATGGCGGTTGCAGGGATAGCTGGGGTCCGGCATCAGTACTTCATCGCCTTCGCACACCAGCGCGGCGCACGCCAGCAGCAACCCGGCCGACGCGCCGGCCGTGACGATGATGCGGCGCGCGGGAATGTCCAGCCCGAACGCGGCGCGATAATGTTCGGCGATCGCTTCGCGCAGCGCGGGCAAGCCGAGTGCATCGGTATATTGCGTGGCGCCGCCACGGATGGCGCGCACGGCGGCTTCGGCCACCAGTTCGGGCGCCGTGAAATCCGGTTCGCCCACGCTCATGCTGATCACATCGACACCGGACTTCGCCACGTCGCTGGCCGCCTTCATGATTTCCATGACACGGAACGGTTCGATCGCCTGCACACGGGCGGCGGCTTGCAGGGCGCGGGAAGCTTCAGGCTGGGTCGGATTCATACGGTGCTTTCAGGCGGAACGGCGGGGCTCCGATTATAGCGGAACGCTGTTCTGCGAAAACCCCGCAGCGCGGTATAGGACGGCGCCACGCCGCCGTATACCGCACCGCCGCTTACAGTCCCCGCGTCTCGGCCAACGGACCGGCGGCCACCGCATTGCACTGGCAATTATCGCCACAGCCGCAGTTCGGGCCGCAACTGCATTGCGCCGCCGCTGCCTGTGGCGCGCAACCGCAGCCGCACCCCGCACCGGCGCACGCGCGGCAGGCGCAGGCGGTGGCGGCCGACTGGCGGGAAGTATAACGATTGGTAAAGTTCATGCTGATCTCCTTGAAGTGGCGCTGGCCAGGTGTGCCAGCAAGATCAGGTTAATCATTCCCATCATGGGAAGGTCAAGCGTCTTTTTCAGCTATTTTTGGCGCCAGCGCGTCGGTCATGAAGTCCACGAACGTGCGCACCCGCGCCGACAGCTGGTGCCGTTGCGGATAGACAGCGTAAATGTCGGCATCCGTTGTCCGATAAGCAGGCAGCACCTGCACCAGCCGCCCGCTCTGCAGGTAGCGTGCGATATCCCACTCCGCCCGCATCAGGATGCCATGGCCGTCCAGTGCCCAGTTGACGGCAATTTCGCCATCATTGGTAGTGAGGTTGCCCCGCACCTTGACGGCGTCGGCCTGCTTGTCGGTGTCGCGCCCGGACACCAGCCGCCAAAGGCCATACGCTTCATCGCCCTGGCGGATGCTGATGCAATTGTGCTTACGCAAATCATCCGGCGCTTTCGGTTCGCCGTGCGCCGCCAGGTATTTCGGCGCGGCGCACAGCAAGCGCCGGTTCGGCGCCAGGCGCCGCGCCAGCACCCGGGTATCGGCCGGCGCGCCGAAGCGGATGCACACGTCGAACTGGTCATCGGTCAGCGCAGGCGGGTCCACCGACAGTTGCAATTGCACATCGACTTCCGGATAGCGCAGCACATAGCGGGAAATCGCCGGCGCCACATGCAGCCGCCCGAATCCCAGGGTGGCATTGACGCGCAACTGGCCTTTCGGCACACCTTTCGACGCGGTCAGCAACTGGTCCAGTTCGGCCATCTCATCGAGGATGCGGCGCGCATGCCGCACCAGCACGTCGCCTTCCGGCGTCAGTCCCATGCGCCGCGTGGTGCGGTTCACCAGAGGCACACCGATGCGCGCCTCGATCAGGGCCAGCCGCTTGCTGACGGCAGAGGTGGTAATGCCCAGTTCCCGCGCCGTACCGCTCAGGCTACCGCAAGTGGACAAGGTGACAAAAAAGGCCAGTTCGGCCGGCTGGAACGCGCTGCTCATGGTTGATTGTGGAGGTACGGGTTAACAATGGATTGAGTTTATCGGCCATTTTCAATGCCGTCCACCCTTTACAGTGCCCTCGTCAGCCCCCGATTCCCCCCAACCACCAAGGAGACGCACCATGAAGACTTACCACATCGCAACCATTCCAGGCGACGGCATCGGCAAGGAAGTGGTTCCCGCCGGCCGCGCCGTGCTCGAAGCGCTGGCCGCCGGCGGCGGGGAATTCCGCTTTGCTTTCGAAGACTTCGACTGGGGCGGCGATTACTACCGCCGGCACGGCGTCATGATGCCGGCCGACGGCCTCGATGCGCTGCGCGGCAAGGACGCCATCCTGTTCGGATCCGCCGGCGATCCGGACATCCCCGACCACATCACCCTGTGGGGCTTGCGCCTGAAAATCTGCCAGGGCTTCGACCAGTACGCCAACGTGCGTCCAACCCGCATCCTGCCCGGCATCGACGGGCCGCTGAAACGTTGCGGACAGGACGACTTGAACTGGGTGATCGTACGGGAAAACTCGGAAGGCGAATACTCGGGCGTGGGCGGCCGGGTGCACCAGGGGCATCCGATCGAAGCGGCCACCGACGTGTCGATGATGACCCGCACCGGCGTCGAACGCATCCTGCGCTTTGCCTTCGTGCTGGCGCAATCGCGTCCCCGCAAGCAGCTGACTGTCATCACCAAGAGCAACGCGCAGCGCCACGCGATGGTGATGTGGGACGAAATCGCGCTGGAAGTCTCGCGTGACTTCCCGGACGTGCAATGGGACAAGGAACTGGTCGATGCCGCGACAGCGCGCATGGTCAACCGCCCGGCCACGCTCGATACCATCGTCGCCACCAACCTGCACGCCGACATCCTGTCCGACCTGGCCGCCGCACTGGCGGGCAGCCTGGGCATCGCCCCGACCGGCAACATCGATCCTGAACGGCGCTATCCATCGATGTTCGAGCCGATCCACGGCTCAGCGTTCGACATCATGGGCAAAGGCCTGGCCAATCCGGTCGGCACCTTCTGGTCGGTCGTGATGCTGCTCGATCATCTGGGCGAACACGCCGCCGCGCAGCGCGTCATGCAGGCCATTGAAGCGGTGACCGCCAATCCGTCGCTGCACACCCGTGATCTGGGCGGGACCGCCACCACGGCCGACGTCACCGGCGCCGTGTGCGCATGGCTGGCGCAAGGCACGCGGCGCCAAGCCGCATAAAGACGCGGTATCCCGGCGCCCCGACCCGCCAAAGAGCGAGGCGGGGCGCCCTCATGGTTATGTATCACAACAAGGAGACTATCATGTCCAGGAAATTTTTCGGAAAACTGTACGTGCAAGTGCTGATTGGCGTACTGGCGGGCGGCCTGCTTGGCCTGCTCCATCCCACACTCGGCGCGGACCTGAAACCGCTCGGCGACGCCTTCATCCGCCTGATTAAAATGGTATTCGCCCCCGTCATCTTTGCCATGGTGGTGCTCGGCATCGCCAAAATGGAAAGCATGAAGGAACTGGGCCGCGTCGGTGTGCGCGCCCTGATTTATTTCGAAGTCATGTCGACCTTTGCCCTGTTGCTGGGACTGGTGGTGGTGAACTTCGCGCAACCCGGCGCCGGCATGAATATCGACCCGAAGACCCTGGACACCAGCGCAATCGGCAACTACACGGCGGCGGCGGCCAAGGGCGGCACCTTTGTTGACTTCCTGATGCACATGATTCCCACCAGCGTGGTGGAATCGCTGGCAAAGAACGATATCCTGCAAATCCTGGTGTTTGCCACCATGTTTGGCGTGGCGCTGTCGCACATGGGCCAGCGCGCCAGACCGGTGGTGGATGTCCTGGAAGCGTTCAGCAACGGCATGTTCCTGATGGTGGGCATGATCATGCGGGTCGCGCCCATCGCCGCCTTCGGTGCGATCGCGTTCACGGTGGGGAAATACGGCCTGGCGTCCCTGATGTCGCTGGGACAATTGATGGCGTGCATGTACATCACGTGCATCGTGTTCGTGGTGGTGGTGCTGGGCCTGGTGGCGCGCGTGTGCGGCTTTTCCCTGTTCAAATTCCTGCGCTACATCCGTGAAGAAATCTTTACCGTGCTCGGCACCAGCTCGTCCGAATCGGTGGTGCCGCAACTGATGCGCAAGCTCGAACACGTGGGCATTTCCAAGCCCGTCGTGGGACTGGTGATTCCGTCCGGCGTCACCTTCAATCCGGACGGCCAATGCATTTACTACACCATGGCCGCCATCTTCATTGCGCAGGCCACCAATACGCCATTGACCCTGACCGACCAGCTGGTGGTGCTCGGGGTGCTGATGGTCACCTCGAAAGGGTCGGCCGGCGTCACCGGCTCCGGCTTCATCACGCTGGCCGCCACCCTGGCGTCGATGGGCAAGATCCCCGTGGCCGGCATGGTGCTGTTGCTGGGCGTGGACCGCTTCATGTCCGAAGCGCGCGCCATCACCAACACCATCGGCAATGCAGTGGCGACCATGGCGATCGCGCGCTGGGTTGGCGCGATCGACCAGGAGCGCATGCACCGGGTGCTCGACGGCGGTTCGTCCGCCGCGGAATTGCAGGCGCTGTATGCCAGCGGTGACGGCGGCACCGGCGCGGCGCCGGTCACGCTGCATAAAGCCACCGCCTGAACCATGGAGCGCAACATGACTTCCCCCATCGAACCCCGCGCCCTGCTGCGCCGCATGTTTGACGCCGCCGTGGCGGCCGCCCAGCCGGCGCTGTGCGTGCCGCCGGCGCTGCCGCCACGGCCCAAAGGCCGCCTGCTGGTGATTGGCGCCGGCAAGGCCTCGGCGGAAATGGCGCTGGCCGTGGAACAGCACTGGCGCGGCCCGCTGCAAGGGCTGGTGGTGACACGCTATGGATATGGCGCGCCATGCACGGAAATCGAGATCGTCGAAGCCGCGCATCCGGTGCCGGATATGGCGGGCCTGCAAGCGGCGCGGCGCGTGCTGGAGCTGGTGCGCGGCCTGACGGCCGACGACACGGTGCTGTGCCTGGTTTCCGGCGGCGGTTCGGCGCTGTTGCCGCTGCCCTTGCCCGGCATCAGCCTGGAAGACAAGCAGCAAATCAACCGCGCCTTGCTGGCGTCCGGCGCGACGATCTCGGAAATGAATTGCGTACGGCGCCACCTGTCGGCCATCAAGGGCGGACGGCTGGCGGCGGCGTGCCATCCGGCCCGTGTCATCACTTTGCTGATTTCCGATGTGCCGGGCGACGATCCGCGCGATATCGCCTCCGGCCCGACGGTGGCCGATGAATCGACCTGCGCCGACGCGCTGGCCATCTTGCGGCGCTATGGCATTGCCGCGCCGCCCGCGGTGCTCGAGACGTTGACAAGCGGCACCGGTGAAACCGTCAAACCTGGCGATCCACGCCTGGCCCGGGCCGAGGTACGGATGATCGCCACACCGCAAATGGCGCTGGAAGCGGCAGCCCGGGTGGCTGCCGATGCCGGCGTGGCGCCCCGCATCCTGGGCGACAGCCTGGAAGGCGAGGCGCGCGACGTCGGCAAGGTGCTGGCAGGCATCGCGCTGCACACGGCGCGGCAAGGGCAGCCGTTTGCCGCACCGTGCGTGCTGCTGTCCGGCGGGGAAACCACGGTCACGGTACGGGGCAAGGGCCGTGGCGGCCGCAATGTGGAATTCCTGCTGTCATGCGCGCTGGCGTTGCAGGGTGCGGCGGGGATATACGGATTGGCGGGCGACACCGATGGCGTCGACGGCCAGGAAGACATCGCGGGCGCCGTCATCACGCCCGATACGCTGCGGCGCGCCTGGACGGCAGGCCTGCGGCCCGGCGATGCGCTCGATTTCAACGATGCGCACAGCTTTTTCCAGCACCTGGGCGACAGCGTGGTGACGGGCCCCACGCGCACCAACGTCAATGACTTCCGGGCGTTGCTGGTGTTGCCGCCCGGATGAGGCCAAAGGCGGTTTGCGCGCGGGCAGCCTTATTTTTGCCGCCGGAACGGGAACAGCAACTGGTTGACAAAGCCATCGGGCATGTAGTCGCCCTGCACGCCATATTTTTCCGGGAAGCCCGTTTGCCCCTTGATGGCGGTGCCGAACAGGTGATCGAGGAAGGCGTAATGGGCGGCGTAATTGCGGTCGATCGCGATGTCGTCCGACGAATGGTGCCAGTGATGGAAGTCGGGCGTGACGATCACGTATTTCAGCGGGCCCCATGGCAGGTGCACATTGGCGTGATTGAACACGGCCTGGAAGCCGACCACGATGATGTACACATCCATCACTTCCTTTTCAAAGCCCAGCACATACAGGGCGCCCAGCACGCCAACACGGGTGCACAGCAATTCCAGGATATGCTGGCGCGAACCAGCCAGCCAGTCCATGGTCTTGGCGGAATGGTGCACGGCGTGGAAGCGCCACAGGAACGGGATTTCGTGATAGCTGCGGTGGGTCCAGTACTGCACCAGGTCCGCCACCAGGATGCACAGCAGCAGTTGCGGGATAAACGGCAGCGTTTGCACGACCGTCTGCACCGAGTCGTTGACCATCCAGCCAAACAGGCGGTGGATCGCGAAGTTCACCGTCAGCAGCGCCAGGCCGACAATAAAATGGTTGACCGCGAAATGCACCATGTCGGTCTGCCATTCCCGGCGGAACAGCAACTGGCCTTTATAGAGCGGGAAGACTTTTTCAATCGCCGCGAAGATCACGGTGGACCCCAGCAAGTCGAGGATGAACCAGTCCAGGCCGATGTAAGGCGTGTGGTCGGGGAAGTCGCTGACGGGGACATGCGAGCCGCCTGCCGCCACGGCGGCAATCACCATCACGCCGGCGATGCCGTTCAATGCGCGCTCGCGCTTGAACAGCACGTTGAGCAGGCTGATGGAACCGGCAAGCACCAGCGCCGCGAACATGATATGGCGGATCAGGTCCGGGTCGTATTCCCGCCGCAATTCCGGCGTGGTCAGATATTGCGGGAAGTGGAACGCCGCCACGCCCAGCAAACTTAAAAACGCCAGCGACAACGCCAGCACGCCGCTGGCCAGTCCGCTGCCCGGTGTCAGCGGGCCGCTTTGTCCCAGCAAATCCCTGGTCTCGTTGACCGCCCCGCTCACCTGTTTGACGGCCGTCCTGGCCGGCTCGGTGATTCGTTTATCGACCATGATGCCCCCACCCTGCAAAGTTGCCTTTAAAACACGATCATAACCGGATTCAGCGGCTAATCAAAGCGGGCAAAGCTGCGCATTTCCTCTTCGCTGAAGCCCGCCCGCAGCCGCGCGTCCAGGTTGAATGGTCCCTTGACGGGCACCCGGTACTGCACCAGCAAGGCGCTGTACGTCGGCACCGGATCGACCCCGCGCAGGCGGCACAGGTGGCCATACCAGCGGTTGCCGATTTCCACGTGGCCCACTTCATCGCGCAAGATGATGTCGAGGATGGCGGCGGCCTGGTGGTCGCCGGCCTGCGCCAGCTTGGCGCGCAACGGCGGAATCGCATCGAGTCCGCGCGCCTCCAGCGTGCGCGGCACCAGCGCCATGCGCGCCAGGGCGTCGCCGCAGGTGCGTTCCACCATTTCCCACAGGCTGTCGTGCGCCGTGAAGTCGCCGTACTGGAAACCCAGTGTGCCCAGGTGCGCCGACAGCAACGAATAGTGATAGGCCTCTTCGCGCGCCACGCGCAGCCAGTCGTGGTAATACGGGTCCGGCATGCCGGGAAAGCGCCACAGCGCGTCGAGCGCCAGGTTGACGGCGTTGAATTCAATATGGGCCAGCGCGTGCACCAGCATCGCGCGCCCTTCGACGGTGGCCATCGAACGGCGTCCGACCTGCCGTGGCGGCACCAGTTCCGGCCGGTGCGGGCGGCCCGGCACCGGGCCTTCGTTCCGCAGCGCGGCGCTGCTGTCGAGCGCGCAGGCGTTGGCCTGCACCGCGTCGTTCATGGCGGCGATCGCCGCCACTTTGGCGGCGGGGTCCGCGATCAACAGGCATTCCAGCGCCAGGGCGCGCAATTCCGGCATCATACTTCCTTGCAGCAAAAAGCTGCGAGTGTACCAAATCCACGCGGCCGGCTACACGCCCTGCATTTGCGCTGCTTTATTTGCCGGTGAAAACCGCCGGACGTTTTTCCATGAACGCGGCGATTCCCTCCTTGCGGTCTTCGCTGGCGGCGAGCAGCGAGAACGATTTGCGCTCGAACTGCAGCCCCGCCTCCAGGTGCATGTCAAATGACCGCAACACCGCTTCCTTGGCCAGCGCCACCGCCAGCGGCGATTTTTGCGCAATGCGCTGCGCCTGCGCCATGGCGGTCGCCAGCACCTCGCCATCCGGCACCACATCGCTGACCAGGCCCGCCGCCAGCGCCCGCTCGGCGGAAATCATTTCACCGCCCAGTACCATTTTCATGGCCAGCGGCTTGCCGACCGCGCGTACCAGGCGCTGCGTGCCGCCCGCGCCCGGAATCACGCCAAGGTTGATTTCCGGCTGGCCTATGCGGGCCGACTCGCCCGCCACCACGATATCGGCATGCATCAGCAATTCGCAGCCGGCGCCCAGCGCATAGCCATTCACGGCGGCGACCAGCGGCTTGGAAAAACCGGCAATGGCGCGCCAGTACTGGGGCCGCACATCGCGGGCGGCGGAAATCGCGTCAAGCGCCGCCATTTCATGGATATCCGCGCCGGCGGCGAAAATCTCGCCGCCGCCCGTGATGACCACGGCACGCACGTCCGCATCGTCACTGGCCGCCGCCAGCGCCACCACTACTTCGCGCAGGGTCGCGTTGCGCAGCGCGTTTTTCGACTGCGGGCGGTTCAGCCGGATCACTTGCACACCGGAGGCGGCGGGTTCCACCACGATATCCTGATATTCGTTCATTATGTCGTTTCCGTTCGTCTTAGTCGTGTTGTCCGGGTTGCCCGGATTTTTCTTGATACAGATTTCAATACACTCCATGCATTTGTGAATCATATGTGATTTCCAGCCAAAGGGGAACCGCCATGACCACCACCTGTGCGCAAGCACTCGATCCCCACGTCCATGCGGCGTGGGCGCGGCTGAACAAGACACTGTCGCCGGAATCCGTACGGCTGGCCTGGCTGGACTGGGCCCGGCACCTGGCGCTGTCCCCGGGCAAGCAGCAAGACCTGGCCTGGCTGGCGTGGAATGAAACCTTCGAATTGATGGCCGCCATGTGGAAGCCCACCGACGCCGACGCCACCCCGGGACGTGACCGCCGCTTTGCCGCGCCGGAATGGCAAAACTGGCCCTTCCACGTCTGGCGCAAAGCCTTCCTGCTGCGCCAGCACTGGTGGGAACAGGCGGTGCGGGGCGTCTGGGGCGTCAGCCAGCACCATGAAGATGTGCTGTCGTTCCTGGCGCGCCAGTGGCAGGATGTGACGTCGCCCGGCAACCTGTGGCTGACCAACCCGACGGTGCTGCAGCGCACGGCGGGGGAATACGGCGCGAATTTTGCGCGGGGCGCGCAAGCGCTGGCGGCCGATGCGCTGCGCAAGGTGGACAACAGCCCGCAACCCGGCCTGGAGAACTATGTGCCCGGTGTGCAAGTCGCCGTTACGCCCGGCAAGGTGGTGCTGCGCAATGCCTTGATCGAATTGATTCAATACCGCCCCGCCACCGGGCAAGTGCGCCCGGAGCCGATCCTGATGGTGCCGGCGTGGATCATGAAGTACTACATCCTCGACCTGTCCCCCCATAACTCCCTGATCGGCCACCTGGTGGCGCAGGGCCATACCGTGTTTTGCATTTCATGGAAAAACCCCGATGCCGCCGACCGGGGCCTGGGCATGGACGACTACCTGAAACTGGGCATGTTCGATGCGCTCGATGCGGTGGGCCGGATCGTGCCGGGCGCGCCGGTCCACGTGGCCGGCTACTGCCTGGGCGGAACCCTGGCCGCGATCGGCGCGGCGGCGCTGGCGCGCAATGGCGACCAACGGCTACGCTCATTGACCTTGTTTGCCGCGCAAACGGATTTCAGCGAACCGGGCGAACTGGGGCTGTTTATCGATGAGAGCCAGGTCAGCCTGATCGAAGCGCAACTGGCTGAAACCGGCTACCTGAAAGCCGAACAAATGGCGGGCGCCTTCCAGATGCTGCGCTCCTACGATTTGCTGTGGTCGCGCATGATCAACCAGTACCTGCTGGGCGAAACCACCGCCGTCAACGACTTGATGGC
The DNA here is from genome assembly GCF_058807115.1 of Pseudoduganella sp. GW821-FHT12E03. Lineage (NCBI taxonomy): Bacteria > Pseudomonadati > Pseudomonadota > Betaproteobacteria > Burkholderiales > Oxalobacteraceae > Pseudoduganella > Pseudoduganella sp. GW821-FHT12E03. The sequence continues at coordinate 729,348 of NZ_JBXAQJ010000001.1, read as the reverse complement.
ATGGAACCTGGACACCACGCGCATGCCGGCGCGCATGCACAGCCAGTACTTGCGCTGGCTGTTCCTCGAAGACCGCCTCAGCGAAGGGCGCTATCCGGTCGACGGCCGCCCCGTCTCGCTCAACGATATCGCCCAGCCCCTGTTTTGCGTCGGCACGGAAACCGACCATGTGTCACCCTGGCGTTCCGTCTATAAGCTGCATAACCTGACCAGCGCCGAACTCACCTTCGTGCTGACTTCCGGCGGCCACAACGCGGGCATCATCAGCGAACCCGGCCACCCGCTGCGCCATTACCGGCTCGGCACGCGCCAGCGCGGCATGCCCTATACCGCCCCCGACACCTGGCACGACGCCGTGCCCGAACAGCAAGGCTCATGGTGGCCGGCGTGGCTGGCGTGGCTGCAGTCGCATTCCGGCGCGCCCGTGGCGCCGCCCGCCATGGGATGCGAAGCGTACCCGGCGCAAGACGATGCGCCTGGCCAGTATGTGCTGGTGAAATAGGAGGAGCGCCATGGCGACGCACATTGTGGTGGCGGGACGGGTGCAGGGCGTGGGTTACCGCTACGCGTTTGCGGACCGGGCCGCGCAACTGGGGCTCGCCGGCTGGGTGCGCAACCGGCGCGATGGCACGGTGGAAGCGTGTGTGCAGGGCGCCGCCCCCGCCATCGACCAGATCGTCGCGTGGGCGCGCAAGGGGCCGCCGGCGGCGCGGGTCGATGAGGTGCAGGTGACGCAGGCCGGGGCGGAATTGCCCGCCACCGGCTTTCAGATCGCGCCGACCGCCTGAGAATTACAGGCGCTCGAAGATCACCGCGATACCCTGGCCGCCACCGATGCACATGGTCGCCAGGCCGAAGCGCTTCTGGGTGCGCTGCAATTCATACAGGCACTTGACGGTGATGATGGCGCCGGACGCGCCCAGCGGGTGGCCCAGCGCAATCGCGCCGCCGTTCGGGTTGGTGCGGGCCGGATCGAGGTCCAGGCCACGGCACACGCCCAGCGACTGGGCGGCAAAGGCCTCGTTCGATTCAATCACGTCGATATCGTTCAGGGTCAGGCCGGCGCGCTGCAGCGCCAGTTTGACGGCCGGGATCGGGCCGGTGCCCATCAGCGATGGATCCACGCCGGCCACCGCATACGACACGATACGGGCCAACGGCGCCAGGCCGGCACGCGATGCGGCGGCCGCGTCCATCAGCACGCAGGCGGCGGCCCCGTCGTTCAGGCCGGAAGCGTTACCGGCCGTCACGGTGCCGTTTTCCTTCTTGAACGCCGGTTTCAATGCGCCCAGCGATTCCGCCGTGACGCCCTGTTTCGGATGTTCGTCGGTATCGAACAGCGTCACGCCCTTGCGGCCCTTGATTTCCACCGGCACGATCTGCGATTGGAAGTAGCCGGCGTCGATGGCCGCCAGCGCCTTGCGCTGGCTGTCCGCCGCGAACGCGTCCTGCTCTTCGCGGGAAATCTGGTACAGGTCGGCCACGTTTTCCGCCGTGATGCCCATGTGGCCCGCGCCAAACGGGTCTTGCAGCGCGCCCAGCATCATGTCGAGCATCTTGGTGTCGCCCATGCGCGCACCCCAGCGCGCCGCCTGCACCACGTACGGGGCGCGGCTCATTGTTTCCACGCCGCCGCCGACCGCGATTTCCGCGTCGCCCAGTTGAATCGCGTTGGCGGCGGTGACGATGGCTTGCAGACCGGAGCCGCACAGGCGGTTCAGGGTCAGCGCCGCCGATTCCTTGACCATGCCGGCATTGATGCCGGCCACGCGCGACACGTACATGTCGCGTGGTTCGCAATGAATCACATTGCCCAGCACGATTTGCTGTGCGGACGCCGGATCCACCTTGGCGCGCGCAAACGCTTCCTTGACAGCGATGGCGGCCAGGTCGGCAGCGGAAAAATCTTTCAGCGCGCCGCCGAAGGTACCGATCGCGGTACGGGTGGCGCCGACAATTACTACGTCTTTGGAGAGGGTCATGATGGGTTCCTGGTAAGGTGTGTTCAAGTGAGAATTCGTCGCAATGCGGTTTAGTGTAAACGCACTATACACAGAAACTAAATTTAAAGCACGATCGTTCTTTATTGCAGAGGTCTCGTGCTCACTTGCCGCAGAGTTCCGCGCGCTTGGCCGGCACACGCAAGATCTTGTCAACGTAATAAGCCAGCGCCGCCTCGCTGTACTTGGGGTCCGGGTGCATGGCGACGAAGGACGCGCCGCGCCGCATCCAGATGGCGACACAGCTTGCCGCTGGCTGCGCGCCTTCGGCGCACGTTGTAAAGGCGTCAAACGCCTCGCGGTAGGTGGAAAAGGTTGGATGGTCCATCGGCAAGCCATGGCCCGGCACCAGGGTCTGGAAATCCAGCTGGTCGATCCGCGCCAGCGCCCGGCGCCAGCCTTCCGCGCAGCCGGTGTCAAAGAATGGCAGTGGCGCCACCACCAGGTCGCCCACGAACACGGTCTTGCTGGCCGCGTCGTGCACCCAGACATCGGCTTCGGTCGCCGCGTGGGGCGCCAGGTGCAGCTGCAATTCGCGCTCGCCCAGCCTGATCGTCATCGCGTCCTTGACCGGCTGGTCGGGAACCAGGTTGGCGGGATCGCTGATCGCGTTCAGGTACAGGCGGGTATCGGCCTTGCGGGATTCCGGCACCGCCGGATCGTCCAGGCTGGCTTTGGCCTGTTCGGCATTGCGGGCCAGGAAGCCTTTGAGGGCGCCCTCGACGGCGCTGCTGGTGTACAGCTTCGCGCCCGGATAAGCGGCGCGGATGCGCGCATTGCCGGTCGAATGGTCGAGGTGCCAATGGGTATTGACGATGGCGGTGATGGGCTTGTTGCGCGCCCGGGCCACCGCGATGATCTTGTCGGTGTGCTCGGGATGGCGGCCGGTGTCGATGACCAGCATGCCATCCGGCCCTTCGAACACGATTGAATTCCCGTCCGGCTGCACGCCCTGCGGAACCTTGCCTTCAATAAAGGTATACGGCGCCGGCGTGGCGGCCACGCCCAATGCCAGCATCAGGGTGGCGATCATGTGCGGCTCCGATAGCGCAGCACGACCACATTCGAACCGAGCGCGTGCTGGCTGGTCAGTTGCAGATCGACGTATTTCGACAGGCCCGCGAACAGGGCCGGGCCGTGGCCGGCGATCCGGGGATGGATCACGAATTCGTACTCATCGATCAGCCCCAGTTCGGCCAGCGCCAGCGGCAGGGTAACGCCACCGGTGAATATCCCCTTGCCCGGCTCGCTCTTGAGTTGCCGCACAGCCGTTTCCAGGTCCCCGCGCAACAGTTGCGCATTCCAGTCGGCCTGCTCCAGGGTGCTGGAAACCACGTACTTTTTTGCCGCGTCGATTGTTTGCGCAAACGGTACCATCCACGGCGCCATCCATTCCGGCCAGGCGCCGGTGCCGGCTTGCGGACGCCATGCCGCTTCCATCATCTGGTAAGTCACGCGGCCAAACAGCAGCGCATCGGCTTGCGCGAGGTTGGCGGCGTGATGGCGGTGCAAGGCCTCGTCCGCCTGTACGGCGGTGTGATCGCAACAGCCGTCCAGGGTGAGGTTGATGGAGTATTTCAGGGGGCGCATGCATGTTCTCCCAATCATGGCCCATCGCTGTCCTCGGGCGGCAGTGTCGTGGGCTTGTTATGAAAAATTGACGCCACTGTAGCACGCGCGATTTCCAGCCGACACCAAGCCCGCAGGGGAATAGCGGTCAGCAGAACGCTGCCCCCTGCATCACACGTTCAACCCGCCAAGGCACAGGTATTTGATCACCAGGTAGTCGTCCATCCCGTAGTGCGACCCCTCGCGGCCCAGGCCGGACTGCTTGACGCCGCCAAACGGGCCGATTTCATTGGAGATCAGGCCGGTGTTGATGCCGACCATGCCGGATTCCAGCGCCTCGGCCGTGCGCCAGATGCGGCCCACGTCGCGGGCGTAAAAATACGCGGCCAGGCCAAATTCCGTGTCGTTGGCCATGGCAACCGCGTCGGCATCGTCCTTGAAGCGGAACAGCGGCGCCAGCGGGCCGAAGGTTTCTTCCCTGGCCACCAGCATGGCCGGCGTCGCGCCGGCAATCACGGTCGGCTCGAAAAAACCGTGGCCCAGCGCGTGGCGCTTGCCGCCCGTCAGCACACGGCCCCCCTTGGCCACCGCGTCGGCGATGTGCTGCTCGACCTTGGCGACGGCGGCGCTGTCGATCAGCGGGCCTTGCGTGGTGCCGGGTTCCAGGCCATGGCCAACCTGGAGTTTTTCCACGGCGGCGGTGAGTTTCGCGGCAAACACGTCATACACGCCGTCCTGCACATAGATGCGGTTCGCGCACACGCAAGTCTGGCCCGCGTTGCGGAACTTGGAGATCATCGCGCCTTCCACGGCCGCGTCCAGGTCCGCGTCGTCGAACACAAGGAACGGCGCATTGCCACCCAGTTCCAGCGACAGCTTCTTGATGGTGTCCGCCGACTGGCGCATCAGCAGGCGCCCCACTTCCGTGGACCCCGTAAAGCTCAGCTTGCGCACGGTGGGATTGGACGTCATTTCGCCACCGATCGCGCGGGCGTCGCCCGTCACCACCGAGAACACCCCCGCCGGCACGCCGGCGCGCTCCGCCAGGACCGCCAGCGCCAGCGCGGAAAACGGTGTCGCCTCGGCCGGCTTGACGACAATCGGACAGCCGGCCGCCAGCGCGGGACCGGCCTTGCGGGTGATCATCGCGGCCGGGAAATTCCACGGCGTGATGGCGGCGCACACGCCGATCGGTTCTTTCGTCACCATCAAGCGCTTGTCGGCCCATGGCGACTGCAGGGTGTCGCCGGCCACGCGCTTGGCTTCTTCGGCAAACCATTCCATGAACGACGCGGCGTAGGCGATTTCGCCTTTGGCCTCGGCCAGCGGTTTGCCCTGTTCCACGGTCATCAGGGTTGCAAGGTCGTCGAGGTTGGCCAACATCAAATCGGACCATCGGCCCAGGATGGCGCTGCGCTCTTTGGCGGTTTTCGCGCGCCATGCCGGCCAGGCGGCATGGGCGGCGGCGATGGCGCGGCGCGCTTCCGCGGCGCCCATGCCGGGGACGCTGCCGATGGTTTCGCCGGTGGCAGGATTGGTGACGGCAAACCGCTCGCCGCTGTCGGCGCCGGTCCAGGCGCCGTTGATGTAGGCTTGCTGGCGCAGCAATGCCGGGTCTTTCAGGTGCAGCATGGTGAATACCTCCGGGAGTTGGATCACAAGCCCGCCGCGTCGCGCAGCGCGCCTTCCAGAATAGCGAGCGCCTCATCCATCAGCGAATCTTCGATGGTCAGCGGGAACAGGAAACGGATCACGTTGCCATCGGTGCCGCAGGTCAGCAGCAGCAAGCCGTTTGCCAGCGCGCGGGATTGCACCAGCTTCGTGAAACCGGCATCCGGCAGGTGCGTGCCCGGGTGCAGGAATTCCGCCGCCACCATGGCGCCCGCGCCCCGCACTTCGGCAATCTGCGCCACGCCCGCTTCGCGCACCGCATGCAGGCGCTGGCGCAGCTTGCCGCCCAGGGCCACCGCGCGCTCCACCAACCGTTCCTCTTCGATCACGGCCAGCACCGCCAGCGCCGATGCGATCGCCACCGGGTTGCCGCCATAAGTGCCGCCCAGGCCGCCCGGCAGCGGCGCATCCATGATTTCCGCGCGGCCGCACACGGCCGACAACGGCAGCCCGCCCGCCAGGCTTTTTGCCATCGTCATCAAATCCGGCAGCACATCGTAGTGCTCCATCGCGAACATCTTGCCGGTACGGGCGAAACCGGTCTGCACCTCATCGGCGATCAGCAGGATGCCGTGCTGGTCGCACAGCGCGCGCAGCGCCTCCATAAAGTCCGGTGGCGCCATATAAAAACCGCCCTCGCCCTGCACCGGCTCCAGGATGATGGCCGCCACGCGCCGGGGCTCCACGTCGGCCTTGAACAGGTTTTGCAGCGCCCGCACCGCGTGCTCCACCGACACGCCGTGCAGCGCGCAGGGGTAAGGCGCGTGGTACACCTCGGCCGGGAATGGACCGAAGCCGATTTTATAGGGCGCCACTTTGCCGGTCAGCGCCATGCCCATCATGGTGCGGCCATGGAAGCCGCCATTGAAAGCAATGACGGCGGAACGCCCGGTGGCGGCGCGGGCGATCTTGACCGCGTTTTCCACCGCTTCCGCGCCGGTGGTGAAGAACGCGGTTTTCTTGGCGTGGCTGCCCGGGGTCAGGCGGTTGATGCGCTCGGCCAGTTCCACGTAGCTTTCATACGGGACGATCTGGTACGCGGTATGGGAAAACTTTTCCATTTGCCCTTGCGCCGCCGCCACCAGTTTTGGATGGCAGTGGCCCGTGTTCAGCACGGCAATACCGGCCGCGAAATCAATATAGCGCTTGCCTTCCACATCCCACAGTTCGGCATTTTTGGCGCGGGACGCGTAAAACTGGCACATCACCCCGACGCCGCGTGGGGTGGCTTGTTCCTTGCGCTGTTGCAGATCGGCGTTCGTCATGGTCGTGTCGCTCCAGGAAATAAATTAATCAACTGAAGCCGCATGGTAAAGCTACAATGGACCTACAATAGAGATCCAATCCACAATAAATGATGGATCCACTTCCGGGCTTGTCTTGAAAATCGCCACCCTTTCCGACTTTGTACTGCAACGCATGGACCGCCATGGCGGCCAGCCGCTGAACCGCCAGCTCTACCAGGTGGTGCGCGCCGCGATCCTGGCCGAAGTGTTGCCAGCCGGGCTGCAACTGCCGTCATCGCGCGACCTGGCGCGTGAACTGGCGATTTCGCGCAACACCGTCATCAATGCGTATGACCACCTGGCGTCGGAGGGCTATATCGCCACGCGCCACGGCGCCGGCACCTTTGTCACGGACACGGTGCCGGACCAGTGGTCCGACGCCCACCGCGCCGAACCCGCGCTGGCCGGCGCCGGCGGCCACGCGGGCCTGTCGGCGCGCGGCGCGCGGCTGGTCAAGCGGGCGGGCGCCTCGAAAACCCAGTGGGGCGCTTTCATGCCGGGCGTGCCCGATGTCACGCGCTTTCCCGTCAAGGTGTGGAGCCGGCTGCAAAACGTGCACTGGCAGCGCGGCAAGCCGGAATTGCTGTCGTACGCATCGGGCGCCGGCTACCTGCCGCTCAGGACTGCGATCGCCGATTACCTGCGCGTGGCGCGTTCTGTCAATTGCCATTCGGACCAGGTCATCATCACGGCGGGCATCCACCAGTCCATCGACCTGGCGGCCAAGCTGCTGGGCGAATCGGGTGACCGCGCCTGGGTGGAAGATCCGTGCTACTGGGGCACGCACAGCGTGTTGAATTCGCTGGACCTGGCGCCCGTGCCGGTGCCGGTCGATGGCGAAGGCATCACGTTGCCGCCCGATACCTTGCGCGCGCCGCCCCGCTTCATCTTTGTCACCCCGTCGCACCAGTATCCGCTGGGGCCCGTGATGTCGCTGGCGCGGCGCCGCGCGCTGCTGGAATACGCGGCCAAGCACCAGGTGTGGATCATGGAAGATGACTACGACAGCGAATTCCGCTATACCGGCAGGCCGCTGGCGTCGCTGCAGGGCATGGACACGTTCCAGCGCGTGGTGTACCTGGGTTCATTCAGCAAAACCCTGTTTCCAGGGTTGCGCATCGGCTTCATGGTGGTGCCGGAGCCGGTGGCCGACGCTTTTGCCACCGGCGTGGCGGAACTGTACCGGGGTGGCCAGATGTTCACGCAAGCGGTGCTGGCGGACTTCATGACGCAGGGATATTTCGCTTCGCACATCCGGCGCATGCGGCAATTGTATGGACAGCGCCGCCAGTTGCTGCAGCAGGCGATCGATGACAGTTTTCAAGGCAGGCTGGCCACCACGGGCGGCGATGCGGGACTGCACCTGACCCTGATGCTGCCCGACGGCTGCGACGACCAGGCCATCAGCCGCGCGGCGGCGCGCGAAGGCGTGATTGCACGGCCACTGTCCGGGTATTACAGCGATCCGCAACACGCCGCGCGGGGGCTGCTGCTCGGCTATGCCTGTGTGCCCGATGAACTGATCGGGCCCACGTTTGCGAAACTCGCTGCCGTTATCGCAAGGTACATCTAGGGTTCAATCCAGCGCTAGCAGCAGCGAATGCTGCGACGCGGTATGAAAATCGCGCCACACCCGGTTGATATCGCTGTCTTCCCGCGCCGCATACAGCCCGCAATACGGATACAGCCCGTCCACCGCGTCGCGCGCCACCCGCACCAGCGCCAGCGACACGTCTTTCAGCAACGCCATCCCCCCGTCATCGAGTTCACCGTCCGACTCCACCCGCGCCCAGGCATCGTCCAGCGCCCGGTAAAACGCGCCGCGCGCTTCATCAAACGCCGCGTGCAGCGCCGCCGACCGCCGCTGCACGGCAGGCGCCTGCGCCATCGGCGCTAACGCACCCGGCTGCCGCCGGTGCGCCAGGCACTCGCCCGCCAGCGCCATGAAGTGCGCCGCCATGCCGGCCACATTGGCCGCCAGGGTCACATACGCCAGCGAATAAAACGGGAAGCGGTACAACGGCCCCGGCGCGGTGGCCGCCCCGGGGTGGATCGCAAAACTGTAACCGGCCGGTATCCATTGTCCATCGATCCGGTAACTGTGCGACGCCGTCGCCCGCAGCCCGGTCATGTTCCAGGTCGGCTCGATCGTGACGTGGCGGGCCGGCACCAGGAAAGCCCGGATCCGGGGCGCGCCCTGCGCATCGAGCAGCGGCCGGCCGCCGCTGCGCAGCACGGCGTTGAGCGTGAAATGGGTGGCCATCGGCGCGCCGCTGGCGTAATCCCACCGGCCGCTCAGGCGATAGCCATCGCCCTCCTCATCCGCGTACCCGGTCGGCGCACCGCTGCCGGCCGGGCACACGCGACCGGTGGCAAGCACTTCGGCCGCGACCCCGGGCGGCAGGAAACCGGTGAACCAGCCCGCGCCGGCGCACAAGGTCACGACCCAGCCCGCGCTGCCGTCCACCCGGGCCACTGCCTCCTCCAGCCGCACGGCACGCGGCAGCGGCCATTCCATGCCGCCCGCCGCCGCCGGCGCAAGCATCCGCAGCCAGCCGCGCCGGTGGATCAGCGCCTGCTGCACCGGATGCAAGAATCCGCCGCGGTCGGCGGCGGCGGCATGGCGCGCCAGGCGCGCGGCATCGGCGGGCGGTAAAGGGGGCAACATCGAAGGTGACAACATCGTGACATCCAGCGGTTCGGTCGGGGCCCGCAGCATAGCATGGCGCCGAATACCCATATATTTTACGCAACTTTTAATATGCGAAACGCACTGGCATGCTAGCATGTACTTTGTAGGACTAATCCGACACCGCGCCCCAATCCCCGTCGCGCCATGTCTGTTTCAATGACGCAGGAAATACGCAGGAGCCCTTCCGGTTTGATCCGCCCCGCTTCTCCCCCGACCTTGCGCACGCTGCGCACACTGCGCGGCATTGCGCTGGCGCTGCTGCTGGCCGCGCCCGTTGCCGCGCCGGCGGCCCCCGGCGCTTCCCGCTGGGATCCGCATACCACCCCGCTGTTCAACCACATCGGCATGGAACAGGGCCTGCCCCATCCGGTCACCGTGGTGATGGCGCAGGATGGGGACGGCTACATCTGGATCGGCACCCAGCAGGGCCTGGCGCGCTGGGATGGCTACCGCACGCGTAATTTCCTGTTCGACGGCGCCGATCCCCACTCGCTGCCGGGCGACTTGATCCAGGCTTTGCACGTCGATCACCAGGGCCGCCTGTGGATCGGCACCGCCAACGGCGGCATGGCGCTCTACGACAAGGTCAACGAACGCTTCCAGCGTTTTGGCGCCGGGCCGGACGGCCTGCGCCACGCCGCCGTCAATGCCATCGCCAGCGAACCCGACGGCGGGATCTGGATCGGCACCGCGGCCGGCCTGGATTACCTGCCGCCGGACCGTGGCGCCGTACGCCATATCACCCGCGCTGCCACCAGCAACTCCGGGCAGCCCGACAGCCAAGTGCGTTCGCTGTTGCGCGACCGCGCCGGCGACCTGTGGATCGGGTCCGTCACCGGACTGGAACGGCGCTCGGCACATGACGGCGCGATCCACACGGTCAAGGTACTCGGCGCCGGCGGCGCCCCGGTGGCGGACACCGTGCTGTCGCTGGCGGAAGAGCGCCACGGCGGCATTCTGTTCGGCACCATGAAGAGCGGCCTGGGCAAGGCCGGCGCCCGGGGTGGCCAGTTGCTGGCATTGGCCGGCGTCAGCGAGGTCCATGCGCACATGGTGCTCAGCCTCGCGGAAATCAGCGCCGGCCGCTGGTGGGCCGCCACCTATGGCGGCGGCGTGGTGGAAGTGGAAATGGCCAGTGGCCGCGCCCGCCGCATCGTGCACCAGCCAGCCGTCGGCAGCAGCCTGGGCGCCGACCGCACCGCCGCCGTGCTGCGCGACCGCAGCGGCCTGGTGTGGGTCGCCAACGAGCGCAGCGTCGATACCTATAATCCCCAGGCCGAGGGCGTGCGCAATATCCATGGCGCCGAGGGGCTGGCGGAAACCGGCGTGTCGGCGCTGATGGGCGACGCCGCCGGCACCATGTGGATCGCGCTGGCCGACCAGGGTGTCGACCAGGTGTTGCCGGACGGCCGCCGCATCGCCGCGCTGCGGCCCGATCCGTCGCAACCGGATGTAGCGCTGCCCCGGCGCTTTGTGCTGGCGCTGGCGCCGGCGCCCGGCAATGAAGCGTGGATCGGCACCCAATTGGGCCTGTACCGCAGCAGCGCACAAGGCCGCAAGGTCCGGCACGTCAAATTGCCGCACGATATGCCTTATCCGCGCATCAACACCATGCTGGTACAGGACAACGTCCTGTGGCTGGGCACCTTCGATGGCTTGCTGCGCTATGAACCGGACAGCGGCGCGCTGCGCGCGATCGTCCAGGGCGGCGCGCCGGACGGCTTGAGCGACAACCGTATCCATGCCATCGCCGATGACGGCCAGGGCGGCTTGTGGATCGGCACCCGCAACGGATTGAACCACCTGACGCCAGGCAGCGGCAAGGTCGAACACATCCCGGCCCACCCCAACGTGGCCGGCGCGCTGCACTATCCGCTGGTGACATCGCTGCTGAGGGACCGCCTGGGCCGCCTGTGGGTCGGCACCAATGGCGGCGGCGTGTACGTGCTGCTCAGGCGCCATGCCGATGGCACGCCGGTCTTTCGCCAGTTGAGCACCGCGCACGGCCTGCCGTATGGCGCCATCACGGCCCTGCAAATGGATGCGCAGGGCACGGTCTGGGCGTCGACCGCCAATGGCCTGGCCGCCATCGACCCGGCCACCTTGAAAGCGCGTCCTCTCGGACGCCAGGATGGCATGGCGTTCAGCACCTACTTCAGCGGCGCGGCGGCGCTGACTCCGGACGGCGATCTCGCCTTTGGCGCCACCGGCGGGCTGACCGTGGTGCGCCCGCAGCAACTGGCCCCGTGGTCGTTTGCACCGCCCCTGGTGATCAGCGCGCTGCGCATCGATGGCCAGCCGGTGCCGGCGGGTGGCATCATGGCCCGGCTCGCGGGTGCGGATCCCACGCTGACGCTGGCGCCCGGCGCGAAAAGCCTGGAAGTTCAGCTGGCGGCGCTCGATTACTCCGCCCCCCACCTGAACCGCTATGCCGCCAGGATGGATGGCGTGGACCGCGACTGGGTCTCCATCGATGCGACGGGACGCCTGGCGATCTACCGTAACCTGGCCCCCGGCGCTTACCGCCTGCACCTGCGCGGCAGCAACCGCAGCGGCGCGTGGACCGCGCAAACCCTGTCGCTGCAAGTGATTGTGCCGCCCCAGTGGTACCAGTCGTGGTGGGCAAAATGGCTGTATGCGCTGGCCGCCGGCGGCGCCGTGTGGGGCGTGTACCGCTGGCGCATGGGCTACCTGTTGCGCGCCAGGGCGCGGCTCGAAGCCCGCATCTATGCCCGCACCCGGCATCTGGAAAAACTCAACGCCATTGTGCGCTCCATCAATGAGCAGGTCGACTTCGACGCGCTGCTGGTCACCATGCTGCGCGAAGCGACCGTGATTGAAGGGGTGGAAACCGCCCATGCACTGGTCTGCGACCCGCAAACGGACGCCTTTGCGGTGCGGGCCGCGTGGGCCCGCAGCGGCGCCGCCCCGGAATTGCCGGCGCTGGGGCCGGACGCGGCGGCGGCCTGCTACGCGCCGCCCGGCAGTGCGATTTCCGACGACATTTTTGTCGTGCGCGGCGCCAATGCCGGGGCGGACGGCGCGGCGGCCCGGCTGGCGCTGCGCATCCAGGTCGAAGGTATGGTGCAAGGCTACCTGGTTTTCGCCAACGCCCACAACAGCATGGCGTTTGACCAGAGCGACCAGGATTTGCTGAAAGGCCTGAAGGAACACTTTGTTTCCGCTTTCCAGAAAGCGCACGCGCTGCGCGTGATCGAGCGCGCCCGCGCCGACGCGGTGTCCGCCTCGCGCGCCAAGAGCGAATTCCTGGCCAACATGAGCCATGAAATCCGCACGCCGATGAATGCGCTGATCGGCTTGTCGCGGCTGGTCTTGCGCACCGAACTCCACCCTCAACAGCGCGATTACCTTGGCAAGATCCTGTGGTCAGGCGAAAACCTGCTGGGCATCATCAATGACATCCTGGACTTTTCCAAGATCGAAGCGCGCCGCATGGACCTGGAACAGGTCGCGTTCCCGCTCGACGATGTGCTGGGCAACGTCGCCGGCGTCCTGGCGCAAAAAACCGGGGAAAAAGGGGTCGGCCTGGTATTGCGCGTGGCGGACGAGGTGCCGGGCTGGTTGCTGGGCGATCCGTTGCGCCTGGGCCAGGTCTTGCTGAATTTGGCCGGCAACGCGGCGAAGTTCACGCAACAGGGTGAAATCAATATCTCGGTCGAGGTTCTCGCGCGCCGGCCGGACACGGTCATGCTGCGCTTTGCCGTGCGCGACACCGGCATCGGCATGACGCCACAGCAAATCAGCGGTCTGTTCCAGTCGTTCTCGCAGGCGGACAATTCGGTCACGCGCAAATATGGCGGCACCGGCCTGGGGCTGGCCATTTCGCGCCAGCTGGTGCAACTGATGGGCGGCGACATCACTGTCGCCAGCGAGCCGGGTGTCGGCAGTTGCTTCCATTTCGACATTGCACTGGGCGTTGCCGCGCCCGATGCGGCCGGCGCGGCGGATACGCCGTCCCGCTCCGGGCCGGAAGCTGACCGGCCCGACCTGTCAGCGCTGGCCGGGGCCCGCGTGCTGCTGGTGGAAGACCATGCAATCAACCGCGATGTGGCGCTGGCCCTCCTGGCCGAAGCCCCGGTCACGGTCGACGTGGCGTTTGATGGCGTGCAGGCGGTGGAAATGGTCCGGCGCACCCCTTACGACCTGGTGCTGATGGACGTGCAAATGCCGGTCATGGATGGCTTGACGGCCGCCCGCACCATCCGCGCCCTGGGCGCCCATGCCAAGTTGCCGATCGTGGCGATGACGGCCCATGCGCTGGCCAGCGACATTGACGCCAGCATGGCGGCCGGCATGAATGAGCATTTGACCAAACCGATCGATGCTTTCGCGCTGTATGGCGTCTTGCTGCGCTGGATTGCGCCGCGCGCCGGGCAAGAATCCGGGCAAGATTCCGGGCAGCCTCGCTTGGCCGCCGGCGAATCCGGCGCGCCGCCGGCCGCCGGGCGGGCAACGGTTTCCGCCGGCTTGCCGGCCATCGCTGGCATCGACTGGCAAGCCGCGCTGCGCCACGTCGGCCAGCGGGACGACGTGCTGCTGAAAGTGCTGGCAGGCTTCAGGACATCCTATGGCGCGTCCGGCCAGGCGCTGCTGCTGGACGACGCCACCGCCGCCGATGCCCTGCTGCGCTTTGCGCACGGCTTGAAATCCGCCGCCGCCACGCTGGGCGCCCACGCCATCGTGCAAATGGCGGCCGCGCTGGAAAACGCGCTGCGCCAGGACCGTGGCGCCGACGCGCACGCCTTGCGGGCGCCGCTGGCCGCCGCGCTGGCGTCGCTGGCGGCGGCGATGGATGCGGCGCTGGAGACCGCGCTGGTGGGCGGGCCGGGTAACGCCATGGCGCAGGGCGCCGGCGCCGTACCGGCCGCCGCGCCGCCTGCCGGCACTGGCGCCACACCGCCCTTGCAGCGGCAATGCATCCTGATTGTCGATGACCACGAATTGAACCGCGATGTCCTGTCGCTGCTGCTGGAAGGCGACTATGCCGTCGAGACATCCGGCGATGGCGCGGGTGCCGTGGCGTGGGCGTCCGAACACATGCCGGATCTGATTTTGCTGGACGTCATGATGGAAGGCATCGACGGCCACGAAGTGTTGCGCCGCTTAAAGCAGGACGCCGCCACGGCGCACATTCCCGTGATTTTCATCACCGGCCTGGACAGTACTGAAGACGAGGCGCACGGGCTGGAACTGGGCGCCTCCGACTATATCTCAAAGCCGTTCAGTCCGGCCGTGGTGCGGGCGCGGGTCGCCCTGCATTTGCAACTGGCGCGCCAGCGCCGCCAGCTGGAAGCCCTGGCCCACATCGACGGTCTGACAGGATTGCCCAACCGGCGCCGCTTCGACGACCACTATGCGGCCGAGTGGAACCGCGCGCAACGCAACGGGTCGCCGTTGTCCTTGCTGTTGCTCGACGTCGACTGCTTCAAGCAATACAACGACCATTACGGCCATGCCACCGGAGACCAGGTGCTGCAGGCGCTCGGCCGCGTGCTGCGCGCCTGCGCGCGCCGCCCGGCCGACCTGGCGGCCCGCTACGGCGGCGAAGAATTCATCCTGGTGCTGCCGGACACCGATGCGGAATCCGCGCTCGACATTGCACAGCGCATCCGGGCCGGCGTCGAAGCGCTGGCGATACCGCACGCGCATTCCGTCTGTGCCCCGGTCATCACGGTCAGCGTGGGCGGCGCCACCTGGGCGCTGTCCGGCGACGAATCGCGGAGCCAGTTGCTGGAGGCGGCGGACCAGATGCTGTACCAGGCCAAGGCGGATGGACGCAACCGCGCGGCCTTCCGGGCCACGCAGCGCCACGTCAGCATGAAATTCCTCGAAGAATTGAGCGGCGGCGCATAAGCGGGGAGCGGCGCCTGTCACGCGCGGTCCGGGGCGCCCCGCAACTCGACATAATCCCCCGGCCCGGCCGGTCCACAGCCGCACACCGCGATCACGGCGTCGGCCAGCGGATCGAGGCCCAGCGCCTGCTCCAGTTCCGCTTCATTGATGGCGGCCGTGACGAATCCCGCCATGCCCGCTTCCGTGGCCAGCAAATACAGCGTTTGCGACAAGTGCCCGGCGTCGAGCAACAATGCCCGGTGCGCCTTAGCATGGTTGCGGTACTTCCAGAAATTACGCGCCACCCGCGCCGCCAGCACCACCATGAACGGCGCATCGGCAAACCACACCTGGTCGGCCACCGCCACCACCGCCAGCCGGTGCGCTTCTTCAGCGGGCAGCGCCTGCACCGCTTCCAGCACGTGGTCGGCGGCGTGATAGTGATACAAGCCCGGCGCGATGCCTTCGATGCGCTGCGCCAGCACATAGGCTTCGCAGGGATGCAGGCCGCCGGCGGACGGACTGGTTTTCTTCAGCACCCACGCATCGGGCGCCATCATGCGGCGGTCCTGCGCGCCAAAGGTGCGCTGCAGCAGGCGCGCGGCCAGCGCCAGCGGCACATGCGCGGCGGTGTCGAAATTGCGCCCGGTATAGCGGCGCAGCAGCACGTCATCGAGCGCATTGCTTTCCGGCGCGGGCAGCGCGATGAGCGCGCCGCCACGTCCCAGTACCGGGGGCGGCGGCTGGCCATACACCTTGACCAGTTCTTCGAACGAGGGAAATTGCATGCCCGATTCGCTGCGCATGCCATGCCAGCGGCTGAACACGTGGGCCACGGCGGACAGGGGCCGCCAGTGCTGCGCCCGCAGCGTGTCATCGCGCTCGCGCCAGTGCGACAGGCGGCCAGGCAACGCGCCCGCGCCTTCCGGCGCGTCCGCCACCAGCAAGCCGCAATCGAGCAGGCGCGCCACGGCGTCGCCGCCCCACTCCTGTTCCAGCACGGCGCTGTGCCGCCACACTGTCTGGCCCAGCGCGCCGAGGATCGCCACATCGACCGCGCTGACGTCGACTTCACGGTCCAGGTGCGGCGCCAGCGCCACCCAGCGCACCGATGCCGCCAGCGCCTCGCCACCGGCAAACATCGCCTTCAAATCCAGCCCCAGTTCTTCCCTGGGTTCAATCAGCAGTACGGCACAGCGCCTGATCAGCATCGGAGGCTCCGGTCATGGGGGACGCCGGACCATCTTACCACTGCTTACCACTGGATATTGCCACCCGAGATATAGCCCGAACAGGGGCTGTTCTGGTACATCTGCGACACCGTCGTGGCGGGGCCGCCGACGCTGATGAAATCGGTCACCAGGGTGCGCTCGGGCACGCCCATCATGCCGGGGAACAGCAAGCCCGCGCTGGGACGCTGCGCCGCGCCGACATAGGAACTGGTGGTCATCGCCGCGTTATACACCTTCTCGCCATTGATCCACATGGTAACGGCGCCGCTGCCCAGCGCCGGTTGCCAGTCCGAGCGCACCACCATGCAATTCCAGCGCTCCTTGATGGCGGGGCCCAGCATCATGACCTGGGTGGCGGAATTCGATTCGGTGGCGCTGCCGGGGTCCAGGTAATTCGCGTTGATGTTCAATTCCAGGTTGTCGCCGCGCACCAGCAGCGACAGCAGCGACGGCAAACCGGGCGCGGTCGCGCCGATGTTTTCAATTTGCGCGATGACCGTGGGATAGGGATGCACGGTCCAGCCGGCCGGCAGGTACACGCTGATGCCATACCAGCGCACGCCGGTGGCCAGCGCTTCATTGAGCGGCGTGTAATCGGTGCGCATCAGGGCGCCGACCGGGGTATCGGTGTCGCGCACGGTGGTGCTGATCACGGTGCGGCTGGTGCCGGCCGGGTCGGGAATAAACGCCACGTTGCCGCTGGCGCCGGAATTGAGCGCATAGCGGTTAAAAAAGGCGGCCGGCGTGGTGACGCCGCCGATCAGCGGATCGACCTGGGCGCTGGCAGCGCCGCATAACAGGCATCCGGACAGCAGCCAGGCAAATTTTGACGCAATCATGTGTCCTCCCAAACGCTTGGATACGAATGGGAGGCACGATAGCATGTGTGTGGCAAATATATGTTGCCACAGACCAACGTTACGAAATTATATTTCGTTAAAAATAAAACACTTCGAATAACGTTAGGCTAACTTAGTTGACACCATGTTATATCAAGTGCGCAACTTCAATACGCGCGCCATCGCGTCGGCGGTCGGCGCGATGGTGGCGTCGGTCAGCGCGGCAATGCACAGGCGGCCGGAACCCACCAGGTAGACCGCCGACTCCACCCGCATGCTGGCCACTTCTTCCGGGCTCAGGCCGGTGTAGCTGAACATGCCGGTCTGGCGCACCAGGTATTCGAAGTCGCCGTCCGGCAGGCGTTCACGCAGCGCCGCATACAGCGACTGGCGCATGGTGGCCACGCGCAGGCGCATGCCTTCCAGTTCCGCGCGCCAGTCGGCCCGCAGCGTTTCGTCGCCCAGCACGCGCGCGATGATGCGGGCGCCATGCGTGGGCGGATTCGAATAGTTGCGGCGGATGGTGGCTTTGAGCTGGCCCAGCACGTTGTCGGCCTGCTGCGCATCGGCGCAAACCACCGACAGCGAACCGCAGCGCTCGCCGTACAGCGAAAAGTTCTTCGAGAACGACGTCGCGGCGAACAGCGGGATGCCTTCCAGCGCAAAATGGCGGATCGGGCCGGCATCTTCATCGACGCCTTTGCCAAAGCCCTGGTAAGCCATGTCAAAGAACGGCAGCAAGCCGCGGCGCTTGACCAGGGCCGCCACTTCGCGCCATTGCTGGGCATCGAGGTCGGCGCCGGTCGGATTGTGGCAGCACGCGTGCAGCAGCACCACGTCGCCGGCGGGAATGGCTTCCAGCGCCGACAGCATCCCCATGAAATCGACCAGGCCGGTGGCCGCGTTGAAATAACGGTATTTCTTCACCTTCAGGCCCGAGCCCTGGAAGATGCTGTGGTGGTTATCCCAGGTCGGGTCGCTGACCCATATCGTGGTTTGCGGGAAGTAGCGGGCGATAAAGTCGCCGCCCACTTTCAGCGCGCCCGAACCGCCCAGGGTTTGCGCCACGGCGATCCGCTCGACCGGCACCACGCCGCCAAAAGTCAGCGCGGCGACCGCCTTGCGGTAGGCGGCATTGCCTTCCATCGGCAGGTAGGGACGCGTGCCGAGGTCGGCCGCCAGCGCGGTTTCCGCCGCCAGCACCGCGCGCATGGCCGGCATCTTGCCGGCGTCGTTCAGGTAGACGCCGATGCTGAGATTGACCTTGTTGGCGCGGGTGTCGGCGCCAAATTGTTCATTGAGCGTCAGGATCGGATCGCCCGGAAATGGTTCCACATGCTTGAACATCGTTCTTCCTTTAGTCTGCTTTCAGTACGCCGCGCTGGATCTGGTCACGTTCGATGGATTCAAACAGCGCCTTGAAATTGCCTTCGCCGAAGCCTTCATCGCCCTTGCGCTGGATGAATTCGAAGAATACAGGACCCAGCTGAGTTTTCGAGAAGATTTGCAGCAGCAGGCGGCGCTGGCCATTGGACATGTCGCCATCGAGCAGGATGCCGCGCGTTTTCAGCGCATCGACCGGTTCGCCGTGGCCCGGCAGGCGGCCTTCCAGCATGTCGTAATAGGTGGCCGGCGGCGCATCCATCAGCGGCACGCCGGCTTCCTTCAGGCGGTCCAGCGTGTCGATCAGGTTGGGCGTAAACAGCGCGATGTGCTGGATGCCTTCGCCGTTGAACTGCATCAGGTATTCCTCGATCTGGCCCGATCCCTTCGACGATTCCTCGTTCAGCGGAATGCGGATCTTGCCGTCCGGCGCGCTCATGGCTTTCGAGGTCAGGCCGGTGTACTCGCCCTTGATATCGAAATAGCGCAGTTCGCGGAAGTTGAACAGCTTTTCATAGAAGCCGGCCCAATAAGCCATGCGGCCACGGTATACATTGTGCGTCAGGTGGTCGATTTCCGTCATGCCGAAGCCGACCGGGTTGCGGTCCACGCCGTCGAGGTACTCGAAGTCGATATCGTAGATGGACTTGCCTTCTTCGAAGCGGTCGATCAGGTACAGCGGGGCGCCGCCGATCCCCTTGATGGCCGGTAGGCGCAGTTCCATCGGGCCGACCGGCATGTCGACCGCTTGCGCGCCCAGTTCCAGCGCGCGGCGGTAAGCCTGCTGCGAATTTTTCACGCGGAACGCCATGCCGCAGGCCGACGGGCCGTGTTCGGCGGCGAAGTAGGCGGCGGCGCTGCGCGGTTCGCTGTTGATGATGAAATTGATGCCGCCCTGGCGGTACAGGGTGACTTGCTTGGAGCGGTGGTTGGCGACCTTGGTGAAACCCATGGCTTCAAACACGGGTTCCAGCACGCCAGGGGTTGGCGATGCGAACTCGACGAATTCAAAGCCCATCAGGCCCATTGGGTTGTCAAACAGATCGGACATGTCATGCTCCTTGTATGATGTAGGTATGCATGAAAGTGTATTGCGCGGACTATGCAAATTGCGCGCGATTTGGAGGATCAGCAACGGAAAACGCGCACATAAAATCGATTTTCATATGATTTTATGCATATTTTGCGCAGGCATGGCGATTCCGGCCCGGTGTCAGTTGCCGGCGGTCCGTTTCGCGCCGCTGGCGCGGGCCTCGTCCAGCATACGCGCCAGGGTCTGCTGCATGATGTGGCGCATCCGTCCTTCCCGCTCCATTTCAGTCAGGCTGGCCGTGATTTTCGGCAACAGGTCGCGGTGGCTGGTGTGCAGGTAGTGGTACAACACCACCTTGGCCAGCGGCGGCTCCAGCATGGTGCTCTTGCGGGTCCGCAGTTCGCGCATCGCCAGCACGCCTTCAATCCGGGTCGACACGGCGAAATCAATGTCATCGTTTTCCAGCTTGCTGAACAGCTGGGCGTTATCGGCCGACACATCGACCCGCATGCCGCGCGTCCCTTCCGCCGCATATTGCACCCCTTTCAGGATGCCGACCCGGTACGGCCGCAAACTATCCCAGCCGCCCACCACCAGCGGCGTCTTGTTACCAAATACCATGGCGTCCACCTGCACCACGGCGACCGGCACCCGCACCAGGCCCGGATGGCGCGCTTCGAGTCCCGCGACGCGGGCCACCACGCCATCGAGTTCGCCGCGGCTGGCCAGTTGCAGCGACTGGTCGACCGATTCCACCGAGGTCGACACGGTAACGCCAATGCGCCGGTACGCTTCGCGCAAGACGGTCAGTGCGGACTGGGTGATCGCACCGTTGGCGGTCCCCATGCGGATGTCCGTGGCGGCGCATGCCGGGGCGGCCAGGGCGGCCAGCAAAATACAAACGTTGTGGAATTTCTTGAAGAACATGCGAGGTCAAATGTCAGGGCGCAAGCAACTATAACATTTCCGCACCGCCAATGCTGTTCGTCGCAGGTGCGCGGGATGCCATATGGCCCTCCGGTCAGCGCGCCAGTTCGCGCAACACTTGCGCCTTGCCCTTGCTGACCGGGAGTTCCTCACCGCCGCGCAGCACGGCGGTGAGCCGGCCATCGAGCTCGCGCCGGAAGCGCGCCACATGGTCGAGGTTGACGAGGTGGGTGCGGTGGATGCGGGCGAATTGCTGGGGATCGAGCCGCGCTTCCAGCCGGTTCAGCGCCAGGTGCACCAGGTGCTGGCCGCCGGCGGTGTACGCGATGACATAGTCGCCCACCGCTTCAAAGCGCTGCACATCGCCAACGGCGACCGGCTGGATGCTCCGCCCGCTGCGCACGAACAGGCGCCGCATCGGGCCATTGGCCAGCATTTCGCCATAGCGGTCCAGCGCGGGCGGCAGCGGTTCGCCCAGCGCGGCGCGGACCCGGGCCAGCGCCCCGCCCAGGCGTTCCGCGCCAAAGGGCTTCAGCAGGTAATCCAGCGCGCCCAGCTCGAACGCCGTGACCGCGTGTTCGGCATAGGCGGTGGTAAACACGATGCGTGGCGCCGGCGGCGCCAAGCGGCGCAGCACCTCGATGCCGGACCATCCCGGCATCTGTATATCGAGCAAGACGACATCCGGCCGCAGGCGCCCGATGGCATCGACCGCCGCCGGGCCATCCGCCGCTTCCCCCACGCACCGCAGCCAGCCGATGTCTTGCAACAGGTGGCGCAGCCCGGCGCGCGCCACCGGTTCGTCATCGGCAATCAAGACCGTTACCGGTGCGGGTTCAGTCATCGCCGCTCCCCGCTGTCACGGGCAGCGACAAGGTCGCCGTCACCCCGGAACGCGACGCCGCAACCACGAGCATGGCGCTGCCGCCGTACAAGCATGCCAGCCGCTCGCGCAGGCGGCGCAAGCCGGTGCCGCCGCTGTGCGCGATGGCGCCCGGTTCCGCCCCCACGCCGTCATCGCTGACCACCAAGGTGAACACCTGGCCACGGATGGCGGCGCCGACCTTCAGCCGGGTCGGCCCCACCTTGGGCGCGGCGCCATGGCGCACCGCGTTTTCCACCAGGGTTTGCAGCGCAAACGACGGCAACATCTGGTCCTGCACAGCCGGCGGCAAGTCGGCGCTGACTTGCAGGCGCTCGCCAAAGCGCAACTGCTCGATGGCCAGGTAGCGCTCAACAAAACGCCATTCCTCGGCCAGGGACAGCTGGTCGCGGCGTTCATCGAGCGCCACGCGTAGCAATTCCGCCAATTGTTCCGCCGCCCGGGCGGCCCTGGCGGGATCGAGCGGAATCAGTTGCACCACCGTGTGCAAGGCATTGAACAGGAAATGCGGGTGCAACTGCGCCTGCAGCGCCGCCAGTTGCGCCCGCGCGGCGGCCGCCTGCACCAGCGCCGTGCGCTGGGCTGCCTGCTGGGCATAGGCCACGGCGGTGATGGTGAGGTAGAGCCAGATGCCGGTCATTCCGAAACGGAGCAGGCCGGGACCGGGGACATAGGTCAGCCGCCAGCGCAACAGGCTCTCGATCAGGTTGTACGACACGATCCACAGGGCCGCATACAGCAGCGCCGCCAGGATATGCACCAGCAAAAACGGCCAGCGAAATGGCGATGGCCACGGAAAACGCCGCGTCAGCGCATGCACGCCGATTCCCAGCAAGGCGGCGCTGAAGATCATGCGCCCGGCCATCCAGGCGCTGGCGCCGAACGCGAACTCATGCACGCTCATGATCATCAGCGTAAACAAGATCCACATCGGCGCCCAGCCGACGGCCATTTGCAGCCAGAACCAGCTGCGGGAAGGAGATGCCGTAGTCAACATGGCGCAAGGTTAGCACGCGTCCACCCGCCGGCAAACCGCTTCCGGATCCGATTGGGCGCAAATTCGGCCCGAATTCGCCCAATCGCCCGGCGAGGCCGGTGAATGGCACGCATGCCGGGCCCATGGCGGCTTACGCTATGCCCCATGTTCCATTCCTGTCGAAAGCCCCCCATGAACCTGTCCACCCCGCCCTCCTTCCGCCCGCGCGCCGCGGCCGAACCCGTGGCCTCCGCGCCGCCCGTGCAACTGATCCGGATGGCCGGCACGGGCAAGACTTACGCCGGCGCCGGCGCCAGCTGTACCGCGCTGGCGGATTTTGACTTGCAGGTCGGCGCGGGCGAATTTGTCGCCATCACCGGCCAGTCCGGCAGCGGCAAATCCACGGTGCTTAATTTGCTGGGCGGCCTGGACCGGCCCAGCGCGGGCGAAGTATGGGTCGACGGCCTGGCGGTGCACGCGCTGCCGGAACGCGAACTGGCGCGCTGGCGCGGCCGCGCGGTTGGCATCGTGTTCCAGTTCTTTCAGCTGATGCCGAGCCTCTCGGCCGTGGAAAACGTCATGCTGCCAATGGACCTGGCGCGGCACTGGCCCACGCGCGAGCGCCACGGCCGCGCACTGGCGCTGCTGGAACGGCTCGGCATCCGCGAACAGGCCGACAAGCTGCCGTCGGCCATGTCCGGCGGCCAGCAACAGCGCGTTGCCGTGGCCCGCGCGCTGGCCAACGCCCCGGCCCTGCTGCTGGCGGACGAGCCGACCGGCAACCTCGACACGCACAACGCGGCGGCCCTGCTGGATTTGCTGGAAGAACTGGTGGCCGAGGGACAGACCCTGGTGATGGTGACCCACGACCCCGCCGTCTTGCGGCGCGCGCACCGCACGGTCACGCTGGTGGACGGCCGCGCGGTGGACTGTGGCGGGGTGCGCCATGGTTGATACCCGCTGGCGCAAGACCTTGCGCGACGCCTGGGGCCACCGGGCCCGCACCCTGCTGGTGGTGTTTGCCGTGGCGCTGGGACTGACCGGCGCCGGCGCCGTGCTCGATGCCTGGGCCCTGGTGAAGACGGCCACCCGCGCCAGCTATGCGGCCAGCCATCCGGTTGCGGCGACCTTGAAAGTGTCGCCGCTCGATGCGGCCTTTCTCGAACGGGTACGGCAAATGCCGGGAGTCGCCGCGGTGCGGGCGCGCCGCACCGTGGTGGCGACGCTGCTCTCAAGGGGCGAGCGCAAGACCGCCGTGCTGGTCGCCCTCGACGATGTCCAGCGGCCCGATATCGGCCGCTTGCAGGACAGCGAAGGCGCCTGGCCGCCGCCTGACGGCGCCATCATCATCGAGCGCTCGTCGCTGCGCTATTCCGGCGCCAAGGTGGGCCAGGATGCCGTGCTGGCCACCGCCGGCAAGGCGCCGGCCACGTTGAACGTCGCCGGCGTGGTGCGCGACGTGGCCGTGGCGCCCGGCTGGATGGACCACGTGGTGTATGGTTATGTCAACCCTGCGGCCATGGCGCGCCTCGGCGTGCCGCCCGAATTCGATGAACTGCAATTGACCGTCGCCGCGCCGCATCCCACCCAGCAGGCGGTGCGCCAACTGGCGTGGCGGATCAAGGCGCTGGCCGAGGCGGACGGGCGGCGCGTCGGCCGCATCGACGTGCCGGAACACGGCGTCCATGTGCACGCGGCGCAAATGGATTCGCTGGCCATGGTGCAAGGCGCGTTCGGGGTACTGACCCTGCTGGTGTGCGGCACCCTGATCGTCAACCTGTTTTCCGCCATGCTGGCCAGCCAGCGCCGCGAACTGGGCATCATGAAGGCGATCGGCGCCAGTGAATCGCAACTGGCGGCGCAAGCGCTGGTGCTGGCGGCCGGGCTGGGGATACTTGCCACGGCGCTGGCGCTGCCGCTGGCCGCCCTGCTGGGCCGCGCCTATGGCAGCTTCCAGGGCGAATTGCTGAATTTCCCGGTGGACCGCTATGCCATTCCGGCGTGGGCGTTGCTGCTGCAGGCGGCGGTTGGCATCGGATTGCCCGTGCTGGCGGCGGCCTGGCCGGTCGCCCGCGCATGCCGCCAGCCGGTGTCCGACGCGCTGCGCGACACCGGGCTGCCTGCCGCGACCTCCGGCAACCGCGTGCGGCGCTGGCTGCATCGCGTGCGCCTGGCGCGCCCGCAGTTGCTGTCCTTGCATAACGCGTTCCGGCAACGGACACGTTGCTGGCTGAGCTTGTTGGCGCTGGCGGTGGCGGGCGCGGTGTTCGTCGGCGCCGGCAACCTGCGGCTGGCCGTCCAGCAATCGGTGGATGGATTGTTTGCCAGCCAGCGCTACGACATGGTGCTGCGCGTGGGTACGCCATTGCCGCCGCCGGCGCTCGAAGCCGGCGTCAGTGGCCAGGCCGGCGTTGCCGTCGCCGAAGCCTGGGGCCGGACCAGCGCCGCACTGGCGCTGGGCGATGGCACCGTCGGCAAAGCCTTTGACCTGGTGGCCGTGCCGGTCCACAGCCGCGTGCTGGCGCCCCGGATGACCGCCGGCAGTTGGCTGCGCGAGGACGCGCCGGACGGCATCGTCGCCGGCAGCGCCCTGTTGAAACTGTATCCAGGCTTGCAAGTGGGGCAGCAGTTGCCGCTGATCATTGACAGCCGGCCGGTAACGTTGCGGATTGCCGGCATTGTTGACAGTGGCATCGAATCGGTCGCCTTTATTGCCCGGCCCGCGTTTGCGGCGCTGCGCGGCGCCGACCTGGCGTCATTGCTGCTGGTCAGGGCGGAGGACCGCCACCACGATGACCAGCCCGGCTTGCTGCGCCGCTTGCGCGCCACACTGGAAAGCCAGGGCATGGTGGTCGCCGGCACCAAGCTGCAGAGCGAGACGCGCCAGGGCATTGAAGACCACCTGCTTATGGTGGTGAATTTCCTGGGCATGATGGGCTGGGTCATGATCGTGGTCGGCGGCATGGGACTGGCGTCCACCATGAGTGTCGCGGTGCTGGAACGCCAGCGCGAAATCGGCGTACTGCGCGCGATCGGCGCCCGCAACCGCACCGTGTTTGGCATGGTCCAGCTGGAAGGCCTGGTGATGGCGCTGCTGGGATGGCTGCTGTCGCTGCCGCTGTCGGTCCCGGTCAGCGCGCTGCTGGGCGACGCGTTCGGGCGCGTGATGTTCACGCTGCCGGCCTCGCTGGCGCCGGAACCCGCCAGCGCCGCACGCTGGCTGTTGCTGGTGACGCTGGTATCGCTCCTCGCCTGCGCATGGCCGGCGCGGCAGGCGCTGCGGATGCCGGTGGTCAGGGCGCTGCAGTACGAATAAGGAGCAACGCTCAGCCAACGTACACGTCGCTCTTGAAGCGCCAGCTGCAGCTTTGCGCCACCTTGAGCCGGGCCGGGTGGCCGCGCAATTCCACGGTGATGTTGCCCGGTTCGTCGCGCTGTGCGCGGCACGCCCGGTGCTGCGCCGCGCGATGCGGCGAAAGGCGGCTTTGATGTCATGAACGGCCGGTTTCCCGGCATGGGAACGCCGGCTAAATTCCGAATTCCGCCGCGGCCTTCGCCGCCCATGTGGCCTGGTCACGGCTCGGATACGGTTCGTCGTAGCACTCGATTTCACCGCCTTCGCCAATAAAACACGTCCACCAGCCCGCATCATCGTGGCGGATGGCGATGCAATTGGCCGCACATTGCTCCTGCATCGACTCGCCCTCCGCAAGGGTGATGATGGCAACGCCGCGATGTGTGATGGTACTTGCCATGATGCTCCTGAGAATATGCTTGGGTTCGCTTTCCAACCCATACTGTACCGCGAAGCCGGCGCGCTGGCGATCCGTTACGGGAAGGTAATGAAGTTCCGCCGCTGTCCGCCCGCGACTGCGCAGCAAATCATTGTCAGCACGATTCCTTTGCCGGTACCATGCGGCTTCCGGCATGCACCTCGCCTTCATTGTCAACCAGCACCATGAGCCTTACCGACCTGCCCTTCCGGGCCACCACCGCCGAAGCCTGCGCCTGGCTGGCGCACCAGACCGGCGCCGCCTGGACGCTGGCCCGCCTGCTCGAGCACGGGCTGACGCCAGTCGTGTGGCTCGACTATGACGCGGCGTATCCCGAACTGTTCGGCGACGCCAACGGCGGCTATGCGGCGCCGATCTATTACGAGGGCGACGTCGCCCGCCTGGCCGCCGGCAGCGCCGACGTGCTGATCACGATGACCAAGGACGCGTATAAATTGCCGGTCAGGCTGCCGGAACCGGGCTTTCGCAGGCCGCTCGATGACTTGCGTTTTCAAAAGCGGGACCTGGAAAAGCTGGCCGGCAAGCTGAAACACGCGGCGCAAGCGGCGCGGCACACCCCGCCGGCCACCGCCGGGGCCAGGGAATCCCAGGCCGGGATCGGCAAGGCCGACGTCCTGGCCGCGTTTTCCACCTGCGTGCGGATGGACCTGGGGCGCGCGCTCGATGAGGCGGTGGGCATTTTCGGCGACGACGGCGCCCGCATCAAGGCCAGCGTCAAGAAATCCAAACGCAACGCGCTGTGGCATCCGGTCACCCTGGCGCTGGGACTGCACGACGTTTATCGCACGCCGTTGGGACCATTGAAGCGCGCCTTCAAGACCCACGATTTTTTGATGGACTGGGAAGCCGATTGGGAAGAGTCGCTGCATTTGCTGGGGAAATAGCCAGGCGGCCTAGCGCGCCAGCAGCCGCCGCAGTTGCGCCTGCTGGTACGCGCCGAACGTGTCGCTGAACAGGCAGCGGATCAGGGGATCGTCGACCACATCGGCCTGCGCCAGGTCCCGTTCGGTATCGGCATCGAATACCGCGCCATTGATGCGCATGTACATCGACGTCAGCGATTCGCCATTTTCCAGCGCCGCGTACAGCTTGGCCGCCGGGATTTCCGTGGTCCATCCCACTACCCCGGCGCCGCAAGCCTGGATCCCCCCGCCGGGCTCGAGCCGGTAGCGGAAACAAGTGGCCGCGCCGGCGTGATCATAAAGCGACAGTTGCCAGATGCGGGGCTGTTCGAAGTACTCGGATTCGGTTTCCACCGTGCCATATTTTGCCAATAGCCCCGCGTGGCAATAATCCAGCACGCGCGCCTGCTGCGCGGCCGTCAGCGGTGCAAAATGACGCGCGATGTCCGCCGTGGACGGCGGTGCGGCATGGCCCTCGTAAACATAATCCACCGCCTGCGGACCGACCGGCACCACCCAGCTCAGCGGTGGCGCCGGACGCAGCGACGCCGCGTCGAGCAGCACGGAGACCGACGGATCGAGGCGCACCACCGGCGTCGCCGGCAGCACGGCCGCCACGTCGCGCGCGAATTGCGCATAGGAAATCGGGAAGAAAGCGCGGTTGTACCAGGACCACGGTTCCTGCACAAACTGGCAAGAACTCGGGACGATGTAGCGCGGCGCCAGCGCCTGCAACTGCTCCAGCCACTCCCCGGGCAACGCCGGCGGCGCCGCCACGGCGCGGGTGGGCGCCAGCACCTCGATTTCGCGCATGGTCTGGAACGGCCACAGCACCATGTCCCACGGCCCTTCCCGCACCAGTTGGGAAAGCGTGCTGTCGTCGATCCAGGAATCGACCACATTGAGCACATTGAGCCCGGCGGCCTGGACCTGGAACATTGAATCGACGTCGGCATCCATGGCTTCGCGGGGCGTCACCCTGAACGGGCCGGCCTCGACCGGCTGATTCAGGTGCAAGCGGTGCACATTGGTAAAACCCAGCCGGCGCACCATGTCGAACAGTTCGTCGAAAATACAATACAGGTACAGCGGCGTGGCGCGGTCCAGTAAATCCAGGCTCTCCAGCGAACAATGATCGTCGTGAAAATGGGAAATAAAGACCGCGTCGAAATGCTCGCGGCGGATCTGCTCCGTGTCGAAACGCACCCCGGGAAACGCGTGGCAGTTGCGGCTGAACGGGTTCTCGAAGATGGTGTCGAAGGCGATGCGCACGCCGTCGCAGGCGAACACATAGCCGGCGTGCAAGATGCGGGAAATCGTCAGGGCGGGCTGGGTCATGGCGGTCGCGGTGGGTGGAGGGCCGCCGGATTGTACCGGAGCGGCCGGATTCGCGGACAGCGAAGCGGACCGGTCCGTCCATTTGGTGTATGCTGCCGGCATGAACCAAGACACTGAAATCCAGCTCAGCGGCCCCTTCAAGACCACCGACGGCAGCGGCCGCGCCGTCGACATCAAAGCCATCCGCATTTTCGATGAGGGCTATGGCGTCATCGACCTGTATGTGGACCTTGCCGCCCCGGCGCCGGACGGCTTGCACCGGGATAAAAAATTGATCGCAGGCATCAGCGCGCACTTGCGCACGCTGGGTTACGCCGGTCCCGACCTGACTGCGGGCGATCCGGTGATCCAGGAAAAGCGCTTGGTCGTGCTCGATACGCCGGACGAATTCCTGCCGTTTGCCGTGCGCAAGGGCTTCAAGGATTTAAGTTCGGAATTCGACGAGTAGCTGCACAGCGGTCAGCCGTCAGGCAATCGCCGGCCCCAAACTGACGGTTGTCAAATATCAAACTCGGCTTTCAAGCTAGTATCGGCTGCATGCCATCCAATTTCTGCCTGGCAAATCACTGCCAGGAATCCCTACATCTATGGCCAACCACAATACTGGGGCCACCATTCTCCCTGAACTCACGGTCGCCGGTTGCCCGTCCTGCCCGGCACGCCCCCACTGCATGGTGGCGGGATTGCCCGACGCCGATGCCGGGCGCGTTGCGCGCCTGATCGACCGGCGGCTGCCGCTGGAGCGGGGCCAGCAACTGGCTGTCAGCGGCGGCGCCGGCTACGACCGCCTGTACGCGGTGCGGCGCGGGCACCTGAAAGTGTTGCGGGGGGCCGACAGCGGCGTGCAATGCATCGACAGTTTTTTGGCCGAAGGCGACCTGTTCTCGCTCGAACCCGTGGAATGCGGCACCACGCCCGCCAGCGCGCAGGCGCTGTGCGAGAGCGAAGTCTGCGAATTTTCCCTGGGGCGGCTGCGCGAGGCGGCACTGCTGGACAGTGTGATTGCCCAGATGCTGTTCAGCATGCTGCAAAAACGATTGCTGCGGCAACAAGCGTTGACCCGGCTGCTGCGCTGCGCCAACGCGGAACAACGCCTGGCCGGCGCACTGGCCAACCTGGCCGACACCTGCGCCACGCGCGGCGCGGTAGCGCTGCGGCTGGCGTTGCCCATGTCGCGCCAGGAACTCGGCGACCATCTGGGCCTCAGCGGCGCCACCGTTAGCCGCCTGCTGGTGCGGCTGGAAGGACATGGCGCCATCGCACTGGACCGGCGCGCCATCGTCATCCGCGACCTGTCCCGTCTGCGCGGCCTGGCGGGACAGGAACCGGCGCCGTGACGCCGGGCGCGGGGCGCCGGTGACGCGGTTCAGATCAGCCCCGCCGGCAGCACATCGGCCTGCGGGCGCATGGCCGGCAACGGCGGTAACAGGCGCGTATGTACCGCACGGCCAATGCCATGGTATTCGAAGCCGGCCTGCGCCATCGCCGCCGGGTCGAACACATTGCGGCCGTCAAACACCACCGGTTGCCGCAACTTCGCCTTCAGCTCGGCGAGGTCGGCCTGCCCGAATTGCCGCCATTCCGTCACCACCAGCAGCGCATCGGCGCCCCGCGCCGCGTCCATCGGCCGCTCGGCATAGCTGAGGCGCGCCAGCATGGCCGCGCTGAGCATGGGATCATCCGCCATGGTGCGCTCGGTTTCGTTGCGCGCGGCCGGGTCATACGCCACCACGTGCGCGCCCGCCTCCAGCAATTGCCGCAACAGCACCAGCGACGTGGCGCGCCGGACGTCGTTGGTGTCCGGCTTGAACGCCAGCCCCCACAGCACGAACCGGCGCCCGCGCAAATCGTCGCCGAAGCGCGCCAGCAGCCGCGTCCCCAGCAAGGCTTGCTGCTGCTGGTTCACCGCCTCCACCGCGCGCACCAGCAGCAGCGGCTGGCCCGCCTCGTCCGCCATGCGGCACAGCGCCTGCACGTCCTTGGGGAAGCATGAGCCGCCATAGCCGCAGCCGGCGCGCAGGAACTGGGTCCCGATGCGGCCGTCCGATCCAATCCCGCGCCGCACCGCTTCCACGTCCGCCCCCAGCGCGTCCGCCAGGTTGGCGATCTCGTTCATGAACGAAATGCGGGTCGCCAGCATGGCGTTGGCCGCGTATTTGCTCAGTTCGGCCGACTGGGTGTCCATCCACAGCATGTGGTCCGCGTCGGCGTTAAACGGCGCATACAGGCTCGCCATCAATTCAGCCGCGCAGCGCCCTTCGGGCGACTCTTCGCAACCGACGAGAATGCGGTCGGGATGCATGAAGTCGTGGACCGCCGACCCTTCCTTGAGGAATTCCGGATTCGAGACCACGGCAAAGCTCAGCGCCACACCGCGCCGGTCCAGTTCGGCCTGGATGGCCGTCCGCACCAAAGCCGCGGTCCCGACCGGCACGGTCGACTTGTTGACCACCAGCTGGAACGATTCCATGCGCCGCCCGATGGTGCGCGCCGCTTCCAGCACGTATTGCAGGTCGGCCGAGCCGTCTTCGTTGGGTGGGGTCCCCACGGCAATGAACTGGATGCCGCATTGCGCCGCGGCGTCGTCCAGGTCGCAGGAAAATCGCAGCCGGCCACGCGCCCGGTTGCGGGAAACCAGTTCCGCCAGCCCGGCTTCATGCAGCGGCATGCCACATTGCTCCAGCACGCCGATCCTGCTGCGGTTCGCATCAATGCACAACACATGGTTACCCTGTTCGGCAAGGCAAGCCGCGGTCACCAACCCCACATAGCCGGCGCCTATCACTGTCACCCTCATGGGATGTCCTTTCACAGTCCGTTGATGGCTACGCAGGATTGCGCGCCGCACCATCACGCTATCGGCTACCGGCAACGTGGCGATTGATGGATGGCATGTGCGAAAAAGACCGTCGTCATGGGCTGAGGCAAGGCTGGCGCGGAAACTTGTCAAGCGCGATGTCATAGACAAAATGTGGAATTGAGGCAATTTTGCTGCGCTGCACCAGTTATTGTGTAATTTTGATAAAAAAATGACTCTCGTCACAAATTTTTACGGACTTAGGTGTTACCTTAAAAATGTAACCTGTATTCCGAATGCTTTTTAGGACTCACAGAGGCAGTTTTTAGGAATACTCCTATTGCTTTTTATTAATTTTTGTTGCCTGCCGCAGGCTAAGCGTGGCGAAGCAACGCCAGCGTCCAACATGGGCAGCGCCTGCTTAGCCAAACTATTATTTACGGAGGACAACGATGCACTCCACTTTTCCGGTCCCGCTTGGCACGCTTGCACCCTTGTCGCCCCGCCCGTCCCCGCCACCGGGCGTGCCGCACGCGGCGTCCAGCTCCAGCTTCGCCAACGTCTGCGAGTTGCTGCGGATCGTCGACCTGCCCGATTGCGAGCAGGAGCCGCACCGCTTTCGCCACGTGATCTTGCACAGCGGGCAAAGCCTGCATTTGATCGGCCAGCAATGCGATCAACTGTTCATCGTGAAAAACGGCTTCCTTAAAACCACGCAAATGGGCGAACCCGGCAAGCAGCAAGTGTTCAGCTTTCCCATGCGCGGCGACATGCTCGGCATAGACGGCATCGCCAGCGGCCGCCATACCCTGGAAGCGGTGGCCCTGTCGGACTGCGAACTGGTGCTGATTCCCCTCGCCGACCTGACCATGCTGGGCCGGCGCCATCCCGGCTTGCAGTTGGCCATATGCAGCGTCATGGGCCGCAACCTGGCGCGCGCGCCGGTACTGATCGGGACACGCGCCGGTCTTGGCACCCGCGCCCGCGTCGCGCGCTTCTTGATCCACCAGGCGGAACGCCATGCCGCATGCGGCTTTTCCGGCAACACCTTCACCTTGCGCATGCAGCGGGAAGATATTGCGAACTATCTGTGCATGGCCACCGAAACCGTGATCCGCACGCTCGGCATGCTCGAGAGCGAAGGCCTGATTGCAGTGAACCGCCGCCTGATCCGCATTCACGACG
This sequence comes from Pseudoduganella sp. GW821-FHT12E03, assembly GCF_058807115.1. Taxonomy (NCBI): domain Bacteria; kingdom Pseudomonadati; phylum Pseudomonadota; class Betaproteobacteria; order Burkholderiales; family Oxalobacteraceae; genus Pseudoduganella; species Pseudoduganella sp. GW821-FHT12E03. The sequence continues at coordinate 696,988 of NZ_JBXAQJ010000001.1, read as the reverse complement.
CGATCGCCCTGCGCAACCTGCAGCGTGACCGGCGCTGACATGGCGCCGTTCGCCAAAGGAGCACGGCTTGTCGCGCGCCTATTTTGAATTCAACGCCGCGGTGCACTTGCTGGCGGGGCCGGGAACCCAGCGGGAACGCTTGCTGCAGGCCTGCCTGTCCGGCCTGGCCCGCTTGCCGCGCAAGGAAATCCCGCTCGAAGCGCGCAGCGAGTTCGACCAGCTGGGCGAGTGCCTGGGGATCGCGGGGCAGTCCACACAGGCCGGGCTGCCAGCCACGATCGCCGCGCTGAGCGAACACGACCTGGCCATCGCGATCGACCGCATCTTGACGATCTACGACTTGGTTGCCCGCTACCAGCCGGCCGGCGAACGCTGGTGCGCATCGGCACCAATGCAGCGGCAGTTTTAAAAATGACAAGCAACAAATGCCAGCAATTACCTGTGGAGCACGATAGTGAAGCGGCAGTGGAAATTCCCGCCGCGTCCACCGCTCCCCATCCTGAAAGGACGTTTACATGGCGCCGAACATCACCCGCGACAACACCATGCCCCCGGCCCAGCTGGCGCACGCGCTGGCGCTATCCGCCAATGCGATCTTCATTGCCGACAGCAGTGGCCGGCTGGTGTGGATGAACCAGGCGTTCGAACGGCTCAACGGACAGGCGGGCGCATCGCGCCAGGAGGCGTTTTCCCTGGATGCCTATCGCGGCCCGAACAGTGCGGACATGTGGCGCACGGTCCAGGCCGGCCAGGTGTGGCAAGGCGAATTGCTGGCGCGGCGGCCGGACGGCAGCACCTATGCGGTGGCGGAAATGGTCACCCCGCTGGTCGACGAGCAAGGCGGCATCAATTACTTCATCGCGATCCAGCATAACGGGCAGCACTGCCCCGATGGCGGCGCCGAGCATTTCCTGGCTTACCATGACGCGCTGACCGGCTTGCCCAACTACACCAAGTTCATCGAGGAGCAGCAGCGGGCCATCACCAATGCCAGCCGCCAGCGCCACATCGTCGCCACGCTGTTTGTCGACCTGGACCAGTTCAAGCCCGTCAATGACACCCACGGCCACCAGGTCGGCAATTTGCTGCTGGTGGCGGTGGCGGACCGGCTGCGCGCCGCGGTCCGGCACGGCGACCTGGTGGCGCGCTATGGCGGCGATGAATTCGTCATCCTGTTGCCTATCGTGCCGGGCAAGGAAGTGGCGCTGGCGCTGGCCGACAAGGTGGTACAGGCGATCGGCCAGCCCTATACGCTGCGCGGCCAGAAGATCGTGATCGGCGCCAGCCTGGGAATCGCCTTGTATCCCGACGATGGCGCCGACGGCGCCACCCTGCTGATGCACGCGGACCGGGCCATGTATGCCGCCAAGCGCGGCGGCGGCAACCATGCGGCTGCCAGCCGCATCGAACATGCCGCCGCGCGGAGCGCCCCATGAGCCACGCCATGCCCCTGGCGCCGGTCAGCGCCGCGCCGCCGCCCGCCTACACCGACAGTTGCGACGGTTGCCGGCTGCGGCGGATTTGCCTGGTGCCGCAAGAGCCGGGACAGCCGCCGCTGCCCCTCGTGCATCGGCAACGCGTGGCCCGCAACGCCCAGTTGTATCAGCCCGGCACCCCCACCGGCGGCCAGTTGTACGTGGTGCGTTTCGGCAGCTTCAAAACCTATGACGGCGGCCCCGGCGGCCATGTCACCGGTTTTCCCATGAGCGCGGACCTCATCGGCTTGGACGATCTGGGCCTGGCGCGGCATGCCGGCGGCGCCAGCGCGGTGGAAGACAGTGAAGTGTGCGTGCTGGACGTCGGCTCCGCTCCGGCGGGGTTTCCGCAGTTGCATCGCATGTTCAGCCGGCAAATGGCAACCGTGCAGCATACCGGACTGCTGCTGCGCTACACCGGCGCCGAGCAACGCCTGGCCGCGTTTTTGCTGCGCCTCGGCTTGCGCTACGGCGAACTCGGTTATTCGCATGAACGCTTCAATCTGCCGATGGCGCGGCATGACATCGCCGATTTCCTGAACCTGACGCCGGAAAGCGTCAGCCGGCGCTTTTTGCAGTTCAAGCGCGACGGCGTGCTGGCGATTCATGGCAGGGCCATCCACATGCTCGATCCGGTGGCATTGCAGCAAGCCGCCACCGGCGAGCCGCCGGAGCAGCCGGGGCGGTCCCGGGCGGCGGTGAGTGACTGAACCCGCATGCGGACACGAGCGCATGCCGTCATCAAGAGAGGCAGCAATATGGCGACCCGCGATGGCCCGCGCAATCAACTGTTCGATGCGATCCTCCACAGCGGCGGCGCACCGTGGGTGGCCAGTGCCCGCCTGGTGGAGCTGGCGCCGAAACAGTTGCTGTATGGCCCCGACTGTCCCATCACGCATGCGTATTTTCCCCTGACCGCCGTGCTGTCGGTGCGTTGTCTGCTGGAGAATGGCGACACCTCCGAGATCGTCGCGGTCGGCAGCGAAGGCATGCTGGGCGCGCCGCCATGGCTGGCGCGCACCACCCGTTCGCAACGGATACAGGTGCAGCATGGCGGCTCGGCTTACCGCATCGACTGCGCGATGCTGCAAACGCCGCTCGATGACAGTGGCGCCCTGCGCCACGTGCTGCAGCATTACGGCCGGACCTTGAATGCGCAACTGCTGCAGGAAGCCATTTGCGTGCGCCACCACTGCGCCGAACAACGGCTCTGCAAATGGCTGCAGCTGATGGCGCACCGCAGCCGGTCGGACCGGTTGCACATCACGCAGGAAGTCCTGGCGGCGATCCTGGGCGTGCGGCGCGAGTGCGTCAACGACGTGCTGCGGCGATTGCAGCTGCGGCGCATCGTTCAGTACACCCGGGGCCTGATTGAAATCCTGGAGCCGCGCGCGCTGGCCTGCCACGCCTGTGAATGCGGCACCGTCATGCTGGCCATGTTCGCGGCGCAGCAAGTGGAACTGAACGGCGCGCTGGAATGGACCACGGCGGAATGCGCCTTGCCAGCGGCGCGGCTCCCGTCAAGGCAGAGAGGTGTGCCATGTTGTACGAATTCGTCTCCCACAACCGGGAAGCCCTGAACACGCGTTGCCGCGCCATGCTGGGACTGCGGCCGGACCCGCCGGCGTATGACGCGGAACTGAACAACGGCGTCCCCATGCTGCTCGGCCAGCTGATCCACGCGTTGCGCACCGCGCAGGACGGCGATGCCTCCGCCCACGGGCGCGGCGCCCCGCAGCGCGGCCGCGCATTGCAGGAACTCGGCTTCAGCGTCGATCACGTGGTGCATGGCTATGGCGCCCTGTGCCTGGCCATCACCGACCTGGCGACGGAACGCGGCGTCCCGTTCCAGTCCGGGGAATTCCGCGTGCTGTGCCGGGGCCTGGAAAACGCCATCGCCGACACCCTGAATGAATATGGCGCCGCCGATGCCTTTCCCGCCGCCGGCCACGACGATGGCAACCGGCGGCTGGGTGTCTTCGTGCACGAATTGCGCAACTTGCTCAACAACGCCACCCTGGCCTTCAGCGCCGTCAAGTCCGGGCGCCTGGCGCTGGACGGCATCCCCGCCGCGATCGTCGAACGCAGCCTGGTCAGGATGGAGCGGCTGATCGCCAGCTCGCTGGCGGAAGTGCGCAACGTCCATCAGCAGGGCACGCCGATGGCGCTGTTCTCGCTGGCCGGCTTCATCGAGGAAGCCCAACTGTCCGCCCAGTTGGCGGCGCGCGCCAGGGCATGCACCCTGGTCACACCGGAAGTCGACCCGCAACTGGCGGTGTACGGCAAGCGCGAATTACTGCTGGCGGCCGTGGCCAACTTGCTGCACAACGCCTTCAAATTCACCCGTGACCGGAGCAGTGTCACGCTGCGCGCCCACGCTCCCGCCACCCGCATCCTGATTGAAGTGAGCGACCAGTGCGGCGGCTTGCCGCCAGGCTGCGCCGGCGCCATCTTCCTGCCATTTTCCCAGCCCGGCGGCAACCGCAGCGGCCTGGGCCTGGGGCTGACCATCGCCCGCCAGTCGGTGCTGGGCAGCGGCGGCACCCTGGAAGTCACGGACCGCCCGGGCGCCGGGTGTACCTTCACGATCACCCTGCCGCGTTTTACGCTGTCACCAGCGTGAAGCAAGCGTTGAAACACGCCCAAGCCTGTTACGCCATGGCCGAACAGGGGGATTACCACGCATTGCTGCAGTACTGCCGCAGCCACGGCGTCGAATTGCCGCCCCACGCGCCACCCGTCACGGCGCATGAACGGCGCCATTTGCTGGACTGGCTGGCGGCGCGCGTGGGCGACCACGGCTGGTGGCACAAACGCCTCAAGCTGCACGCATCGCGCGCACGGCGGCGCGCGCTTGACGGCGGTCACGCCGGGGCATGACTGCCACCGTGCCACCCCGGCCGGCGCCGCGCCACACTACCGTTGAAGCAGCGCGCGTCCCCTCCGAGAGGAAGCCCATGAACCGCACGACAGAACGTGATCCCCTCAGGCTGGCCACGATACTCCGTGTGCTCGACCTGCTGGCGCTGGTGCTGGCCGCCGAAGTTGCCACTCTGCTGCGCTTCGGACCCGCCACCGCGGAATTTCCGCCGATTTACAGCGTGCTGCAATATGTGGCGGTCGGCCTCGGCTACGCACTGTTGCCCCGCTTCGGCCTGTACAGCGCGTGGTCGACGCAAACCCCGGGACGGATGGCGCTGCAACTGTGCTCCGCCTGGGCCTGCACACTCGGCATCCTCGTCCTGTTTGGCGTGCTGACCCGGCTGGCCGGCGACTTGTCCCGCCTTTGGCTGCTGTACTGGTATGCAACCGGCGCCGCGCTGCTGGCGCTGGTCCGCGCCGCCACACGCTGGAGCCTGCCCCTGGCGCGCCGCCACGGCTGGCACGGCGCGCAAGTGCTGATGATCGGCGGCGGCGTCCTCGGCCGGCAATTGCTGCGGCACGCGCGCACCGAAGGCCATCTCGACTACACGGTACGGGCATGGTGCCCGGCGCCAGGGGAAGGCGGCGCGCCCCCGGCGCACGGCGTCGACGCGCTGGAGCAGGTGGACCGGTTGCCGGAGTACCTGCAACACAACGCCATCGATGAAATCTGGATCGCCTTGCCGATCAGCGAAGCCGGCACCATCGCCCGGTTGCAGCATTTGCTGCGCCACCACTGCGTGGAAATACGCTGGATCATGGACACCGGCCCGCTGCAAATCCTGCGCACCAACATGGAAACCTTTTTTGGCTACCCGACGCTGAACCTGAACTGTCCCGGTACCGGCTACTGCAACCGGCTCGGCAAACTGGTGTTCGACAAGGTGTTCGCGGTGCTGGTCCTGACCTTGCTGTCGCCCCTGTACCTGGCAATCTGGATCGGCGTGAAGCGGTCGTCACCGGGACCGGCCTGCTTCATCCAGCGCCGCGTGGGATTGAACGGCGCCGTCTTCAATGTGTTCAAGTTCCGCACCATGTGGCTGCATGACGCGCCGGGCCACGAACTGCGCCAGGCCACCGCCAACGACAGCCGCGTCACGCCGTTCGGGGCATTCCTGCGCCGCACCAGCCTCGATGAATTACCCCAGTTTCTCAACGTGCTGCTGGGCGACATGTCGGTGGTGGGCCCCCGTCCGCATGCGGTGCAGCATACCGCGATGTACAGCGATTTGCTGGACACCTACATGGTGCGGCACCGGGCCAAGCCCGGCATCACCGGATGGGCCCAGATCAATGGCAGCCGCGGCGAAACCGACACCCTCGACAAAATGATCAAGCGGGTCCAGTACGACGTGTATTACATCCGGCACGGCACGCTCTGGCTGGATCTGCGCATCGTGCTGTGGACCGCGCTGCGCGGCTGGAGCGACCGCAACGCCTATTGACGCGTTCCCTTGTTGTTACCCCTTACGCAAAGGAGAAGGAAATGGACACCAACAAAACCGCCCGCATTTATGTGGCGGGACATAACGGGCTGGTCGGCGCCGCCATCGTGCGCGCGCTGCGGCAGCACGGCTACCGCAATATCATCACGCGCAGCCGCGCACGGCTGGACCTGACCGACCAGGCGCAGGTGCGCGCATTCTTCCAGGCCGAAGCCATCGACCAGATTTACCTGGCCGCCGCCATGGTGGGCGGGATCCGCGCCAATGACCGCTACCCGGCCGAATTCATCTATTCGAACCTGCAAATCGAAACCAACGTGATCCATGAAGCCTGGCGGCACGGCATTCGCAAGCTGCTGTTCCTCGGCTCGTCCTGCATCTACCCGCGCCTGGCGGAGCAGCCGATGCGTGAGGCGGCATTGATGAGCGGCCCGCTGGAACCGACCAATGAAGCGTATGCCGTCGCCAAGATTGCCGGCATCAAGATGTGCGAAGCGTACAACCGCCAGTACCGCACCAGTTACCGCAGTGTGATGCCCACCAACCTGTATGGCCCCGGCGACTTCTACCACCCGGAAAACAGCCACGTGATCCCGGCGCTGATCCAGCGGCTGCACCAGGCGCGGCTGGCGGACGCGCCGGAAGTGACGATCTGGGGCAGCGGGCAGGCGCTGCGCGAATTCCTGTACGTGGACGATCTGGCGGAAGCCTGCCTGCATGTGATGGGATTGAGCAGCCTGGCTTACCGCGACGCCACCGCGCCGCACATGTCGCACCTGAACGTCGGCAGCGGCAGCGATATCACGATCGCACAACTGGCGCAGCTGGTCGCCGACGTGGTGGGATATACCGGCACGCTGCGCTTCGATACCAGCAAGCCCGATGGCGCCCCGCGCAAGCTGCTCGACTCGTCGCTGATGCGGCAATTGGGCTGGCAGCCGCATGTCGCGCTGGAAACGGGCTTGCGTGAAACCTACCACAGCTACTGCCGCGCCACCAACGAAGGCGAGCGCTATGCACCGGCGCGCCGGCTGGACGGGATCGGACTGCAGTGCCGCCGCTCGTTCTTCACCGATGCCGCGCGCCACCACGCTTACCAGGATATGTCGGCTCCCACCTGAACGGCGGCCGGGGCGCCACGCGCCCCGGCAATCCCAGCATTGTCATTGCACCGATAACGCCGCGCCGATGCCCGCGTGCATGCGCCGGGCCATGTTATCCACGGTATAGCGCCGGGCGCCGGCGCGGGCCTGCTCACCCAGGCGAATCATCTGATCCGGGTTGCGCAGCGCGGCCACCACCGCGTCGGCATAAGGCGCCTCGCCGTTGGCGGTCATCACGCCATTGACGCCATTCTCCAGGTAAGCGATTTCCGGTGAATGCATGCCGCAATCGGTGGTAAACATCGGCCGCCCGCTGGCAAACGAATCGAGAATACCCAGTCCCACCATGCCGGGATTGAGCATCACGTCGGCCAGCATCATGGCCTCGCATTTGGCGTGGCCATGCAGCGGCCCCAGCAGGCGAACCCATGGCAGCCTGGCGGCGGCCTCCGCCATCATGCTTTCCTGCGGCCCCGCTCCCACCACCAGCAACTGGAAGGCCGGCAACCGTTCGCGGATCCGGCATGCCGCGTCGAGCAGGAATTCCAGCCGCTTTTCCTTGTACAGCGACCCCAGGTACAGTCCGACCGGGCCATCTTCCAGCGCCATGGCCGCGCGCCGGGCGGCCAGGTCCGGCGCCGTGATGGCGGCGCATTGGGCGATCATTTCCTCCACGTCCACCGCATTTTCCACCACCGTGGTGCGCTCGGCCGGATACCGGGCGGCGGCCAGCAGGCGGGCGCTCAGGTCGGTATAGGCAAACCACCAGTCGGCCCTGCCCACGGTCCAGCGCTTGAACCGTTCGCGCCAGCCGTGCGGACGGTCCGACTGCAGGTTGGCGCCGTGGCCCCAGAAGGCCAGCCGCCGGGGCCGGGCGCCGAACATCAGCCACAGGTTGTACAGGATTTTATTTTCATGCATGACAATCACCAGGTCGGCGCCGCGCGCCGCGCTGCCGAACGGTTGCCAGCACAAACCGCTTTGCGTCAGGTAGCGCGTGGGAATTTGCCGCGCCCACGGCAGGTGGGCTTCATTGCGCTTCATTTTTTCCGCCGTGGTGCCTTCCCCCACCAGCAATTCCAGCTCGATCCCGTCGGCCTCCAGCAGTTCGCGCAGCCGCGCATAGAAACCAACCCGGTAGCCCAGCAACTGCCGTTCGACAATCACGACGCGCGAGCGCGAACGGTAAGTACGGCCGGCCGCCAGCAGTTCGCGCTGCCGGCCGGCCGCGAGCGCGCAAGCCTGCGCCAGCCCTTCGGCGGCATGCACGAACGTGTACTCCGCCACGATGGCGCGGCTGCGCTCGGAAAAGCGGCGCCGCAGCGGTTCCTGGGTCAGCAACAGTTCCGCCCGGTCGGCCCAGCCCGCCACGTCAAGCTCGCACACGAAACCATTTTCACCGTCGCGCACCAGTTCATGGGCCACGCCGGCATGCGGCGTCACCAGCACCGGCAAGCCGGCGGCGCACGCTTCATTGGCCACCACGCCCCAGGGATCCCAACTGCTGGGGAACACAAACAGCCGCGCCGCGCCATACAGCGCCGGCAATTCCCGCTGCGCCGCAAAGCCGGCAAAACTGGCGTCCACCAGGCCGGGGAACAGGCCGGCGCCGCGCCGTACTTCCGGCTCCAGCGATCCGGCGCCGACAAACAGCACACGGATGCGGCGCCGCAGCCGCTTGCCCAGTTCGACCGCCAGCGCCAGCACGAATTGCGGATTCTTGACCGGTTCCAGCCGTCCGCTAAAAATCAGGTCATACCGTGGCGGCGGCTGCGCCGGTGCATAGGCGCTGTTGTCGACGCACAGTTGCGACAGGAAACGCTGCGCCTTCGGCAAGCGGTAGCGGTCAAACAGCGCCAGGCCGCCGTTGCTGGCCGCCACATAGCTCTGCGAACGGGCATACACCAGGGCCCGCACCAGGCGGTGCAGAATGGTCAGCGAACGTTCGGACTGCTCGGTGCCGTCCGTCATCGCCACGTGCGCCAGCCGGCGCCAGCGCGCATAGGCAAACGCATACAGGTGGGTCGGATTGAAGCCGTCGGTCACCACCACGTCCGGCGCATAGCGCCGCAAGGCGTCCACCACGTCGGCGTTATGGTGGATGTAGCGGCCGCGATGCTCGGTCATCGCGGGACGCAGGATGGTCTGCTCGCACGCCAGGGGCGGACAATCCCATTCCCGGTTGGGCTCGCGTTCAGTGCAGGCGATCACGCAGACCGCGATGCCGGGCATCCGCGACAGCGCGGAAAACACCGGCGTGCGGTATGGCGCGAGCGTGTTGGTGACAATGGCGATCTTTAACATACTGTTCCTTTCGCGAGACGGATCCGGGGATGCCCCGGCGCCCTCCCATTGAAACCGCTGTGTCCGCCATAGCGGCTGCACACCGTCATTTTCCGCAGTGACAGGCGTCAACCGGCCATGGGCCGCCTCCCCTAAGCTGAAACAAGGCCGCGCTTGCGGCCCCAACCCGGAAGGAGTGCACACCATGGGACTTGTCCTGTCACGCCACCGTATACCGCTGCTGGTTTCCGTCGCGGCGCTGTTGAATGCTTGCGCGGCGCCGCCATCGGGCCCGCTGCGGGGCTCCGCCGAATTGTCCGTGACGCCGCTGGCCATCACGCCGGAACTGGTGGCGGACCAGTATAGCCAGCGCCTGCGCCGCAAGGCCGAAGACCTCGGCGTCCTGATCGCCACCGCCGCCCCCTACACCATCGGCCCGGGCGACGTGCTGGCCATCACGGTCTGGGGCCATCCCGAGCTGACCGTGGCGCAGCTGAACGGCAATGCCGCCAACATCTCGCCGGTTGAACAGGCCGCGGCGGCCGCCACCGCGCAGGGTTTCGTGGTCGGCCCGCAGGGCACGCTGCAATTTCCGTTCGCCGGCACGGTGCCGGTCGGCGGACTGACCGACCTCGGCGCCGGCGAACTGCTGCGCAAGCGGCTGGCGCGCTACATCCATCAGCCCAGCGTCACGCTGCGGGTCCAGTCATACCGCAGCCAGCGCATTTATATTGACGGGGAAGTGCGCAGCCCCGGGCTGCAAGCCATCAACGATATTCCGATGCACTTGCTGGAAGCGCTGAACCGCGCCGGCGGCATTTTGCCCACCGGCGACCAGAGCCGCATCGCCATCATGCGCGGCGGCGACCGCTACCAGGTCAGCCTGCCGGAACTGGTGCGCCAGGGGATCGATCCGTCGGGCATCCTGCTGCGCCATGGCGACGCGGTGCGCGTCCCCAGCGCCGACGAGGGCAAAGTGTTCATCACCGGTGAAGTCATGACGCCGAAGGCGCTGCCAATGCATAACGGCCGCCTGACACTGAACGAAGCCATCGGCGAGGCCGGCGGCATCAACACCACCACCGGCGATCCGCGCCAGGTGTATGTGGTGCGCCGCAATGGCGCCGACGCCGTGGTGTACCGGCTCGACGCCGGGGTCCCCGGTGCGATGGCGGTGGCGGAAAGCTTCGAGCTGACCCCGCGCGACACCGTGTATGTCGCGCAAAGCGCCCTGGCCAGCTGGCACCGCACACTCAGCCTGCTGATTCCCGGCTCGCTGCCATCGGCCGTTTCGGCCGGCCGCCAATAACCGCCCCGGGAGGCCGCCATGCCGCTACAAGACTCGCCCCAGCACTCGTCTCCGCAGTCATCCCCGCATTCATCCCCGCATCCGGTCGCCCCGCTGCCGGCGCCGGGCCCACTGCCGCTGCACCCCGCCGCACCGGCTTCGCTGGTCGACGACACCATGGAACTGGCCGGCTATACCCGCATGCTCGCCGCCAGCCGCTGGGTAATCCTGGCGTCCACCCTGCTCTGCTGCGCACTGGGCCTGCTATATGCGCTGCTGGCCAGTCCGGTCTATGAAGCGACCATGCTGATCCATGTCGAAGAAGACAAGCCGAACAATTCCAAGAACATGATCGGCGAGATTTCCGCCCTGTTCGATGTCAAGGCCGCCGCGATCTCGGAAATGGAACTGCTCAAGTCGCGCATGGTGATCGCCAAGGCCGTCGACACCCTGGGGCTGTACGTCGACGCGCACCCGGTCTACCTGCCGCTGGTCGGCCGCGCCCTGGCGCGCTGGAACCCCGGCTTGTCCACCCCCGGCATCTTCGGCTATGGCGGCTACGCGTGGGGGGGAGAAAAAATCGACATCGCCGAATTCTATGTGTCGCCCGCCTTGCACGGCGTCCCGTTCGACGTCATCACGCTGCCCTCCGGTAAATACCGCTTGCAGCAGCAGCGCTTCGCTGTGGACCTGGTGGGCGCCGTCGACACGCTGATGACGGCCACCCTGCCGCAGGGCCGCCTGTCGCTGCGCGTCAACCGCCTCGATGCCCTGCCCGGCGCGCGCTTCCAGTTGCGCTACGTGGCCAAACTCGATGCCATCGAACATGTGCAGCGCTCCATGACCGTGGCGGAAATCGGCAAGCAGTCCGGCTTGATCAGCGTGACCCTGGAAGCGCCGGACGCCAGTTCCGCGCACAACGTGCTCAACGAAATCGGCCGCGAGTACCTGCGCCAGAACGTGGCCCGCAAGCTGGAGGAAGCGGAAAAGTCGCTGGCCTTCCTGGACCGCCAACTACCCGACATCAAGGAACGGCTGGACCGGTCCGAAGCCGAGTATTATCGTTTCCGCCACGGCAGCGGCACCATCGACCTGGCCGAGGAAACCAAGCTCAGCCTGCAACAAACCGCCGCCGCCAAGGCGCGCCGCCTGGAGTTGCAGCAAAAACGCCACGAATTGCTGGCCAGCTTTACCCCCGAACATCCGGCGCTGCAAGCGGTGGACCGGCAACTGGCGGCGGTCGGCGCGGAAATCAGCCGGGCTGAAAGCCATATCCGCCAGTTGCCCAGCCTTGAACGCAACCTGCTTCACCTGAGCCGCGAAGTCAAGATCAACACCGACCTGTACAGCACATTGCTGAATTCCGCCCAGCAACTGCGGCTGGTCAAGGCCGGCAAGGTCAGCAACGTGCGCCTGGTCGATCCGCCCATGCTGCCGCTGGAACCGGCGCGCCCCGACCGCGGCAAGATCGTCGCGCTGGCCACCATCGGCGGCCTGGTGCTGGGACTGGCGCTGGCGGCGCTGCGCAGCATGCTCCACAAGGGCATCGACCAGCCCGCGCGGATAGAACGCATGCTGGGCGCGCGCGTGGTCTATGCCAGCATTCCCCACAGCGCGGCACAGCACCATGTGCAGAAAAACTGGCCCGGCCCCAACGGCATCCCCAACCTGCTCGCGTGCATCGCCCCCGCCGACCCGGCCATCGAATGCCTGCGGACGTTCAGGACCGCGCTGCTGTGCACGATGGGACGCTTCCGCAACAACATCATCCAGGTCAGCGGCGCCACCGACCACCTCGGCCAATCCTTTGTCACCGCCAACCTGGCGGCGGTGCTGGCCATGAGCGGCAAGCGCGTGCTGCTGGTGGACGCCGACTTGCGCCATGGCCAGTTGCACGCCTGCTTCAAGCGTCCGCGCGAAAATGGCCTGTGCGAAGCCATTGCCGGCCAGGTGGCGCCACACCAGGCGGTCCATCCCAACCAATTGCCGGGGCTGGACTTCATGACCACCGGCAACCTGCCGCCCAATCCTTCGGAATTCCTGCTGCACCCGAACTTCGCCACGCTGTTGCAAACGCTGGCGCAGCAATACGATTACGTGCTGCTCGACGCCCCGGCGCTGCTCAACGTGTCGGACGGCCTGGTCAGCGCGGCCCATGCCGGCGCGGTCTTCCTGCTGGCGCGCGCCGGCGTCACCACCGAAGACGACATCAATGAATCGATCAAGCGGCTCCACCATGCGGGCGTCTCGCCCCAGGGCGTGCTGTTCAACGACCAGAAATTAAGCGCGCGCCAACTGGACAACTACCCGCCCCTGCTGGCGCATGCCAGCTAATCCATCCATTCCTGACAGAAAGGATACCCATGCCCGGCAATGCCTCCCCCTCGCCCCTCCCGCTACGGCGCGCCAGCGCCGGGCCGGCCCCGCTCCCGCCCGGTGCTGGCGCGCCGCCGCCGCAGACGCCGCCGCGCGCCGTGACCATGCGCGACGGCGTCGATCCCGCCCAGGTCGGCCCCGCGCTGGTGCAACTGTATGGCAACCTGTACGCCACGCTGCCCCAGTTCCTGTTCGATGGCAGCGTCGACGGCTGCCACACCTATGCGGTACACCAGGGCGGCGTGTTGCAAACGCTGCTGGTCTACCGCCTGTCCGGCAACCGGATTGAAGTGCTCAATGAAGTGATTTGCCTGGAGCCGGCGGAAATCCGCGCGTTCGCGGAACAGGCGTTTTCGCGCCATCCGCAGGTACGGGCGGTTGGCTGCCGCGCGGTGCACGCCGCCGACTGCCGGGGCGCCCGCCCGTGCCAGCGTTATGACTACCTGGAAGATACGGTCATTACGCTACCGGCCAGCGTGGCCATCTACCACGACAGCCTGAGCAAGAATGCACGGCGCAACATCAAGCGTGCACAAAGAGCCGCCGACGCGCTGGCGCAATGCGCGTTCGAAGTCTATGACAGCGGCCAGGTGCCGCCCGCCGACGTGCGGGCCATCATCGCACTCAATTATGCGCGCATGGCCGGCAAGAACAAGCGCTCCGGCTTCAATGAAACCGAAATCCGGCGCATCCTGTCGCTGGTGGAACATAGCGGCCTGGTGGGCGTGATCAAAGTCGGCGGCGTGGTGCGGGCCGGCGCGATCGCTTGCCGCACCGGCAACAACTACTTCCTGCTGGCGCTGGCCCACGATCCCGCGTATGACCAGCAGAGCCTGGGGTTCCTGTGCTGCTTCCACACCATTTGCGCCTGCATCGGGCGCGGTGGCCGCGAATTCCATTTCCTGTGGGGCCGCTACGCGTACAAGCAGACATTCGGCGGCGCCCTGCGGGAACTGTACCGCATCGTGCTGTACCGCTCGCGCCTGGCGATGCTGCGCGAGGGCGGGCTGGTGGCCCGGACCTGGTACAACGGCCAGCGGCGGCGCGCCATGCTGTGGCTGCATGAGCGCCGCCAGCATCCGTCGCCGTTGTTTGCCGTGGCGTTGAATCTGCTGGAGCGCTGGCGCCGCTGGCGCATCGGCAACGCCACGGCGCCCGGCGCCTGACACACGCATGCCTGTTGACCACCATGAAAGCACACCATGTTCATCGATACCCGCCAGTTACCGCAAGGCCATACGATCAACACCACCGTCTGCATCATCGGCGGCGGCGTCGCCGGCCTGACCATTGCACTCGAGCTGGACGCCCTGGGCATACCTTGCTGCGTGCTCGAGAGCGGCGGCTTCGCGCCTGACCCGGCCACCCGCGACCTGTATCGCGGCTATGACACCGGCCTGCCTTACCAGTTTGCCGACGGCTGCCGCAGCCGCTTCCTGGGCGGCAGCAGCAATTGCTGGGGCGGCTGGTGCCGCCCCCTGGACCCGTGGGACTTCCAGCAGCGCAGCTGGATCCCGCACAGCGGCTGGCCCTTCGCGGCCAGCGAACTGAACGGCTACTATCGCCGCGCCCAGGCCGTGCTCAAGCTGGGACCGGACAATTTTTCCGCCGCCTACTGGGAACAAGCCATCGGCCGCGACGATTGCCGCCGCCTGCCGCTGCCGAGCGGCCGGGTGCGCGATACCGTGTCGCAGTTCAGCCCGCCGGTACGCTTTGGCAAACTGTACCGGGACGACCTGGCGCGGGCGCGCCACGCGCACATCCACCTGTACGCCAATGCGCTGGACATCGAAACCGACCGCCCCGCGACGCGCGTGCGGCGCGTGGCCGTCGCCACGCTGTCCGGCCTGCGCCTGTCGGTGACGGCCCGGCATTACGTGCTGGCCTGTGGCGGTATTGAAAACGCGCGCCTGCTGCTGGCGTCGAACCGCATTGAACCGGCCGGCGTCGGCAACGGCCATGACCTGGTCGGCCGCTACTTCATGGACCATCCGCGCCTGCTGTCGGGCAACGTGGTGTTCGCGCGGCCGTGGGCCCGCAACAAGCTGTTTGACATTAAATACCATTACATGAACCGCGCCGTGGCGGCCGGCGGCACCCACATCGCGGCCCAGCTGGCGCTGACGGAAGCGACGCTGGCGCAGGAACGGCTGTTGAATGCGCGGGTCTGGTTCCAGTCGGTCTTTCCCGGCGAAGGCAGCGCCGCCGCGGGCGCGCTGTACCGCTACAAGCAAGCCACGCTGCACAAGGACCAGCCGGGCTGGAACTGGCGCGGCGACCTGGCGACAATGGCGGCGCACCCGCTCGACACGCTGGGCTACGGCATGACCCGCCTGGTCCAGCCGCGCTGCCTGATCCGGCAGGTGCGGCTGCAGGCCATCGTCGAACCGGCGCCGGATCCGGACAGCCGCGTCAGGCTGGCGGTCGGCAGCCACGACCAGCTGGGCCTGCCGCGCGTGAGCGTCAACTGGCGCCTGGGCCACAACGTCCAGCGCACGTTTGACCGCACGCTGGCCATCGTCGCCGCCGAACTGCAGCTGGGCGGCGTGGCCACGGTGGAACTGGACGCTCCGCTGGAAGGCGGCCCCTGGCCCGCCAGCCTGGCGCCGGAAGGCACCTGGCACCACATGGGCACCACGCGCATGCACCACGACCCGCGCCAGGGCGTGGTGGACGCCCATGGCCGGGTGCACGGCCTGGCCAACCTGCACATCGCGGGCAGTTCGGTGTTTCCCACCGCCGGCGCCAATTTCCCCACCATCACCCTGACGGCGCTGGCGCTGCGCCTGGCGGACCGGCTGGCCGCCACCCTGGCCACCGCCACCGAACTGCGGGACGCGCCGCCCTTGGAGCAGCCATTGGAGCGGCCCCTGGCGCAGTCGGCGTAAGCGCCGTGAGCGGCATAAGCGGCATGGCCGTCACAGCACCTGCCGCCGCACATCCTCGATGACACTGGCGCGCGCCCGCGCCAGGCGGCTGCGCACGGTGCCGACCGGACAATCGAGCACACGCGCCAGGTCGCCATACGGCAAGCCGCTGTACTCGCGCAGCACATACGCGGCCCGCAGCGGCGGCGGCAACGCCCGCACACTGGCAAACAAGGTGGCCTGCAACTGGCGGCAGGCCAGGACCTGCTCGGGTTGCGCCGACGCGCCGGGATCGGCTTCCTCGGCGCCGTCCGACGCCTCCGCCGCACGGTCGGGGCGCAGCCGCAGCAGGCGCAGCTGGTACAGCGCGAAGTTGCGCGCGATCGCGTGCAGCCAGCTGTAAAAACGCGCTTCGCCACGGAATTCCGGCAATGCCTGCCACGCGCACAGCAACACCCCCTGCACCGCATCGTCCGTGTCGGCCCGGTTGGCCAGCATCCGTGCCAGCATGCCGGCCAGGCGCGGGCGGCAACGCCGCGCCAGTTCGCCAAACGCGGCGCCATCCCCCGCTTGCGCCAGGCGCACCAGCACGTCTTCCGGCAATTGCGGATAGCACAGGCCCGGTACCTGCCGTGGCTGCCTGGCGTGGTTCATCAAGCTGTCTCCGCGTTGCCGGCCCGGTTGCGCCCAGTGCCCTGTTATACCGTCGCGTACCAATGCGGCCGGTGCGAATCGGTCATGCGCGCAACTGTCCAGGCGCGCCCCGCGCGCCGCGCCGCGCACGCACGGCAGCCCGCAAAGTGACGGCAGTCAACCGGCCTGCGTCTAGCGCCTGACGGGGCCTGGCTTGGCCTAGTATCGATACAAGCCCGGCAGGAAAACAGGTCACAGACCCGTTGCCGCAACGGGCGCCCGCGTCCCGACCTTCACGGAGTCTTCCATGCGAAACGAACCCGCCCTGCAACCACCGATGACCGCGCCAGTCGTGCCGCCCTACCGCAAATCCGCGCTGATCACGGGCATAACCGGGCAGGACGGCGCCTACCTGGCCGAACTGCTGCTGTCCAAGGGTTACCAGGTGCACGGCGTGCGGCGCCGCACGTCGCTGCCGAACGATGGCCGCATCGCGCACCTGCGCGCCGCGCAAGAACGGGAAGCGCTGGTGCTGCACGATGGCGACATGACGGACACGGTGTCGCTGATGCGGGTGGTGGCGCAAACCGCGCCCGACGAGATCTACAACCTGGCGGCGCAAAGCGACGTCGCGGTCTCGTTCCAGGTGCCGGAATACACAGCCGACGCCGACGCGATCGGGCCGCTGCGCCTGCTGGAAGCGGTGCGCCAGCTGGGCTTGTCCAACCGGACCCGTTTTTACCAGGCGTCCACCTCGGAACTGTTCGGCCGGGTGCGTGAAACGCCGCAACGTGAAAGCACGCCGTTCGCCCCCTGCAGTCCGTATGCGGCGGCCAAGCTGTATGCCTACTGGATCACGGTGAATTACCGCGAAGCGTATGGCATGTATGCCTGCAACGGCATCCTGTTCAATCACGAATCGCCGCTGCGCGGAGAAAATTTCGTCACCCGCAAAATCACCCTGGGACTGGCGCGCATCGCTTGCGGCGAGCCGCACCCGCTGGCGCTGGGCAACCTCGACGCGCTGCGCGACTGGGGCCACGCGCGCGATTACGTGCAAATGCAATGGCTGATGCTGCAGCAAAGCGCCGCCGACGATTACGTGATCGCCACCGGCCACCAGTACAGCGTGCGGGACTTCGTCAGCGCGGCGGCGGCGCGCCTGGGCATCACGCTGGCATGGCGCGGCGAGGCCTGCGGGGAACGGGCCGTCATCGACCGCCTGCAGCCGGACAGCGTGGCGGCGCGCCATTGCCATCCCGGCCAGCTGGTGGTGCAGGTCGATCCGCGCCTGTTCCGTCCCAGCGAAGTGGCGACCTTGCTGGGCGACGCCGGCAAGGCGCAACGGGCGCTGGGATGGCAACCCACCTGCGGCTTTGAACAGCTGGTCGACGAGATGGTGGCGTCCGACCTCGACGCGGTGCAGCGGGCATTGCGCAGCGATGCCCCGCACGCCACGCCGCTGCAGCCGGTCTGACGTGGGCGCCGCAACTCCACCGGCGGTACCGGAGCGCGCGCTGCTGCGCCGGCTGCATGCCGGCGGCAAGGCGTGGCGCGGGCCGCTGCTGGTCAGCCTGGCAAACCAGGGGGTCGGCAGCGGCGGCAACTTCCTGCTCGGCCTGTACCTGGCCCGCACCATGCCGCTCGACCAGTTCGGTCTATATGGCATGTGCTATGGCGCCTGCCTGCTGTATGTCGGCATCGGCAACGCGCTGATCCTGACCCAGTTGAGCATCGTCCTGCCGGGGTGTCCACCGGCCGAACAGCAGGTGCGCGCCGGGCGCCTGCTGCTGGCGGTCCTGCTGCTCAACGGCCTGCTGCTGGGGCCGGCGCTGCTGCTGGCGCTGGGCCTGCCCTGGCTGCCCGCGCCCTGGCCTGCCCTGCTGCAACCGCTGCAACTGGTGGCCCCCGCCGCCGCCCTGATGCTGGGCCTGGAATTTTTCGCATCCTATGCCTACCTGCGGCGCATGGAACACCGCGCGCTGGCGGCCAATGCCGTCACCATGGCGGCGCTGGCCGCCGGCCTGGCCACCCTGCACCTGTTGCACCTGCCGCTGTCGGCGACGGCCGTGCTGCTGGCGTATTGCGCGGCGCTGGCGCTGGGCTGCGCCGCCGCGGCCTTGCTGGCCCGGCCGCCGCTGCGCCACAGCCTGCCCAGCGTGCGGCGCGAATGGCGCGCCGCCTGGCGCCACGGCCGCTGGGCGCTGGGGGGTGTCGCCATCACGTGGCTGCAAGCGCAATCGTATACCTACGTGCTGGCCGCCCTGCTGGGCCCGGCAGGCGCGGGCCTGGCCAACATGGCGCGCATCTTCATTTCGCCGTTCTCTTTCCTGCTGCCGGCGGTCAACAAGATCGCCATCCCGCGCCTGGCGCAATTGCGCGCCACTGATCCGCTGCGCACCCGCCGCCTGTCGCACCGCCTGACCGCCGCGCTGACGGCGCTGGCGCTGGCCTATAGCGCCATGCTGCTGGCTGGCTTCGACCTGGCCGAACGATTGCTGCTGGGACGCGGCGTGCCCGGGGTCGCGCAGCTGGCCGCGCTGTGGTGCGCCGTGCTGGTATTCCAGGTGTTGCGCAGCGGCGGCGCGGTCTTGCTGCAAATCGAGCAGCGCTTCCGCGTATTGACCTTGCTGAACCTGCCCAGCGCGGCCGTGACCCTGGCGGCGGGCGCGCTGCTGGCCGGGCTGTACGGCGCCGGCGGGGCCCTGCTGGGCCTGCTCGCTGGCGAACTCACCCTCACTTACCTGATCTGGAAGGAAATCCGCTATGCGCCCCCAGCCATCCCACAAACCGTTGCGCACGGTTGATGTCTGTATTGCCACGTTCCGCCGCCCCGGCCAGCTGGCCGCCCTGCTCGATGCGCTGGCGCTGCAAACGGCGCCAGGCTGGCAAATGCGGATCGTTGTCGTCGACAACGACGCGCAGGGCGGCGCCGGACCCGCGGTGGCCGCGTGGCGCGCGGCCCATGGCGGATCCATCGAGCTGGTGTACGACATCGAGCCCCGGCAAAACATCGCACTGGCGCGCAACCGCGCGCTGGCGCTGTCCCGGGGCTGCCGCATCGCGTTCCTCGACGACGATGAATTGCCGTCGCCCGGCTGGCTGGCCGCCATCCTCGGCTGCCTGGAACACTTCCGCGCCGATGTGGTGTTCGGGCCGGTGGACAGCGTCCTGCCGCCCCACGCGCCGCGCTGGGCCAGGCTGTGCTACCGCAAGCAGGTGCTGGCCACCGGCGCCCCGGTCACCCATGGCGGCGCCGGCAACGTGGCGTTCCGGCGCTCGGTGCTGGGCAACCGCCCTGATCCGTTCGACCCCGCCTACGGGCGCACCGGCGGCGAAGACACCGACTGGTTTTACCGCCTGCACCTGGCCGGCCGCCGCATGGTGTGGTGCGCGGAGGCAGCCGCCACCGAGACCGTGCCGGACGCGCGGCTGAAACTGTCCTGGGCCCGCCGGCGCGCGTTCCGCAGCGGGCAAACCTATTACCGCGTGGTGGTACGCCGCTATCCGCCGTCCAGGGTGGCGCTGTGGTTTGCCCTGAAAGTGGCGCAATTGCTGGGCGCGCTGGCCGCCGCGCCGCTGCTGCTGCTGGCCAGCCGTCCGGCCTACGTGGCGCTGACCTTGCGCGGCGCCGGCGCCGCCGGCCAGCTGGCGCGCTGCCTGGTGACCCGCGATGTCGAGGAATACCATGGCCGCCCTGAGCATTGAGCACCCGGCCGCCGACCGGCGCTGGATGGCGTGGCCGCTGCTCGCGTACATGGCGTGTTCGGGCATGCCGATCGCCTACAGCCTGACGCAGTCGCGCCCGATGCTGGTGGCCGACGTCGCCGAGATGACCTACGCCGCCGCCTCCAGCCAGAATTCGCTGAATTCGCTGCTCAGCATGGCGGTGCTGGGTTGCCAGTATGGCGTCGCGCTGCTGGCGCTGCTGCGCCACCCGCGCGGCGCCGTCATGGTGCTGGGCCGGCATTGGCCGCTGGCGGCCCTGCTGGCGCTGATCTGCGCCGGTGTGCTGTGGAGTTACCAGCCGGCCAAGGTGGCGCTCAATTTCGTGCACAACGCCGGCGTGATGGCGATCGCGCTGGCCGCCGCCGGCTATTACCGGAGCGATCCGTGGCGCCTGGCCACCGATCTTGGCCATGTGCTGGGCCTGAACATGGCGCTGCACCTGGCCGCGGTGCTGCTGGCGCCGGCCTATGCGGTGGACTGGCAGGCCCGCTGGCAAGGGCTGAGTCCGCACCCGAACACGCTGGGCGCGTTGGCCTTCACCACGTTCTGGGCCAATGCCTGCGTCTTGTTTTGCCTGCCGCACGCGCGCCACCGGCGGCTGCACTGGGGCTATTGCCTGCTGGCGCTGGCCGCGGTGGTGGGCGCCGACAGCGTGACGTCGAAACTGTCCTGCCTGGCGGTGCTGCTGCTGGCGCCGTCGTTGCGCGCACTGTGGCGGCACGGCGCCGGACTGCGGGTCTACCTGGCCGCGCTGGCGCTCGGCGGCGCCGCCGTCACGCTGTACAAGCTGCTGGAAAGCGCGGTGGACTTGCGCTGGCTGTTCGGCATGCTGGGACGCGACAGCGAACTGACCGGCCGCGCCAATGTGTGGGCCGACGCATGGAAAGCCATCGGCGCGCGGCCGCTGCTGGGCTGGAGTTTCGACGACCATGCCTACCTGATCGCCTCGGCCGGCATGCCGTATTCGAGCTACCACAACGGCATGCTGGACCTGGCCGTCAACGGCGGCGCGGCCGCGCTGCTGCTGACGGCGCTGGTGCTGCTGTTCTGGGCCATGGATTTCCTGCGGCCGCGCCGCCTGGCCCGCTCCATCGCACCGCTCAGTGTCACGTTCGTGCTGGTGTACCTGATGCACAACATGACCGAAGCGTCGCTGGTCTCGCCACGCGGCCAGATGTGGGTGATTTTCCTGGCCCTGCTGTGCGTCGGCGCCAGCCAGCCCTGGCACCCGGCCAAACCGCCGCCCGCCGGGAGCGCGCCATGACTGCGTCCGCCGCTTACCGCGCCGACATCGACGGCCTGCGCGCGCTGGCCGTGCTGGCCGTGATCGCGTTCCATGCCTGGCCGGCCGGTGTCACCGGCGGGTTCGCCGGGGTCGACATTTTCTTTGCGATTTCCGGCTACCTGATCACCAGCCTGATCACGCGCGAGACCGAACAAGGCCGCTTCAGCCTCGCGGAATTCTATAACCGGCGCATCAAGCGCCTGCTGCCGGCCTATGCCGTGGTGGCGCTGGCCACCTTGCTGGCCGCCAGTTACCTGATGATACCGAACGACTACGTGTTTTTCACCACGTCGCTGGCCGCGTCGTGGGGGTTTGTGTCCAACGTCTTTTTTTCGATGCTGAGCTGGGGGTATTTTGGCCGGCGCACCGAGGAATTCCCGCTGCTGCACACCTGGTCGCTGTCGGTGGAAGAACAGTTTTATTTTCTCTATCCGCTGCTGCTGGTGTGGCTGTTGCGGCGCCGCCCGCGCCAGGTGACGGCCATCCTGGGATTGCTGGCGCTGGCCACGCTGGCGCTGTCGGAATGGCGCGCCGGCGTGACCGGCGCCTATTTCCTGCTGCCGTACCGCGCCCATGAATTGCTGCTGGGGGCACTGGCGGCCCGCGCGGCGCACCGCGCGCCGCCAGCGGCGGGCGCGGCCACGTTCCTGGCGCTGGCCGGCCTGTGCCTGGCCGTTGTCTCCCTGTTCCTGCTGCACCGGGGCGTGCATTTCCCCGGCATTAATTCCCTCTACCCCAGCGCGGGCGCGGCGCTCATGCTGTATGCGGGCAGCCGCGCCAACCCGGTCTCGGCCTGGACCGGATTGGCGCCGCTGGCCGCCATTGGACGCATGTCGTACGGGCTGTACCTGTGGCACTGGCCGCTGTTTTCATTCATGCATTACCGCCGCATCCCGTTCGATGGCGCCACCATCGCCGCCGCCTGTGCCGCGACATTCGCACTGGCCTGGCTGTCGTACCGCTATGTCGAACTGCCGGTGCGGCGCAACGGCGCGGCACGCCTGCGCACGACATTGCCGCGCTGGTATGCGGCGCCGGCCGTGGCGGCGCTGGCGGTCGGCATCGCGTCGTATGCCACCGAAGGCTTGCCCGCGCGCTTTGGCCTTGAGACCCGGGAACTGATCGCCAGCTACTCGTTCGAGCGCGACCTGAGCGGGGCCTGCGCAATCAAATCCGGCGAATACCAGGGCGTCAGCGCGCACTACCTGGAACAGCGCTGCAGCGCCGGTGACCGGCGCCAGCCGCGCGCCGAGCTGCTGCTGTTTGGCGATTCCCACGCCAACCATTTCAAACCGTTCATGTCGCGCCTGGCGCACGATGGCGGTATCCGGATGGTCTATTTTGTCGAAGGCAGCTGTTCGGCCATCGACTTGCATGATGCCGCCGCCGCCACCGCGCCCACGCCCTGCCAGCGGCGCAACGCCGACCTGCTGGCGCTGGCGCCCGGCTACCGTTACGTGGCGCTGGCCACGTTCTGGCAATACAAGGGACAGGAGGCGCTGTTCGCACAGCGCCTGGAGCAAGTGCTGCGGCGGATTGCGGCGGCCGGCGCGGTGCCGGTGGTGTTCAAGGACAACCCGTCGCTGGAACAGGACATGTCGCGCTGCGTCCTGTTCCGCCGGCGCGGCTGGCTGCCGCCGTCGGCCGACTGCGACATGGCCGCCGCCGAGATCACCGCCCGCCAGGGCTCGATGGACGCGGTGATCGATGCGCTGCGGCAGCGCTACCCGCAAACCATCGTCATCGATCCGAAACGCGTGATGTGCAATGCGCACACCTGTGTCACGTCCATCGGCAATACCGCCCTCTACAAGGATGCCAACCATATCAACCTGAAGGCGGCGGACTTGCTGGCGCGGCGCTATGCCGCCACCGCAGGCAATCCCCTGGCGCGGACCTTGCAGGCGGCGGCAGGCGCGCCCGGCCTGAAATAACATCCACCAACTTGCCACCGGACCTGCCCATGGACATCCGCTCCCCAACAGCACTGCGTATCCTGATCGTGCATAACAGCTACCAGCAGCGCGGCGGCGAAGACGTCGTGGCCGAGGCCGAAGCGGCGCTGCTGCGCGCGGCGGGACACCAGGTGCAGCTGTACCTGCGCCACAATGACGAACTGCGCGCGATGTCCGCGCTGGCGGCCGGCGCCTCGGCGCTGTGGTCGCACCGCACCGGGCGCGAACTGGACCAGCTGTGCGCCGGCCAGCGTCCCGACGTGATCCACCTGCACAATACCTTCCCGCTGGTGTCGCCGGCGCCGTACTGGGTGGCGTCCCGGCACGGCATTCCCGTGGTGCAGACGCTGCACAATTTCCGCCTGCTCTGCCCGCAGGCGACGTTCTTGCGTGACGGGAAGATTTGCCGGGATTGCGCCGGCAGGGCGCCGTGGCGCGCGGTCGTGCACGGATGCTACCGCGATTCCCGCATGCAGTCGGCCGTTGCCACCGGCGCGCTGGTCGCGCACCGGCTGGCCGGCACCTACCGGCAACCGCTGGCGCACTACATCGCACTCAGCCATTTCAGCCGAGACCAGTTCATCGCGGCCGGCTGGCCGGCGGCGCGGCTGCACCTCAAACCGAATTTCGTGGCGCCCTCGGGCGCCCCGGCGTGGAGCGGGCGCGCCGGCGGACTGTATGTCGGACGGCTGTCGCCGGAAAAAGGCGTGCCCCAGCTCCTGGCGGCATTACCGCAGCTGCGGCAGCGCGCCGCGCGGGACGGCCGTCCCCTGCAACTGCGCGTGGTGGGCGACGGCCCCCTGGCCGCCAGCGTGGCGCATGCGCTGCAACACGATTACCTGGGGCGGTGCGCGCCGGCCGAAGTCCGCACACTGCTGCACCGCAGCCAGTTCCTGGTGGCGCCCAGCACTTGCCTGGAGACCTTCGGCCTGGCCGCGGTGGAAGCGTATTCGTGCGGCGTGCCGGTGATCGCCTGCGCCCACGGCGGCCTGGGGGAACTGGTCGAAGACGGCGTCACGGGTTTGCTGGCCGCGCCCGGCGATGTGGCCGACCTGGCCGCGAAAATCACCTGGGCCCACAACCACCCGGAACAATTGCTGCGCATGGGACAGGCGGCGTATCAGCGTTACCTGGAACGCTATACGCCGCAACACAACCTGGTGCGGCTGGAACAGATTTATCACACCGCCATGCGGTCGCGCGGCGGCCAACTCTCAGGAGGCCTGAATGAAACTCGCATCGCATGAAGTGCTGGGCGCCCGCATCGCCGCCCTGGACTGGGACGCCACCGTGGCGCAATTGCTGGAGTGGGGCCGGCAGCGGGCATCGCGCTACGTTTGCCTGTGCAACGTGCATTCGGTCGTGACCAGCACCCGTAACCGGCAATTTCACGCCGTGATCGACAATGCCGACCTGGCGGCGCCGGACGGCGCCCCGGTGGCCTGGGCGGTCGGACATTTCGCCCGCCAGCGCCAGGAGCGCATCAACGGACCGGACATGATGCAGCGCTACATGGCCGCGGCGCAAGACTGCGGCCAGAGCGTGTACCTGTATGGCTGCAGCCCCGCCACCCTGGACGCTTTGCAGCTGGCGATCGCGCGCGACTTCCCTCGCCTGCGCATTGCCGGCGCCTGCGCGCCACCCTACCGTGAGCTCAGCGCGGACGAAGACCAGGCCGACGTCGATGCGATCAACCGTTCCGGCGCCAACATGGTGTTCGTCGCACTGGGTTGCCCCAAGCAGGAATTGTGGATGGGCGCCCATTGCGGCCGGGTGGCCGCGCCCATGATCGGCGTGGGCGCCGCGTTCGACTACCACGCCGGTGTGGTGCGGCGCGCGCCGCTGTGGTGGCAGCGGCATGGACTCGAGTGGCTGTACCGGCTGGCCAGCGAACCGCGCCGCCTGGCCGGCCGCTACCTGGTGACCAATTCCCTGTTCATCCTGGGCATGGCACGCCAGCTGGGCGCCCGGCGGCTGCGATGAGCCCGGTCTCGTCCGACAGTCCGCCCGGCTATGACCCGAACCGCCTGTTCGATCACTTGCTGGGCCTGCTCAATCTGAAAAATGACGCGGCGCTGTCGCGCTTGCTGGAAATCGAGCCCCCCACCATCAGCAAGATCCGGCACCGGCGGATGCGGGTCGGCGCCGGCCTGCTGCTACGCTTGCATGAGGTCAGCGAACTCAGTATCCAGGAATTGCGCGACTTGATGGGCGACCGGCGGGGCCGCATCCGGCTGGCGGATTAGCGGTCCCGCGCGGCGCCATCACCGCGTTACGGCTTTGTTACATCACCGCGCCTGGCAATTACTGGGCGCGCAGCGGGTGCGGATAGGCATACGGCGTGTAGCCTGGTTTCTGGGTCAGGAAGTAATCGCGGTTCAGCACGAGCGACGCCGGGCAGGTATTGTCGATACCGTTGCTGGTGTAGCCGTTTTGCGGATTCGCGGTATTGTTCCAGATATACACCGAACGCGACTGGTCCGGCCCCGGGTAGGTCCCGCAGCCGAAGCCTTCCACCATCAGTTCCACGGTGCGGCTGATGGTGGCGGGCGCGGTGTTGTTGAACACCACGCCGTCGCCGCCACGGATGCCGACCGCGGAGCGCTGCAAGCCGCCGCTGATATTGGTGGAATACGCGTTGTTATAGATCTCGAAGCTGCGCGAGCCGCGCGGTGACGACGACAGCCCGTGCACATCGGTCATCGCATAGTCCTTGGCGGCATCGGTGCCGACCACCTTGTTATGGCGGAACACGTACACCGAACCGTTGTTGGAAGCGATGTTGTGGCGGTTGCCGGAGAAGTAATTATCTTCCACGAACACCGCGTTGGCCGACCCCAGGCTCAGCGCCGGCCAGGCGCCGCCGCCATACACCACCACGCCGTACCCGAGGTTGCGCAGGCTGGCGCTGTAGTTATCGATGAAATTATTCTTGTAGATCACGCCGCGCTGGTTCGGCGCATCGCCGACAAACACCGCGCTGAAGATAAATTTCGTGAATTTCGAGTCGGTGACACGGAAATCCCTGCAGCCATTGAGCAGCCCCAGGCCTTTATCCTGGATCGCGCCATTGCCGTTGCCAACCAGTGTCATGCCGGAGAACGTCGCTGGTTTACCGTTGGAACAGTTATAGGCCACCAGGTAGGCGGTATTGGACACCGCGCCCACGCGCCGGATCGTGGTCTTGTCCTGCCCCGCGCCGCGCAACGCCACCCCGCCCGGCACGTTCAATTGCTGGGTTCCCCAGCTGCAATCGCCGGCGGGGATGATCACCGTGCTGC
Source organism: Pseudoduganella sp. GW821-FHT12E03 (assembly GCF_058807115.1). Lineage (NCBI taxonomy): Bacteria > Pseudomonadati > Pseudomonadota > Betaproteobacteria > Burkholderiales > Oxalobacteraceae > Pseudoduganella > Pseudoduganella sp. GW821-FHT12E03. The sequence continues at coordinate 670,346 of NZ_JBXAQJ010000001.1, read as the reverse complement.
CGGCCGGCGCCGCCGTGACCGCCGCCGACACCGCGGCAAAGCTGCAACCGTTGGCGGGAATTTGCGGCCCGCTGGTGACGGGTGGCGTCGGCGTTGGCGTGGGTGTCGGAGTCGGCGTTGGCGTAGGTGTCGGCGTTGGCGTCGGGGATGGCGCCGGCGCGGTACAGGTGTAGGGATTCCAGAAATACGTGCTGATGATCGGATCCCAGCCCGGGTTGTCATGCTCGGCGATATACAGCTTGCCGTTGTCAGGGTAGGACACGATGGCGCCGGTCTTGTATTGCACACCCCCGCGCCAGGTTGGATAGCTGCAGGCGGTGCCGGTACCGGGGTCGGTGCCGGGCGCCGGTGGCGGCGTGGTCGGTGTGCAGCTGTACGGGTTCCAGAAATACGTGCTGATGACCGGATCCCAGCCGGGATTGTCGTGCTCGGCAATATAAAACTGGCCATTCTCGGGGTAGCGGACGATGTTGCCCGTGACGTACTTGGTGCCCCATTTGTAATCAGGGAACGTACAGCTGGTGGCGGCGCCACCCATCTTGACGGCCTGTGCGGCAACAGCCGCATCGGTGGAGCTGTCAGGATTGCCACCGCAGCCTGCCAACAAAATCGCAGCGCTGAAAGACAGGACCGACACGGCCACTCCGGAAGGTGAATTGCAGGAATACATAGAAAGCCCTTTGTAGAAAAAACGCAAGAAAATAACGTGAAGTAATTTTTATTTGCGTCAATCTTAAGGGCCAAACTTTTCTATCTACAAGAAATTTTTCACATTATGAAATATCCATGGAAGTTTAATAATTTAAAGACAATTAATGGCTGATATGGCTCTGAAATGGATAAATTGCAAGCACGATAGCTGTAGATGGCGACATTTAATTGAAATACACGGGATTTCTCGGATCTTCCCGAAAGATCCCTCATGGCATTTGCACTACACCGCTTTTACCGAAAAATGCAAGCTCAGCTAACCTGTAATTTGTCAAGCGTTGCGGAACAGCCACACTGCGCGCCACGCGCCCTAAAAACCGGTCCAGCAGGTCCCATGCCCGCAGCCGGTCGATGTCGGCCGAATGCGCCCATAAATGGAACACGCCCCCCTGTTTCTCCGCCAACGCCAGCAAGCCATCGAGCCGGCGCTCCCAATCCCCGGCCCGCAGCGCGACGCCCAGGCCGGGGGCACGGCGCACCCAGCCCCCGCCACTGGCAAAATTGCGCAGGTAGACCGCGGCGGTATGCGGAAAAAATTGGCAGGTGGTGGCCATGTCATACGGGCCGGGGCCGGCATGGCAGGCCAGGTTGACCGTGGTGCGGGCGTAGGCAAAGCCCGCCGCGCGCACCAGCTCCCGGTGACTCCGGCGGTAGCGCCCGCCGGGATAGCAAAACCCGTGCACCGCGTTGCCGAGGAGATCTTCCAGCGCTCGCTTGCCATCGACGATTTCCCGCGCCGCCCGCTGCGGCGGGACCCGGGTCAGGAACTGGTGCGTCAGGGTATGGGAACCGATTTCAAAGCGGCTGCCCAATTCGCGCAGCGCGGGCGCGGCCATGACGGGCGGCCCCTCCTGGTTCGACAATGGGACAAAAAACGTGCCGTGCAAGCCATGGTGCGCCAGCAGCGCCGCGAATTTCAGGTCGGATGGATGGCCATCATCGACGGAACAGGTGAACCACAGCATCGTTGCCGCTCCCCGCGGCCGCGCCGCATTACGGGGTGGCCTGGCCATATCCATACGGTCTCATCCGCCTGCCATCCCCACGCCCACCCTAGCAACAGGACCGTCGGCGCGTTTGTCCGCCAGCCGTGCCGCACCTGACGAAACACAAGACGGCTGGCGCGCAAATGTGCCTGGCCGGGCTTTCGCCGGTGCATGATTGCTTAAAAATTGATTGCGGAGACAGAACTGACGGGCTTCTTCCCTTACATTGCCATTGTCGTTATGGCAAACTCCATCGCCGAACCATCCACCATCGCTAGTAAGCGGCAAGTGATGTTTCCGCCTCCGCCAATCACTGTTTCCACAAGGCAGCCATGATCCCCGTAAAGCACGATATCCACGCCCTGACGCAGGCCGCCAATGCCTGCCTGGGCTGTGCCATGCGCGAGCGCTGTTTTACCGCCACCCTCGACGATGACGACACGGTACGCGTGGGCCGCCTGGTCGAACGGCGCCGGACCTTGCCGCGCGGTCAATGGCTGTACCGTGCCGGGACCCAGGTGCACGGCCGTGTGTATGCCCTGCGGCGCGGCGATGTGAAAATCGTCCAGGAAGCCGGCGACGGGCGGGGCTTCATCGACCGCTTTCCCCGTGAAGGCGACATTGTTGGACTCGACACCATCAGCCTGAGCCAGCATATCAACAGCGCCGTCACCCTCAATACGGTCGAAGTGTGCGAACTGTCCTTCAGCGCGCTGCAGCGGATGGCCTCCAATCACCCCGCGCTGCGATCGGTGATGTTCGGGCTGATGCAGCAACAGTTGCAGCAACAGCGCGCCATCACCTTACGGCTGCATAACAATAACGCGCGGCAGCGCCTGATGGGTGCGCTGATCGCGCTGGGAGGCCTGCAAGCGCAGTCCGGCGCCGGTGGCATGCGCCTGCGCCTGCCGATGTCGCGCCAGGATCTCGCCGATCACCTGGGCATCGGCCGCACCACCGTCAGCCGCCTGCTGAGCGAATTGCAGGCAGAGGGACAGTTGCTGGTCAACGGGCGCGTGTTGACGATCCCCGCCGCCGCCATCCCGGCGGGCGGCGGCGGCCAGCCGCCACTGTCCCTCCCTGCCAGCGCCCCTGGATAACGTATGCACCAGCGAAAGAACAGCATGCGCAACCGGCGCAGCGAACGCAGCCTGGGACGGCGCGCCACCGACGCCTCGACACTGCAACTGGTGCGGGAAGACGAGCGCTCCCATATCGCACGCGAACTGCATGACGACCTGGGCCAATTGCTGGCCACGCTGCGGGTCGACATGGCCTTGCTGGCAAAGGTCCAGGCCTTGCCTCCCGCCGCCGCCGCGCAGCTCCACGGCATGGACAAGTTGCTGCTGACGGCCATCACCTCGATGCACCGCGTCGCCCGCAACCTGCGCCCCCAAGCCCTGGACGGCGGCGGCCTGTACCATGGCTTGCAAGCCATGTGCCTGGACTTTGCCCGGCGCCACCCCTTGCAGTGCGAACTCGACATCGTGGAATCCGAACTGGATTTCGACGTTGGCTACAGCACCACGGTGTACCGCATCGTGCAGGAATCATTGACCAATGTGGGCCGCCACGCGCAGGCGCGCAATGTGTGTGTGTCGGTGCGCCGCCAGGACAGCATGCTGCGCATCCGCATCGAGGATGACGGCATCGGCCTGGACGCCGGGAGCTTGCATAAGCCGCGTTCGTTGGGACTGGTCGGCATGCGCGAGCGGGTGATGGCGCTGAACGGGAAAATCTCGGTGCGCGGCCAGGGCGGCACGCGGATTATGGCGCTGTTGCCGCTGCCGGTTGGCTGAGCGGCAACACCTGGTGGAACCCGGGAAATGGATGCGTTCGTCACCGTCCCCTCCACCGAACGCCTGGCCAATTCCACCTTCGCCGCCAAGCCCGTGTTCAGCCTTGACCATGGCAACATCCTGTATGCCCTCGATGGCCCCGTGCGGATAAAGTCGCCAACGCGCGCAGTCTCAATGATATGAAGGACCTGGTCGTTGTCAGCCTGGGAGCGGTGGAGTGGGAAACGGACAACCACTGGCACCCCACGATGCACGCGATCTGGCCATCCGGCGCCCGTGCGCGGACACGCGCCGGTTAATCCCCAGATAATCTTCCCTGCTTAAAGTCATCCCAACAGCCGTTTTCGAGGGATGCCATGTTGAGCGCCAAGACTGAATTGCCCGCCGTGCCCGCGGAAAGTGCCGGGAAATCCGGTACGATCGCCCTGTTCCCGCGCGGCGCCGCAGGCAGGAACGAACTGGAGCGTTTTATTGCCCGCTCGTTCCGCGCCAGCTATGGCGCCGAAGTGAATCATTTCAGCGACGTCCTGCTTGGCCAGCGCGACAGCGCGGGACACCTGGTCGCCGCGCTGGGCTTTACTCCGGCCGCCGGCCGCCACCTGTTCCTTGAACATTACCTCGACGCCCCGGTGGAAGAGGCTATCGGCGCCCACGCGCGCGGCCCGGTGGATCGGAACACCATTGTCGAAGTCGGCAACCTGGCCGCGCTGCGGCCGGGCGCGGCACGCGCCCTGATCATCAGCACCACGCAACTGTTGAACGGGCTCGGCTTGCGTTGGGTGGTCTTTACCGCCACCGCCAGCCTGCTCAATTCTTTCAGCCGTCTCCGCCTTCAGCCCCATGTGCTGGCCCCGGCCGATCCAGCCCGCCTGCCCGATGGCGGTCAACGCTGGGGCAGCTATTACGACACCCAACCCAAAGTCATGTTCGGCGATATCCATTATGGTTTTAGACAACTTGCCTGATCTCTTTCCCGGCGCCCGCACCGTCCTCAGCGACGGCAGCGAGCACCTCGACGCCAACGCCCTGGCAGCGCGCGTAAACCGCCTGTGCGCCGCCTTGCTGGCGCGCCGCGCGCCGCACGCGCCAGTGGCCATCCTGGCCGACAACGGCCCGGAATGGCTGGTGGCCGACCTCGCCACACAGCAACTGGGTTTGACACTGGTGCCCTTGCCACTGTTTTTCACACCGCCCCAATGGGGCCACGTGCTGAAGGAAAGCGGCGCCGGCGCCGTGCTGGCCCCACCCGGCTCGCCGCTGGCGGGGTTCGGCTTCGGCGCGCCGGCCGACTACGGTGCCCCGCTGCGGCTCTACGAGGCCGCCGGCGCGGCCGACCAGCCCGCACCGCCGCACACCCAGAAGATCACCTTCACTTCCGGCACCACCGCCAGCCCCAAGGGCGTCTGCCTGTCCACCGCGCAGCAGTGGGAACTGGCGCGCACGCTGCAGCAGGGCGTCGCGCCGCTGCGCCTGGAACGGCATTTGTGCCTGTTGCCGTTCGCGGTCTTATTGGAAAACATCGCCGGCCCGTATACCGCGATGCTGAGCGGGGCCACCACCATCTGCCCGCCGCTCGCGGAAATCGGCCTGGCCGGCGCCAGCCAGTTTGATCCGCTACGCTGCCTGGACGCCATCGCGCGCCACCAGCCACACAGCATTATCGTGCTGCCACAAATGCTGCAAGCCCTGGTCGCGGCCATGGCGCCCAACGATGCCCGCACCACTAGCCTGCGCTTCGTCGCGGTTGGCGGCGCCAGGGTGCCGGCGCGGCTGCTGGCGGCGGCGCGACAGCGCGGCCTGCCGGTGTTCGAGGGCTACGGCCTGACGGAATGCTGCTCGGTGGTGGCGCTCAATTTGCCCGGCGCGGAACGGCCCGGCAGCGTCGGCCGGCCGCTGCCGCACCGGCCGGTGCGCATTGCCGCCGATGGCGAGATCGAAGTCGGCGGTGCGCCGGCCCATTACCTGGGTCAGCCGGCCGGCAGCCTGGACTGGCTGGCCACGGGCGACCTGGGCCATCTGGACCAAGACGGCTTCCTGTACATCGATGGCCGCAAGAAGGACATCCTGATCACCGGCTATGGCCGCAATGTGTCGCCGGAATGGCCGGAAGCCGCCCTGCTGGGCAGCGGCTTGCTGGCGCAGGCTCTGGTGGTGGGTGACGGCCTGCCATGGCTGGCGGCATTGCTGGTGCCGGCGACGGAGCGGCTCACGCCGGCCCAGCTGCAGCAGGCCGTCGACCTGGCCAACCGGGAATTGCCGGACTATGCCCAGGTACGGCGCTGGGCCGTGGCGCCACCTTTCACGTCCGCCAACGGCCTGGCCACGCCCAACGGCCGGCCGCGCCGCGCCGCGATCCTGCAACAGCACGCCGCGCTGATCACTTCCCTGTATGAGCCACTGGAGTTACCCGTATGAGTTTTTTCGACACCCTGAAAGCCGGCACCGAACTGGAACGCCAGCAACTGTTTGCCACTCCCATCATCCAGGACGCGCTGCGCGGCCAGGCCAGCACCGGGCAATACATCGCCTTCCTGGGCCAGGCCTACCACCACGTTAAACACACGGTGCCGCTGCTGATGGCGTGCGGCAGCCGCCTCGGCCCCGACTACGAGTGGCTGCGCACCGCCATGGCCGAATACATTGACGAGGAAGTCGGGCACCAGGAATGGATCCTGTCCGATATCGCCGCCTGCGGCGGCGAACCGGACGCGGTACGCCATGGCCAGCCCCACGCCAGCACCGAGCTGATGGTCGCCTACGCCTACCACCAGGTCGATCGTGGCAACCCGGTCGGTTTCCTCGGCATGGTGCACGTGCTGGAAGGCACCAGCACGGCGCTGGCGACCCATGCGGCCGACACCCTGCGCGGCGCGCTGGGCCTGCCACTCGAAGCATTCACTTACCTCGCTTCGCATGGCACCCTGGACATCGGCCATGTGGCCTTCTTCGAGGACCTGGTCAATCGCCTCACGCGCCCGGCCGACCAGCAGGCCGTGCTGCACGTGGCGCGCATGATGTACCAGCTATATGGGGACGTGTTCCGCAGCTTGCCTCACGGCGGCGCTTTGTTTGAACAGGCGGCGTGATATGGGCCGGCGCACTCCCCAACGCTATCGCGCCGTCCTGACCGGCGCCGGCGGCGGCATTGGTTCCGCCATCGCGCGCCGCCTGGCGCCGCAAGCGGACGCCTTGTTGCTGGTCGGGCGCCAAGCCGCCCCGCTGCGGGCCCTGCAAGCCGAACTGGGCAGCCACGTCCAGGTGGTCTGCGGCGACCTGACGGCGCCGGAAACGCTGGCGGCCATCGAGCAGGCGGCCGGCGCGGCCGGCGGCCTCAACCTGCTGGTCAACAATGCCGGCGTCAGCCAGTTCCACAGCTTCCAGACGCAGTCGCCCGACACCATCCGCGCCATGCTCGACACCAACTTGCTGGCGCCGATGTTGCTCACGCGCCAGTTGCTGCCCCTGCTGCACCAAGCCCCGTCGGCCCAGGTGGTTAATATCGGCTCCGTGTTCGGCATGCTGGGTTATCCCGGTTTCGCCGTCTATGGCGCCAGCAAGGCCGGCCTGCAAGGGTTTTCCCAGGCGCTGCGGCGCGAACTGGCCGACAGCGCCATCGAGGTGCGCCATTTCGCACCGCGCGCCACCCGTACCGCCATCAACAGCGCGGCCGTGGACGCCATGAACACCGCGCTCGGCACCGCCCAGGACACGCCGGAAACCGTCGCGGCCGCCTTCGCGGAATTCCTGGCCGGCGGCGCCTGGCAAGCCACCATGGGGCGCAAGGAGCGTTTCTTTGTCCTGCTCAACCGGCTGCTCCCCGCCCTGCCCGACGACGCAATCCGCAAGCAACTGGGGGTGATCCGCCAGTACTTGCCGAAATAAATCCGCCCCCACAAACCAACGCGACCTATCCTATGAAATCCATTGCCCAACTCATCGCCCTGTTCCTGCTGCCGGCGGCTCTCGCCTTTGCGGGCGCGCCCGAAGACGTCAGCAGCCTGCAACAAAAGTGGGAACAGATCCGCTATAAGACGCCCGCGACGGCCCAGGAAGCGCAGTACGAACAACTGGTGGCCGAGGCAAAAAAAACCGCCGCCGCCAATCCCGGCAGTGCCGAAATCCTGGTCTGGTACGGTATTATTGAATCGACCTACGCCGGCGCCAAAGGCGGCCTGGGCGCGCTAACGCATGTGAAGAGCGCCAAGAAATCGCTGGAACAGGCGCTGGCGATCAACCCCGACGCCCTGTCCGGGTCCGCCTATACCAGCCTCGGTTCGCTGTACTACCAGGTGCCTGGCTGGCCGATCGGCTTTGGCGATGACAAGAAAGCGCTGGAATACCTGAAGAAGGGGCTGGCCATCAACCCGGACGGCATCGACCCCAACTACTTTTACGGCGATTTCCTGTTCCGCAAGGGTGAACTGGCGGAAGCGGAACGCGCGCTGAACAAGGCGCTGCAAGCGGCGCCCCGCCCGGGCCGCAAGGTGTCCGACGAGGGCCGGCGCGGGGAGATCGAGCAATTGCTGGCGAAAATCGCCGCCATGCGTAAATGAATACAGCCAGTGGAGGCCGCATCCTTGAAAATCCTGCTCGTCGAAGATGACGCCCTGCTAGCCAGCGGCTTGCTGGTGGCGCTGCGCCGCGCCAGTTATACGGTCGAACATGTCGGCGACGGCCCGGCCGCGATCCAGGCGCTGGCGCACAACCCGTTCGACCTGATGGTGCTGGATCTGGGCTTGCCGACGCTGGATGGCACCGACGTGCTGCGGGCCGTGCGCGCCAGCGCCAACCCGATTCCCGTGCTGGTGTTGTCGGCGCGCGATGCCACCCGCGACCGGGTAAAGGGGCTGGACCTGGGCGCGGACGACTACCTGGTCAAGCCATTCGAGCTGGACGAACTCCTGGCCCGCCTGCGCGTACTATTGCGGCGCCGCAGCGGCCGCCAGGTCAACCAAGTGACCTTGGGCGACCTGGCCCTGAACCCGGAGAACCTGAGCACCACGTGGCAGGGCCGGCCGGTCGAATTGCAGCGGCTGGAATTCATGCTCCTGCTGCAACTGGCGGAAAACCCGCAGCGCGTATTCAACCGCGCCCAGCTGGAGGAGTCGTTGTACGGCTGGGGCGAAGGCGCGGAAAGCAACACCATCGATGTGCATGTGCACCATTTGCGCCGCAAAATCAGCCCGGCCGTCATCAAGACCATCCGCGGCGTCGGCTACCGGATCGGCGACCTGGCCGCGCAAAGCCGATGAGGCACGGCCAATACTCGGTCCGCCGGCGCCTGGTCGCGGCGACGCTGCTGTGCATGGTTGTCATCTTCCTGGGCATCGGCATCGGCGCGCGCGCCGTGGCGCGCCATGAATCGGTGGAACTGTTCAGCGCGCGCCTGGCCACCTCGGCGCGGGTGCTCGAAGCGCTGGTGGCGCGCCAGCTCGAGCATGCCACGATCAGCGCGCCCATCGTGATTGCCCTGCCGCATGAGATCGAGTCTTCCACCAGCGACGAACCGGAAGTGTTTGGCCACCGCTATGAAACCAAGATCGCCTTCCAGGTCTGGCGCGATAATGGCGTGCTGCTGGCCAAGTCGGCCTCGGCCCCCTCCAAGGCCCTGGCGCCGCTGCGCGCGGGGTATTCGGAAAACCATATTGAAAGTGCCGACTGGCAAGTTTTCGCCCTCCAGTCCGGCACCATCTGGGTGTTGACCGCCGAGCTGGATGAGGTCCGCCAAGAAATGTCGGACGACATCGGCATGTCCATCCTGGTGCCGCTGGCGATCGGCGGCGTGCTGATGCTGGCGGCTGTCAACCTGCTGATCCTGCACAATATGCGCCCACTGTCGGAGTTGGCTGCCCGCATCGCGGCGCGCGAGCCGGAATCGCTGGAACCGGTCACCTTGCGGGAAACCCCGCTGGAACTGGCACCCATCGTCACCGAACTGAATCACCTGCTCGACCGCATCCGCGCCGCCTTCCAGCGCGAGCAGCGCTTCCTCAACGCCGCCGCGCACGAAATCCGCACGCCGATTGCCGCCATCCAGCTGCACCTGGACAACGCCACACGCGCCGCCACGCGGGCGCAGCGCGACGCTTCATTGGAGCAGGCCATGGCCGGCGCGCGCCGCACCAGCAAACTGGCAGAACAATTGCTCACGCTGAGCCGCATCGCGTCCGGTGGCGACCACCTGCAATTCCAAACCCTGTCCTTGAGGGCGCTGTGCTGCGACGTGATAGCCGCCATGGACCCGCTGCTCGACCGCCGCGGCCAGAGCATCGGCCTCGATGCCGCGCACGATTGCGAAGTCCGGGGCGAACCAGCGCAACTGTATCGCATGCTGCAAAATTTGATCGACAACGCTTCCGTCCATGGCGCGCCGCACGGCGACATCCAGGTTACGCTGGAATCCGGCGCGGATGGCGCCATCCTCGGCGTGGCCAATGACGGTCCGCCCATCCCGGAACAGGAACGGGACAAACTGTTTACGCCGTATTACCGCTTGCCGGGTACCGTACCCGGCGGCCATGGTCTCGGCTTGGCGATCGTGCTTGAAATCGTCGACCGGCATCACGGCACGATCGATGTCGGCCCCCGGCCCGATGGCCAGGGTACCCTGGTGCGTGTGAAATTGCCCCGCGACGCCGGAATGGGCGCCCGGCCGGCTTGACGCACCGGCAAGCGGACCTGGCACGTGATCGTCGCTTGATACCAAGGACAACAACCTGGTCGCCGTTTGCGCGAACCGACTACGCAAGCGCTGAGGGCGCCGCCCTCAATCCCTGAATGCCGGCGCACGTTTGGCCATGCCGGCCATCATGGCTTCCTGCAGGTCGGCCGACATCAGCATCGCCGCGTTCCAGGTCGCGTTGTAGTTGAGGCCATCGGCCACCGAATGGTCGCGCGCATAGGTAATCATTTCCTTGACGCCGCGCACCGCCAGCGGCGCCTTGGCGGCGATCTCCGCCGCGATCGCGCACACCCCGTCGCGCAGCGCTTCGGGCGACTCGTACACGCGGTTGACCAGGCGCATTTCCCGGGCCTCGGCCGCGTCGAACTTGCGGCCGGTATAGGCCAGTTCGCGCGCCATGCCGTCACCGATCAGTTTCGGCAGGCGCTGCAAGGTGCCCACGTCGGCCGTCATGCCGATATCGATTTCCTTGATGCTGAACCACGCGTCGGCCGAACAGTAGCGCATGTCGGCGCACGTGATCAGGTCGATCCCGCCGCCGACGCAGGCGCCGTGCACCGCCGCCAGCACCGGCTTGCGGCAGCGTTCCAGGCTGGTCAAGGTGTCCTGCAAGTCGAGAATCACGCGGCGCAGCGCCTCGCGCATGCGGCCGTCGCAGTCATCCTGGATCTGGCCGCTCAGGCCCATCATCATTTGCAGGTCGATGCCCGAGGTGAAGGCGCGGCCCTCTCCTTCCAGCACCGCCACGCGCGCTTCCGGCAAGGCGTCGATGTATTCGAAGGCGCGGCGGATGTCGCGCCACATCGCCAGGTTCATTGCATTCATCTTTTCCGGCCGGTTCAGGCGCACGGTGGCGATATGGTCGGCCACGCTGACGGTGACGGTTTCATAGGCAGGCAGTTCGGTGGGCATCGGGCGTCCGTGGGAATGGTGGAAAACCCCCATCTTCCTGTACATCTTCCCGAGGGGTCAACCTAAAGAAACGCCGGCGTGCCCGGACGGCCGGGCACAGGCCCTGGCGACACAAGTGCGAAAATCACCACGGCGGCGTTTTCCCCTGCCCGCTTCATCAAAACAGCCAGACCCGCCAATGAAATTGCCGGATCCGCCCACTTCCGTTTGACACCGCAAAAAGCCGGTTTCTATGATGGCGGCGAACCCTCCGAGAATCCGTCCCATCACTGAACAGACAGCGAGCAATGACCAGCAATCCGCAATATCCCCGCGATGTCACCCGGCGCGCCGCCGCCAGCCTCTTCCGCAACTGGCTGTTGCCGCTGGCGCTGTGCGCCGCCCCGGCCGCATGGGCGCAGCCACGCCTGTCCATGCCGCTGGATGCCGGCTGGCAATTCCGTACCGCGCAACAGCCAGCCTGGCAACCCGTCACCCTGCCGCACAGCTTCAACGGCGCCGACAGCGCCAGTCCGCAATACTACCGGGGCGCGGGATGGTATCGCCGCACCATCGACTTGCCGCGCCGGCAGGCGGACCGGCGCCATTTCCTGGAATTCGACGGCGCCATGCTGGTCACCGACGTCTGGGTCAATGGCCGCCACGCCGGCCGCCACGCGGGCGGCTTCGCGCGCTTCCGTTTTGATGTCACGCGCTGGCTGAAACCGGGCCGCAACCGGGTCGAGGTGCGCGTCGACAATGCGCGCAACCCGGACGTGCAGCCGCTCGGCGGCGATTACACCATGGCCGGCGGCTTGTACCGGCCAGTGCGGCTGGTGGCCACCCGCGCCGTGCACTTCGATATGCTGGACTATGGCGGTCCCGGTGTGTACTTCACGGCGTCCGGCGTCTCGGCCGCCGGCGCCACGCTCGGATGGACCGCCCGCGTGGCCAATGACAGCGCCCGCGCGGTGCGCACCACCGTCAGCGCGCGCCTGCGCGACGCCTCCGGGCGGATTGCCGCCAGCGCGCGCAAGACCGTCAGCCTGCCGCCGCGCAGCGTGACCACGGTGGCGCTGGCCGGCACACTGGCGTCGCCGCACCTGTGGCAAGGCGTGCGCGATCCCTACCTGTACACCAGCGAAGCGGAGCTCGGCGCCGGCGCCGGCTTGCTGGACCGGTCCGAGTTCAAGGCCGGCGTGCGCGACATCCGGCTCGACCCGGCGCGCGGCGTGCTGCTGAACGGGGCGCCGTACGCGGTGCACGGGGTCAACCTGCACCAGACCTTCTTGCCGGGAAAAGGCCCGGCCGTGGCCGACGCCGAGATCGACGCGGATTACCGCATCCTGTCGGACCTGGGCGTCACCGGCGTGCGCCACGCGCATTACCAGCATCCGCAACATGCCTACGACCTGGCCGACCGGCTGGGCTGGCTGGTCTGGACGGAAATGCCGCTCAATGCCGAAGTGGGGGCCGGCCAGGCGTTCCTGGCCAACAGCGTGCAGCAGTTGCGCGAGCTGCTGCGCCAGAACAGCAACCACCCATCGGTCATGGCGTGGGGATTGGGCAACGAGATCTACAAGGTGGACGCGGCCAGCGCCACCGTGCTGGCGCTACTGCAGCGCGTGGCGCGGCGCGAAGAACCGGAGCGGCCGACGGTCTATGCCAATTGCTGCGCTCCGATCGACGGGCCGCAAGCGTCGCACACGGATGCCGCCGGGTCGAACGTGTATTACGGCTGGTACGACGGCGCGTTCGCCGACCTGGGCCCGTTCCTGGACAACAACCATGCGCGCCGTCCGGCCACGCCGCTGGCCGTCAGCGAATATGGTGCGGGCGGCAGCGCGCTGCAGCAGCAAGACCCGCCGCAGCGCCCGCAGCCGGGCGGACGCTGGCATCCGGAACAATACCAGGCCCTGTACCACGAAGCGGCATGGCCGCAGTTGGCACAACGTTCCTGGCTGTGGGGCAAATTCATTTGGCTCGGCTTCGATTTTCCGTCGGCCTTCCGCAACGAAGGCGACCAGCCGGGGTTCAATGACAAGGGACTGGTGAACTATGACCGCACAGTGAAGAAGGATGCGTATTTCTGGTACCAGTCCAACTGGACCGACGGCGCATCGCGGCCCATGGCGTATATCACGTCGCGCCGCCATACGCGGCGCGAGTCGGCCGATGTGGAAGTCAAGGTGTACAGCAACCAGCCCACGGCCAGGCTGGCGGTCAATGGCGTCGACCTCGGCGAAAAGCCGGTAACCGGCCACATCGCCACGTGGCCGGTGCGCCTGGCGCCCGGGGCCAACCGCGTCAGCGTCACGGCCGGCAAGGCTGTCGACACGGTCGAGTGGCACCATGTTCCGGCACCCGCCCGATGACCGGGATGTGCCGGATTGAGGACGGTGCCGATCACGCGCACCGGACTAGCCTGCGCACCGGTTGAGCGGCGGCGCGGTCTGGCAGGCCGCGTGGCGCGCTTGTTCCGGCAGACTGTTTCAGCAATCTATTTCAGCAATTGTTCGATATCCGGGCGCAGCGCATCGGCCCAGATCCGGTAACCCTGCTCCGACAGGTGCAGGAAGTCGGGCTGCAGCCGCGCCGACAATTTGCCGTCCGCGCCCAGCAGGCGCGGGCCGTAATCATGGAACAGCACGGTCTTGCCGTCACCGAGCGCCGCCACCATTGTGTTGAGCGCATTGACGCGCTGGCGCAAGGCCGACTCCGGCAATTCGCCGGCCGGCAGCACGGCGTTGAGCAGGATGCGCGCGCCGGGATATTGCTTGCGCAGCTTGTCCACCACGGCGCGGATGCCATCGAAGACCTGTTCCGGCGATTCCCCGCACAGGTTCAAATTGTTTACGCCGATCAGCAGCACCACCAGTTTCGGCGTCAGCGCGGCGATGGCGGGCGTTTGCAGGCGCCACAGCAGGTTGCCGGTATGGTCGCCGCCGATACCGAAGTTGGCCGGCTTAAAACGGCCGAAGTTCGCGTCCCACACGGGTTGCGGCCACATTTCCGTGATCGAGTCGCCAACGAACATCACGTCGATATCGCCGCGCGCGGCGCGCGCGGCGTGGTCGAGATAGAACTGTTGCCAACGCGCGATTGACATCCACGGGTAGTCGATTGCGCGCGCCGCCGGCCGCGTGGCGCACGGCCCCGCGGCGGATGCTTCCCCGGCCCAGGCCGGCGCGCCCGCAATGCCACCGGCAACCGCCAGCCACGCGGCCGGGCGGGCCAGCCCGCGTATCGTTTGTTTCATTGTCACTTTCATTGCATCCCTTTACCAGCACGCTGGCGCCGGGGCGGCGCCACGCCCATTGTGCAAGCAGGTATCGCGACGCGGCAATCGCGAAAATGACCAAACGCCAAACAATATTCAACAATCCAGCGGGCGCGGCGGCGCTTCAGCGCTGCAGCACGCCGCGCAGGAAATCGTCGTGGGACGGCATCGCCGCCACGGCCGTGGCGATCTGGTCGCGCCGCAGGTGCAAGCCCTTCAGGGCCACGTCCGGCGGCATGTCGCGCAGCGACGGGTCGGCGCGGTCCGGCCAGTGCCCCATGCCGGCATGGATCGCCAGCCAGCTGGTGGCGTCAAAGCCTTCTTCGTCGTACATGTGCAGCGCGCCCGCCTGGCGCCACGCGTGGATCTTGAACGCCAGCGTTTCCGGCAACTCCATAGTGGTCATGGCGCGCCACAACTGGCTGTCACGGCGCGCGGTCAGGCAATAGTGCAGGATGATGAAGTCGCGGATGCGGGCAAACTGGCGCGTCATCCGGGTGTTGTAGGCGGCCACCATCTGCGGCGATGGCGCGGGGCCGGGCTGCAGCAATTCGATCAGCCATCCGAGGCCGCTCTGCACCAGGAAAATGCTGGTCGATTCCAGCGGTTCCAGGAAACCCGACGCCAGTCCCAGCGCCACCACGTTGTGCACCCAGACGCGCTCGCGGTGGCCGGTGGCAAAGCGCAGCAGGCGCGGTTCGGCCAGCGGTTCGCCATCCATCTGTTGCAGCAACTGTTCGCGGGCCCGTTCTTCATCGATGTAACGGCTGGCGAACACATGGCCATGACCGGTGCGGTTGCTCAACGGGATGCGCCAGGCCCAGCCTGCTTCCAGCGCGATGGCGCGGGTGTATGGCGTCAGCGGCGCCAGCCCGGCGCCGGTGCGCGCGGCGGGACAGGCCCAGGCCCGGTCCACCGGCAGCCAGTGGCTGAAATCCACGAACGGCTCTTCCAAGGTGCGGCCCAGCAGCAGCGACGCGAAGCCGGAACAGTCGATGAACAGGTCGCCCGCGATGGCGCGGCCATCGGCCAGCTTCAATTCGGCGACGCCGCCGTCGGCGCGCCGCGTCACATCGACGATGCGCCCTTCGGTACGGCGCGCGCCGCGCCGCAGCGCCAGCGTACGCAGGAAGCCGGCATACAGTACCGCATCGAAATGATAAGCGTAATCGAAGGCGTTGGCCTGGCCGGACGGCGGCCGGAACCGGCCCTGGCTGGCCATCACGCTGGGCAGGCACTGCTCGCCCAGCGGTCCCAGCGCCGGATCGGCAACCCTGCGGTGCTGGCCCCAGACCGCCAGCGGTCCGCTCAGCATGCCGAAATCGCCAAAGGTATGAAAATAGCGCTCGCCACGCGCGCGCCAGTCGCAAAACTCGATACCGAGCTTGTAGGTGCCGTTGGTGGCGCGCAAGAACTCCGCTTCGTCGATGCCCAGCAGCTGGTGGAACTTGCGGATCGACGGGAAGGTTGCTTCGCCCACGCCGATGATGCCGATCTCTTCCGACTCCACCAGTTCCACCGAACTGCCCGGGAACGCTGTCGCCAGCGCGGTCGCCGTCATCCAGCCGGCGGCGCCGCCACCGACCACCACCATGCGTTGAAATGCCTTGCTCATGCTTGCCTGCTCCTTGAAAAGATCAATCCATCAGCGACAGGCGATAGGCGCTGGTCTGACGGTAGGACTGCCCCGGGTGCAGCAGCAGATGGGGCCAGGCGACGCTGACCAGCGCCGGCCGCGCGTCCGCTTCCAGGCAAAATCCGTCGCGGCCACCATGGCGTCCGCCCGGCGCCTGCTTCGACTTGTTCGCCGGCCCCGCCCGGCCGCCGCCGGCGCAAAATTGCAGCGCGGCTTCCGTGGTGTACATTTGCAGCCGCCGCCCGGAGCCCGGATCGAACACCCGCGCCACTTCGCGCAATTCGCCCTGGCCGCCGGCGAAATGGCTACCGACGTAAAAGCAATGGTCAAAGCCGCCGGCCTGGCTGATCTGGCTGTCCGGCCAGCGCAGGCGCGGTCCGATCGGCGCCGGCTCGCGGAAGTCGAACGGCGTGCCGCCCACCGCCGCCACGCCGATCGGGGCGCCACCCGCGTCGACTTCGACGTAATAGTCGGCGTCGATCTGCAGCATATGGTCGCCAACGTCGGCAATGCCGCCATTGAGGTTGAAGCCGGGATGCGAGCGCAGCCTGACCATGGTCGGCAGGCGCGCCAGCACATCATGCTTCACCGTCAGGCAGCCGTCGTCGTCCAGGCGGTAGCTGGCCCGCAACTCCGCGCCGCCGCCGGGCTCCATCAACCGCAGCGCCACGCCGCCCGGGGTGTGCCGGCCTTGCCATAGCGCCGGCGCCGCGTCAATCGATGCGCCATCCGCGCCAGCCCGCACCACATCGGCCATGCGGCCATAGCGGTCGGGTGCGCGCCACGAGCGCAGCGCCGCGCCCCGTTCACTGATGGTGACCGTCATGTCACAGGCATTCCTGAGCGTAAACAAGCGGTACTGGTCCGAAGCCACCGGGGCCGGGGGAAATAAATTAGTCATTGTTATAAGCCGGGCTTGCGCACGCAGATAGTCACCCTGCCATTCTGCAACCCGCACCATGACGTTTCAATTGCGATATTCACCAAGCACCGGAACGATTCTCGCGAACCGTTCCGGCCCTCCCCGTCACGCCTGCGCGCAAGCGGTCTGTTCCGCCCCCTCACCCGCGTCCAGCGCACGGTCGCGGTAAGCCCGGGGCGTGCAGCCCAGCTCGCGCTTGAACACCAGGTGCATGTACTGGGTCGACGTGAAGCCACAGCCCTGCGCCACGTCGGCTATGCTGCGCTCGCCCTCTTCCAGCGCGGCCTTGGCGGCATCGAGCTTGAAGCGCAGGATCACGTCGTGCACGCTGCACCCCAGCTCCTGGCGGAAGTACGCTTCCAGCGATGAGCGCGATACCCCCACGTATTCCGCCACCTGGTGGGTCTTGATGCCCTGGCATGCATACTGGCGGATGAAGTGGCGCGCCCGCATCACGTGCGGATGCTTGACCGGCTGGTGCTGGCTGGAGGCAAACACATTGATACCCGCCGGCGGCACCTGGATCCGGGTATCGCGCAGGCGCACGCCGTGCAGCATCTGGTCCAGCAAGTGGGCGGCGGTGCGTCCCATTTCCTGCGCGCCCTGGATCACGGAACTCAATGGAATACGGGACAGCAGGCGCACCATCGGGTCGTTGTCGATGCCGATGATGGCCACCTGTTCCGGCACCTCGATGCCGGCAATGGTGCACGCCTGCAACAGCTGGCGCGCGCGGGCATCGGTGACGGCGATCACGCCGACCGGTTTCGGCAAGCTGCGCAGCCAGGCGATCTGGCCCTGGACCGACTCGTCCCACGACGAGGCGCTGGTTTCACAGCCGCGGAAAATCTCGGCATCCATCTGGTCATCCCGCATCAGGTTGAGGAAAGCGTTTTCCCGTTCCTGCGCCCAGCGGTTTTCCCTGGCCTTGGGCAGGCTGAACATGGCAAAGCGGTGCAGGCCCACGTCGATCAGGTGGTCGCGCGCCAGCTTGATCAGCTTGTGGTTGTCGGTGGCCACATACGGTACGCCGCTTGGATACTGCGCGTCGTCGGCGTAGGAACCGCCGACCGCCACCACCGGCACCTGGCAGCGCGACAGCGCGTTCGCCACGGCCGGGTCGTCGAAGTCGGCAATGATGCCGTCGCCCTGCCAGTGCTCGATGCCGGCCAGGCGCAGGCGGAAATCTTCTTCCAGGAACAAATCCCAGGCCGAGCGGGTGCTGCCCAGGTAGGCGCCGATACCGGCGATGATTTCACGATCAAAACTCTTGTTGGCGTTAAACAGCAACGCGATGCGGTGGGCCTTGGTGGTGTTCATGCCAGCCTCGCGCCATCAAAACGGCTTGCGGCACCAGTGCGGATGTTCGGTTCGTATTTCATGCTTGTGGTCTCCGTGCTGTATTTTTTATATTCCCGCAGGGGGTCGCGCGTGTGGCGCGCCCCCTGCGGTTGACACTGTCAATGCATCAAACAAGCGTTATGCGCCGTCGCGCCGGCGCCGCGCCCAACCCAGGGCCGCCGCGCCGAGGCCCAGCAGCGCCCAGCTGCCCGGTTCCGGCACCGTGCCTTGCCCACGGTTGAACGCCAGGTCATCCATCACGAACCAGCCCTTGTCGCGCGCAATATTCAGGCGTGCCACATTGGTGAAGTTGGCGCCGATGAAGGAGAACGCCGAACCAATGACGATGTTGCCGGTGCTCCCGATCAGCTGGTTGGCGCTGTCATAGGCCGTGATGTTGATCCAGCCGGCCTTGCTGCCATTGGTGTTGGGCGTGGCAAACCAGGCGCCGGTGAAATTGAACGGGTCGGCGCTGGCGATGCCCAGGTTGTTGACCCCGAATCCGTTGGTCAGGAAGTCCGTGCCGGAGTGCGCTGCATTGCCATAGCCCGCCACCGACGTGTCGCCCAGAAACAGGGAGTTGCTCCACGTGAAGCCCGCATACGGGTTGTTCTTCGACATGCTGGCCAGCTTGCCGCCGGCGTTCAAGTCTTCAAACGACACCACGCCGGCATGCGCCGTGGAAGCCAGCAGCATGGCTGCGCCGGCGATCAAACCAAACAATATTTTTTTCATGATCTGTGCTCTCGTACTGTGGAGGGGCGCCAGCCGGCGCCCCGGTTGCCGTCACTTGCAAACGTCGCCGGAGAAGGCGGGGATCGTGGGGTGCTCACCGCCGCCACTGAACACCATGCCGAATGTCACCGTGGCGCCAGGCGAAATGGTCTGGTTCCAGTCCACGCCGGTGGCGGTAAAGGTCGGCGAGCTGCCGCTGACGTTGGCGTTCCACCATTGGGCCGGCGCCGTGCCGTCACCGTACGTCCAGTTGACGGTCCAGCCGCTGACCGCCGTGGAGCGGTTGTTGGTGATGCGGATTTCCGCAATGCCGCCACCCCACCACGAGTTCGTGACCACGTAATCGCACTGGTTCGGCGGTTCCACGGCTGTGACGTTGGGGTCGGCCGGCGTCACGATGACGTCGCCGTCGTCCGCCACCTTGCCGTAGGCAACGCCGCGTCCCATGGTGCTGCGGTACACCACGCCATAGCGGGTCAGGTCGGCCGCCAGCACCGCGTCGTTGCCCAGGCCCGCATACTGGTGGGCGTCGTCGTTCACGCGCACCCAGGTTGCGCCCAGGTCGGTGGAACGCAGCACGCCGCGCGTCACGCCCACGGTGCCCAGGATGTACAGCGTGCCGTAGTTGGCGCCCGGCGCGGCCTTGCCCACCGCAACGGCGGTGCAATCCTTGACGGTGGCGATCTTGCTGAACGTCTCGCCGCTGTCGGTGGTGTGCATCAAGCCGTTTGGCTGACACACCCAGACGTCGCCCTCGATGCCGTGGGTCGGGGTGATATAGCGGGAACCGCCCAGGCCGACCATGCCTTTCGGCACGAATGTTGCGCCGCTGTCGGTGCTGACCAGCATGCGGCCGGTGCCGCTGTTGTAGGCATAAAACTTTTGCGGATTGATCTTGTCACCATACGGGCGCGCGCCCGCCACCAAGCCCTGCACGGCGGTCCAGCTGGCGCCGAAGTTGGTGCTGCGGTATCCGGTCGCCGCATTGTCCGGCACATGCAACAGCACCTGGCCATCGGCCGAGATCCCGAGGCGGCCGGCGCTGCCGTTCATGGTCGCGGCCTGGGTCCAGCTGGCGCCCGTGTTGGTGCTGTAGTACAGCCGGGTGCCGACCCGGGCCATGACCTGGCCATCCGCGCTGGCCACCAGCGACGTGGTGCTGCCCATCGACGGCGCGTGGCGCGGCGCATACTGCGCCACGTCGGTGTGGATGAAGCCGTCATAGTCGCCGATCGACGTCGCCAGTTGCCCGTTCGGCAGGCTGATGGCCGAATAGGTCCCGGTTTCCTCGTACGCTCCCGCTTCGAAATTCCAGGTCGTGGAAGGGGCCTCGATATTGGTGGTGCGGAACACGCCATTGCCGGATACCACCCAGGCGGTGCGGGTGTCGAACGGATCGAACTGGATGTCGGATGCCCAGTGGATCGATGAACCGGTAATCCAGTCGGCCCCTTTGGGATTGATGGTGACCGGGCTGGCCATCCGGTTGGTCCAGTTGCGCCCACCATTGCGCGAAGTGAAAACCTGTTCGCCCCAACCGCCGGTGACGGTTTGCGGACGCCAGTAATTGGTGGTGGACAGCACCAGGTGCAGCGGATCGGCGGGATCCATGCTGATGCCGCCAAACGGACCGCTGATGCCGGCCGGGGTGATGTTGGTCCAATTGCCGCCAACGGCGTCGTATTCCCACACCTGGCCACGGCTCATGGCTTCCAGGTCGCTGCCGTGCGGACCGGCGCCGTCGGCATACGTCACATACAGCTTGCCATCGGGCGACATCACCGCGCGCTGTGGCATCAGGCCGGCGGGGCCGCCTTCGACCGGTTCGAACGTTTCGCCGCCGTCATAGCTGAAGTACAGATTGGGACCGACGCTCTCCATGCGCGACACGCCGACAAATACACGCTGGGCCGGACCGCCATCGACGCTGGCGGGATCGAGCAGCACGAAGCCGATGCCATTGTCGTTCGGGGTGGACGTGACCGCCAGCGACTCCACGCGGTTCCAGGTGGCGCCGGCGTCGAGCGACTTGAACAGACCGTTGCGGCGGGTGCCGGCATACAGGATATCGCTGTTGCCCGGATCGACTTGCAGGCGTTCGCCATTGCCACGGCCCATGCCGTTGCCATGGACCTTGAATTGCGCCGTGGTGTCGAAGATTTCAAAGGTGCGGCCATAATCGCGCGACCGCAGGATTGCGCTCTTGCCATTATTCAGGTAATCGGTGCCGCCCATTAAATACACGGTGCCGGCGTTGTTCGGATCAATGGCGATCGCTTCGACCCCCATTAAGCCGGAGCGCTCTTCCGGGGTCCAGTCCTGCAAGGGAATCCAGCGCTCGTTTTGTGGATCCCAGCGGTATGCGCCGCCAACGTCGGTGCGCATATACAGTACATCGCGCTCTGATTTGCTTGGAATGACGCCCGTGGCGTAACCACCGCCGCCCATGGCGACGGTATCCCATTTATACGTTTCGGCTTGCGCCATCGACGCCATCGATGCCATTAATAAAGTAGCCGATAACAGCGCACTAAGTGGTTTCAATTTCAAAATCTCCTCCGTTCAAACTATATTTTTTATTATTCCGGGCAATATCCGGCCCGAAATCGGACGCACTAAGGCGGCGCTGACCAACTGCACTGAAATTAAATGGAAGTAAATTCCGGCCCGGCCAGCAGCATCAATACCGAAGCGGCAAGGCAAACCGCGATGGCGAAATTGATGCGTAATTGCGGCACGAGGGGCGCCGGCGGTGCCGGTTTAACCGGTTCGTTGGCGGCGTATGGCTGGCAAGGCAGGATGGAGCCGTGTCCAGGGGGAGTGCGGACGATGGACTGGCGGCACCGGGGATCGACGTTCATGACTTCTATTCCTTGTATGGTGTGAACCGGGTGGGTAGCGGAAGCTAACCCACAACACCAGCTTAGGGGCGCAGGCCCGGGGGGCACTAACGCCCATACAGGAATTTCTATCAATATGCAGAAATTGCGATTAGTTCTGCAGGTAGTGCAAGTGGCGGTCAGCCGGGTTCGTCGCTCCGGACGGGGGATGACCCGGCAGTGTCGCACTCGGCGGACGGGGCCGGGTGGGAGGCCAGGGTGCGGAAGGTTTTCGGCGTGCAGCCGTATTCTTCCTTGAACAACTTGTTGAAATACGAAACGTTGCCATAACCAACCGAATAGGCGATTTCCGCCACCGCCGCAGCACTGCTTTCCGTCAACAGGCGGGCGGCTTCCGTCAGCCGCAATTTATTCAGGTAACTGGTAAACGTCATGCCCAATTCGGTTTTAAGCACTTCATTGACTTTATTACGATTGGTGCCGGTACCCGCCACCACGCCTTCCAGGTCCAGTTCCGTATTCGTATAATTGGTGGCGATAAAGCGTAATACCGTGGCTTTTTCCTTGTCTTTATAAGGTTCCAGCGTTAACTGCCGATAAGCCACCAGCGGCAAATCCTTTTTCATTTTAACGTCCAGGCTGGCCGTCAGGGCACGGGTATAAGCGCGGAAAAATAAAATGGCAAATATGCCGACACTGGATAATAAGATTACGGCCAGCGCATCAATATAACGGTAATCGCGCCCATGCAATACCAGGTCGCTGATTTCGACATGGGAATCGACGTTGTAAGCGCTGCGCGAGCTGGTGCCAAAAGCTATTTTCGATACCCGGTTCAGGGTATATTCCTGCTGGGTCAGGTCGAGCTTGAATGCGTCAAACCACCATTGCGCAATCGACAGCCGGGTCAAGTCCAGCGTCACCGGCACGCCCGCCGCATTACAGGCAAAAAATGTCGAGGGCGAACGGTAAGTAATGAAGTCGCCCGGCTTCGAGACTTTTCCGTCGAAGGTGGACACCTGCATGACCATTTCATTGGCGGGGGCGCACCTGGCATTGAAGGTGGCGGCCGTGTACTTGGTCAGGTCGATCTGCAGTTCCTTGCCATGGCGGTCGTTCAACACGATGCCCGCGAAGACAAACGGGTACTGCACCGCTTTCGTCATGTTGAAATCGAACCGCAAGCGCTCGCGGGTGGAATTGTCGATCCGCACCGTCGACGTGCCCTGCATGGTCGCGTCGGTGTTGGTGTAGTAGCGCCAATGCAAGTCGTGCGTCGGGAACAGCGACAGCGACAGGTAGCTTTGCTGGATCAGCAAAGCCGCCAGCAGCGCATCGGCGGCCACCAGGAATATGAGCGCCAGCAGCGACTTCCTATAAAACTCTTGCATTGTCTACAGTTGTTGATTGATCTCCGTGCACCGCCGGGACCGGCATGCCTGTTCGCATCATAACAGCTCGATGCCGGCGGGCAGAAGTCAAACTCAACCGGCTTGCCGCAACAGGCCGGTATTGGCCACACGGTGCAGCCTGGGATGGACCACCGGCACCGTCAGCATGGTGCTGGCGGCCGCCATCAGCAACAGCGCTGTAAACGTTTCATTCGTGATAATTTGCTTATCGAGCAAGATGTTGGCAAAGATAATTTCAATCAACCCCTTGGTTTGCAACAGCCAGCCAAACAGCGAAGCTTCGCCCTCCTTCCACTTCAATAGCTTGCCGGCCAGCCGGGTACCGGCCAGCTTGCCGCCCACGGACGCCAGCAACAGCAGCCCGGCCACGAAAAACACGGGATAGCTGCCGACATCCCACTGGGTGCGCAGGCCTGTACTGAGGAAGAACACCGGCATCATCACCAGCAGGATATGCTTGAACAGCATATCCATGGTTTTCCGGTCGAACCAGTGCGCATCCATCACCACCCCGGCCAGGAATGCGCCCACCATGTAATGCAGTCCGGCCCAGTCCGCGCCAAAGCCGCAGGCGGCCAGCCAGATCAGCGATACATGCCAGCGGTCGCTCTCAGCCAGTTTCACCATCAGGCGCCGGAACAGCACGGTCAGCACGGCGAACGCCAGCAGGAAGCCGGCCTGGCGCCCCACCCTTTCCCAGTCCAGCAAGATCACCGCCAATACGCCCCAGATGGCGACGTCGTCCAGGCTGGCGTAGCGCAGGATACGCTGGCCCATCGGCACCCGCAGGATGTCCAGCTTTTCCATCAACAGCACCAGCACCGGCAGCGCCGTGACGGCACACGCCATGCCGACGCCCAGCAGGAATTGCCAGTCCTTGCCTTTCGGGCCGATCCAGCCCTGGTAGCCCAGCAACAGGACCGCGGCGCCGCAGCCGAACAGCAGCGGCATGCCCAGCGCGCAGCCCGCCGTAATGGCGCTCTCACGCCGGGTTTGCCACACTTGCTTCAGGTCCAGCTCGATGCCGGCGATCATCACGAACAACATGACCGACCACCAGGCGATGCCGTTCAGCGACTGCACCACGGCCGGCGTAAAAACCGCCTGGTGATATTCCGGAAACGCCGCCCCCAGCACGCCCGGCCCCAGCAAGATGCCGCCGATGATTTGCACGATGGCCAGCGGTGCGAAGTAATCCGTCCTGCCGAGCCGCCACAGCAAATATGGCGCCGTGAAAATCAGCAGCATGGCAAGCAGGAAAATTTCAGTGGTATTCATGGTTGTCTCTCCGGAGAAAAAAGCCGCTTGCGGACCGGCAAAGGGCCCGCAAGCGGCCGGCGCCGTGTGGCTCTCGCGCCAAGCCGCCCTGTCCTGCCTTAGCGTGGCGCGCCGCGCAGCGGCTTGCCGTGCAGGTCATAGGCCGCCGCCTCCAGGTGCACCACCTGGCTGGCCGCCTGGCTGCCGGCCGCATCGGCCGCCAGGATCACCTTGTAATCGCCCTTGGCGACTTTCCACGTCTTGCTGGCCGAATCGTACATGGCCAGCAGGCGCGGATCGACCGACAGCGAGACCTTGGCGGCGGCGCCGGGCTTGACGTCGGCCTTGTGGAATCCCACCAGGCGTTTCGGCGCTTCCCATTGCGCGTTGACCGGCGCCACATAGACCTGGGCCACTTCCTTGCCGGCCACCTTGCCGGTATTCTTGACCGAGAACGCGGCGTGCAACACGCCATCCTTGACGCCGGCCTTCAGGTCCGTCAGCGTGAATTGCGTGTACGACAAGCCATGGCCGAACGGGAACAGCGGCGTGTGTCCTTTCAAATCGAACCATTTGTAGCCAACCGCCGCGCCTTCGTGGTAGTCGACGTCGAAGCGGTGGTGTTCGACATGCGGATAGCCGTCGAGCACCGGACGCGGCAATTGCGCTTCGGAAGCCGGGAACGTGGCCGGCAGGTGGCCGGACGGATTGACTTCGCCAAACAGCACGCTGGCAATCGCTTCGCCGCCGCTGGTGCCCGGATACCATGCTTCCAGCACGGCCGGCACCTTGTTCAGCCATGGCATGGTGACCGGGCCGCCGGTTTCCAGCACCACCACGGTCTTGCCATTGGCGGCCGCCACCGCGGCGATCAACTCGTCCTGCTTGTTCGGCAGCGACAAATTCGGCACATCCATGGCTTCGCCGGTCCACTGGGTGGCGAACACCAGCGCCACATCGGCTTCCCGCGCCACCTTCGCGGCGGCGGCGGGATCCGCGCCGTCATGGAAGGTGACCACGGCATGCGGCAGGCGCTCCCGGATTGCCTTCAGTGGCGGCGACGGATACACCATCACCGGCCCCGGCCAATGCTTCGGCTCCAGCCCCGGCACCGCGTTGCCGCCGGCCGGATACACCAGCGACGATCCGCCGCCGGCCAGCACGCCCTTGTCGGCATAGCCGCCGATTACGGCCACGCGCTTGACGCTTTTATCCAGCGGCAAGACATTCGCGCTATTCTTCAGCAGCACCATGCCTTCCTGCGCATCCTTCAGCGACACCGCCGCGTTGGCCTTGAAGTCGATTTTTTCCGGCGCCATCGCCACCGGGTGGTCCACCACGCCATGTTCGAACATCGCATACACAATGCGGCGCGCCATGTCGTCCAGCCGCGCCTGCGGCACCCAGCCGTTCTGCACCGCTTCCTTCAACGGCGGGCCGAAATAGTCGGCCAGGTCGAACGGCATGCCGGACTGCTGGTCCAGCCCCGCATTGGCGGCCGGGATCGTGCTGTGCACCGCGCCCCAGTCCGACATCACCCAGCCCTTGAAGCCCCAGTCCTGCTTCAGCACTTCAGTCAACAGGTAGGGGCTTTCGCAGCTGTAGAGGCCGTTGACCTTGTTGTAGGCGCACATGACCGAGCCGGGCTTGCCTTCTTCGTTGGCGATCTGCAGCGCCAGCAAGTCCGACATGCGCGCCGCCTGGTCGCTGATCTTCACGTCGAGCGTGGTGCGACCGCTTTCCTGGTCGTTCAGCGCGAAATGCTTGAGCGTGGAAATCACGCGATTGGACTGGATGCCACGGATTTGCGCCCCCACCATTTTGCCGGCCAACAGCGGATCTTCGCCGCCATATTCGAAATTGCGCCCGTTGCGCGGTTCGCGCATCAGGTTGACGCCGCCGGCCAGCAACACGTTGAAGCCATAGTGGCGCGCTTCCGCGCCGATCATGGCCCCGCCGGCATAGGCGGTGTGCAGGTCCCAGGTGGCGGCGGTGTTCAGGCCGGACGGCAGCGCCGTGGCGGGCCGCGCATCCGGACCGGCCTGGCTGGCCACGCCGATGCCGGCATCGGTTTCGCGCAAGTGCGGGATGCCCAGCCGGGGCACGCCGTAGACAAAGCCGGCCGACTGGACGTGGGCTTCGGCCGGGCGCTTGGTCTTTTTCGACTCCATGTCCGCGCCCAGGTAGCCGTACACCAGCTTGAGTTTTTCATCCAGGGTCATGGCGCGCACCGCCAGGTCGGCGCGTTCACTGGAACGCAGGCGCGCATCGAGCCAGGGCTTGTCGGCGGGCGCCCGATGGGCGCCTGTTTCGGTGGCCGACACGGCGCCACAGCACAGGGCCGCGGCGGCCGACAACCAGGTGATTCTTTTCTTCAGTTTCATCAGTTTTTTACCACCAACAATTCAAAAAAAATAGGGCGGCCGAAGCCGCCCCGAAAAAAACTACCGGCAAGGGCAGTTGGAGACTACACGTTGAAACTGGCAAAGCATTCCAAGCCATGCGGCCGTTCATGCTTGCTGGAATGTATTGTGTGGGCGGCCGGCCCCCCGCGGCAATTGCAAAAACCGCCAACGGGGACCATGAAATTGCACAGCCGGCGCGCCTCGCGGCCACGCCGTGGTGGTTCCCGCTCCGGCCTACGGAAAAACATTGGCGTATCCGACGGTTTTCATAATTGCGCCCGCCCCGCCCGCATCCGCACAATAGGCTACCCATGGCCTGCCCCGCCGCAGGACCACAACCGACACCAGGAAGACAACGATGCTGAAACGGACACTGCTCTCCTTCGCGCTGGCATGCGCGCTCACCGCCGCCGGCACAACGGCGGCCGCCACGGCCTCCGCCGTGCCGGAATTCCCGACCATCCTGTATGGCGCCGCGTACTACCACGAGTACATGCCGTACGAGCGGCTGGAAAAAGACGTGCAAATGATGAAGGCCGCCGGCTTCAACGTGGTGCGCCTGGGCGAATCCACGTGGAGCCTGTGGGAACCGGAAGACGGCCGCTTCGACTATGCGTGGATGGACCGGGTCATCGACGCCATGGGCAAGGCCGGCATCAAGGTCATCATGGGCACGCCGACGTATTCGGTGCCCGCCTGGATGGCGCGTCAGCACCCGGAAATCCTGGCGCAAAAGTTCAATGGCGCAAAAAACACGTACGGCATGCGGCAGAACATGAACACCGATGCGCCGGCCTACCGGTTTTACGCGGAACGCCTGATCCGCAAGATCGCGGCGCGCTACAAGGACAACCCGCACGTCATCGGCTGGCAGGTCGACAATGAAACCAGCACCTATGGCGCCGCCAACGACGATGTGTTCATCCGTTTCCAGCACCACCTGGAGAAAAAATTCGGCACCCCGGAAGCGCTCAACAAGGCCTGGTTCCTGAACTACTGGGGCCAGGGCATCCATAGCTGGACCGACCTGCCGCGCCCGGACGGCGCGCAAAGCACCGGCTATAAACTCGAATGGTCGCGCTGGGGCCAACAGCGCGTCACGAACTTCCTGCACTGGCAGGCGCAACTGATCCGCGAATGCGCGTCACCGCGCCAGTTCGTCACCCACGATTTCGCCGGCGCGATGCACAACGACGTCAACGAGGAAGCCGTGTCGAAGGCGCTCGACATGCCGGCCGTGAACATTTATCACTGGGGCCAGCGCGAGTACTACAACGGCGCCGACCAGACCCTGCAGGCCGACTTCACGCGCTCGCTCAAGCAGGGCAATTTCCTGGTCACGGAAACCAATGCGCAAACCACCGACTGGAGTTCGTCGTTCCAGTTTCCGCCGTATGACGGCCAGTTCCGCCAGGACGTCTATACGCACCTGGCCAACGGTTCGAACATGGTGGAATACTGGCACTGGTCGTCGATCCACGCCAACCAGGAAACCTACTGGAAAGGCGTGCTGTCGCACGACCTGGAGCCGAACCGCGCCTATGCGGAAATGAGCCGCACCGGCAAGGAATTGCAAAAGATCGGCCCGCGCCTGGTCAACCTGAAGATCCGCAACGACGTCGCGATCCTGTGGAGCCGCGACTCGCTGAACGCGCTCAACGACATGCCCTTCGCCAAGGACAGCCAGTGGGGCGGCAACGGCACCAAGGCCGACTACGGTTCCGTGGTGCGCCAGGTGCACCGCCAGCTGTATGACATGAATGTCGGCGCCGATTTCGTATTCCCGGAAGAACAGGATTTCTCGCGCTATAAAATGCTGATCGTGCCGCCGCTGTACGTGGCGGACGATGCGCTGCTCAAGCGCATCACGGACTATGTGCGCAAGGGCGGCCACGTGGTGATGTCGTTCAAGAGCGGCTTTGCCAATGAAAACGCGGCGGTGCGCTGGACCATGGCGCCCGGCCCCCTGCGCGAAGCGCTGGGCTTCCACTACCAGGAATTCTCCAACCTGGCGCAACCCCTGGCGCTGAAAGACGACCCGTTCCAGGCCGGCGGCGACAATAAAGTGCAGCACTGGGCGGAGTTCCTGCAACTCGACACCGCCAAGGCGCTGGCGTACTACGACCACCACTTCTTCGGCCGCTGGCCGGCGATCACGTCGAACCAGTATGGCGCGGGCAAGATCGTCTATGAAGGCACGTTCCTGTCCGATACATTGCAAAAGGCCGTGCTGAAGTCGTCCTTGCAGGAGCTGGGGCTGGTCGGCGCCGACCAGCAACTGCCGGACAGCATCCGCACGCGCACCGGCACCAATGGCTATCAGCGGCAGGTCCACTATTACTTCAACTATTCCGGCAAGGATGCCACGTTCAGCTATGCGCGCAAGCCGGGCGCGGACTTGTTGACCGGCAAACGCACCGCCACTGGCGACAGCATCACGCTGGGGCCATGGGACCTTGCGATTATCGAGGAGGCGGGCAAGTAAGCGGGCAAGTGAACGGATAAGTGAGCGGACAAGTCCGCCGGCAAGGCCGCCGCCAAGTAAGCGCGGCCGGCCGGGCCGGCGCCTGCTCCGGCCCCGCTTACAGCTTGGGCAGGCGCAGCGCCACCTGCAATCCGTGCGGCGGCGCGCCGTCCAGGGTCACGCTGCCGCCATGCCGCGCCACGATGTCGCGCACGATGGCCAGGCCAAGGCCGCAGCCCTCTCCCTGGTCGGTGGCCCGGACAAACCGCTCGAATACCCGGGCGCGGTCGGCCGGCGCAATGCCGGGGCCATTGTCGCTGACGACGATCAGCACGTCGCCGCCATCGGGCCTGACCTGCACCGTGATCACGCCGCCGCTGCCGGTGTACTTGACGGCGTTGTCGATCACGTTGGCCAAGGCTTCCTTCAGCAACAGGGCAACCGCGTTGATGCGCAGCGGTTCAGGCGGATCCGGCACGTCGTCCATGCCCAGGTCGATCCGCGCACGCATCGCGCGCGGGACGAACTCGGCCACAATTTCCCGCACGAACGGAACGACATCCAGCGGCGCCATCTCGCTGGCCGCCGCCGCATCGGGGTCGGCGCGCGCCAGCATCAACAGCTGGCTGATCAGGTGGGCGCCGCGCGCCGCGCTCTGGTCCACCAGCCGCAGGCGCGCCAGCAACTCCGGGTCGCGGGTGGCCGCCATCGCGAGCGCCGTCTGGCTCTTCAATCCGGCCAGTGGCGTACGCAACTGGTGCGCCGCATCGGCGATAAAGCGTTGTTGCGCATGAACGTTCTGGCGCACCGAGGCCAGCAGTTCATTCAAGGCCCGCACCAGCGACCGCACTTCCTGCGGCGCCGATTCTACGTGCAGCGGGGCCAGGTCGACCGGCGAGCGCCCTTCGACTTCCTTGCGCAAGCGCAGCAGCGGCTTGAGGCCGGCCCCGGTGCCGACCCAGACAATCATGGTCATCAGCGGAATCAGGGCGGACAGCGGCAGCAGCGTGTCGATCAGGATCAATTTGAAGAGGTCTTCGCGCGGCGCCATGCCGCGCGCGACCTGGACCAGCATCCATTGCTGTTTGCCATCCGGCTCGCCATCCGCCAGGTACAAGGCGGCAATCCGCACCTTGACCACCGCCCCCGGCGCGCTGCCGGGTTGCCCGGGCTCGTCGGGCGACGCGATTTCGCCGTCATAGAAATACGGCGCATCGGGGCGCGGCCGCATCGCCTTCGGCGGCATCGGCAGGTTGCTGTTGCCAAGCACAAATTCGCCGGGCGGCGTGCTGACCATATAAAACAGCCGGTCGTTGGGATCGGTCTCGAGGATGTCTTGCGCGGCCCGGGGGAAATCGATCAGCAGGCCGCTGCCGATCGGTTTCACGCGCCGCGCCAGCGCGCGGCTGGCCTGCGACAAGGTGGCGTCCGCCGCCTGGTTGACGTAGTTGACCGCCAGGCGGTACGTGGCGACGCCGCCGGCGCCCCACAGCACCAGTTGCGGCAGCAATACCCAGATCAGCAGTTGGCGCCGCAATGAGCCATTGCGGGGGGGAAAGCGGCCAGGCTGCGGGACGCCTGCTTCAGGCCGGTCGTCCATGGGCATGTTCGGTGGCCAGCAAGTATCCCAGCCCGCGCACCGTGCGGATTTCCAGCCCCGAGCCCTCGAGCTTGCGGCGCAGGCGGTGGATATGCACTTCCGCCGTGTTGCCCCCGCCGACTTCGCCGCCATCGCCGGACCAGGCGGCGGCGATCTGCTCCTTGGTGATGACTTTCTCGAATTGCGCCATCAGCAATTCCAGCAGCGTGGCTTCGCGCGGACTGAGTTCGACCGGCTCGCCATCGACGACGGCGCGCCGCGTGGCGCGGTCGAAATGCAGGCCCTGCACCGCCACGTCGTGCTGCACGGCGCCCGGCCTGGCACGCCGCAGCACGGCGCGCAGGCGTGCCTCGAGCTCAGGGAAGTCGAACGGCTTGGTCATGTAATCGTCGGCGCCGGCGTTCAGGCCCGCCACGCGGCTGTCGAGCTTGTCGAGAGCGGTCAGCACCACCACCGGCAAATCGGGCCGCGTCGCGCGCAAGGTCTTCAGCACGGTGAGCCCGTCGATCATCGGCAGGCCCAGGTCGAGGATGGCGATATCGAAATGTTGCCGGCCCAGCAGGAATTCTGCCACCGGGCCATTCGGAGCATGCTCCACGGTAAATCCCGCGCCATTCAGTTGCGCAATCAAGCCGTTGGCAAGAATGGGGTCGTCTTCGGCAAGTAAAAGTTGCATTTAGCTATATTAACGGATACGGAGCCGCCTTACAATCGGACGCGGCGCGTGGAGAAGCGCTTCACAGGACACCGATAGCGCGTTAACATGTCCGGACAAGCCGGCGCAAGAGACCGCCGGACGCCGCCCCACAGAAGAGCCATGGCCCATTCCACCTGTCGACCGATGCGCCCGTTCCGGGCCGGATGGCGCGCCGCAATCGCGCTGTTGACCGCATGCGCCGTCTGCGCCGTGCACGGCGGCGAGATCGAAGTGCTGCATTACTGGGAAGTCGGCAACGACGCCAAGGCGGCCGCCCTGCTGAAGTCGACGCTGCAGCGTCAGGGCCATACCTGGAAGGATTTCGCGGTGGCGGACGGCGGCAACGGCCTGGCAGTCTCGCTGCTGCGCTCACGCGTCCTGTCGGGCAATCCGCCGTCGGCGGCGCAGATCAGGGGGCCGGTGATCCAGCAGTGGGCGCAGCAAGGCGCGCTGGCCAGGATGGACGAGGTGGCGCGCGCCGGGCGCTGGGACCAGGTGCTGCCCAAGCCGGTCAGCGACGCCGTGAAGTTCAAGGGCAGCTACGTCGCGGTGCCGGTCAACGTCCACCGGCTCAACTGGCTGTGGATCAATTTGCGCATCCTGCACCAGGCTGGCGCGCGCGTGCCGGCCACCTGGGATGAATTCTTTGCCGCCGCCGACGCCATGCAGCGGGCCGGCTACACGGCTGTCGCGCATGGCGGCCAGCCGTGGCAGGATTTCCTGCTGTTCGAAACGGTGGCGCTGGGGGTCGGGGGACCGGATTTCCACCGCAAGGCGTTCGTCGCGCTGGATCCGCAAGCGCTGGCCGGGCCCGTCATGGAGCAGGCGTTGCGGACCTTCCGCCGCATCAAGGCCTATACCGCGCCCGCCACCTTCGGCCGCGACTGGATCTGGGCGTCCCAGAAACTCGCCAAGGGGGAAGCCGGCATGCAATTGATGGGGGATTGGGCCAAGCCGGTGTTCCTCGCGGCGCAGCACGCTTCCGGCCTGGAATTCACCTGCGTGCCGGCGCCGGGGACGGCAAAAGCCTTTTCCTTCGCGGTCGATTCCTTCGCCATGTTCAAGGTGAACAGCGGCGCCAAGGCCGCCGCGCAGCGGGACTTCGCCGCCGCGCTGCTGTCGCCGGCCGTGCAAGAGGAATTCAACCTGGACAAGGGATCGATCCCGGTCCGGCTGGACGTGAACCTGGCCAGGTTCGACCGCTGCGCGAAGCTGTCGGGCAGCGCGTTCCAGGCGTCCGCCCGCGCGCACTCCCTGGTACCCGGCATTTCCATGGCGGTGCCGCCGGCGGTCGAAGACGCCATGCGCGAAGCGGTCAGCGCCTACTGGCGCGACGACCGCATCACCGCGCACGCCACCCTGGAACGCCTGGCCGCCACCGCCCGCCGGCATCACGCCAGCCAGCGCCCGCCCGCCTGAGGCGTAAGGCCGCGCCCGGCCGCGACCGAGCGGTTAGCCATTGCCATTGCCATTGACAACTACGAGATCCGCGACCTGTGGGCCGGCAAGGCGGCGGGCACCACGGCAACGCCGCTGAACGTGACGGTGCCGAGACGCGATATCGTGATGCTGCAGCTGTCGCCGAGGAAGTGATGCATGCCGGATGACGCGCTGTGCGCTCTTAGGTCACGCCGGCAAGCGTATTGGATGCCCCGGCGCCCACCGCGCTATTGACGGTACAGCCGGCGCCAAATACGTAGGGCGGTTTCCGCAGGAAGCCGCCACGCTCGCAGGAAGGTACTGCCCGCGTTGCGGCAACGCACGCATGGCGGCTTTGCTCCGCAAAACCGCCCTACGTAATCCTGTCCGCGATTGATTCACAACCACGACGGAATCGGGGCCCCGGCCGCCAATGGCACCAGGGCCCGGTCGCCGGTGTTAACGGCCCGTCAGCAACGCCGCCCCGCCCCAGGTCACCGGCAGCAGTTCGTTGTTGACGGCCGCGCTGCGCGCCACCAGTTCGACCACCTTGACCCCGGCCACGTCGGCCGACAGGGTTTGCGCCGGCTGGCCCCAGCGCAAGGCCTTACTCGTTGCCAGCAGCTTGCCGTCGCCGTACACCATGAAGGTGACGCCATGCTTGCGGTCGCGCGCGGAATCGTCGACGCCGACCTGGGCGCTGAAGCCGCGGTAGCCATGGTTGCGCACTTCCAGCCGCGAATTGGCCAGGATGCCGATCCCCGCCGGATAGGCGTGTCCCGCCACCTGCAGGATCTGGCCGTATGGCGTGCTGTCGGCGCGCGCGCCGCCCCAGCCGGCATACATCGGCCGTTCGCCCGCGCTCTTGGTGCCGGACCACGCGGCCGACGAGCGGAACACCGTGGGGTCGGCTTGCGGGACGGTCACGCCGTCGACCGCCGGATTCACGCTGCCCGGTTGC
This sequence comes from Pseudoduganella sp. GW821-FHT12E03, assembly GCF_058807115.1. Lineage (NCBI taxonomy): Bacteria > Pseudomonadati > Pseudomonadota > Betaproteobacteria > Burkholderiales > Oxalobacteraceae > Pseudoduganella > Pseudoduganella sp. GW821-FHT12E03. Next base: position 636,308 of record NZ_JBXAQJ010000001.1, on the reverse strand, counting down.
TCCGACAGATAAACACCCTGCGCCAGCAGGCGCTGGCCCTGGACCCGGAATACCCGCGTCTCGCGCGGCGCGACCCGGATCTTGGTCTCATTGGTGAAGGTGGTGTCGGCGCGGCTCCACAGGTCGGTCAGGGTGATCGGCGCATCGTCGCGCAGTTTCAGGTGCGCGGCATTCAAGTCCACGTCGATCGGGCCCAGGCCCCGGTTGAAGATGGCGACGGCCTTCTGGCCGGACGCCAGTTGCTTGACGAGGATTTGCAAATCGTCGGCGTCATACGCCAGCGTGGCCTGGTTGCCGGCCGGGTCCTGGTTGAGCGCGATGATGTCGGCATTGCCAACGATGTCCATCAGCGCGGCCGGCGTGGTCCGCAAGTCGGCGCCCAGCATCAGCGGCGCATTGAGCATGGCCCACAGCGAGAAGTGCGACCTTGCCTCCACCAGGTGGGCGCCGTCGAAGTCGCCCTTGCCGATGTACAGCATGTCCGGATCGTTCCAGCCGCCGGGATGGCCATACAGTTCGCGCTTGGCCGCGCTGTCGAAGTTGCTCAGCAGGCGGGCCCAGGATGGCGTGATGTCGTCGCTGGTGCGGGACAAGTTGCCGACGTTCTTGCCCCAGGCGCGCACGTTGGCGGCGCCCCACACGCACAGGGACAGCAGGTAGTCGCCATCGGGATTGTTGCGCACCAGCGCCGCGTTAATCTGCGCAAACTCTTCCTGCACGGCGCCGATGTCGGAGCGGCTGACCGATTCCAGGTCCAGCACGGGTTTCAGGGCGCGGTACTGGCCCGACGCGACTTTCGGGCTGTTGGCGCCGTAGGCGCGCAAGCCGCAGCCATCGACCTTGATGTAGTCAAAACCCCAGTCGGCAAAGAACAGCTTGATGTCCTGGTCGATATGGCCGTACAGGCCGACTTCGCGCTCGAGCACACTGCCCTTGGGCAAGTCGGGATTGTCGCCGGAATACGCCTGGGCACAGGTGTTGCGGCCCAGGTCGGAATAGATGCCGGCTTTCAGGCCCATCGCATGGACCTTGTCGGTGAACGGGCGGAACGTGCTGCGCCCGCCGGTGGCGGACGAAGGGAAGCGGTCGGCGCGGATCACCAGGTGGCCGTCCTTCTCCTCGCGGCGCGTGGCCCAGCCGTCATCGATATTGATGTAGCGGTAGCCCTTGGCCGCCAGGCCGCTGTCGACGATGCGCTGGGCCGAGCCGAGGATCCTGGCTTCGTCGATATCGGTGCCGAACGCGTTCCAGGTGCTCCAGCCCATCGGCGGCGTGGCGGCGCGTCCGGCGGTATAGGCGCTCCAGCGCGCGGTCGGCGCCAGCGGGTCGGTCGCGGCGTGCGACAGCGCCGCCGCCAGGCACAAGGGAATCAATGCCAGGCGGGGCCAGCAGCGTGGGGGGTGTTTCTGCGACATCAACAATCTCCAGTATCAACGGTATAGATTCATATAACTTAACTCAACATTAACACAGTGTAAGCCGAGTATTTTTCTCGTGTCAATGCGCTGATTCGGCGCCCCACGCGACGCGCCCCGGCCCGCCCTGCCGTTTGATCAATTTCATTGGCCACATTGGCTACTTTCGCAATTGCCGTGCAATGCGGCCACTTGCACCATGAGGCATGACGGGACTTCACCCAAGGGGCCTGCTCCTCGCCGTCGCGGCCCTGCCCGCCGCTCTCCTTGGCCGTTTTGACTTCCGCGCCTCGGCGCGGAGTTTGATTTTCCGCAACCGAGTATCACCCATCAATGCAGACACAATTGACATTGCCTGGCACCCATGCTTAGATGGCGTTAATGTAGCTTAATTTGACGTGAATTTTTCGTTAATATGGCTACGTTGTAGTAATCAGTGAAGCAGTACCGCAGTCATCAAATAAAAATTCCATTTGGAGGAGAACAGTATGCAAGCGAAGTACAACGCCAAACTCGTCATCCCAGCCCTGTTGGCGACCCTTGTGGCCGGCGTGATCACCGGTTGCGCCGGTGGTTCCGACAACGACGCCATCGGCAGCACCACGGCGCCGCGCCATTCCCAGGGGGCCGGCCCGGCGGCCGCCAGTTATACGAGCGTGAAATGGGGCGGCGGCGGCTACGTCACCGGCCTGATTTACCATCCGACCAGCTATAACGTCATGTATGCCCGCACCGACGTCGGCGGCGTCTACCGCTGGGACGGCGGCGGCTCGTGGACGCCGCTTACCGACGGCATCGGGTTCGGCCCGGGCGAAGGCACCTACCACGGTGTCGAAAGCCTGGCGCTGGATCCGACCAACGACAATAAGGTGTACATGGTCTCGGGTTTGACCACGCACAACTGGGACGGCTCCGCCCTGTTCAACGGCCGCATCTATGTGTCGCAAGACCGCGGCGCCAGCTGGACCCACTACGACCTGCCGTTCCCGGTGGGCGCCAACGAGAGCGGCCGCGCCATCGGCGAACGCCTGAAGCTCGACCCGACCAATCCGTCGACGATGTTCTACGCCTCGCGCACGGCCGGCCTGTGGAAGAGCACGAACTCGGGCCAGACCTGGACCCAGACCGGGTTGTCGAGCAAGGTGTTGACCGGCAGCGAGATCATGGGACTGGGTACCGCTCCGATTGGCGTCGAGCAGATCGTGCTCGACAATTCGGGCACGGGCGGCGGCGGTACGACGTGGAACATGTATGCCTTCATCGCGCCGGAGTACGTGCAGAAGGCCGGCCTGACCTCGACCATGTACAAGTCCCAGAACGGCGGCGCCTCGTGGACGCCGGTGCCGGTGCCGTCCAACGTGTCCGGCTACTACGTCCCGCACATGGTGCGCGCCAGCGACGGCAACTACTACGTGGTATTCAACAAGAACACCGGTGAGGGCGCCGGCGGTCCCGGCTACCTCTACAAGTTCGGCGGCATCAGCTTTGGCGAGAACTGGACCCAGCTCACCACCACCACGCAGGGCGGCTACAGCGGCGTGTCCGTCCACGGCAGCGGCGCGACGGCCCGCGTCGCGCTGACCGTGACCACATGGAACGCCGGCCAGCCGGTGGTCCAGCTGTCCGACAGCGCCGGCGCCCCCGGCACCTGGCGCGAAATCGCGGACGGCATGACGCACTGGGGCAGCGGCGGCTACCGGGGCTGGGTGGACGACGTCGAGATCGATCCGACCAACAAGGATCACATCCTGCACGTCCACGGCGGCGGCGTCTGGGAAACCTGGAATGCGTCGGCGGCCGCGCCGGGTTGGGATGCGCCGGTCAACAACCTGGAGGAAACCGTGACCTTGGCACTCGTCACGCCGCCCGCCGGCGCCTCATACAAGTTCGTCAACAGCGCGGGCGATATCGGCAATTGGGTCCAGACCGACCTCGCGGCGACACCGACCAGGACGCCCAACAGCGCGTGGGGCAATGGCGACGCCGCCGACGTGTTGTGGTCCGACCCGAGCTATATCGTCGCGGTCGGGATCACCAACAACACGCCCGTGACCGCCTACGGCTCCTGGTCCGGTAACAGCGGGGTCACGTGGTCGAACTTCGCATCGCTCCCGGCCGGCGCCTCCACCAACCACGCCGACACGGCCAGCATCGTGACGACATCGCGCAACAACGTCGTCTGGGCGCCCGCCAACTCGATCCCCTCCTACACCACCAACAATGGCGCCAGCTGGACCCAGGTCAGCGGTCTGCCCACGCCCAATGGCGGCCTGAATAACGCCTATCGCCTGGTCGTCGACCGCCAGAGCCCGAACAAGGTCTACGCCTTCGACGGGGGCGGCGCGTGGTGGAACAACACGACGGGCAAGGTCTACCTGTCGACCGATAGCGGCCATTCGTTCGCGCTGGTCCAGGGTTCGGTCGCGGCGAACTTCGCCCGCAATGAATTCGGGATCACGACGATGGTGGGCAATCCCAACGCCGCGGGCGACCTCTGGGTGGCCGACGGCGACGCCGTGTACCACTCGACCAATTCGGGCACGAACTGGACCAAGCTGTCCGGCTTCGCGACGGTAGCCGCCAACGGTTCGACGGGGGCGCTGCAAGGCGCCACCCGGATCGCGCTGGGCAAGGCGGCGGCTGGCTCCTCGTACTCGGCTGCGGTCTACGTCGTGGGCACGAGGAGCGGCGTGTGGGGCGTGTGGCGTTCCGATGACGCCGGCGCCACCTGGTCGCGCTTCAACGACAACGCGCACCAGTACGGCGGCATCGGCGTGATCGCGGGGGACTGGAACACCTACGGCCGCATCTACTTCAGTGGCGCCGGCCGCGGCATCATCTACACCAACTAAGTAAGCAGCTAAGCAGCCGCACGTCCGTGACGTGAGCAACGGAGGCCGTGTGCCTCCGTTTTTTTATTCAATTTCATATGACGCATTGTTTACTTTCGCAATTGCAGTGCAGCGCTGCCGCTTGCATGATTCAACATGGAGTTAAGCCACATTAACAAATGGGCGCGCGGTATGAACATCGTTCCGGCAGTGACCACACCCGGCATGCGGTACCGGAAAACTCGAACCAATAACCCATTGCTGGAGAGATACACCTTGAATCCGAAACACCGCATCACGCTCGCCGTCCCTGCCCTGCTCGCCGCCCTGCTGGCGGCGTGCGGTGGCGGCGGCGGCGCAGCGCCAGCGGCCCCGACTGCCAGCCAGCCGGGCACTGCCACGGCGCCCGTCACGCCCCCCGTCACACCAACCACCCCGCCCGACACCGGCGCGGTGACGCCGACCACACCGACCACGCCACCCGACGGCGGAGCCGCGACATCCGGGCCCGCCACGTTCAACAGTGTGCAGTTCGGCGGCGGCGGCTATGTCACCGGCCTGGTCTACCACCCCACCAGCGCCAACCTGTTATACGCCCGCACCGACATCGGCGGCGCCTACCGCTGGAACCAGGCCACGTCCTCATGGACGCCGCTCACCGATGGCCTGGGTTTCGGCGCGAACGAGAGCCGCTTCCATGGTATCGAAAGCATCGCCCTCGACCCGAACAACGACCAACTGGTCTACATGGCCACCGGCATGTACACGTTCGAGGGCAACGGCCGCCTCTACATCTCCAGGGACCGCGGCGCCACCTGGACCCATGTCGACCTGCCCTTCCCGCTGGGCGGCAATAATCCGGGCCGCGCCATGGGCGAACGCCTGATGGTCGACCCCAACAAGCCATCGACCTTGTTCTTCGGTTCACGCACGGCCGGCCTGTGGAAAAGCGCGGATTCCGGCCAGACGTGGGCGCAAGTCACGTCGCTGTCGGCGGCCAAGATGACGTCCGACCAGTTCGGCGCGGCGGGCGGCGGCATGGGCGTCGAACTGGTGGTGTACGACACCGGCACCCGCGGCACCGGCACGGCCACCCAGGCCATCTATACCGCCATCGCCCCGGACTATGCCAAGGTGGCGGGCCTGAGCGCGAACATGTACAAATCCACCGACGGCGGCGCCAGCTGGTCCCCGGTCGCGACACCGGTATCCGGCTACCACACTCCCCATATGGTGCGCGCCGCGGACGGCATGTTCTATGTCGTGTTCACCAAGGATACCGGGCCGGGCGCCGGCGGGCCCGGCCGTCTCTACAAGTTCGACGGCGCCAACTGGACCCTGCTCAAGAGCGTGGACCCGGTCAACGGCCTGAACTTTGGGCTCGGCGGCGTGTCCGTCCACGGCAGCGGCGCCACCACCCGCATTGCGCTGGGCGTGACGAACTCCTGGGGCAGCTGGAACGGCCAGCAAATCGTCCAGTTGTCGGACGACGCCGGCAAGACCTGGCGCGAAATCGAAGCGACCATGCCGGGCGAAACCGCGTCGGGCTGGGTCGACGACGTTGAGATCGACCCGTCCAACCGCGACCACATCCTGCACGTGCATGGCGGCGGTATCGTCGAGACGAAAAACGCGTCCTCGGCCACGCCGAGCTGGAAAGGCAGCATCGCCGGCATCGAAGAAACCGCCGTCCTTGCCATCGCCACCCCGCCGGCCGGCGCGCCATACATCCTGATCAACAGCTCGGGCGACGTCGGCACCTGGGTCGATACGGACCTCACCGCCACACCGACCTTGAATCCCGGCCTCGGCTGGAGCAATGGCACCGCCGCCGACATGGCATGGTCCGACCCGCTGTACATCGCAGGCCTCGGCGTGATCAATTCGAACAACTCCGCCACTGCGTTCTGGTCGGGCGATGGCGGCAAGACCTGGGCCCGGTTTGCCTCATTGCCGGCCGGCGCCGCGCAAAACACCGGCGGCGAAGCGAGCCTGGTGGTCACCGCGCGCAACAACGTGATCTGCTCGCCAGCCAATTCGGTGCCGTCGTACACCACTAACAATGGCGCCAGCTGGAACTTGACCAACCTGCCGGCGCTGCCGAGCGTGGCGCCCGGCTGGGGCCGGGGCTACCGCCTGGCGGCGGACCGCAAGAATCCGAACAAGGTCTACGCCTATGATTCGGGCGGCGCGACGTGGGGCACGGCAGGCAAGTTTTATGTATCGACCGATGGCGGCCACACCTTTGCGCTGAGCCAGGGCGCGGCGGGTTTGAACCTGGCCCCTAACGCGTGGTGGACCACGTCGATGGTGGTCAACCCCAATGCCGAAGGCGACATCTGGCTGACCGACGGCAACGCCGTGTACCACTCGACCGACTCCGGCGCCAACTGGAAGAAGCTCGCCAACTTCGCGCCTGGCGCCGGCACGTCGGCCGCCAGCGCCATCGCGCTGGGCAAGGCGGCGAAAGGCGCCAAGTATTCGGCGGCGGTCTACGTGGTCGGTGTCATCAACAACGTGTGGGGCATCCACCGCTCCGACGACGGCGGCGCGACCTGGTCGCGCTTCAACGACGACGCGCACCAGTACGGCGGCATCGGCGCGCTGGCGGCCGACCAGAACACCTATGGCCGGATTTACTTCAGCGGCACCGGTCGGGGGATGCTCTACACCAACTAAGCACAGCGCAACCGATCATATCCCGCGTTAGCCGTGCCGGTCGGATCGCGGGAGCCCTGGCGCCTGGTCGCCATCCTGCCGGCAACCATAATTAAAATTACCCGAGGAGATAATATGAAGCACAAACACTTCGTTGCACTGGCCGCGGTCACCGCGGCCTTGCTGGCGGCCTGCGGCGGCAGCGGCGATCCGTCCGAGCAGTCACCACCGTACGCCGCCAAACAAGGCGGCGCCGCAGTCCCCAGCGCCGCCGGCACCCGCTGGCAAAACGTCAAGTATGGCGGCGGCGGCTACGTCCCCGGGCTGGTCTTCCACCCGACCAGCCCGGACGTCCTGTATGCCCGTACCGACATCGGCGGCATCTACCGCTGGAACCCCACGGCCTCGAACTGGATCCCTCTCACGGATAGCCTGGGCGTCCAGGACGGTTTCCACATGGGCAGCGAAAGCATTGCCCTGGACCCGAACGACGACCAGCGCGTATACATGAGCACAGGCTTGTACGGCTGGGCCGGCCGCAATGGCCGCCTGTACATCTCCACCGACCGTGGCGACAACTGGACGCACGTCGACCTGCCGTTCCGCGTCGGCGCCAACGACCAGGGCCGCGCCGTCGGGGAGCGCATGATGGTCGACCCGAACAAGCCGTCGGTGCTGTACTACGGCACGCGCACGTCGGGCCTGTGGAAGAGCACCGACCATGGCCAGACCTGGAACCAGGTGACCTCGCTCTCGTCGTTCCAGTATCCGGGCGACCAGATCGGCTCCCTGCCCCAGCGCACGTCCGGCGGCATCGAGGGCGTGCTGTTCGATACCTCGACCACGAACTCCGGCACGTCCACGCAGACCATCTACACGACCGTAGCGCCGGATTACGCCATTGCGGCTGGCCTCAGCCACAGCATGTACAAGTCGACCGACGGCGGCGCGACCTGGGCCGGCGTGGAGACGCCGGTGGCGGGTTTCCATATCCCGCACATGGCCCGCGCCAAGGATGGCATGATCTACGTGGCGTTCACCAGGGACCTCGGCCCGGGTGCCGGCGGCCCGGCACGCCTGTACAAGTTCGATGGCGCCAACTGGACGCTGCTGAAGAGCTACGATACGCAGCAATGGGTGAACTTCGGCATGGGCGGCCTGTCGGTCTCCGGTACAGGCGCGACCACCCGCATCGCGCTGGGTGTCACCAACTCGTGGGGTAACTGGCAGGGCCAGCCTATCGTCCAGGTTTCCGACGACGCCGGCCTGACTTGGCGCGAAATCGCCGCGCAGATGCCGCACAGTCCCGACTCCTTCGGTGGCGGCTGGATCGATGACGTCGAGATCAATCCGAACAACCCGGACCACGTACTGCACGTGACGGGGGGCGGCATCTGGGAAACGCGCAACGCATCGTCGGCGACGCCGTCCTGGAAGGAGATGATTTCCGGCATCGAGGAAACCGCGACGCTGGCATTGATGACGCCGCCCAAAGGCGCGTCGTACACGTTGCTCAATGCGTCGGGCGACATCGGCGTGCACGTACAGACCGAACTGCTCAAGACTGCCACGCGCCGGCCGGTGAACACGTTCGCCAATGGCGTCGGGATCGACACCGCGTGGTCGAATCCCGCCTACATCGCGGCGGTCGGCACCCCCGGTTACACGGCCTCGGGCATCCACGGTGTCTATTCGACCGACTCCGGCGTGACGTGGACCCGGTTCGCGAGCGTGCACCCGGATGCGGCCACCAACGAGGGCGAGCAGGCCAGCCTCGCGGTGACCAAGCCGGGCCACGTGGTCTGGTCGCCGGCCGGTGCGGTGCCAGCGTATACGACCGACAACGGTGCAACCTGGACCTACACCAACCTGCCGCCGCTGCCGTCCGTGGGCATCAACCGCGGCTACCGCCTTGCCGCCGACCGCAAGAACCCGAACAAGGTCTATGCATTCAACTCGGGCGGCGCTTGGTGGAACCAGTGGTCCGATACGTCGCACTTCTGGTACTCGACGGACGGCGGCAAGACGTTCACGGAGAGCGCGTCGTTCAAGAGCGCGGGCGCGCTGGTGGCGGACTTCGGCACGTCGACGATCGCCGTCAACCCAAACGCCGAAGGCGACGTCTGGGTGGTGGATGGCCAGAACATCCTGCACTCGACGGACTCGGGCGCGACCTGGGCCAAGCTGAACGTGACCGCGCCGATATGGGGCAACAACCCGACGTGGATGTACCCTGAAGTGTATAGCGCGACCTCGATCTCGCTGGGCAGGCCGGTGGCCGGTGCGACGTACTCGGCTTCGATCTACATCGTGGGCGTGATCAATGGCCAGTGGGGCGTGTACCGTTCCGATGACGGTGCCGCGACCTGGCGCCGGATCAACGACGACAAGCACCAGTACGCCGGCATCGGCAACCTGGCGGCCGACCAGTCCGTGCCCGGACGCGTATTCGCCTCCGCCAACGGGCGGGGCGTGATCTTCAGCTATTAATTCAAGCCACGCCGGCGACATCGATGACGCCGGCGGTATCGACTATTTCCGGAGTTTGATCATGAAATGCAAGACCCTCTTCGCCGCCCTCGCCCTGGTGGCCGCCGGCAGCGCCAACGCCACCGTCCTGAGCTTCGACGGCCTGACCGAAATGATGTACGGCAGCGGCTTCCCGCTGGCCGCCGACATGGCTTACGACGGCAGCAACCTGACCTACGTGGAATCGGGCTTCCAGTGGACCCTGCACGCACCCAACGCCGAGGCCGGCGCGGCGAACATCGGCACCGGCACGTTCGAACCGCAGACCTATAACTGGCACGACGGTCTCGACAACGGCGCCGACACCTTCGTGACCCTGACCCGGGCCGGCGGCGGCAAGTTCGACCTGAACAGCTTCGACTACTACATGGACGGCAGCTCCGTGTGGGCCGACGGCGCGTTGCTGGGATCGATTCAGGATGCGGGCACATGGGCCACGGCGCTGACCGGCATCACGGAACTGCGCTTCAGCTCGGGCGCCTATAACCAGCTCGACAATGTCGACGTGGTGGAAGCGGCATCGGGCGCCGTACCGCTGCCGGGCACGGTATCGCTGATGCTGGCCGGCGTGGCCGCCGCCGCCCTGGCGCGCCGCCGCCGAGGCTGATGACCGGCAAACAAGCCAGTGCCGGCGGACGCGCTTTGCCATGCCGGCACATCGAACACCATCATGCATTCTTTGAGGAGTTAATTTGAACAGGAAACACCACATCCATTCCGTCATCCCGGCCCTGCTGGCGGCGCTGCTTGCAGGCTGCAGCGGGGGCAGTGGCGCCAGCAACAATGCCGGCTCGCACCCCAGCGCCGCCGGCGCCCCCTCGCCGGCGCCCGTCCTGACACTGCCGGCAAGCCTGAGCGTCCACGAAGGCCTGACTGCGGCCTTCCTGTTGCCGTCGGCCACCGTATCGGCCGGACGCAGCGCCACGTGGTCCGTGTCCGGCAGCGATGCGGCGCGCTTCACTATCGATCCCGCGACGGGCGCCCTGTCGTTCCGCCAGGCGCCCGACACCGCGCGCCCCGGTGACGCCGACGTGCTCAACGATTATGATCTCATCGTGCAGGTCAGCGACGGCCATCGCAGTACGCAGACCCCGCTGAAGGTGCGGGTGTTGCCATGGAACGATGGCGGCGCGGCAGCCCTGCCGCTGCCCCTGGCGCCGCGCGAGGTGGCCCGTCCCGCGGGCAGCGCGGGTCTGCCGGGGCTGCGCGTGCTCGACTGGGCCGGATTCAAGGCCGCCATGTCCTACACCTTCGACGATGCGCAACCGTCCCATATCGATCACTATCCGGCGCTCAAGGCCCAGCGCGTGCGCGTCACCTACTACATCAACCCCACGGTCGGCGCCTGGTATCCCGGCTTCGACGCCACCTGGAAAGACGCCGTCGCGCAAGGTTCCGAGATCGGCAACCACACCACCCACCACTGCCGGGCCGCGGAGCTGACCGACAACAATGCCGGCACCTGCCCCGCCGGCCTGGGCAGCGCCGGGGCCGAGTTCGACGACACCAGCGACTACATCCGCGCCAAGACCGGACAGCCCGGGGTCTGGACCGCCGCCTACCCGTTCGGCGACACCGACTACAAGGCGGCGGCCGCATCGCGCTTCCTGGTCTCGCGCGGCGTGTGGCCCGGCATGGTCGCGCCCGGCACCGTGAGCGATGCGCAAAACCTGCCGGTGATCGGTTTCCCCGGCGATCCGACGTCTCCGGGCGGCGACCCGCTGCCCACGTTCAACACCGCCGTGGACAACGCCCTCGGCCAGGGCCGGTGGATGATGTACCTGTTCCACACGCTCTTGCCGACCACGCAGAACTGGGGCGGCGGCGAAGACATCGGGGTCATTACCGGCAACATGGCCTACGCGAAATCGCTCGGCACGGTATGGATGGACAGCGTCGTCAACATCGGCGCCTACTGGCGCGGCCAGCAATTGCTGAAGGAGGCAACACCCACCGCCAGCGGCGGCGTGACCACCTGGCGCTGGACGCTGCCGGCCAACTTCCCGCAGGGCCGCAAGCTGCGGGTGGTGGTGGACGGCGGCACGCTGTCGCAGAACGGCGCCCCGCTGACCTGGGACCGCCGTGGCTACTATGAAGTGTCGCTGGATGCGCAATCACTGAGCTGGAAGCAATAACGTTCTTGCGCCGCCCACAAAAAACGGAGGCCAACGGCCTCCGTTTTTTGGTTGAACCATGCCTACGGCGTCACGCCGTCACCCGCAACAGCGCCGACGCATGCGGCGCCAGCGCCTGGCGGATCACGCCGCGCGCCGGCGCGCGGTCCTGGCGCGCCCACAGGTCGCGCACTGCCACGGTCTTGTTGCCCAGGTTCAGGCGCGACAAGTCAAAAGCGATGTCCACCGGCTTGTCTTCGGTATTGAACAGCGCCAGGTAGTACACCCCGGCGCCGGCCCCGTTCGGCCGGGCGCTCCAGATGCGTGTCCCCGCGTCCACCCGGTGCGGACGGTTGTCGTGGCTTTTCTGGTTCACCGCCAGCACTTCCGGATTGGTCAGCAAGGCCAGGGTCGGCGCATCGAGGTGCCGCAAGTCGCCGCCCATGATCAGCGGCGAGCGCGCAATGCTCCACAAGGTCATCAGGGTTTGCTGTTCATCCGGCGTGAACTTCGTATTACGCTCGCCCAGCGCCAGGCGGCCCAGCGGCAGCATGTCGGCGTCCGGCCAGGAATCGGCGCCCAGCACGGGATTCCAGTTTTCCAGGCGCTGGAACTGTTCGTTCAACAATTTCCATTCATCCCAGAAGTCGTCCGAGATGCGCCACATCTGCGCGTAGTGCGGCACGTGCAGCGCCCACTTGAGGTCCATTTCGCCGGGCGACAGGCTCAGCGTGATGGCGCGGCCGGACGCCGCGATGGCTTTATGGGCCGCTTCCACCTCGGGCCAGTACTTGTCGTAGGGACGCGACATGTCATCCATCTTGATGAAGTCCACACCCCACGATGCATACAGCTTGAACACTGAATCGTAATACTGCTGCGCACCCGGCTTGCGCATATCGACGCCGTACATGTCGCCGTTCCATTCGCACATGGAACCGGTGTCGGCAATGTCCTGCGCGCGCAGGTTGGTCCCGAGGATCGGCGTATTCATCCGCACCGCCTGGCGCGGAATGCCGCGCATCAGGTGGATGCCGAATTTCATGCCCATGCGGTGGACCTGGTCGGCCAGGGCCTTGAAGCCTTTGCCGTTTGCGGCGGACGGGAAGCGGTTCGGCGCCGGCAGCAGGCGGCCATACGCATCCATCGTCAGTTCGGCATCCTTGCGGTAGGTATAGCTGTCGGCCTTGGGTTCATACCACTGGATGTCGACGGTAAAGACGTCATAGCCGGACGGCAGCAGTTTTTGCGCCATGATCCGCGCGTTTTCCACTGCCTGGGCTTCGGTGATGGTGGGGCCGAACGAGTTCCAGCTGTTCCAGCCCATCGGCGGGGTGGGCGCCAGCGGCTTGCGGCCGGCGGCGTTGGGCGCAGCCGCAACCGCCGCGCCAGGCAAAACGGTGGCGGCCGCGGTGGCCAGCGAGGTGGCCAGTGAGGTGGTCAATAAGCGGCGGCGGGGTAAATCGGTCATCAGTGTCACTCCATTTCGTATCGATAGGCGGGCAAGTCGTGCGCACGATTGTGGGTGCAACCGCGAGGGGGCGGCAATTGCAAAAACGCTCAGATCGGCGAACGATATTTCACACCCGGCGGCAGGGCGTGCAATGCCGATCAACGAGCCGCTATTTTTATTGACGCACGGCAACTATTCCATTTAGACTCCCCTGGCACGTCGTTAATGTATCGTGCATATTTCATTAATATTTCTCTCGGCCGCACGGCGGCCTTTACCAATGAAACCTCACTCTGGAGTATGGTCTATGGAAATTCGAAAAACCTTCAAGACGGAACTGGCTGCCGCGGTGCTCCTTCTGAGCTCAGCGGTGCTGCCCGGTTACAGCGCCGCCGCGGAGTCCACCGTTTTCACGCATCCAGGCGCGCCACTCACCCTCGCGGACCTCAACACGCTCAAAGCCTACGTCGATCAAGGCAAAGAGCCATGGAAGTCCGCCTACGACCAACTGGCAAACGACGGCAAGGCCAAGACCACCTACGTCATGGCGGGGCCGTACGCGACGGTCAGCCGCAGCCCCGACGTGAATCTCTGGCCATGGCGCAACGACATGGTCGCGATATGGAATCTCTCGCGGATGTGGCACTTCACGCGCAATGACGCTTACGCCATCAAGGCGCGCGAGATCCTGCTGGCGTGGGCCACCACCCAAACCACGTTCTCGGGCAGGGAGTCGATGCTCGACCTGGGCGACTACGCGTACATGTTCGTGGGCGGCGCGGACATCCTGCGCGGCGCATGGCCGGGTTGGACGGACAGCGACACGGCCGTGGTGAAGAACTATTTCAAGAATGTCCTGATGCCGGCATCGAACCCTTATGGCGAAAACATGTTCGGCGCCGCCAACAAGGGCGCGCTGGCCCTGAACGCGCTCGGCTTGATGGCCATCTTCAACGACGACGCCGAAACGCTGGACCAGGTCGTGTACCAGACCCGCACGCTGGCCCACATCGGCTTGCGCAGTTCCAACGACATCGGCATGCTCGGCGACTCCCTGCGCGACCAGGGGCACGCCCATGGGCAACTCAAGTCCCTGACCATGCTCGCCGAGGCGCTCTGGAAACAGGGCATCGACGTTTATTCCGACTTCGACAACCGCCTGCTGGCGGCGGGCGAATATTTTGCGCGGGTCAATGAGCTGGCGCCCACGACCGCCCTTCCCTTTGGCACCACCGATGCCTACTACACCGCCGACAATACCAACCGCGGGTGGTCGGGCGGCGGCGGCGGGAACATTCCGCTCAACCAGATTTATAACGCCTATGCCACCCGCAAGGGCATGCAGGCGCCCTTTATCGCGCAACGGCGCCTGTGGATGCCGGTGGACAGCGGCAGCTTCATGTTCCTGAAGGACACCGATGCCTCCACCGCGGCGCCCGCGCCGGCACTCCCGATTCCCGCCACCACCTCGATCACCTCGGGCTTGAGCAATATCGATATCGGCGGCGCCATTCCGACCGGCACGTCCTCCTACTCGGCCGACGGCAAATGGACCGTGACGGGCGCCGGCGCCGACAGCTGGGGCACGAGCGACAGCGGCCACTACGCCTACCAGGCCCTCACCGGCGACGGCGCCATCATCGCGAAGGTCGAGACGATCCAGAACACCAGCCTGTACGCCAAGGCGGGCGTGATGATGCGCACCGGCCTTGGCCAAGGCGCCCCGCGCGCCACGATGCTCGTCACCAACCAGATCAAGGCCGAGCAGAACATGCCGAACCTCTCGGTATACGGCGGCGCCAACTACGGCAACAAGGCCTTGTCCATCGCCAGCTCCACGCCTTCGTACTGGGTCAAGCTGGAGCGCATCGGCAACATGATCACCGGTTATATTTCTCCCGATGGCACCAACTGGGCCGCCACCGACGTCGGCCGCATCGACGGTCCGCTTCCCGACACGATTTATGCCGGCCTGCTGGTGGTCTCGCACGCCAACGGCACGCTCAATACCTCCACCTTCAGCAACGTCCAGATCACCGGCGGCGACGGTGGCGCGCCAAGCGCCATTCCGGCCGCGCCCGCAACGCTGCAGGCTTCGCCGGGCGATGGCGCCGTCCCGCTGCGCTGGCAGCAATCCTTCGGCGCCGCCAGCTACACGGTCATGCGCGCCACCTCCAGCGGCGGCCCCTACTCGACCATCGCGATGGACGTCACGGGCGGCAGCTACACGGACACCTCGGTGACCAATGGCACCACCTATTACTACACCGTCACGGCGGCCAACGCCGCCGGCGCGAGCGCCAACTCACCAGAGGACAGCGCCACACCGGAACATCCGCTGGTGAATATCGCCACCGGCGGCACCGCCAATGACAGTGCGAACAACCCGGGCAACGCCCGGCGCGCCTTCGACCAGAACTCGGCTTCGCAATGGTTCCATACGGGAGTGACGGGCTGGCTACGGTATGACCTCGGCCACACGGAGACGGTGCAGCGCTACACTGTCGTCAGCTCCAACGACAAGGTTCCGCGCGAACCGAAGGACTGGCAGTTCCAGGGCTCCGGCGATGGCGTCACCTGGACCACGCTCGACACGCAAAGCAACCAGGCGTTCACCGGCCGCTACCAGCTAAAAAGCTACGTGATCGCGAGTCCGGCCGCCTATCGCTACTACCGGCTCAACATCACCGCCAATAATGGCGACAGCACCTTTACGGATCTCGCCGAATTGGGACTATTCGCTTCCAGGCCGTAATGAACCCGGCACCCGATTGACGTCGGGTGTACGTGCACAACAGGGCCCCTGGGCAAGCGCGGGCCCAGGGCGCCCATACGGCGCAACGCGCAAGGCATTCAACGTTCGTCCCAGCGCAGGTGCACGACCTTGTAGCCGCTGTCCTTGATGGTCTTGAGTAACGCCGGCAACGCTTCCGCCGTGGGCCAGTTCGCATCGTGCATCAAGACGATGCCGCCTTCGCCGCCCTTCAGGCGCGCCGCCATGCGTCCCACCAGCGACTCGGTGCGCTGGTCGTTCGGCATGTAGTCCTCGATGCCGAGATCGGTCGACGCCACCGTGATCTTGCGCTGTTCGAGCGCGGCCAGGATCGCGGGCGTCTCTTCGAGGAACGGGAAGCGGTATGCCGCCGGCGCCGTGCCAAAGGTGGCCATGAAGGCCTGTATCCCCTGCTCCAGGTCGGCCAGCTGGGCCGCCGGCGTCATGGATTTCAGCGGCGGATGCGCAAAGCTGTGCAGCGCCGGGGTATGGCCGGCCGCGGCCACGCGCCGCCCCAGCTCGGGATGCTTGGACAAGTTAACGCCGGTCATGAAAAACGTGGCTTTCACGCATTGCGACGCCAGCGTAGCGAGCACCCGGTCCAGGGTATCGGGGTTGGGGCCGTCGTCGAACGTCAGCGCCACCTCGCCCTTTTGCAACGGCAGGGCGCCATACTGCACCGTGCCGTAGCGCGCGTATTCGCGCTTGAGGGTCAGGGTGCGGGCCGTGCCCAGCGCGTCCGGCGCGCACGCGCTTTCGGCGGCAAGGTTCAGCTCGAAACCGTTGGCTGGCAGGTCGTCCGCGCTGAACAGGTTGACGTAAGGCGCGTCGGCCCAGGCATAACGCACTTTGGCGGCGCGCGCCGTGGCGGCGCCTTTCAGCCGGACCGTATCGCCCTCCACCGCTGCAGGCGCATAGCGGCACTCTTCCTGTTCGCACACTTCGAACCCGATCGCCATGTCCGACGAATACGTGCGCAGCCCGCCATTGGTGTTGGCAAAGCGGATCACGATATCGCCGCCGCTGCGGGTGGCCGACACCGCTTCCGGTCCGCCGGGCGTGATTTTCTCGCCGTAGGCGACGGCCCGGGCCGCGCGGGCCAGGCGCTCGCCGACGATTTTCTTCTGGGCCGGGTGGATGTCGGAACGGTCGCCAAAGTCGAACGTCACCGCCAGTCCGGCATGCGCATCGGCGCGCACCGCCGCCGTTTGTGCCTGGCGCAATTCCGCCCACGACGATTGCCCCGGTTTGGTCGCGACCGATCCGAACGCCGTCAGTTGCGCCACCATGAACGGCAAGTCCGGCTGGGCAAGGGTCTGGCGCCAGTCGGCAAACAGCATCGGCAGCAAGGTTCGGTATTCCTGGGCGGCGCCGGCGTTGGCTTCGCCCTGGTACCACGCCGCCAGCTTGAATTTATACCCGCGCAGCGGCGCGATCATGCCGTTGTACAGCGTGGACAGGCTGCCCGGCGGCTCCCACGGCGCCTGTTCCTGCACGGCGCTGACACGCGAGCCGAGCTGGTACTTCCAGCGCGCAGGCAACGCGATCCGGGCGCCGTCCGCGCCGCGCAGCGCGCGCTCGCCGGCCGGCGCCAGCAGGCCGCCGCCGTGGTCATCGCCCAGCACGCGCAGCGCGATGACGTTCCTGCCCGGCTTCAGCACGCCTTTCGGCACGGCATATTCGCGGCCCGCCCACGACGTGTTGCCGGAGCCGACCCGTACGCCGTTGACCCAGGCGGTGTCGGACATGGCGATGGGACCCAGCAGCAGGTGACTGGCCGTTTCGGCCTGCCGCGCGTTCAGCTCCACCGTATTGCGGAACCAGACCACGCCGCGATGGTCCTTCAGCGCGGCGATGCCGGAATCGCCCCAGCGTCCGCCAGGCTCTATGCCGGGCCAGCCGGCGTCGTTGAACGCGGGCCGCGACCAGGCGCGCTGCGCGGCGGCCTGCGGATCAAGCTTGTCCCACCACGCTTCCTGGCGGGCTTCCTCGGCGCGCGCCCCGGCCGCCGCGTCGGCAGCATAAGTGTCCAGCACGTCCAGACCCCGGCCATATGCAGGCAGCTTGCGCAGCGACGGGCCGCTGATCCAGCTCTGGATCGAACTGCCACCCCAGCTGGCGTTGACGAAACCGACCGGCACGTTGTACTGGCGCTGCAGCGCACGCGCCATGTGGAAGCAGACGGCCGACGCCTGGCCGGTGGTTTGCGGTCCCGTCACCTGCCATTGCGGCGCGGTCCGGTATTCGTCCTGGCGCAGCGCCGACGTCTCGCGGGCGATGTTGACGAAGCGGAGATTGTGGTTGCCGCCATAGGCAATGTCCATCGGCGCATTGGTCGCGATGGCCATGGCCAGCTCCATGTTCGACTGCCCCCCGCACAGGAACACGTCGCCGACCAGGATGTCGTTCAACGCCGTGGTCTTTCCGTCCGCGCTGACGCTCAGGACATGGGGGCCGCCGGCCGCCATGGCCGGCAGCTGCATCCGCCACTTCCCGCCGCCGTCGGCCGTGGCCTGCACCGTATGGCCGTTTAACTTGACCGTCACCCCGGCATGGGCCGGGGCCGTACCCCAGACCGCGACCGGCTGGTCGCGCTGCAGCACGGCGTGGTCGCCGAATATGCCGGCAAAGGCCGGGGCCTGCGCGGCGGCGCACGCCGGGGCGTTGGCAAATGCCCATGCGCCGAATCCGGCAAGCAGCGCGCGCCGCGCCAGCGAATGGCGGAAACCTGGTCGTTGGGAAAGGGTGTCGTGTGTTGTCGTTCGGGGCATCATTCCTGGGCTACCTGTCAAGGGCGGAGGTCCGGCGAAGGGCGGACCAAGTCACGGCCATTGTGCAAGCGGCGCCAATCGCATGACAATTGTGAAAGCTGTCAAACCGGTCAACGATATTTCGCACCCGCCCGCCAAAGCCGCCGTCATGGCTTGCCCGGGCAGTCAATTGTTCATAATATATTACAGACATTTGTCATGACTACCCTGGAGACCACCGATGCCTACCCGCCGTGCCGCGCTGTACGCGCTTGCCGCCCCCGTCCTCGCCCTGCCCCTGGCCATGCAGCCCGTCCACGCGGTACCGAATGCAACCGCCGCGCTTGCCGATCAGGCGCCGGTGCAAATGAACACCGTTCCCGGGCCGTTCCAGGCGGAACCGGGATCGCTCAAGACCTACCGGACGCCCGACTGGTTCCGCGACGCCAAGTTCGGCATCTGGTCGCACTGGGGCCCGCAAGCGGTGCCGCGCGCCGGCGACTGGTATGCGCGCAACATGTATATCTATGGCACCGGCCAGTACAAGCATCACCTGGAAAAGTACGGCCACCCGTCCAAACACGGCTACAAGGACATCATCCCCTTGTGGAAGGCGGAAAAATTCGATCCGGAAGCCCTGATGGCGCTGTACAAGAAGGCCGGCGCGCGCTACTTCGTCAGCATGGGCGTGCACCACGACAATTTCGACCTGTGGGATTCGCGCCACCACCCATGGAACGCCGTGAAGATGGGACCGAAACGCGACATCGTCGGCGACTGGAAGCAAGCCGCGCAAAAGGCCGGCCTGCGCTTCGGCGTATCGGAACACCTGGGCGCCAGCTATGGCTGGTTCACCCCCAGCCATGGTTATGACGAAGTGTGGCCGGTGCTGGGCGCGGCCTATGACGGCGACGACCCGAAGTACGCGTCGCTGTATCATCGCGCCCACAACCAGCCCTACCGTGGTTCCGCCACCTGGTATACCACCGATACCCGCTTCCAGCAGGAGTGGTACAACCGCATCACCGACCTGTTGACGCGCTACCAGCCGGACCTGCTGTATACGGACGGCGGCCTTCCTTTCGGCAAGGTTGGCCAGACGCTGGTGGCCAATTACTACAACGACAGCATCGCCCGCCATGGCGGCAAACTGGAAGCGGTGTACAACCACAAGGAAATCGGCTCCGGCGAATTCATCCGCGAAGCCGGCGTGCAGGATGTCGAACGCGGCGTGATGGACGGCATCAATCCGTTGCCGTGGCAAACCGATACGTCGATCGGCGACTGGTTCTACAGCGACGGCTACAAGTACAAGAGCACGACAGAGGTGGTCCACATGCTGGCCGATATCGTCAGCAAGAACGGCAACCTGCTGCTGAACGTGGTCCAGTACCCGGACGGCAGCCTGCCGCCCGAGCCGATGCAGTTCCTGCAAGAGATGGCCGAATGGATGGGCGTCAACAGCGACGCGATCTACGGCACCCGGCCGTGGAAAGTCTTCGGCGAGGGTCCAACCAAAGCCGCCTCCGGCCATTTCCAGGAAAACACCGCCTATACCCCGCAAGACATCCGCTTCACCGCGAAAGGCGGCGCACTGTACGCCATCACACTGGGCACGCCCGACAAGGCGGTGCGCATCGCATCGCTGGGCCGCAAGGCCGGACTGGAGCCGCGTCCCGTGAAAGCCGTCACCTTGCTGGGCAGCACCGCGCCGCTGCGCTGGAAACAGACCGACGACGCGCTGACGATCGAATTGCCGGCCAGCCTGCCGAGCAAGATGGCGTCCAGCTTCCGCATCGTTTTCTAGGCCGCACCGTGAAACCCCGGCCTTCGGAGGCCGGGGTTTCAGGCGGAGTCAGTGTTAGGTGAAAACCACACGACGTCCTTTGGTATCTCTGCGGGCCAGGCCATGGGTCGGAGCCCTGCCCGCCGGTCGCGGGCGCATCGGCGCGACGTGCTTCGGCGCAGTTCCGCGACGACATCAAAAATCAAAGCTATGTCACCGGGAGTCGTGGAGTGCTCCCACTGTAGGGCGGACTCTACGAGGCCGCCATGCATGCGCCGCCGCCAGCGCGGGCAGTACCGTTGTGCGGGCATGGCGGCATTGACTTGGCGTCCCCGTCAATGCCGCCCTACAGCCAGCGTCTTCCACGATTTGCGATGACATAGCCGCGTTCCGCCTCAGGAGGGCCGGAACAGCAGTTGCGCGAAGTGGTACAAGTTTTCCGCCCAGCTCTCGCGGTCGTGGCCATAGCCGTCGACGTGCCACACGTGCGGCACGCCCTGCTGGCGCAGGCGCCGGTGCAAGTCCTGTGAGACGTTGATCAGGCCATCCTTGTTGCCGCACGACAGATACAGCAGCCGTGCCGGCGCGGCGATCCTGGCGGGATTGGTGTTGGGTGCGGCGGAAAATCCCGCCACCGAGCCAAACGTGTCCGGATGGCCCAGACCGAAGTTGAGCGCCTGCCCTCCCCCCATCGACAGACCGGCAATGGCGCGCTGTTCGCGCCCCGCCATGACTGGGTAGCGCCGCTCGACGGCCGGGATCAGCGATGCCAGCAAATCCTGTTCGAACAAGGCGAAACCGCTGGCGTTTTCCGGCGTAAACGTCCGTTCGGGCGGCGGCGCGCGGTCATCGGCCAGTGCACGGCCGTTCGGCATGATCACGATCATCGGCGCCACTTTGCCGTCCGCCATCAGGTTGTCGAGCACGGCGGGCGCGCGCACATACCAATGCCATTCGTGCTCATTGCCGCCGATGCCGTGCAACAGGTACAGCACCGGATAACGCCGCTGCGGGTCGTAGCCGGGCGGCAGGTACACCTTGGCGTTGCGCTCCCTGCCCGTGACGGCCGAGTGATAGGTGAATTCCGTCACCGCGCCCAGGGCCACACCGGGCCGCGCCGTGTCGAAGCCGGCCGGCGGCGCGGCGACGGCACGCACGTCATCTTGCGCCAGCACCACCGGCCGGGCAAAGTTGGCGCCGGCGGTTTCGGCAGTGACGGGCTCAGTCGCGAGCACGGATGCGGGCAAGGTTGCAGGCACGGTAACGGGGGCGGTTGCGGGGGCGGTTCCCGGTCCGGTTGCGGCGCAACCGGCCAGCAATGCCCCGGTGGCGACGCACAGGGCCCTGCGACCGATGGCGGCCCCGGTCATCAAGTTCTTCATAGTTTTACTCCGATAACAGTTTTTTCAAGCCGGGCTCCAAGGTGCGCGCCCAGATCTCATAGCCTTTTTCCGACAGGTGCAGCAAATCGGGCATGACGTCGCGCGACAGCGTGCCGTCCGGATTCACCAGGGCGGCATTGATATTGGCAAAAAACACGTTGCGCCCGTCCGCATAACCGCCGATCAGTGCGTTGACGCTCTCGTTGAGGCGGCGCAGGTAGGCCGATGGCTGTTCCTCGCGCGGGAACACGGCCAGCAGCAGCACCTTGGTGCGCGGCAGGCGCGTGCGCAGCTCCTTGAGGATGGCCTTGACGCCGGCCGCCGTGACTTTCGGGTCGTCCTGGCGGTCGCCGGTATTGTTGGTGCCGATCATCAGCACGGCGACTTTCGGCGCGATGCCGTCCACTTCGCCATGCTGCAGGCGCCACAGCACATTTTCCGTGTGGTCGCCGCCAAAGCCCAGTCCCACGGCGTTATATTGCTCGTAGTAGCGCTTCCATACCGGCAAGCCCGTCGTTTCCCAGCCTTCGGTGATGGAGTCGCCGATGAAGACCAGTTGCGGGGATTTGCCGGCAGCCTTCAGCTTGCGGATGTCCTCGAGCTTTTGCTGGTGGCGCGCTTCCCACCGGCCCAGCGCCCACGCATGGCCCAGGATCGCCGGCGTGCTGGCCACGGTGCGCGGGTCGGGACATTCGGCATTCGGTTTGCCGCGTTTTGCCAGGCGCACGTTGGCCACCGAGACTTCGCCACTGCCATTGCCTTCCAGCGCGAACGGCATGCCCACCTTGCCAAAGTCGTCGTCTTCGCGCGCAAAGCAGGACAGCGCGAACGACAGGTGTTGCCAACCCTTGCCCTGCAGCGCGCGGCCGGGCAGCACGTAAGGCACTTTGCGGTTACATTCGGGGCCGCAGCGCATCGTAAAATAGATGCCGCCATCGGCCAGGTCGGCCACGTTGATGTCGAATTCCAGCGTGCCTTCGGCGGCATAGGGCCGCAAGTCGAGCGCCGGCCCGCCATCGAGCCGCAGGCCGGCGTGCCACACGTCTTTCCAGCGCAGGGTCAGCGCGCCGGGCTTGCCGGCAACCGTGCCGGCGCCGGCCGCCACCGTGCTGTTGGGCGCCTGCATATCGGCCGGCTTGGGCATGGTCAGCGACTCCCCCCGCAAGACTTGTTCCGGCCCCTCGAAACCAGAGACCTTGACTTGCCACGACGGCGGCGGCTTGCCGGCATACAGTGCCATGCCGGCGTCGCCGGCCGCATGCGCGGAAAACACCGCCGCCGACAAGGCGGCGGCCAGCAGCGGGACTGTGATACGGTAAATACGTTGGTTCATGAGGGTTCGGGTTGGTCTGGTTGACAATGATTGCGCGGTGCGGCGGCGCCCACGGCATCGGGATCCGGGCGGCCAGTGCCACACCACGCGGCCGTCCGCCATGCAGCCGCCGGCGGACGCCATCAGGTACGGGCTCAGCGATGGGCCAAGATGCGGGCTCGGATGCGGGCTCAGATACCGGCTTGCCGCGCGCCCGGGGCGGCGACGCGCACCGGCTTGATCGAGGCGGCCGGCGTATCGACTTCCAGCGCAATCACGGTGTCGATGTCGTTGCGCGCCGCCGGCGGCACCGTGACTTCGATGCCTTGCGCGGTTTGCGTGACGCCGGCCTTCGCGCCGCCCAGCACCGACGCGCGCAGCACCCTGGCCGGAATCGGCGGCAGCGCCAGTTTGTCGTTTTGCCAGTTCAGCACGTGCAGATAAATGGTGTTGCCGCGATGGGTCGATGCGCCATAGCCGGCCGGCAGGAACGGGCCGCCGCGCGTCTCATAGATGCTCTCGCCGTTCTTGCCGAGCCAGGCGCCGATGTCGCGCAGGCGCGCCACCTGCGACGGATCGATCGCGCCATCGGGACCGGGGCCGACGTTGAGCAGCAGGTTGCCATCGCGCCCCGCGACATTGGCCAGCAGCTGGATGTAATGCTTGAGCGGCTTGACCTGCGCATCCGGCTGGTAACCCCAGGCGCCGGCAATGGTGGTGCACAATTCCCACGGATGCTGGTTGTCGAAGTCGCCCAGCGCGCCGTCGCCCTCGCGCGAACGGAAATCCTCCGGCATGTCGGCGCGGCCATTCATCAACACTTGCGGCTGCAGGCGGCGGATCTTCGGATACATTTGTTCGTGCTGCCAGCTGAAGCCCCCCTTGTAGTGCTGGCCATACGGACGCGCCACCCATTTGGGGAACGTCCCCGCATCCTTCCAGTCGGCGCCGAAATTGAGCCAGCCGGTCTCGCCGCCGTCGAACCACAGCACATCGATCTTGCCGTAATCGGACATCAGCTTTTCCACCTGGCGGTGGTACTGCTCGCGCATGGCTTCCGCGCTGTCGCGCTGCAAGTCGGGGAAGAAATAGCCGGGGAAGCGCCAGTCGAGCGGAGAATAATACAGACCGACGCCGAGGCCGGCCTTACGCACCGCCGTCACGTAATCGGCCACGAAATCGCGGCGCGCCGCCGTGGTGGTGGTGGTGAACGGATTGGCGCCGTCGTCGAACAGCGCAAAGCCGTCATGGTGGCGCGCCGTCAGCACCGTGTATTTCATGCCGGCCGCCTTGGCGACTTCGGCCCAGGTATCAACGTTGGCCTTGGACGGCTTGAACTGGTCCGCCAGTTTCGCGTATTCCTTGACCGGGATCTGCTGGTCCCACTGCACCCATTCGCCGCGCCCCGGGATCGCGTACAGGCCCCAGTGGATGAACATGCCGAAGCGCGCGCCGCGCCACCACTGGATGCGCGCGGCCGGATCTTCGCCAGGCAGCCGCGCGATGCCGCGTTCCGGCGCGGCCATGGCCGGCGCCGGCAAGCCTTGCCCGGCCGCCTCGGGCGCGGGAACCGTCAGCGCGGCGGCCAGCAGCGTGGCGGACGCCAGCGCCGCCAATGGGGAAAATCGTGTTTTCATCGGAATCGTCTCCTTGTTGGAGGGATTGTGCCGGCGCGGCACGGCGTGGACAATTCCAAAAACCGCCAGCCGGACCAATGAAATTTCCGCGCCGGATCAGGCCCCTTGCGCGGCCCGGTTGGCGTTTTTCATTGGGGGCACTGGTTGTTTTCACCGTTGCGCACGCCGGGTGCGGCCCGCAAAATGCTCCTCATGAAACCTGAACTTGTCTGCTTCGGCGAATTACTGTTGCGCATGTCGTCCCCTGCCGGCGAATTGCTGCTGCAAACACCGCGCCTCGATGTCTGCATCGGCGGCGCGGAAGCCAACGTTGCCGTGTCGCTGGCGCGCTTCGGCCACCGCGTGTCGCTGGCCAGCGCGCTGCCCGCCAATGCGCTCGGTGAAGCCGTGCGTGACGGCGTGCGTGCGCATGGCGTCGATACCGGCGCCATCCACTTCGCGCCCGGCCGCATCGGGCTGTATTTCCTGACACCGGGCGCGGTGCTGCGTCCGTCGGAAATCGTGTACGACCGCGAAGGCTCCGTGTTCGCACAAACCGATCCGGCCACCTATGACTGGCCGGCCCTGCTGGCCGGCGCCGATTGGCTGCACGTGTCGGGCGTCACGCCGGCGGTGGGTGAACGTGGCGCGCAGGCGGCGCTGGACGCCGTGCGCGCGGCGCGCGCCCTGGGCGTCAAGGTGTCGTTCGACGGCAACTACCGGGCCACGATGTGGGCCCGCCAGGGCAGCGACGGCGCCACCGTCCTGCACGAACTGATGCGCCACGCCGACCTGGCGTTTGCCGACCAGCGCGACATGGCGCTGGTGCTGCGGCGTCCGGAACTGGCGCGGGGCAGCCGCGCCGACGCCATGGCCGCCGCCTTCGAAGCCTTCCCGCAACTGCAGCGGGTCGCCGCCACCATCCGCACCCAGCACAGCAACGATCACCACGAACTGGCGGCAACCCTGCACACGCGCGCCGGCGCCATTGCCGCGCCCGGCCACGCCCTGCACGGCATCGTCGACCGCATCGGCACCGGCGACGCCTTTGCCGCAGGCCTGCTGCATGGCTTGCTGCGCGAATGGGACGAAGAACAGGCGCTCGCATTCGGCCTGGCGGCGGCCGTGGCCAAGCACTCGATCACCGGCGACTTCAACCTCGCCAGCGAAGCGCAGGTCCTGGCCGCGTGCACCGGGGGACTGGACGTGCGGCGCTGAATCCTCGCGGCGCCTGACGGCGCCACGCCTTACCCGATGCCGTAGAACCGCTGCGCATTCAGGCCGAACACGGCCTGCCGCTGCGCCTCGGGCAAGTGCGCCAGCAGCGCTTCGCTGGCCCTGATCCAGTCGCCATAACCGGCCGCCAGCAGGATCACCGGCCAGTCGCTGCCCCACATCACGCGCCCCGGCCCGAACACGTCGAGGATGTGGTGCGCATAGGGCCGCAACTGGCTGGTGGTCCAACCAGGGCCGGCCTCGGTGACCATGCCGGACAGCTTGCAATGGACGTTCGGCAGCGCCGCCAGGCGATCCAGATCATTCAGCCATTGCGCGGCCGGCTCGCCGTCCATGGCCGGCTTGGCCAGGTGGTCGATCACCACTGGTAATCGCGGATAGCGCTGCGCGAACGCCAGCAGCGCCGGCAAATGGCGCGGCAATACCAGTGCGTCGAAGCACAAGCCATGTTCCAGCATCGCCGCCACGGCCGGCGCCAGCGCCGCATCGTCGATCCAGCGGTCATCCCCGAGGTCTTGCAGCATCGGCCGCAAGCCGCGCAACTTCGGATGCGCGGCCAGCGCGGCAATGCGCCGGGGCGCATCGGCCGCCTTCAGGTCGGCCCAGCCGACCACCGCACCGATGAAGGCGTGGCGGTCCGCCAGCTCCAGCATGAAACGGGTATCGTCCTCGTTCGGCATCGACTGCACCAGGACGGTGGCGGCAATGCCGTGTTGCTGCAACAGGCCCGACAAATCTTCCGGATAAAAATCGCGGTAGATCGGCGCCAGTTCCGGCGGCGGCCAGGAACCCGCGCGCGCGGCCAATTGCCAAAAGTGTTGGTGTGCATCGATCCGCATCATGCCCTCCTCGCCATCGGCGGCGTTCCGTGATCCGCGGCGCCCAGCGCGGCGCGCAAGCGCACCTGCGGCAAGTCCAGGCCCAGCTCGGCAGCCAGTTGCAGCGCCGGCAACAGGCGGCGGCGTTTTTTCTCGTCGTGGTTTTGCGCGATATCGGACAGGCGGTGGGCCACGTAGGGATTGTTGAAACGGTCCCGGACCTCAGCCCGGTAAGCACGGCCGGGCTCGCCCTCACCCAGGGCCGCGAACAGCGGCAAGACTTCCTCGTCCCACACCTGCTCCAGCACGCCGCCCAGCGCCGGGTCGGCCATCGCCTGCCGCACGGTTTCGTCGGCCAGGCGGCCGCCGCGCAGCCACTGCTCCGCCAGGAAGGTGTGGCCCAGATTCAGCATCAGCAGCTTGCGCCGCTCGTACGGTTCCAGCCGCTCCGTCACCACCATGCACGGATGGCGGCAAGGCAGCACCATGCCGGGCTGGGCCTCGATCGCCCACAAGGCATACGGCTCGGCCACCGCGCCCGCCGGCTCCAGCGCCTGCGACACGATACGGTCGACCAGCGAATTCACCCACACGCAGCTGTGTTCGAGGTAGGCCACGAAAGCGCCATCCATGCGCCAGTTACGCGCCAGTCCCAGCACGGCGTCGCGCAGCACGCTGCCGTTGTTGGCGACCAGCTCGCACGGCATCAGGGTCACCGGCGCCGCGCCGCGCAAAAACCGCCCATGCAGCAGCACCAGCAGCTTGGCGGGGAAACTGCGCGGCGCGCGCCAGGTTTCCAGCAGCATCGGGTTGTCGTAAGGGTCCAGCTCATACCCCCGGTCGCCGGTATTGGACACGATGACTTGCGCGGCCTCGGCCGCTTCCACCACTTGCGGCCAATCCTGGTCCGCCCGCAGCGCGTGGGCCACCGACGTGACGCGTTGTTCGCGCTCATACGCGGCGCCGTTTTGCCAGCCGCGCACGATCACGGGATAACCGCCCCCCTGCCGGAACGCCGCCACGCGGCGCGCGCTGTCGGCGCTGCCGGTGGTTTGCACGATGGTGATATGGCCCAGCGCGTTCCCTGCCGCCAGCGCTTCGCTGACGAACAGGTCAACGTGCGCCTGCAGGAAACGGCTGGTGCCGAATTGAAGGATAGGATGCACTTACACCTCGACGATGGCTTTGATGACGCCGCTGGCGGGGTCCATCCATTGTGGCAGCACGCCAATGAATTCGTCCAGGGTGGTGCGGTGGGTGTTCATCAAACCGGTCGGCACCTGGCCCGCCTTCATGGCCGCCAACACGGTGCGGAAATCGTCGGCGGTGGCGTTGCGGCTGCCCAGCAGGCTGGTTTCGCGCTTGTGGAATTCCGGGTCGGCAAACGAAATGCGGTCCAGCACGATCGACACCAGCACGTAGGTGCCCGCGTGCGCAACGAATTCCAGGCCGCGTTCCATGGCTTTCACGTTGCCGGTGGCGTCGAACACCACGTCGAAGAATTCGCCGTCGGTCAGTTTCGCCAGCGCTTCCTTATCGCCGTCCTTCGCTTCCACCGTGTGCGCCACTTTCAGCACGTCGCTGCTGAATTGCAGCCGGTCGGCGCGGGTATCGAGCACCGTCACTTGCGCCCCTTGCAGGCGCGAAAACAGCATCACGGCCAGCCCGATCGGACCGGCGCCCACCACCAGCACGCGCTGTCCCGCCTTCACCGCGCCACGGCGCACCGCGTGCGCGCCGATCGCGAGGAATTCCAGCATCGCGGCCTGGTCCAGCGAAATGCCGTCGGTCTTGAAGACGAATTGCGCCGGCAGCGCCAGGTATTCCGCCATGCCGCCGTCGCGGTGCACGCCCAGCACCTGGATATGGGTGCAGCAATTGGTCTTGCCCTGGCGGCAGGCGACACAGCGCCCGCACGACAGGTAAGGCATCACGTATACCGGGTCGCCCGGCGCCAGCCCGGCGCCTTCGGGCGCGCTGACCACTTCACCGGACAACTCATGCCCCATCACACGCGGATACTGCAGGAAGGGCTGGGTGCCCCGGAAAATGTGCATGTCCGTGCCGCACAGGCCGATGCGGCGCACCCGGATCAAGACTTCGCCCGGCGCCGGCACGGGAATGGGCGCTTCGCACATGCGCAACTCGCCGGGGGATTGGCATACCACTGTTTTCATCAAAGTTGTCCTTGCATTGTTTTAATGATTCCTGGCGGTGGCCGGAATCGGTTCGAGGATCACGGCGGCGCCGCCGGCCGGCGCCATGCGCAGCGGCAGCGTGTCGGCGGACGTGACTTCGCGTTGCACACGCCGCACCTCGTTCGGCGTGGCGCCGTCTTCCCACACGGTGGCGCGGTAACGGCCGGTGGGCAGGAAGCGCAGCGGCACCGGCTCGTCGCGGCCGGCCTCGTCGGCCGTCATGGCGCCGAGGTACCAGTTACCGCCCTGGCGGCGCGCCAGCACGATGTCCCGGCCCGGCGTGCCGGACACAAAGCGCGTTTCATCCCACGCGGTCGGCACCCGCTGGATGAAATCGAAGCCGGCATCGAAGCCGGCGCCGCCATGGTACGCTTTCGGGTCGTCCGACACCATTTGCAGCGGGCTGTCGTACACCACGTACATGGCCAGTGCCTGGCCGCGCGTCGATTGCGTAAGCGGCATCTCGGCGCGCACCGTGAAGCCGGCCGGCGTGCCGTTGCGGAAGCCGCCCGGCGTGTAGTCGATCGGGCCGGCCAGCATGCGGGTATACGGCAGCATCAGGTTGTGGCGCGGCGTGATCGACTTGTCCATCTTGTTCCACTCCGCGCCGCGCACGCCTTCCTGGGTAATGAAATTCGGATAAGTGCGCTGCAGCCCGTCCGGCACATAGGCGCCGTGCAGGTCCAGCAACAGGCGGCGCTGCGCGGTGGCGGCGGCGACACGCTGGTAGAAGCCGACCACTTCCTGGTCGTCGCGGTTCATGAAATCGATCTTGACGCCCTTGATGCCCCAGCGCGCATAGGTGTCGAGCACCTCGTCCATGCGCTGCGCCACATGTTCCCAGTGCGCCCACAGCATCAAGCCGACGCCCTTGGCCGCCGCATAGCGCACCAGTTCCGGCATGTCGATACCGTCCGCCGCGCGGGTGATATCGGTCTCCGGCCGCGCCAGCCACCCCTCGTTGTTGGCGCCCTTGGCCCAGCCCGCATCGATCAGGTAATACGGCAGGCCGGCGGCGGCGGCAAAATCGATGAAGCGTTTATAGCTGCCCATGTCCGGCTTCATGCCCTCCAGTGGGCCGGACCACCAGTCCCATGCGGCCTTGCCGGGCTTGACCCAGCTGAAATCGCCGGCCGGCGCCGGGTTCAGGTTGCCGACCAGGTGCGAGGCGATCAGGTCGCCGGCACGGTCGCCCATCATGACCACGCGCCACGCGGTGGTCAGCCCGGACGGCGAATCGACCGCCAGCGCGGGCCGCTTGGGCGGCGCCGACAGCCGCACCTTCAGCGCATCGCCGTCGCGCCACAGCGATGCGCCGGCGTAGCCGGCCAGGTGCGCTTGCGTGATGGCGTACGCGGTGCGCCCGGACGGCGTGCCGCACACCACCGGCACGTCATAGCCCTGGCCGGTCCGCATGTGCGACACTTTCATGGGGTCGAACCCGACTTCGTGCGCGCCGTCGGCCACCGACACCAGGCATTCTGGATCGCCGGCCGGGACGAACGTGGTGCGTTCGCCGCGCAGGCGCACCGGCGCCGCGTCGTCCAGGCGGTAGCGGAACGCCACCCCTTCGTTATAGGCGCGCACGTCGAGCAGCAGGCGGCGCTTGCCGCCTGCGCGCTCGCGGAACGCCAGCGTGGCGCCCCGGTAATGGTCGCGCGCCGATGCGGCCTTGGTGGCCACCAGTGCGATGGTGCGGTCCACCCGCACATCGCTGCGCTTTTCCAGCGCCAGGCCTTCCAGCGCCGGGGCGCCGTCCAGTTCCAGGCCCAGCGCGGACGGCGCAAGCACGGCTTCGCCGCCGCGCGTCACGGTATAGCGGCTGGCGTCGGCGTCGATGCGGACGGCGATCTTGCCGTCCGGCGAAACAATGGTGGCGGGCGCCGGCGCGGCCCAAGCCGGCTGCAATACCGGCTGGCTCAGCGCGGCGGCGACCGCCACGGCGGTCAACAGGGGTTTCTTCGTCATGGTGTGGTCCGCGAGTTCAGTGTCATAAAGCCGCCGTCGATCGGATAATCGCAGCCGGTAATAAGGATGCCGCAGGAAAATCGTGTCGTTGTATACATGCGCCGGCCGCGGCGTCGCCGATGCCGCCCATGCGCCGCGCCTTGCATGGCCTACATTGTCCATTATAAATTTAAGACATGCAATTAGTCCAGTTTGCACCGCACGATGAACACATTGTGCGAGCATCGCCAGCCCCATTGCAATTACAAAAACCGCCATGACGGCATACGAAATTTCACAGCATCCGGCATGAACAAGACCGTTGGTATCCTACCTATTAAAGACACTGTGAGTCGATGCGAAATTTCACTTGCCGGATTAGTGAATATCGCAATTGCCGCGTGGCGCCGGAACTTGCAAGATAGAGATTGCCAATCTTCAACTTGCCGCCCGTCGTCATGCCAGGCCATCGTTGCAAGACCCGGCGGCACACTAATAACACTACAGAAAGGAACAAATCATGAGGAGACCAACGGTGCGATTCCAGCTGACAGCGGTCGGACTGGCCTGCGTCGCGCTACTGAGCGCTTGCGGCGGTGGCGGCGGAGACAAGGGCGGCAGTGGCAGCGGCGGCGCGGTACAGTCGATTTCCTTCCCATTCCCTGGCGGGCCTGAGGTGGCCATACCGCCCGCCGTGGCAACGACCAAACTGAGGGCCACGGCCAGCTCCGGCGGCCCGGTCACCTACACGTCGCATACACCGGACGTCTGCGCCATCAATGGCGACACGCTGTCGCTGTTGAAGGCTGGCGAGTGTTCCGTGACGGCCACCCAGGCCGGTTTTGAAGATTATGCACCGGCCTCGCAGCGCCAGCTGTTCGTGATTCCAAAACGGCCGCATATGGTTTCCTTCCGCAACCCGGGCGCGCAGGCGCTCGATGGGCAGCCGGTTGCGCTGGCCGCCGTCTCCGACCTGGACCGGCCCGTCACGTTTGAAACCACCACGCCCGCGGTGTGCACGGTCAGCGGCAGCACCCTGACCAAGGTCGCCAACGGGCTGTGCACCGTCACGGCCAAGTCCGAAGGCGGCGACATTTTCGCAACCGCGACGATGACCAAGAAGATTCCGGTCGGCACCGAAAAGGCGCCGGTGCTGACGCATTTCTCCGGTTTCAAGGATGCCTCGACCACCAAGGAGGAAGGCGCCGTCAACGGCTACGCCGGCGTCAACCTGAACGGCTGGTGGTGCAACGGCTGGTGCGACCAGGTCCTGTCCGAAGACGGCAACAACCTGCGCTTCACCTTCAATACCAAGCTCGACAAGCCCAACGACGGCAGCTGGATTGGCGGCTACTATGGCCTGCACGTGCTGGCCGGCAGTTTGAAGGAGCTCTCCAAGGTCGGGCCGATGG
Source organism: Pseudoduganella sp. GW821-FHT12E03 (assembly GCF_058807115.1). Lineage (NCBI taxonomy): Bacteria > Pseudomonadati > Pseudomonadota > Betaproteobacteria > Burkholderiales > Oxalobacteraceae > Pseudoduganella > Pseudoduganella sp. GW821-FHT12E03. The sequence continues at coordinate 604,078 of NZ_JBXAQJ010000001.1, read as the reverse complement.
TCACCGGTGCGCGGATCGATTCCCAGTCGACCATGAAGTTCCGCATTGCGCAAAACGCGGAATGGATCAAGACCGGCAACAACAAGATCAACGTCGACCTGGTTCTCGGCCACTTTGCCCTCAAGGACGGCAAGGATGCGTGCAACGTGACCCTGCGCTCGACAATCAAGCCAGCCACGACCGACGCCACCGACTACACCGTGTCCCTGCGCGACCTGACGGTGGCGGAATCGTGCGGACTGAAAGATGTCAATCCCTGGTATGAACTGCAGGACTATCCAATTGTGCAGGTGTCGTTCAACGCCGACAGCATGAACATCTCGGTGTCGAGCACGCCGCTGGATAAACCGACCTACCCGACCCAGCTGGTTCTGACCGGCCCGATCACCTTCCAGTGACGGCGGACCGCCCGGCAGATAGCAAGGCATTTACAAGAGGACAAATATAATGAAGAGAATTGAGACAAGCACCAACAGCAAGCACATCAGGATGACCGCGCTGGCGTTTGCCGCCGCGCAGGTCGCGCTGTTGTGCGGCAACGCGTATGCGCAGACCGAGGCCTCGGGATCGGAACCAGCCGCCAAGGATGGCACCAACGTTGTCGTGGTCACGGGCCAGCGCCGGCAGATGGAAACCGCGCAAAGAATCAAACAGGAATCGGACTTGATCGTCGATTCGGTCGTGGCCGACGAGGCCGGCAAGCTGCCGGACAAGTCGATCACCGAAGTGCTGCAGCGTGTCGTGGGCGTGACCATGGACCGCAACCGCAGCCGCACGGGCGCCAACCTGGCCGCGAACGGCCTGGGCTTCGACGTGGAAGGCTCGGGCATCCAGGTGCGCGGCCTGTCTTGGGGGTCGTCCACCTTGAACGGCCGTGAAACCTTCTCGGCCGGCTGGCCCGGGCGCGAACTGAGCTGGGGTGACATTCCGCCGGAACTGATGTCGGGTGTGGACGTGTTCAAGAACCCGTCCGCCGAACTGATCGAGGGCGGCATCAGCGGCCAGGTCAACCTGCGCACGCGCCTGCCGTTCGACACCAAGGGCCAGTTTGGCGCGCTCTCCGCGTCGAACAGCTATGCCGAGCTGGGCAAGAAGAGCTCGCCAGCCTTCTCCGCCCTGTATTCCAATCGCTGGCAAACCGACTTCGGCGAGTTTGGCGCACTGGTCGATGTATCGTTCAACCGGAACACCAGCCGGTACGACACGATCAACCAGTCGGTCTACTACCCGCGCAGCAACCTCGTTGCCGGCAAGACCGTATGGGTGCCGGTCGGCGCATCGTGGGGCAGCAACGATGGCGAAACCGAGCGCAAGGGCTACTATGGCGCCTTGCAATGGAAGAAGAACGGCAAGGAATCGTCGCTGACCTACTTCGACTCCGGGTTCCATTCAACGAACTTTGACAATAGTATCTTCACCGGCGGCGAAGACGCCTATCTGACCAAGTATACGGACGCGAAATATGACGCCAACGGCGTGTTCCAGTCCGGCGTGCTGAGCTATCCCATCGGCGGCCGGGGCGCCAACCAGTTCGCCGAGGGCGGCTTGAGCATGGGCACCACCCGCAATTACAGCGACGTGCACGGACGCACCCGCGAACTGGCCTGGAACTTCAAGTGGCAAGTCAATGAGAGCTGGTCGCTCCAGAATGACCTGCAGTGGGTACACTCCACCAACTCCGGCGACTTCGGCATGATCAACCTTGGCACCTACGTGCCGAGCATGGGCGTGGACGTTTCCGGCGGGCGGCCGTCGTTCGTGTTCGACGAAAAGGCCCGCAATTTCCTGGCCAATCCAGGCAATTACTTCTGGGGCATTTCGCAGCCCGACGTCAACAAGGCCAAGGCCGACATGTACGCATGGAAGGTGGACGCCAAGTACGTCTTCGATCATCCAGTGCTGCGCGACGTGCGCTTCGGCGTGCGCCTGACCGACCGCACGTCGACGAAATTCAAGAACGCCGGCACCGGCTGGAAATCCTACTCCGAGGAATGGGGCGTGGCATCCACCAAAGTGCCAGGCCAGTTGCCGCAAGTCTCCGACCTGGGCTGGCAGCGCAGTAACTTCGGCTACTTGAGCGACCCGCGCTATGCGGCCCTGGGCAGTGTGGAAACGTTCACCTTCCCCAACTTCTTCAACGGCAGGATGGTGGCGCCGCCCACCATCGTGGTACCGACCAGGGCCCTGATTCAGGACAAGCCGGCCGCCTACCAGAAGCTGCTGACCGCGCTGCGCTACAACTGTGAAGACGCGAACCTGATCAAGGGCACCAGCGCTGACTGCTCGAAGATTGGCAACGACTGGGTGCGCGACAGTTTCAGCAACGACCCCAAATACATCAGCAAGCACAATGAAGGCACCCAGGCCCTGCATGGCACCGTGCGCTTCGGCTTCGATGACTGGCGCTTCCCGGTGGAAGGCAATGTAGGCGTGCGCGCGATCCGGACCGATACGGTGGCGCACGGTTACACCGTGTTCAAGCCAACCTATGGCGATACCACACCGCCCAGCGTTCCGCGCTTCGACAGCATCGATCAACCGCTGGACCTGACGGACAGCCATATCGACGTGATTCCCAGCCTGAACCTGAAGGCCAACCTGACGGACAAGCTGCAGGCGCGTTTCGCCGCGTCGCAGGGCATTTCGCGTCCCGGCTTCGACCAGATGCAGGAGTACATCAAGCTGGAGCAGAAAATCACGATGGACTCCACTGGCAAGAACGTGGCCATGGTCTCCTACCTCGGCAAGAACGACGGCAACGTGAAGCTGAAGCCGCTCAAGGCCAACAACTTCGACGTGTCGCTGGAATGGTATCCGCAGAATGGCCAGTCGCTGACCGCCGTGCTGTTCTACAAGAAAGTCAAGGACATCATCATGTCCGAGACTTACCGCCGTACCTTCAAGTCCCTGGCCGGCAGCGAGCAGGAATTCGAAATCACCGGGCCGGCCAATGCGGCCAAGCTCTGGCTCGGCGGTATCGAACTGGCCGGCTCGACCTACCTGGACAAGCTGCCAGGGCTGTCGGACCGCCTGCCTGACTGGGCCAAGGGCTTCGGTATTTCCGCGAACTTCACCTACATCGACGGCAAACAAGAGCTGTATCACCCGTTCAAGCTGGCTTACTGCCCTGCCGGCGACTTGAAGATCGGCGAAACCCTGTACGGTTGCGACACCAACGGCTTGCCATTCAAGGATTTGCCGGTGCCCTACATGTCCAAGCGCGCCTTCAACACCGCGTTCATGTACGACCGCGGACCGATCTCGGCACGCCTGGCGTACAGCTGGCGCGACCGCACGTTGCTGGCAACGGGCGTGTACGGCGCGTCCGGCAACAACGGCACCAGCGCCGATCCGGTGCGTATCGCAGCCAACGGCGGCGTCGCGCCGAGGGACGTGGGCTGGGGGATTCCGGTCTGGCAAGAGGCCGTGGGCCAGTGGGATGCGGGCCTCAGCTACCGCTTCAACGATCACTTCTACGCCAGCTTCAATGTCAGCAACCTGACCAAGACCGTGACCAAGCAAACCAACCAGCAAGCCCCGGGCGCCATGGGCCGTTCGTGGTTCGATCCGGGCCGCAGCTTCCGGTTGCAGGCGGGTTACACCTTCTGACCGGCGCTCCACCACGCCAGTCGTCATCTTAGCCGGCCCCGCGACAGCGGGGCCGCCGCTTCCCCGGACCCTCAACGTTTTACCAGCACCGAGGGTCCTTTCGGGGGTGTCAAAGCCCCCTTTTTTCCCCGCCTACATTTCGTGAAGCGCGCCTTGCCGCAGACAGCGCCAAAAGAAAAGCCGGCTTGAACGCCGCGGTCCTGATGGCACCGCGGCGCAAGCCGGCTGTTTATTGCGCGAGAAAAAAGCTTATGGACGGCCAACCACGATGCCGCGTCCTGCCGTGCTCATGTACACCACGCCAAAGGTATTCATGTCGCCGACCACGAAGCGGCCATTGCCAACGCCGCCATACTGGTGCGCGTTGTCATTGATGCGGGTCCAGTTGGCGCCGGCATCGGTGGAGCGGAACAGGCCGCGCACGCCGCCGACGGTCCCCCAGATAAAGACGGTGGGGTACGTCGCGCCGCTGGCCGCCTTGCCGAAGCCGACGGCGGCGCAGTAGCTGACATTGGACAAATTGGTGAATTGCCAGCCCGAACTGGTGGTGCGGGCCAGGCCGCCGCCGTACAGCGGCACCCAGATATCGCCTTCGCGGCCCGGCGCGGCGCGGATCACGTCGGAACCACCGGTGGCGATGGTGCTGAACTTCCAGAACGACGCGCCGCCGTCGGTACTGATCATGAAGCCGCCGTCCGCCGGGTTGTAGACGTAGAACTTGTTGGCGTTCGACGGATCGGCCACCGGCCGCGCATTGTTCACGCCCAGCCCGCCCACCGTCGACCAGTTCGCCCCCATGTTGGTGGAACGGTAGGTGGTGGTGGAATTTTCCGGGCTATGCAACAGCGCGGCGCCGCTGGCCGACAGCGCGACTTGGCCCTTGCTGCCGTTCATCGTCGCTTGTGTCCAGTTGACGCCGCCATTGGCCGACGTGTACAGCTTGCTGCCGGTACGCACCGCCAGGCTGGTATTGGCGTCCGCCACGGCCAGGCCGGTGGTGGTGCCCATGGTCGGCGCATACATCGGATTGGTGTAGGTGGTGGTGTTGTAGTGCAGGAAGCCGTCCACGTCGCCCAGCGCCGACAGCACCGGACCGCCCGGGATGCTGACGATGTTCAACGGCACCGTCTCTTCCAGGCCCTTGGTGACAAAGGTCCAGGTGGTGGTGGTGGCGTCGATGTCGCTGGTCTTGAAGACGCCGTTGCCCGACGTCAGCCACACCGACTTGGTGTTGAACGGGTCGAACGACGCCGTGCCGGCCCAGTGGATCTTGGCGCCCGCTATCCAGTTGATGCCGCCGGTATCCATGGCAAAGCCGCGCGCCACCACGTCGGTCCAGCTGGCGCCGCCGTTGGTGGAAATGTACACGTGGTCGCCATTGGTGCTGCCCTGCGCGCCCCAGTAGTTGACCGTCGACGCCACCAGGCGCTGCGCATTGTTCGGGTCGACACTGATGCCGCTGAACCCGGCCGTCACGCCGGACGGCGTGACATTGGTCCAGGCCCCGTTCGAGATCGTGTATTTCCAGATCTGGCCGCTGTTCACCGGTTCCGTACCCGACTGGTTGCCGTGCGGACCGGCGCCATTGGCATAGGTGACGTACAGGTTGCCGGCGCCGTCAAACGCGGCGCGCTGCGGCATCAGGCCTGACGGGGCGCCCGACACTGCCGTGAATGAACCGCCGGCGTTGTCGCTGCGATAGAAATTCGCGCCCACCGAACCGTAGCGCGACACGCCCACGAACAGGCGCTGCGCCACGCCGCCCGACACGCTGCCCGGATCGGCCATGACCACGCTGATGCCGTTGTCGTTGGGCGTGGTGGTCACGTTCAGCGATGTCACCTGCGACCAGCTCGAACCGGAATTGGTGCTCTTGAACAAGCCGTTGCGGCGCGTGCCGACGTACAGCACATTGCTGGAACCCGGATCGACCACCAGCCGCTCACCATTTTGGCGGCCCATGCCATTGCCGTGCGCCTTGAACTGGCTGGTCACGTCGATGGTGGTAAACGTTGCGCCATAGTCGGTCGAACGCAAAATGGCGGTCTTGCCGCCATTAAAGTAATCGATCCCGGCCAGCAGATAAATGTTGCGCGCGGCCTTGGGATCGATCGCCAGCGATTCCACGCCCAGGTAGCCGGTCTGGTCGTCCGCCACCCAGTCCAGCAGCGGCACCCAGCGGCCATTGCCGTTATCCCAGCGGAAAGCGCCGCCAACGTCGGTGCGCGCATAGACCACGCCCGACTCCGTCTTGCTGGGAATGACCGCCGAGACAAAGCCGCCGCCGCCCATGGCGATGGTGTCCCATGTGTAGGCCGCTGCCGGCTGGGTCGCCGCCATGGCGAACACCCCGCATGCGGCGGCGACCCAAGGTCCCGCCCGGTGGAGCACGTTTTTGATCAATTTCATTGAACTGCCTCCTGGTGAATTGTTATTGATGTGGATAAGGCAAAGCCTGTTGTCCATACACGGGCAACAGGCTTCGATTCCCGTGTTGCAGCGGGAATGTTCAAAACATATCCGAAACAATTCTCACCAGGCGGCCGCACTATACCGCTTGGGCCAAATCATTCAGCAGGTTGGTGAGTTTCGTAACGCCGGGTGTTGCGGCTTAGCCGCTTACCACCGGTGGCGGCGCCGATGCGCCGACGAAATCCATGATCTGCTGACTGTGGCGGGCTGGCGGACGGCGCGTGCGCGCCGCGCCGCCGACGCCAGCCCCGTCAAGGCTTGTTGACGGGCTCCAGCGTCACCAGCACCACGTCATTGCTGCGCATCGGCACCGTGACATCGAAGCTGCCGGCCTTGCCGACGGTGACTACGCGGTCGGACTCCGGCTTATCCTGGGTCAGCGTGTTCAATTGCGCGAGCTGCTCCGGCGTCAGCGTCTTGGGCGCGCCCATTTCCACGTAGGCCGTGTAGGCATCGTTGGCCTTGAAGCCGGTGCGGCGCACCTGCAGGCGGTACTGGCCCGGCCTCGCATGGCGGAACTGGACCGCCGCCGGGGCCGAGCTGGTGGCCGGCACGACGCGGCTGTAGAACGGCCGGTTGCTGACCTTTTGCTCCGGCTGCTGGAAGTCCCACACCACGGCGCGCAGCGCGGCGCCATCGGTGGCCGCCCACGCTTGCGGGTCCTTGACGGGGATTTCCTTGCCGCTCAGCGCGTGGAGGTACTTGTAGGTGAAATACGCGCTCTTGCGGATGCCCTGCGGGTTCATCAGGCCAAAACCGCCTTCGAACGGTTTGGTCGGCGGACCCGGCTCTTCAAACAAGTCGGTGTAGGTCCAGTAGCTCATGCCCTGCACCATGCCCTGCGTGCCTTTGAGCTTGCTGAGGATGTACGGTGCGCTGACATAGGAATCGTGCACCAGGTCGCGCGGCGTGTAGCTGGTGCTCCATTCCGTGAAATACAGCGGCAGCTTGGGGAATTTGGAGGCGGAAATCTGTTCGCGCACGCGGCGCACGTCGCCGATGATGGCGTCCGGCGATGGCGACAGCTTGGTATCGCCCTCGCCCTTCTCGTCGAGGAAGCCGCCATCGACGCCATAGGTGTGGGTGGTCACGAAATCAACCGGGGCGCCGCTCTTGGCCATGTAGTCGAGGAATTCCGGCACCCAGGCCGCACCCGCCGTGGACGGGCCGCCGACCGGCAGCGCCGGATCGATCGACTTGATGGTCTTGGCGGTCAGGTCATACAGTTCAAAATAGGCCTTCTGGTCGGCCTTTTCCCAGAAGCCGTCCAGGTTCGGTTCATTCCACACTTCGAAGAACCAGGTGCGCACTTCTTCCTTGCCATAGCGCTGTTCGATGTGAACGATGAAGGCCGCCACCAGGTCTTTCCAGGCCTGCGGCTCCGGGTGCGACGTATTGCCGGCCCAATAAAAGATCTGGTTGTTCGACGTCGCCATGGCCTTGGGCGTGAAGCCCAGTTCGACGAACGGCTTGATGCGGCGCGCCAGCAGCTTGTCGTACAGTTCGTCGATCTTGCTCCAGTCGTAGACGATCTTGCCGTTTTCCTTGCGCACGGTGTTCAGCACGTCGTGGAAGATCGCGTGGAACCGGATGTAGCGGAAGCCGGTCTCGTCGACCAGCGTCTTCAATTGCGCCATGCTGTCGTCGCGGATCAGCGTGCCGGGATAATCGGAACCGATCGACAGGTCGTAGAAGCGGTCGAGCGGCTTGGTCGCCTGCGCCGCGTCGAGGACAATCGGGCGCGGCGCCTGCTTTGCGGCCGGCGTCTGCGACGCCGCGGTCAATGGCAGGCAGAGCGCCGTGAGCGCCGCCAGGCAAGTGTGCTGCAAGTGTTTCATGGGTTGGCATTCCTTGTCGTTACGGATTGGTCATGATTGGTCATGGCATTGCGTTGCCGACCAGTGAGGCACGGAACGGCAGCGCGATCCGAACAGATGTATTGTGGGAGGCGTGCCCATGGCGCGGCAATAGTCAAAACGCTCAAGACCGACATGAAATTCAACAGGATGCGCGGTCACGCAAGGATCCCCTGGCGGGCATACCGGAATGCAGGTCGGCATGCGCGCCAGCTTGCGCTGCCGGACGGTTATTGCGCGGTGAAGCGGTACTTGCCGGACACGACTTCGAACACGGCCTTTCCGCCTTCGAACTTGACGAACCGGGCGCCAGGCGACGCCCCCGCTTTGCCGTCGATCAGCACGGCGCCGGCGCGGCTGGCCGGAATCCATACCGTGGCGGTGGTATTGGGTGGCACCGTGAACGCATATTCCGTCTTGCCGCCCTTTTGCGTCCAGCTGCTTTCGATCCGGCCATACATCGAGTCATAGCGGCCCTTCGCGTAGCGCAAGCCACCAGTGGGGTCGGTTTCCGGCTTCAGCATGAAATGTTGAAACCCCGGATTGGCCTCGTCGCGCGCTATGCCGAGCGAATGGTCCATCATCCACGCGCCGACGGCGCCGAACGCATAGTGGTTGAACGAATTCATGGTGTTATTGCCGCCAAAACCATTGGTATGGGTGTACGAATCGAGCCGCTCCCAGATGGTGGTGGCGCCCTGCTCCACCGGATACAGCCAGGACGGATAGCGTGTCTGTTGCAGCAGGCGGTATGCCAAGTCCGGGCGGCCGCTGTCGGACAGCGCGTGGTTGATCCAGGCGGTGCCGATGAAGCCGGTCATCAGCGCATGCGGCGGCAAGTCCGCGCCGTTGTCGCCGCGGTTCGCGCGCTGCACGGTGGTGGCGAGATGTTGCGCCGCGACATCCCTGTCTTTCCCGTCCAGCAGGCCGAATGCCAACGGCAGCACGTACGAGGTCTGCGTATCGACCGGATCGCCCGCGTTGCGCGGCGTGGCCGGGAACTGGTTGAAGGCCGAGCGCACCGTCTTGCCGGATTGCGGATCGATATAGTGGCTGCGGAAAAACCGCCGGCGCTGGTCGATCAGGCGGCCGAAGGCGTCGGCATCCGCGCCCTTGTTCAACAGGGCGGCGAACTTGCGCATGATTTGCAGGTCGCTGATGAACTGCGCTTCCCACAGCAGCGAATTGTCATTCTTTTCCTGCTCCGGTCCCAGCCAGTCGCCCAGGTTGCTCCAGGCGGTGGGGTCTTCCTGGACCAGGATGCCGCTTTGCCGGTCGAAGTTCTTCGCCACGATGTAGTCGATGTAGCGCTTCATCGCGTCATAGTGTTCGGCCACCAGTGCCCGGTCGCCATACTGCTGGTAGCTTTCCCACGCCACGGTGATGCCGGCGCTGCCCCACAGCACGCCACCGAAACCGCCGCCCATCGGCGCCACGTCGGTGAACCGGCCATCATCGCGCTGGGTGTCGCGCATGGCCAGCATGTGCCGGCGCAGGAATTGCGGCAGGTCGGCCAGGTAAGTCGCTGTGCGGGAAAACACGGAAATATCCCCGCTCCAGCCCAGGCGCTCGTTGCGCTGCGGGCAATCGGTCGGCACCGACAGGAAATTGCCGTACGTCGACCAGGTGATGTTTTTCCACAGTTGGTTGACCCGGACATTGGAGGTCTCGTAGTGCGACGCCAGCTGGTGCACGGCGCTGAGCACATGGCCCCCAACCGCCATGAGCGGCAGGGCCCGGTCAATGCCGGTAATCTCGATATAGCGGTAACCGTGCGACGTAAACCGGGGCGCCAGCACTTCGTCGCCACCACGCGCGACATACACTTCCTGCGCCATGGCGCCACGGATGTTTTCAAGCATGACCATGCCCTGTTTGCCGGCATACTGCGCCATGTCGGGATACGTCACTTCCGCAAAGCGTAATACCACCTTCGTGCCGGGCGTCATGCCCGACAGCCGGATTTCCGGCACGCCAACCATGTTCTGGCCCATGTCATACAGAAACACGCCCGGCCGCACCTGCCGCACCGATTGCGCCTGCAGGCGGCGAATCTGGCGCACCGGCTGGCCGAAGTGGGCGCGCAGGCGCCACTGGCTGTAATCGTCGACCACCGGCATCGAGACCTCCGCATTGTAGGCATCGGTGTTGACGTGGCCGGACAAGCCTGCTTCCACCGCAGGTTTCCATGCGGACGCGTCGTACGCCGCCGTGCTCCAGCCGGCGACCCGCCGTTCCCTGGTCGCGTCATATACTTCGCCCTGGAACAGGCTGCCGTAGCGCAGCGGTCCGTCATTGAAGTAGTGCCAGCGCGCCGGATCGCTGACCACCACATCCTGCCTGCCGTCGGCATAGGTGATCACCAGTTTGGCCAGCAGCGATTGGCGGTCGCCGAAGAAATTCCAGTACTGGCCCTGGTAGGTGGCGCCGCCACTCCACCAGCCCTCGCCCAGCATCGCGCCCAGCGCATTGCTGCCCGGCTTGACCAGGCGCGTGACGTCGTAGGTCTGGTACAGGTGGGTGCGGTTGTATTGGGTCAGGCCCGGGCCGAAATAGTCGTCGCCGACCCTGGTGCCATTCAGGTAAGCGTCATAAATGCCGCGCGCCGTCACATACAGGCGGGCCCGGGCGATGCGGCCGGGCCCGGTGGAAAAAGTGGTGCGCAGCATTGGCATGGCGTTCCGGCTGGGATCGGCCAGCACCATCCGGCCCTGCCCGCCCCCCGCGATGCGGTACGCGTCGTGTTCGACCGTGACACCCCGCTCCGCTCCGGCGAAGATGCCGGCATAGGATTTGCCGTCGAGCTGCTCGGAAAAGATGGGGTTGGACGGGCTGCGGTAATTCCGCACTTCCACCTGGGAAAACGCCGCCACCTGGCCGGGCCCGGCGTAAAAGCCGATCTCGCCCACCACCGGAGACGAATCGGCATCGCGGACGAGCGGATGGAGATCGACGTCGGCTATCAGGTTTTCCTTGCCGCTGCCATTGATCTCAATGCGCGTGGCGCCCAGGTTGGAGCTGACGCTGACCTGGTGCGCCTGGTACTGGTTGGCTTGGTTGATGACGGCGAGCGGTATGGCGAACGACTTGAACGGCACATCGCCACGGTCCTGCGGGTGGTAACCGGCGCGGTAGATATTGAGCACCGCGCTGGAGTTCGAGCGCAGCGGCGCGATATCGATTTCCAGCATCAGCCAGGACGCGTCTTTCGCGTTCTGCAACTGGTGCAGATTCTTGAACTTGTCCATCAGGCGCGGATCATTGGCGCCATACACGAAGCCGGCGCGGGTGCTGCCGGACGCCTGGTCCAGCCGCATCGCGTAATGCAGCCTGAACACCGGCAAGTAGTGGGAATACAGCGGCATGTCGCGGTCGCCGCCACCGATCCATTTCGCGCCGCTCCATCCGGCCAGTCCGGCATCGGACACCGGCAGCCCGGTTTCGAACCATGACGCGGCGCGTTGCGCCCGGCCGTGTTCATCCCACACCTCCACCGACCAGTCATACCGCTGCGCGGCGGCCAGCGGCTTGCCGCCATACTCGATGTTGAGCGACTGGGCGCCGCTGACTTTACCGGATTGCCATGCGACCTCGCCACGCTGGTCCTTCACCACCAGCGCATAGGCGGTCTGGCGCTGGCCCCTGGCGCCATCGCGGGCCAGCATTTTCCAGCTGAAGCGGGGGCGTTCGACGTCGATACCAATCGGCGTCTTCGTGTATTCGGTCTGTAAATCCACGATCGCCGGCGCGGCCGCGATGGCGGCGCCGCCGCACAGCAATAACAGTGAAGACAGGGCAATGAGCAGCTTTTTCATAGGTCGCGTAACAGGATGGCCAGCACCGGTTCAGGCATGGCGCGTGCGCTGGTGGCCAGGCATCGCGGCACGGGATAAGCGGGCAGCTTAGCCAGCATATGGCGGGCCGGCAAGCGGATCGACAGTCAACTTGGTGAGCGATTCACGCGCCAGGCCGCGCCGCCTACTCCGCCGTGAAAGTGCGGCCGGTGGCCGCCCAGTAAATCCCGCCATACAGGTGATGCAGGAAGACCGGATCGCCATAGGTGGCCGGCAAGTGGCCGAGCGCGGTGTAGAAGGAGCGGCCGTGATCGTAATGCTGGTACCAGCTGACCGGGTGGAAGCCGCCCATGCCCTTGCTCGAGCCGCCGCCCCACGTGGTTTCCGGCTTGTAGGTGCTTTCATCGACTGTCAGCAGGTACTTCAGCCCGTCCGAGCGCGGCGGCCCGAACTGATACCATTCCTCGGTCGCCAGCGAGCGCGCGGCAAACCGTTCCATGCCGGGGAAATTGCGGTCTTCGACCTTCAAGACCGCCGTCTGCACGGCCGGGTGCCGTTCGAACATCCGGCCCACCAGCCTGGTGTACCACGGCCACCCGTGTTCGGTATCGGCCGCGCTGTGCACGCCGACAAAACCGCCGCCGGCCTGGATATAGCGCTCGAACGCCGCTTGCTGGCGATCGTCCAGCACGTCGCCGGTGGTCAGCAGGAAAATTACGGCCTGGTATTTCGCCAGTTCCTGGTCGGTGAAGACGCGGCCGGCATCCTCCGTCCAGAACACCTTGAAGTCATGCAGCCTGCCCAGTTCCCGCACCGCCGTGACGCCGGCGTGGATCGATTCGTGGTGCCAGCCGGCCGTCTTGGAAAACAGCAGCACATTGAATTGTTCGGCATGGGCGGCGGGTGCGGCCGCCATGGCGCAGCAGGCGAAGCCGCTTTTGAGGAAGTCGCGTCTGTTTGGCATGGTCGGAATGCTACCCCCACGCGCGCGGCGCGGGATTATGAATTACCACAACCGGCGTTTCGAAATTTACCAAGTTGAGCCGTGCCAGGCCGGCCGGGAATGCCTGGCGCCGCTCCCGTCAGTTGGACTGCGCCGTCAGTTCCCGGGCACGTATGCTTTGCAGCAGCGTGCTGCGCGACGAATTCAAATGGATGCGCATGGCGTCGAGCGCACCGGCCACGTCGCGCCGCGCCAGCGCCCGCAAGATGTCCAGGTGCTCGTGCACCGCGTACTGGTTGCGAGCCATCTCTTCGCCCTTGTCCCACTGGTAGTGGTAGTGGAACACCAGCGAGACGATGTCGTAGAAATCCTGCGCAAAGCGGTTGTGCAACAGCCCGATCAGGAAGGTGTGGAAATCGCGGTCGAGCGCGGGGAAGTCCTTGTGGCGGGCCGGCATGACCGACCCCAGTTGTTCGTGCCGCGCGATCAGCTGGTTCAATTGCGCGAAAGCGGGATCGTCCAGCCCCAGCGTGGAAAAGCGTTCGACGGCGGCAAACTCGAACATTTGCCGCACATCGGCCAATTCCATCGCAAACGTGCGGTCGAACGCGCACAGGCGCCACCCGCCGCGCGGCTTCTTTTCGATCAGCCCGGAGCGCGCAAAACCGATCAGGAATTCGCGCACGCTGACTGTGCTGGCGTCGGCGGCGCGCGCCAGTTCCGTCTCCGAGAATTCCGCACCCGGCGGCAAATCGCGCTGGTAAATGCGCTCCATCAGCACATCCCGGATACGGTCGGCGCCGGTCTGCAGTTCGGCCATGTCGAAGTAATCGGCCGCCTGCGGCTTGCGCAGCAGCCGGCGCTCCTTCAAATCGCTGATCAGGCCGCGCGCATGGAAGTACGTGAGCGCGCTGCGCACCGCCGACCGGCTGCCCTCGCCCAGTTCGGCCATCTGGTGCTCGGTCGGCAGCGGTTCATCGATGCCGACGTGATCCTTGATATGCTGCAGCAACAGGTTGGCGCTACGCTTGAAAACTGTGGGAGGTCTGGCCATGGAGTCGATCTGTCGCCGGACTGGCAATCGGATGTGATGTACGGGCCACTATTCTACCGAAACTCGCCTGCATTTTCACAGGATCGCACGGCGCGGCGGATCCCGGCGGTCGTCAGTCCATATGGAACACAGGCTGCATCATGGCCCAGTGCTCGCCTTCGGCCCGGCTGGCCAGCGGCGCCTGGCACGGGGCGCAAAACGTCCACCAGCGCCGGGTCTCCGGATCATCCGCCACCTGGCGCATGTCCGCCGCAAAATCGCTGCCGTGGTATTCCCAGTAGCCAAACAGCAGGTTTTCCGGCTCGCGCAGGAAAATCGTGTAATTGCGCACGTTCGCCGCCGCCAGCGTGGCCAGCACCTGCGGCCAGACCGCCGCATGCAGCGCCTTGTACTCGCCGATCTTGCCGGGTTCTATGCCGATCACCATGCCCATACGTTCCATCGTTCTTCCTCGCCTGGTTTATTCAAATTTGATTCATTCAACCGCCGCGCGGCGCGGCTCCGATGTCTTCCGCCGTCGCCATCAAGAGTTCAGCGTGATAAAACCGCCATCGATCGGATAATCGCTGCCGGTGATGAAGGAGGCTTCGTCGCTGCACAGGTACAGCGCCAGCGCCGCCACTTCGTCCGGCTGCGCCATCCGGCCGATCGGCTGGGTTTTGGCCAGGCGCTCGAACATTTCGGCTTCCTTGCCGGGGTATTGTTTGGCGATGAAACCGTCAACGAACGGTGTGTGGACGCGCCCGGGCGAGATCGAATTGCAGCGGATACGGTCCGCCAGGTAATCCTTGGCCACCGACAAGGTCATGGCCATCACCGCGCCTTTCGCGGTCGAATAGGCAAACCGTTCGGCGACCGCCACCCAGGCCGCCACCGACGCCATGTTGACGATGACGCCGCCGCCGTTGTCGCGCAGGCGCGGAATGGCCGCGTGCAGGCAGTTATAGACCCCTTTGACGTTGACGTTCATGACCCGGTCGAAGTCCTGCTCGGCCGTGTTGTCGGCCTTGCCGATGTGCGCAATGCCGGCGTTGTTGACCAGGATATCGATCGGCCCGATGGCGCCGAACACCGCGTGCACCGCCTCCTGCCGCGTCACGTCGCAGGCGTGCGCGACGGCTTGCCCGCCCGCCTGGACGATCTCGCGCACCGCGTCCGCGCAGGCGGCTTCGCTGATGTCCACGATATGGACCAGCGCGCCCTTGCGCGCGAACAGGCTGGCGATCGACTTGCCGATGCCGCTGCCGGCGCCGGTGATGACGGCTTTCTTGTGGTTCAGTTCAAACATGCTGCAATGCTCCGTTGGATAGCACGGCGGCCTGCGGCCCTGGTTCCCGCGCCGCCGCCCGGGCGAACCAGGCGATCATCAGGAAACACAGCAGCGGCGCGGCGTAGCCGTATTGAAGGTTGTTGGTGGCGTCGCTGATATAGCCGAACAGCAGGGGAATGACGGCGCCGCCCACGATGCTCATCACGATCAGGCTGCTGCCCATTTCCGTATCCGGACCGGCGCCGCCGATGCCGAGCGCGAAAATCGTGGGAAACATGATGGACATGAAGAAAGCGATGCCGATCACCGCCGCCAGGCTCGCCAGGCCGCCGGCGAACATGGCGGCGCCGGACAGCACGGTGCAGATCAGCGCGTAGATCAACAGCAGGCGTGCCGAGGCGACGTACTTCATCAGGAAGGTGCCGGCAAAGCGGCCGGTGACGAACGCCAGGCCGCAGCCCCACCCCAGGTAATCGGCCGCGGCGACCTGCGACAGCCCCGCCGCCTGGGAGGCGTACAGGATGAAGAAACTGAACACGCACACCTGGGCCCCGACATAAAAGAACTGCGCGATCGCGGCGCGCCGGATGGCTGGCTGGCGCCAGGCCCGCGCCACGGCGGCGCCGACCGGGATGGCGGAGGCCGGCGCGGCGATATCGGCGCTACCGCCAGCGCCGGGCTCCGGCAGCTTGAGGAAATAAAAGATCACGGCAATGACCACGATGACCAGCGCGATCGCCATGTACGGTCCCTTGACGCTGGCCGCTTCCGCCGCCAGGGCGGCCTGGCGCAGGGGGGCGGACATCGATTGCAATTGCGCTTCGCCGGCGCCTTCCACCAGGATCAGGCGGGCGCCGGCGATGGGCGCCAGGGTCGCCGCCAGGCCGTTGAACGATTGCGCCAGGTTCAGGCGCTGAACGGCGCGGTCCGGCCTGCCCAGCAGCGAAATATAGGGGTTGGCGGCGGTTTCCAGCACGGTCAGGCCGCAGGCGATGATGAACAACGCCCCCAGGAAGAACGCGTAGCGCTGCGTGTCGGCGGCCGGTATGAACAGCAGCGCGCCAAAGGCAAACAGCATCAGGCCAATAATCATCGTGCGCTTGTAGCCGGCCCTGCGGATCAGCAGCCCGGCCGGCAGCGCCATCAGGAAATAAGCGATAAAGACCGCCGAGTCCACCAGCGCGGACTGCAGCACGCTCAGGCTGAACGCGCGGCGCAGGTGGGGAATCAGGATGGGATCGAGGTTATGGACGAAGCCCCACATGAAAAACAGCGAGGTGATCATCGCAAAGGCAAACGCATAGGTCTGCCGGCTGCTTGGTTCAGTCATGGTCCTGGTGTCTCCAGATCAGGCGCGCTTGGCGGCGCCTTGTGGTGTTGCGGTTACCGGGGCGATGCGCCGCCGCCGGTCAGCCGTCGATCAGCTCGGGGTTCCAGGCATGGACGGTCTGGTTTTGTTGCCCCAGGCCTGCGATGCCCAGCGTGATGCGGTCGCCCGGGCGCAGGTACACCGGGTCCGGCTTCTGGCCCAGGCCCACGCCGGGCGGCGTGCCGGTGCTGATCACGTCGCCCGGGTTGAGCGTCATGAAGCGGCTGATATAGCTCACCAGTTGCGCCACCGAAAACACCATGGTGCGCGTGTTGCCATTCTGGTAGCGCTTGCCGTTCACTTCCAGCCACATGTCGAGGTCTTGCGGATCGGGCACTTCGTCGGCGGTGACCAGCCACGGGCCGACCGGGCCGAAGGTGTCGCAACCCTTGCCCTTGTCCCACGTGCCGCCGCGTTCGAGCTGGTACTCGCGCTCGGACAGGTCGTTGACCACGCAATAGCCGGCCACGTGGTCCAGCGCCTGCGCTTCTTCCACGTAACGGGCGCGCGTACCGATCACCACGCCCAGCTCCACTTCCCAGTCGCTCTTGACTGAGCCGCGCGGCAGCACCACCGCATCGTTGCAGCCGATAATGGCGCTGGTGGCCTTGGTGAACAGCACCGGTTCGGACGGCACGTCCATGCCCGATTCCGCCGCGTGGTCGGAATAGTTGAGGCCAACGCAAATCATCTTGCCGATGTCGGCCACCACCGGGGCGATGCGCACCGGACCGTCAACCGCCGGCAGCGTGGCGGGATCGATCGACGCCAGCTTGTCCAGCGCGGCCCGGCCGAGGTGGGCCGAGGTCAGGTCGGGCAGCACGGCCGACAGGTCGCGCAGCACGCCATTGGCATCGCACAGCCCGGGTTTCTCATTGCCCTTGGGGCCAAAGCGCAGCAGTTTCATAACATTCCTTCGTTTAAATCAGGTAAAAAAATCACGCCGCGGGTTGCGGCACGGGGAGCGGCGCTCCGCTGTCGATCAAGCCGCGCCGCGACAACTCTTGCCACAGCCCGGCGGGCAGCGGCTGCCCGAACCAGGCCGCGTTCTGGCGCAACTGCGCGGCGCTGTGCGCGCCGGCGACGCAGGACACCACCGCCGGATGGGCCATCGGGAACTGCAGGGCGGCGGCCTGGATCGGCGCCGCGTGATCGCGGCAAACCGCCTCGATCGCTTCGACGCGGGCCACGATGTCGGCCGGCGCGTCGTCGTAGTTGAATTTCCGGTTGCCGGCCAGGATCCCGGAATTGAACGGCCCGCCAATCACGATGCCGATGCCCCGCCTGGCGCAGCGGTCCAGCAATGCCACCCGTGCCGCCTGCTCCAGCAGCGTGTAGCGCCCGGCCAGCAGCGCGCAATCGATGTCGGCGACGTCGATCGCTTCGGCAATGATTTCCCATTCGTTGACGCCAAGGCCGATGGCGCCCACGCTGCCCTCCGCGCGCAGTTGCGCCAGCGCGCGGAAGCCGCCGCCTTGCGTCAACTGTTCCCAGTAATGCGCCTGGCGCGCCCCGTGCGTCACGCGCCCGATATCGTGCACGTACAGGATATCGATACGGTCCAGCGCCAGGCGCCGCAGGCTGTCCTCGTGCGAGCGCTTGACGCCGTCGTAGGTGTAATTGAAGTGCGGGCGGAACGGCAGCGGCTCGGCCCAGCCGTTTTCACCCGGCCGCACCTGCGCGTCCGGCAGCATCACCCGTCCCACCTTGGTGCTGAGGACATAGCTGCCGCGTGCACGCCCGCTCAGCGCCGCCCCCAGGCGGCGCTCGGACAGCGTGTGGCCGTAGTAAGGCGCGGTATCGAAATAGCGGATGCCCAGCTCCCATGCGGCATCGACGATGGCCAGTGCCTCGGCATCGCTCATCGGCTGGTACAACCCGCCCAGCTGGGCGCATCCCAGGCCCAGGCCGCTGAGCGCGATGCCGCCGCGTGGCAGCGTGCGCAAATCGCTGGCCCGCATCTCAGGCCGCCTTCAGGGGGAAGCACCCCGGGCCGCTCGGCTCGAACTGCTTGTAGGTCAGGATGAATTCCTGGTGGCCCAGCGCTTCCGAGCAGCTTTGCTCGCCGTTGGCCACGCGCGCCACCAGGTCCACGATCTCGCCGCCCACGTCTTGCAGCGACGCCTCGCCGGTCAGGATGCGGCCGGCATTGACGTCCATGTCTTCGGACAGGCGCTCGTAGGTCGCCGGGTTCGCACAGACCTTGATGACCGGGGAAATCGCCGAACCGACCACCGAACCGCGCCCGGTGGTAAACAGCGTGACATGGGCGCCGCAGGCAATCAATTCCACGATTTCCGCATTGTCCGAAATATTCGGGAAGCCGAACCGCACTTCGCCATCGGGCACCACGTCCAGCAGGTACAAGCCGCCGCCTTCGGGCTGGTCGCCCGGCTTCAGGATGCCGCTGATCGGGGACGCGCCGCTTTTCGCGTAGGCGCCCAGCGACTTTTCCTCCTGGGTCGTCAGGCCGCCATCGGCGTTGCCCGGAGCGAAGCTGCCATGGCCCAGCACCGTGTAGTAGCGGGCGGCCTTGTCCACGCAGGCGACAATGGCCTCGCCCAGCTCCGGCGTGGCGGCGCGCCGCTTCATGTGGAATTCGCAGCCGACCAGCTCCCCCGTCTCTTCGAAGATGCAGGCGGCGCCGGCCGCGACCAGCCGGTCGAACGCCACGCCGACCGCCGGGTTGGCGGTAATGCCGCTGGTGCTGTCCGAGCCGCCGCAAATGGTGGCCACCACCAGTTCCCCGGGCGCCATCGGCACGCGCGGCTGCGGCGCCAGCGATTCCAGCGCCCAGCGCACCCACTCCACGCCATCGGCCACGCTGGCGCGGGTACCACGGTTGTTCTGAATGGTGATGGTATGCACCGGCCTGCCGCTGGCGGCAGCTTCCTCTTCGAGGCCGCGGCGGTTGAAGCTTTCGCAGCCGAGCGAGACGATCAGCGCCGCGCCCACGTTGGGGTGCGTGACCAGGCGCTTCATCATCTTGTCGGCATAATCGTTCGGGTAGCAGCCCGGGAAGCCGATCAGGTGCACTTCCTTGCCGGGGAAGGCATTGACGACCAGGCGCGCCACGTGGTGGGCGCATTCGACGGTATAGGCAACGGCGACGATATTACGGATACCTTTGCGGCCATCGGCGCGCAGGTATCCCGTCAGTGCGGGCATGGTGGTGTTCATGATCAGTGGGTGCGTCCGATGAAGGCATGGGCGTCCGGGCCCAGCGTATAGGTGGGAATATAGTCACTGGCCAGGTTGTGCGTGTGCAGCATCGCGCCGCGCGCGACCGCCGCCGTGGCGGTGCCGATCACCGCGCCATAGCGCAGCACCTTGTCGCCCTGGCGCAGCGCACTGCGGGCCACCTTGTAGCCAAGCGGAATGGTTTCAGCCAGGACGACCGTCACGCCGTCGATCGCCAGCGCCTCGCCGGCGTCCAGGGTGGTGCGGGCGATCAGGCAGTTGTCTTCAGGCGACATCAACAACAGGCGTGGCGCCCCGGGCGCCGGAGTGGTTGGCATGGATGGTCCTTTGCTCAAATCAGTGTTGTACGTAATTTATTTAATACCATACATTTTTTCAGCCAAAAGCGGAAGATATTTCCACGCCTTTACGAAAAAAAAATGCCGCCCTGGCGAAAAACAGCCATGGCTGGCCGCAATTGCACGCAATATTACAAATGCTTTCGAATGAAACTTTTATGCGCTGTATCGTGCGCGCCTCAGCAAGTAGGCTAACGGACTCGGCATTGGCCAGTACTGCTGACGGCCGCTGGACGGCACGGCTGGCCGGGCGCAATTCCATCGAAAGGAGTCCTTCTTGTCAGACCTTAAACATACCCCACCGGCGACGGTCATCAAAGTCATCGGCATCGGCGGCGCCGGCGGCAACGCTGTCAACCATATGGCGGCCTCCGGGCTGTCCCCCTTCGAATTTATCTGCGCCAACACGGACGCGCAGGCGCTGTCGCATACCCGCGCCGAAAAGCGGATCCAGCTTGGCGAAAGCGGCCTTGGCGCCGGCAGCGACCCGATTGCCGGCCGAGAAAACGCCCTGCGCGAACGCACCATCATTGCCGACGCCCTCAAGGGCGCGAATATGGTGTTCCTCACGGCCGGCATGGGTGGCGGCACCGGCACCGGCGCGGCGCCCGTGGTCGCCGAAGTGGCCCGCGAAATGGGCATCCTGACGGTCGGCGTGGTATCAAAGCCCTTCGAATTCGAAGGCCCGCGGCGCATGCGGGTCGCCGAGGAAGGCATTGCGCTGCTGGCGAAAAGTGTCGACTCGCTCGTCATCGTCCTCAATAGCCGCCTCGAGGAAGTATTGGGCGACGACATCACGCAAAAGCAGGCGTTCGCCGCCGCCGACGAGGTATTGAGCAAGGCGGTTTCCGGTATCACGGAAATCATCACCGTTCCTGGCATGATCAACGTCGACTTCGAAGACGTCCGCACCGTCATGCGCCAGACCGGCATCGCGATGATGGGCTCGGCCCAACACGAAGGGAGCGACCGCGCCGTCAAGGCGGCCGAGGAAGCCATCGCCTGCCCGCTGCTCGATGGCTCCAACCTGCACGCCGCGCGCGGCTTGCTGGTCAACATCACCGCATCCGAGGAGACGCTGAAACTGCGCGAGACCAAGCAGGTGATGAACGTCATCTGCGCGCAGGTCAGCGACGACGCCATCATCAAGTTCGGCGCGGTCTTCGACGATGCGCTGGGTGACGCCATGCGTGTGACCGTGGTCGCCACCGGATTGAACCGGCCCGGCGACCTCGCTGCGGGTGCCAGGCGATCGGCGATATCGCGCTTGACGCCGGGCGGCAACCTTGGGCCGGGATCGAATCAGGTTCGGGGCGGCGCACTGCGGGAGCTTGCGCCACAAACGGTCCTGCGCCAGGGCGCTTCCTAGACGGTTGTCTACACAACGTCGGCCTGTCGGGTGCGGCACGCACCCGCCCGCCTTGCAGCGGTGTGCCGATTTCATCGTGAAAGTACCGAAAAACCCTCAAGACAGTAACCACCTTCCAAAATTATCCTTGCGACAACATGTAGAGCGAGCAAATCGCCCATGAAGAACAAGGAGACAGTCGTGAAACACAGCAGTAAATTGCAGTACACCGTCCTGGTCGCATCGCTGGTTGCAGCCTTTCCCGGTATCGCCCTGGCGCAGGCTGCGGACGACAAGAACGTCCAGCGTGTCACCGTAACGGGCTCGAATCTCAAGCGCGTGGACCAGGAAACGGCGTCCCCGGTCCAGGTCCTGTCGCGCCAGGAGATCGAGCAAAGCGGCGCGCAGACTGTCGCGCAAATCATGAATAACCTGACCAGCAACGATCGCGGCGCGATCAGCGACCTGGGCGGGACAAACTCCTGGGCCAGCGGCGCCACCGGCGTCTCCCTGCGCAACCTCGGCACGGGCGCGACGCTGGTCCTGCTCAACGGCCGGCGCCTGTCTTCCTATGGCTTCGCCGACGGGCTGAAGTCCAACTTCGTCAACATCGACTCCATCCCCAGCGACGTCATCGAGCGCGTCGAGATCCTCAAGGACGGCGCATCCGCGATCTATGGTTCCGACGCGGTGGCTGGTGTGATCAACATCATCACGCGCAAGAATTTCCGCGGCATCGGCGTCAAAGCCTCGGCCCAGCAATCGGTGAAACACTCGTTCCTCGACCGCGAACACAAGGCTTCGATCATCGGCGGCGCCGGTGACTTCGAGGCGGACGGCTATAACGCCTTCGCGCATCTTGAACTGTATTCGCGCGGGAAATTCACCGATCGCCAGATCCGTCCGCTGCTGCCGGACTGGCTTATCCGCATGAACCCCGACCGTGACGCGACCTCCACCGGCTCTGTGCCCGGCAACTATGTCGGCCGCTACCCCGCCAACTACCGCGATCCGTCGCTGGCCGGGAAATCGATCAATGTCGCGGCGCCTGGCTGCGCACCGGAGAACCTGAAAGGCGGCTTGTGCTTCTATGACTATTGGCAAGACAGCCTGGCCCGCGCACCGGCGGAACGCGCCACGTTCCTGGGCTCGGGACGGCTCAAGCTGGCCGGCGGGATGACCGCCTACGGCGAACTGCAACTGGCAAAAACGCGCAACAACTACAACACGGCGCCACCGCGCAGCAACGTCAATGGCGTTCCGCAGTCCTGGTATGACTCGATCAGCGGCAAGATGCAGTACTTTACCGATCCGCAATTGCCGGTGGGCCACCCGAACAATCCCTATGACTTCCCTATCGGCCTCAATTACCGCTTCGCCGACGACCGCGACATGTTCAAGAATGTCGGCTCGTCGGAACAGTTCCGCGCGCTGGCCGGACTCCAGGGCGCGAACCTGGGCTGGGAGTGGGATGGCGCGATCGGGCATATGGGTTCCAAGGCCCGCCAGCAGCAGCACTTGTACCGGGACCGTTACGGTTACTATGACGCCATCGTCAGCGGCGCCTACAAGTTCGGCCAGACCAATGACCGCCAGTTGCTGGAAAAGATGTTCCCGGAAATGGGTTCGCACGGCGAATACCGTCAAACCTTCCTGGACTTCAAGGCGAACCGCGAACTGTTCATGCTGGGCGGCGGTCCGCTCCAGGTCGCGACCGGCGTCGACCTGCGGCACGAAACTTTCGAGCATATGAGCAGCGACAACGTGCTGGCGGCGCGCATCGTCGGTTTCAGCGGCGTGAAAATCGATGGCTCGCGCACGGTCGCGGCGGCCTTCGCCGAGCTCGCGGCCCCGTTCACCAAACAACTGGAAGCCAGCCTTGCGGTGCGTGGCGACAAGGTGATCGGCCAGGCCGGCGCCGTCGTACCCAAGCTCGGGCTGCGCTATACCGTGAATGACCAGCTGATGGTGCGCGGCACCGCCTCCCAGGGCTTCCGCGCCCCGAGCCTGCCGGAAACCGGCAATGGCGGCGCCTCCTGGTTCAACAACAACTACACCGACCCCAAGCGCTGCGCGGCCGCCACGCAACTCCGGGATATCTTAAAAACCGGCAACGCGGCGGACAAGAACCTGGCCCTCACCGCCTACGCGCTGGGCTGCACGGTCAGCTTCCCGTCGTCGATCACGCCGAATCCCGGCCTGAAGCCCGAATACACCAACAGCTTCACGGCGGGCCTGGTGCTCCAGCCGATCCGCGCGCTCAGTCTGACCATCGACTATTACAACATCAAGCGCCGTGACGAGATCGCCGTCAAGGATGTCGACCAGATCCTCGCCAACGAAGACAGGTCGGCCGGACTGGTGCAGCGCGACGCGCTGACCGCGCAAGACCTGGACATCGCTCGCAGGGCCTTCGAACTGTCCGGCAAAACCATCGCCTTCCCGACCGGCCCGATCAGTACTATCGCGATGCAGTACGAGAACTATGGCAAATCCCGTGTCTCCGGACTCGATATCGACGTCAAGGGCCGCTGGAACCTGGGCGATCCGGGGACGCTCAACCTGGGCCTGGAATACAACCACCAGTTCGAATACCAGCAATGGAACAGCTTCGACAACACCTACACCGAGAACTATGTCGGCTATCGCGGCACCCCGCGCGCGCGCGCGGTCGCCAAGATGTCGTGGGAACGGGGGCCGATCGTGGCCGGCCTGCGTGCGAACTTTACCGATGGCACCCGACTCGCCTGGGGTAAGCTCGATACCACCAGCAGTATCGAAGGCTGCGCAGACCGGGGCGTGAGCAAGGACGAGTGCCGCATTGCTTCGGACACGACGGTCGACCTGTGGACCCGCTACACCTTCCGCCCCGGCACCACCGTGTCGGCGAACGTGTTCAATCTCCTGGACCGCAAGGAACCGGCCAAACTGTACCCTTCAATCCCGGCAACCGCCATGCCGCTGCGCACGCGCACCTTGATGGTGACAGTCGAGCACAAGTTCTGATGGGAGTGCGCAACATGACACCAATCAGGGCACGAAGCCTTGCAACGGCAGCCGCGCTGCTATTCTGCGCCAGTGCGCATGCGGAGGCCCCGGCGCCCGCGCCGGAAGCCGATCCTTATCTGTGGCTCGAGGAAGTGAGCTCCGAGCGGGCGCTGGACTGGGTCCGGCAGTGGAACGACCGCACCACCAGCCAACTGGGTACGCTGCCGGGCATGCAGCAGACCACGGACGCGATCCGCGAAGTCGTCGACTCGCGCGAGCGGATTCCTTTCGTCGAAAAGCAAGGGAAGTACGTCTACAACTTCTGGAAAGACGCCGGGCGCCCGCGCGGCGTCCTGCGGCGCACCACGCTCGAACGCTACATGAGCGACGCGCCGCAGTGGGAAGTGGTGCTGGACGTCGACCGCCTGGCGCGCGAAGAGAAAGAGAACTGGGTATGGCACGGCATGGACTGCCTCAAGCCGCACGCCGAGCGCTGCCTGTTCTCGCTCACCCGGGGCGGCGGGGATGCGCACGTGGTGCGCGAGTTCGACACTGGCAGCCTGAGCTTTGTCGCGGGAGGCTTTACCCTTCCCGAAGCGAAGAGCGACGTGAACTGGGTCAGCCGCGATCGTTTGCTGGTGGCCACTGATTTCGGTCCCGGATCGCTCACGAGCTCGGGATACCCCCGCATCGTCAAGGAATGGAAACGGGGAACGCCATTGCAGGCGGCGAAGCTGGTGTTCGAAGGGCAGCAGGCCGATATCAGCGCCGCCGGATACGCTGACCAGTATCCGGGAGTCAACCGCGAGTTTATCCTGAGGTCGACCTCGTTCTTCACCAACGAGCTGTACTACCGCCATGGCGGGAAGCTGGTCAAGCTGGACAAGCCGAACAGTGCGACCGCCTTCACCTTCCAGGACCAGCTCCTGATCCGCCTGCGCGGGGACTGGAAGGTCGGCAACCGTCAATACCTGCAAGGCTCGCTGTTGTCGATCGCCTTTTCCGGCTTCATGGCGGGCAAGCGCGATTTCACGGTCCTGTACCAGCCCGACGCCACCCGCTCGCTGCAATCGGTCACCACGACCAAAAGCGCCGTCCTGTTGAACGAACTGGTCAACGTGCGCAGCCAGGTGCACGAGTGGCGCCAGCAGAAAGGCAAATGGGAACGCCGCACGGTGGCGACACCGGCATTCGCCAACGTGTCGGTCTCGCCGCTCGACTACCTGGAATCGGACCGCTACTTCGTGGTGCTGAACGACTTCCTCACCCCGACCTCGCTGCACCTGGGGGAAGTCGGCAGCGACCAGCGGCGGCAGTTGAAATCGCAGCCGTCGTTCTTCGACGCCTCAAACCTCAAGGTGGAACAGCACTTTGCTGTCGCCCGCGACGGGACGCGGATTCCGTATTTCGCCGTGATGCGCAAGGACGTCACATTCGACGGCAACAACCCGACCCTGCTGTACGGGTATGGCGGCTTCGAGATTTCCATGAAACCGTCGTACAACGCCACCGTCGGCCGGGCCTGGCTGGATAAAGGCGGCGTCTACGTGCTGTCGAACATCCGTGGCGGCGGCGAGTTCGGGCCACGCTGGCACGAAGCCGCCCTGAAGGAAAAGCGCCAAGTCTCGTACGACGATTTTATCTCGGTTGCCGAGGATTTGATCGCCAGAAAAATCACGTCGCCGCAACACCTCGGCATCATGGGCGGCAGCCTGGGCGGCATGCTGGTTTCCGTCGCCGCGCTGCAGCGCCCCGACCTGTTCAACGCGGTCGTCAGCCAGGTGCCGCTGGCCGACATGAAGCGCTACCACCACATGCTGGCCGGCGCATCGTGGAAGGACGAGTATGGCGACCCGGACCGTCCGGAAGAATGGGATTACATCTCACGCTATTCGCCTTACCACCTGCTCGACAAAAGCCGATCGTACCCGCCGGTGTTTTTCACCAGTTCGACCCGGGACGACCGCGTGCACCCGGCCCATGCGCGCAAGATGGTGGCCCGCATGAAGGAACAGGGGCATCCGGTCTTGTATTGGGAAAACATGGATGGCGGGCATGGCGGAGCGGTGAACGGGGAACAGCAGGCCCGTCTTTATGGGATGGTTTATAGCTTCCTGTGGGATCGGTTGAAGTAGGCTGGTTGACTGCCGCGCAGGGGAAAGTCTCGTCCCTGCGCGGCGCTGATACCGAATTGAGCCAGCCCGCTCGAAATATTTAACCCGCCCGCTTACACGGCAAATGTAGAACCAGTGCGGAAAGTAATTGGGCGAGACTTGGTGCTCACCGAGAATACCGCACCGGCTCCCACGTCGCACCGCCATCTTCACTGGCAATCAACCCATCAAGCGTATCCGTTGCAACAATCCGCTGCTCTCCGGAAAACACAAAGTTGAAGGAATACGGTTTAAATAGATACGGCCAATAGGGGCGCTCCTGCTTGTATGCCAATTCCCAATTCTTGCCACCGTCGGTCGTGCGGAACAGGCCGGTCTCATGGGTATTAAAGCCGGTCAACTTGTTACGATAGTGCGGCAGCGGCAGGGTGCGCGCCAATTCGGAGTCTTGCCATGTTTTACCCGCATCACGGCTTTCCCACGTGCTTACCCACAGGCCGGTCTTATTGCAGCGGCAGCGGATCACGTCATCACCGGATACCGTCGCTTGCATAATTGCGCCGGGCAGTTCGAATTCCGACCGGTCATAGCTGCGCGTGTCGAGCCGGTAGGAAGGCGTCCCCGGCACTAGCACCAACAAGCGATTACCGTCATCGCTGGGATGAATTTCCGGAGCGGCAATACCGCCCTTCATCAGGGATTGCTCATACTTATCGCTCCAGAGCCGCCGCCACGGTCCCCCGAGCGGACCCGCGTAGACACCGAGTACACCTTTTTGAGCGACAAACGCCAGCAATTCCGCCTCCTTGCCTTTGTACAGACCGTAGATCAGGCCATCTGGGAGGTTGAGCTTGACGTCTCGCCATGACCGGCCGCCATCCAGCGTCTCACGTGCCTCGCCAAAATCGCCCGTCACGACCCAGTGCACCGCGTTCAACGGCAACATTGCATTAATGCGCGAATTCAGCCCTGTGTTGATGGTGCGGGCACGTGCGGGCCACGTCACCTCGCGTAAGCTGCCTGATAGGTTATGGAATAGCACAGAACCCTGCGGCAGTACCGCGCCATGCAGGTAGCCGCTGGTGAAGTCCTGGGCCGCCCGGTACGCTGCTTCGCTGCGCTTGAAACTGCCGGTGTCACCACTAAGCGGCAAGCTCGCGAAACTTGGATAATAGGTCTGCAGCCATACACGGAAATTGTCGCTGTCGGTGACAGGCCGTGAGATCAAGCCAGTCTGTTTGTTACCAAAATTGGCATAAATCAAGTTACCAAGGTAGCTGATTTTCCCTTGCTCAACTTTAAAGGTCGGTCCGCTACCGTTAAAGCGGACGGTCGACGTCAAACAAACTACGCCGCAACTCTCACTGGAAAACACGTCAATTTGATAATCGCCCTCCGGCAGTGCACCAAAATACGTTGCGGAACCGGTAGCACCAAGATTACTGAGGGAAACGCTGTACAGCTTACTGCCGCCGTCCGCATCCTTCCCTTTCACTGTCACCTGGTTCCAGAATGCAAAAAATTGGCTTACGTTGGGCCCACTGATCGTCAGCCTGAACGCCACCGCGCCATAGTTGGGCGCAATTTGTTCCTGGGACGTCGCAGTAGGACGAATGGTTGCCTGCTGACTAGCGCATCCGGCTAGCAGGGCCAGCACCAGCGCCGCAAAAAAAGATTTTATCAAATCTTGTCTTTTATTTAAATATGTCATTAATACAAACATTACTTGGTCAAATGCTACGGATATTGGGGGCATTATTAAAACATAACTGTGTCAAGGCGTGAACAGCAGGCCCTGCTTTATGACCAAACCGTTCTGCATACTTTCCATTGTTTCGCCCACTGGCTGAGGTTTTTCATGATTTTCTTCGCGGGCACGTCGGGCGTGGCCGCCTCGGCGACGGCTTTCACCACGACCGGCAACGGCGTCTCATCGAGCAAGGCCATTAAGTGAGGCTGGAACTGTTCCGGCGCCTGGCCGGAACGCAGCATCATTGAGAGCATCTCCGGCGTCATCACCTCCCGGTAGCTGGCGCTGATGCTGCGCGCGGCGACTGCCAGCGCGCTTTTAAGGCCAGACGGTTGCACGGTCTCCATGTCCAGGCCAAGAATGTCCATAACTGCCTTCAACTTAGTGTAGCCGAGGTCCTTCAGCGTGCCGTTCTCCAACTGGTTGATCGTCACGCGAGACAGACCGGCGAATTTGGCGACATGCGATTGCAGCAAGCCAGCCTGGATACGTTTGCTGTGGATTTCGCCGCCGATTTGGGCCAGATTCATTGTTTAGCTCAATTAATGTTAAGTATATTTAACATTCTAGCGCGAACGCTTCATTTTCCAAGGCAATGTGATTCCGGTAGGCAAACGCCCCCGCCAAACGCATGCCGCAACGCCGGCAGCCCCGCCCATTGTGCCGATTTAACACCTTTTCCCATGCAAAAAGATCAAGACTGACGCCAGCCCGCCACCCATACTGTCCCGCTAAAAATTATGTAGTACGGATAAAGAATCAAAAAGTGGTATGGCAGCAAATGGTCTTGGCGCCGGTGCGGCCTGGACATTGAAAGTGCGGCAGACAGCGGGTTTGGGAGAGAGCCGCGCTGTTGCAGTCGAGTATCGCACACGTGGTTTCACAAGAAATAAACCTACAATCTGAACCGCAAGGAACTACAAGCATGAAAACTGAGGCTGGTTTGCCCGACACCCTGAACAGTGTCTTGATCGTGTCGCCCTTCGAGACGCCCGACTACCGTCTGGTGGCCGACGCCATGCGCGCGGGCGCTTTTGCCTTCCTCGACGTCGGGCGCGACTGGCCGCAGGCACTCGCCGCGATCGAGCGGGTCCAGGCGGCGGCGCCGGGCAGCTTCGGCCTGCGACTGCCCGAAGGGGTGCGCCTGGCCGAGACGGCGCTGGCGCCACTGCGCGAGCGCGTCAAGGTGCTGATGCACGCCGCGCCGTCCGAGTTCCAGGCGCTGCCCGGCTTCTTCCACCTGGTGCAGGTGGTGTCGCTTGAGGAGGCGCTGGAAGCGCAGCGCCTCGGGGCCGACGGCCTGATCCTCAAGGGTGCCGAGAGCGGCGGCCGGGTCGGCGCCTTCAACAGTTTCATCTTGTTGCAGCAGGTCCATGGCCGCCTGGCGCTGCCGTTCTGGGTCCAGGGCGGCATGGGGCCGCACGGCGCGGCGGCGACGGTGCTGGCTGGCGCCCAAGGCGTACTGTACGACGCGCAACTGGCGCTGATGCCGGCGGCGCGAAACAATCCCGCGCTGCACCCGCTGTTCAGAGCGATCAATGGTTCCGAGACGGCTGTCGCCGGCGGCTACCGCTTCCTGCGCCACAAGCTGCTGCCCGACGTCCCCGACGAAACCAGCCGGGAACAGGTGCTGGCGCGGATGAAAAGCGCCGCCGCACCGCTGCTGGCCGGCGAGGACCTGGCGCTGGCCCAATTGTTCCACTCGCTCTACGGCGACGTGGCCGCGCTGGTGCACGCGACCGACGAGGCCATCGCCGGCCACCTGCGCCAGGCCAGCCGCGCGCCGCTGTTCGGCGCCGACGCCCCGTTCGCCCAACAGCATGGCTTGCGCTATCCACTGGTGCAGGGACCGATGGCGCAAGTGTCGGACCGCCCCGGCTTCGCGGCTGCGGTGGCCGAGGCCGGCGCCATGCCGTCGATCGCGCTGGCCGTGCTCTCGCCTGAGCGGGCCCGCCCAATCCTGGAGCAGACCCGCGAGCGCCTCGACGGCAAGCCCTGGTGCGTCGGCCTGCTGGGTTTCCTGCCGCCCGAACTGTACAAGGCGCAGGCCGAACTGGTGCTGGCCATGGCGCCGTCCCATGTGATCCTGGCCGGCGGCCGGCCCGATCAGGCCAAGGCGTTCGAGCAGCAAGGCATCGCGGTCTTCCTGCACTGCCCCACCACCGGCCTGTTTGAGCGTTTCCTGGCCAGCGGCGCGCGCCGCTTCGTGTTCGAAGGGCGCGAGTGCGGCGGCCATGTCGGACCGCTGTCGTCGATGACCTTGTGGGAGGGGCAGATTACGCGCGCGCTGGAATTCGACCATTGCGGCGAATTGTCTCTGCTGTTTGCCGGCGGCCTGCACGACCGCCTGTCCGGCGCGCTGCTGGCCGCCATGTGCGCGCCGCTAGCGGCGCGGGGCGCCAGGATCGGCATTTCGATGGGAACGGCGTATCTGTTTACAGAGGAAGCGGTGCGCGAAGGCGCAATCCTGGCGGCCTACCAGGAACTGGCCGTGGCCAGCAGCGAAACCGCGCTGGTGCAGACCCGGCCGGGCCACGTCACGCGCTGCCTGCGCACGCCGTATGTCGACTTCCTGGAACAGGAACGCCTGCGGCTGCGCGACGAAGGCAAGAACCGCGACGAAATCTTCCTGGCGCTCGAACAATTGAACGCCGGCCATTTGCGCATCGCCTCCAAGGGCAGCAAGCGGATCGACGGAGTCGCCACCGCGGTCGACGCCGACACGCAGCTGAACGAGGGCATGTACATGATCGGCGACGTCGCCTGCCTGCGCCAGCAAGTACTCAGCATCGCCGGCCTGCACCAGGAACTGGCGGCCAGCGCGGAGCTGCTGCGCGAATACCGCGATGACCGCGCACCGGCGCGCGCGGCGCATGCGGCGCGGCGTGGTTCGCCCTGCGACATCGCCATCGTCGGCATGGCTGGCATCTTCCCCGGCGCGCTGACGGCCCAGGAATTCTGGGCCAATATCATCGAGGGCAAGGACAGCGTGGTGGAAGTGCCCGACGGGCGCTGGAGCCAGGAGCTGTATTACGATCCGAAATCGTCCGGCGCGCGCGGCGAAAAAACCAATTCGAAATGGGGCGGCTTCGTGCCGGACTTCCATTTCGACCCGGCCCTGTTCGGCATCCCGCCGCAAAGCTTGGGTTCGATCGACCCGGCCCAGATCGCCGGCCTGCTGGTGGCCTACCAGGCCTTGCAGGACGCCGGCTATCTCGAGCGGCCTTTCAACCGCGAACGCACTTCGGTCATCTTCGGCATCGAACCGGGCGCCGATATCTCCGGCGCCTATGGCCTGCGCATCATGTTGCCGCAATTGCTCGATGAACCGGCGCTCGGTGAAGCGCTGGCCGGCTTGCCGCGCCTGACGGAAGACAGTTTTTCCGGCGTGCTGGGCAATGTCGTGTCAGGCCGGATCAGCAACCGGCTTGATCTCGGCGGCCAGAACTTCACCGTCGATGCCGCCTGCGCCTCGTCGCTGGCGGCGATCGACGCGGCGATCAAGGAATTGCGCTACGGCGAAAGCGACCTGGCCATCGCCGGCGGCGTCGATTTCCATAACGGCATCCATGACTACCTGATGTTTTCCAGCACCCACGCGCTGTCATCCAGTGGCAAGTGCCGCAGTTTTTCCGAGACGGCCGACGGCATCGCGCTGGGCGAAGGCGCCGGCGCCGTGGTGCTCAAGCGCTACGAAGACGCGTTGTGCGATGGCGACCATGTCTACGCGGTGATTCGTGGCATCGGCGGCGCCAGCGACGGCAAGTCGCTGGGCCTGACCGCGCCGCGCCGGCAAGGGCAGCAACGGGCGCTCAACCGCGCCTACCGGCGCGCCGGCATCTCGCCGGCCGAAGTCGGCCTGATGGAGGCGCATGGCACCGGCACGGTGGTGGGCGACCGCACCGAACTGGCGTCGATGGAAACCGTGTTTTCCAGCGCCGGCAGCGCCCCCGCCGCCTGCGCCCTGGGCTCGGTCAAGACCCAGATCGGCCACACCAAGTGCGCCGCCGGCATCGCCAGCCTGATCAAATCCGCCTACGCGGTTGAACAGGGCCTGCTGCCGCCCACCCTGCATGTGGAGCAGCCCAACGCGTACTACCGGCCGGAACACAGTGCCTTTTATTTCCCCGCCCGCACCATGCCCTGGCTCGAGCAGGAGCGCAAGGCCGGCGTCAGCGCGTTCGGGTTCGGCGGCACCAATTACCACTTGGTGATCGACCGTGGCGATGCCGGCCGCGCCGCCGCCATCCCGGCCGCGCCACAGGTCTGGCCGTGCGAACTGCTGCTGTTCCGTGGCCACAGCGTTGATCAGGCCCGCCACCAGGTCGCGCGCCTGCAGGCCTGGCTGGCCGGCGGCCACCAGGAACGCCTGTGCGACATCGCCTACAGCCACCACCTGGGCAACGAGGGCGAGGGCCCGGTGCGGCTGGCGGTAGTCGCCTCCAGCGTGGCCGAACTCGGCGTCCGGCTGGCGCGCGCGGCCCAGGGCCAGGCCGACCCGCTCGGCGTCCACGTGGGTGCCGGCCTGCCATTGGAGGGTCAGCTGGCCTTCCTGTTCCCTGGCCAGGGCAGCCAGTTCATCGGCATGGGCGCCGACCTGTTCACCTACTTCCCGGCCACCCGCACGCACCTGTCCGGCGAGCAGGCGCTGTGCGCGGCAATCTATCCGCCCAGCGCCTTGTCGGAGCAGCAGCGCGCCGCGCAGGAAGCCGCGCTGACCGACACCCGCATGGCGCAGCCGGCGCTCGCCGCCGTCAGCCTGGCGGCGGCGCAGGTGTTGCGTTCGCTCGGCATCGAGGCCAGCCAACTGGCCGGCCACAGTTTCGGCGAGCTGAGTGCTTTGTGCCACGCTGGCAGCATCGGGGCCGGCACGCTGGTGGAAATCAGCCGCCAGCGCGCCGACAGCATCCTGGCCAGTCTTGACGGCGCGGAGCGCGGCGCCATGCTGGCGGTCGAGGGCGACGCGGCGCTGGTAGCTACGGTGCTCGGCGAGTTGGGAGAACTCGACATCGCCAACCTGAACGCGCCGCGCCAGACCGTGCTGGCGGGCCCCACTGAAGCGATCGCGGCGGCCCAGCAAAAGTTCAAGCAGGGCGGCGTGCGCGCGCGCATCCTGCCGGTCGCCTGCGCCTTCCATAGCCGCGCCCTGGGCGGGGCGTCCGCGCACTTCGGCGCCTACCTGCGCCGGTTGCCGCTGGCACCCACACCTTCGGCAACAAAGGTCTGGTCGAACCAGCACGCCGTGCCTTACCCGGACGGCATGGACGCCGATACGCTGGCCGATTCCCTGGGGCGGCAAATCGCCGCGCCCGTGCGTTTCGAGGCCATGATCCGCGCCATGCACGAGCAAGGCGTGCGCACCTTTGTCGAAGTTGGCGCGGGTGGCGCCCTGTGTTCGCTGGTGAACAATATCCTCGATGGCGCGCCGGTGCAGGCACTGCCGCTGCTGTTGCGCGATGCGCCGCCGCTCAAAGGGCTGATGAACACGCTGGCGCGGCTGGCCGCCCTGGGTGCGCCGCTGGCGCCGGCGGCGCTGTACGCCAACCGGCGCCTGCGCCGGCTCGACCTGGCGCATCCGGCACCGCTGGCGGCCACCATGTGGAGTGTCAATGGCCAGCACGCCCGACCGCTGCATGGGAAGCTGCCTGCGCACGCCTACGATCCCGCGCTGGGCAAGAAACTGGCGCTGGCGCCGGCGATTGCCCAGCCCGTGCTGCTCGACGACGGCGCGCGCGCGGCGGTGATGCGCAGTTATTTCGACAGCGTCAGTCACTTCGTCCAGCAGCAGCGCGATGTCATGCTGGGCTACCTGGGGGCGGCGCCGGCGCCGCTGGCCATGCCAATGCCGGCCGCCATCAGCGGCGGCGCGCAGCTGGCGGTGGCGGCCCCGCCGCCGGCCGCCCTGCCGGTTGCGGCCGTATCTGCCATCTCTGCTGTATCTGCCACACCTGCAGCACCCGCCAAACCCGCCGCACCGTTGGCGGACCGCGCGGCGATCGAGCGCAAACTCCGGGCACTGATTTGCGAACGCACCGGCTATCCCGAGGAAATGATCGAGCTCGATCTCGACCTCGAGGCCGATCTCGGCATCGACTCGATCAAGCGTGTGGAACTGCTGTCGGAGATTGGCAAGGACTTGGGCGTGGCCGATGCCGGCGCGCCCGATCAACTGGGCGACGATGCGGCGCAGTTCCTCGAAGAAGTTTCCAAGATCAAGACGCTGCGCGGCATCAGCGTCTGGCTGGCCGACTATGTGGGGCGGAGCGCGGTACCGAATGCGTCGGAGTCGGTGCCAGCGACGATGGCGACGCCTGAACTGGCCGCGCCCGTGGCCTATGACCGGGGCGCCATCGAAGCCAGGCTCAAGGCCCTGATTTGCGCCCGCACCGGCTATCCGGAAGAAATGATCGAAGCCGATCTCGATCTGGAGGCCGACCTCGGGATCGATTCGATCAAGCGGGTCGAATTGCTGTCCGAAATCGGCAAGGAACTCGGCCTGGCCGGCACCGGCGCGCCCGACGAACTGGGCGACGACGCCGCGCAATTCCTGGAAGAAGTTTCCAAAATCAAGACCCTGCGCGGCATCAGCGCCTGGCTGGCCGACTACAGCCAGCCCAAGCAGGTGCCGGCGGCGGGACAGGAGCCGACGCAAGAATCGGGACAACAGCCGGTGCAACACGCGGCGCAGCACACGGTACAACATGCGGAGCAACAGCCAGTGGCGCCCTCCCCGGCACCGCCCACCCCGGCCGTGCCGCTCAGGGTGCTCGAGGTCCTGTATTCGGCGCAGCCGCTGCAGCCTGCGGCGCCAGCGCGACTGGCTGGCAAGACCATTCATTGCGTCGGCGCGCCGCCGGCGCTGTACGATGCGCTGCGCCGGGCACTGGACGCGCTCGGCGCCCGGCTGGAACCACTGGAACGCGATGCGCTCCAGACCGGACTGCAACTGGACACCAACGGCATCCTGTACTTCAACCGCGATGACGATCCCTACCAAGACGTACTGGGCTTGTTCCATGCCTTGCGCGCCTGCGATGCACGCGCCATCGACACGGTGATGACGATCCAGATGGACCCGTCGCCGCTGCGCCATGCGGATGGCGGCTACCATGCGCCTTCGTGCGGCAGCGGCGCCAGCGGCATGCTGGTGAGCCTGCGCTGGGAATGGCCGAAGGTGCCAATGATCCGTCCGCTGATCCTGCACGACGCGGCGGGGCTCGATAGCGAGGCGCTGGCCGGACGCGTGCTCAGCGAAATCCTCAGCCAGCCCGAGATACTGGCCCAGCCGGTCGCGTATTGCGACGGCGTCCGGCATGTGCGCAAGGCGTTGCCGCGCCCGCCGTACGTGAGCTCGACCGAAGCGCTGCAACTGGCGCCGGAAGCGGTGGTGGTGATCGTCGGCGGAGCCAAGGGCATTACCAGCTGGTTCGCTTCGGCATTTGCCGAACGATACCGCTGCCGGCTGGTGCTGCTGGGGCGCTCGCCGCTGCCAGCCGGCGCCGAGCCCTTCCCCGGTGTCGACACGGCGCCCGCGCTGCGCCAGGCATTGCTGGCGCGGCAGGACGGCGCCATGCGCGCCAGGGACATCGAGGCGACGGTGAGCGCCATCCTGGCCGACAAGCAGATGCGCCGCACAATGGAGGAGCTCGACGGCTTCGGCGGCGAGATCCTGTACCTGCAGGCCGACGTCACCGAGCCGGCCCAGGTCGACGCCGCCTTGGGCGAGGTGATGGCGCGCTACCAGCGCATCGATGGCGTGCTGTTTGGCGCCGGCATCCTGGACGACCGCTTCATCAAGGACAAGCAGGAAGCTTCGCTGGCGCGGGTCTACCACACCAAGGCCAGCGGCGTGGAAAACGTGCTCGACAGCCTGGGCCGCCTGACCGAACCGACCTTCGTGGTGTTCTTCTCGAGCATTTCGGCCACCCTGGGCAACCGTGGCCAGACCGACTATTCCGCCGCCAACGCCTACCTCGACAAGCGCGCCATGGCGTTGAACGCCAGCCGCAGCGGCCACTACCTGTCGGTCAACTGGGGGCCGTGGGAAGGCGCCGGCATGATCGACGAAACGCTTCAAAAGCACCTGGAGGGAATGGGCATCTACGCCATCAGCCGCCGCCAGGGGGTCGATTTCCTGTTCGACGAACTGGGCGCCGGAAAGCGGTCCAGCCGCCTGATCGCCACCTGCGTCAAGGACGAAGCCCTGTTCTGGAACGAGGAAGTCGCATGAGCCACCAGACACAGACATACGCACGGGGGCGCCGCCATGGGATTTAAAGTCGCCATCATCGGCATGTCGTGCCGCTTCCCGCAGGCGCCGGACCTGGCCACGTTCTGGAACAACATCCAGGGCGGCGTCGACGCCATCAGCGCCTATCCGATGGCGCAGCGCTGGGGCAAACAGGGCAACTATTACACGCCGGGCAGCGCGCCCGGCCTGGAGCAGACGTACTGCGGCCGCGCCGGCGTGGTGGCGGACCTGACCTTCGATCCGCTCGAATACGGCATCGTGCCGCGCGAAGTGGATGAAGCCGAGGCCGACCAGTTCATCATGCTCGACCTGGCCCGCAGCGCGCTGGCCGACGCCGGCATCAATCGCAGCGGGCGCGAGAAACCGGCGCTGCCGGTGGGCGTGATCCTGGGGCGCACCATGCCGATCGGACCGGTGACGATGCGCTTCCTCGACCGCATCAAGCTGCTGCCGCAGTTGCGCCAGGGCTTGCGTGACAGTTTTCCGGGGCTGGACCAGGCCCAGCTCGACGCCTTCGCCGAGCGCTTCGTGGCCGAGCGCAAGGCTGGTTTCGACAACAGCCTGACGCGCAACCTGGTGCCGGGTTTTGCCGCTTCCCGCCTGGCCAACCGGCTCAACCTGTGCGGTCCCAGCTACATCCTCGACGCCGCCTGCGCGTCGTCGCTGGTGGCGATTGAAAACGCCATCATGCAGCTGCAACTGGGGCACTGCGACGTGATGCTGGCCGGCGGCGTGCACGTGCCGCTGACCCAGGGTTACTGGTCGATGTTCACCAATATCGGCGCGCTGTCGCGGCAGGAACAGATCCGTCCCTTCGACCGCGGCGCCGACGGCCTGTTGTTGGGCGAAGGCGCCGGCCTGGTGGTGCTCAAGCCGCTCGCAAAGGCACTGGCCCACGGCGACCGCATCCACGCCGTGATCGAAGGCGTCGCCAGCCGCAGCGACGGCCGCGCGGAAAGCCTGCTGGCGCCGTGCTCGGACGGCCAGGTCCAGGCATTCGATGCCGCCTGGCGCAGCGCCGGCATCGATCCGGGCCGCGCCGGCTACATCGAATGCCATGGCACCGGCATGCCGCGCGGCGACGAGGTGGAAAGCGGCTCGCTGCTGCGATTCTTCGGACCGCACATGCAGGGGCGGCACGTGGCGCTGGGATCGGTCAAGTCGATGATCGGCCATACGCTGGGCGCGGCCGGCATCGCCAGCGTCATCAAGACCGCCTGCGCGCTGAGGGATGGCGTGCTGCCGCCTTCGCTGCACTGCCGCGAACTGCGGGCCGACCTGGCCGCGCAGGGCTTCCACGTGCCACGCCACAGCACGCCGTGGGCCGACGGCGC
Source organism: Pseudoduganella sp. GW821-FHT12E03 (assembly GCF_058807115.1). Lineage (NCBI taxonomy): Bacteria > Pseudomonadati > Pseudomonadota > Betaproteobacteria > Burkholderiales > Oxalobacteraceae > Pseudoduganella > Pseudoduganella sp. GW821-FHT12E03. The sequence continues at coordinate 566,387 of NZ_JBXAQJ010000001.1, read as the reverse complement.
GGGGCGGGTGGCCGGCGTGAGCGCCTTCGGTTTTGGCGGCATCAATGCCCACCTGGTCATGAGCGCGCCGCCCGCGCCGGCGCGGGTGAGCGTGCCGGTCGGGCTGGACCTGCGGCAGTTGGCCACGCGGGAAACCGTGCTGGCGCTGGCGCGGCCCGATCCGGCCAGCCTGCTGGCGGACCTCGATAGCGGCGCGTTGCATCCGGGCGCCGGGCCGTGCCGGCTGGTGCTGTTCGCGCCCTCCCCTGAACGGCTGGCCAAGGCCAGACGCATCGTCGCGCGCGGGCTGCCCTGGCGCGGCAAGCAGGATATTTTCTTCACGCCCGAGGGCCTGCTCGGCGCGGGCGGCAAGCTGGCCTTCCTGTTTCCCGGCCTGGGCAACCAGGTCAACCCCGATTTCCGCGAGCTGGCGCAGCGCTTCGGCCTCGACCTCACGCAGCTGTCGGCCAAGGGCGACGACGCCCTGGTCAGCAGCAGCCTGCAGACGGTGTTTTCCGCCAATACCCTGTACCACGTGTTCGGCGCGCTCGGCATCGCGCCCGATGCCATTGCCGGCCACTCGCTGGGCGAGTGGATCGCCTGCGTGTCGAGCGGCATGATCGGCGCGGCGCAGCTGGAAATCCTGGTCGAGCGCCTGCTGGCCCTGCAGGACGGCGTGATGGGCAAGGGCTACTTCCTGGTGGCGGTCTGGGGCGGCGCCGAACACGTGCGCGAACTGCTTGCCGGCATCGACGGCGTCGCCGTCGCGGTCGACAACTGCCCCGGCCATTGCGTCATCTGCGGCAGCGCGACCGCGCTGGAGACAGCCCGGCAGCGCCTGCGCGCGCAAGGACTGTTGTCGGTCGACATGGGGGTCGAGGCGGCGTCCCATACGCCGTACATCCGCGCAGGATTACAAAGCATCCGCCCGCTGGTGGAGCAGATCGTGCTGTCCGAACCGGCCATGCCGATCTGGTCCTCGAGCCTGGCCGGGCCTTATCCGCAGGCCGCCGCCGAGGTCAAGGAAGTCATCATCGACAACATGGCCACGCCGGTGCGCTTCCGCGAGCTGGTCACACGGCTGCACCAGGACGGCTTCCGCGTCTTCCTGCAGGTCGGCAATGCCGGCTTGAGCGGCTTTGTCGCCGACACCCTCAAGGGCGGCGAATACATGACGCTCGACGCCAGCAGCGCCGACAAGAGCAGCGAACAGATGTTGCGGCGCGCGGCGGCCGGCCTGTACGCCGAAGGCAAAGCCATCGATTTCAAGCGTTTCGGGCTGTGCCTGCAGGAGCAGTCCGAAGCAACCGCCCCGGCGCCGGCGCTGGCGCCAGCGCCGCCGCATCGCACCGCGCCGATGTCGCTTGACGGGAACCTCAATGAACTGCATGTCATGCCCGCACTGTCGTTCCTGGCGGGTCCGGCGGTAGCGCCAGCGGCGCCGCCTGCCGGATTGCTGCCGGCCGGCGCGCAAAGCTGCGCGGCACTGCATGCACACAGCATGGACGTGTTCCAGCGCGCGCAACACGACGTCCTGGCGGCCTTTGGCGCGGTTGCGAGCCGGTCCTCGGTGGTCGCGCCAGGGCCTGCGCCAGCAACTGCAACCGCGTCTGGGTCGGCGTCTGGGTCTGCAACTGCAACTGCATCTGCGTCGGCGTCGGCGTCTGCATTTGCATCTGCGTCTGCATCTGCATCGGTGTCTGCGTCAACGCGCGCACCGGCCCACGCCGAGGCGGCGAGCGAGCCACCGCTCGACCCACATGCGGTGGTCCATCGCCAGACCATCGAGATCGATCATGCGCGCTACCCGGAGCTGTACGATCACGAGATTTACCAGTCCCATGCGGGCAGACCGATCGCCGAGCGCTCGGCCGTGGTGCCGATGACGATGATGATCGAACTGGCGTGCGCGGTGGTGTCGGACTATTTGCCGGGCTACAGCATCAGCGCCGTCCACAAGGCATTTTCCTTCCGTTTCGTGGAAGTGCGCGGCCCGCTCGCGCTGGAGGCGCGCCTCTACCGCAAGGAGCACAACCAGTATGCGGTGGTGGTCGAAGACCGCTTTTCCTGCCAGGTGGAGGTGGCCGAGCGCCTGCCGGTGGCGCCGGCGCCGGCAGGCGCCGGGCGCAAGATGGACGCCGGCCATGTGCCGCCCTTCCCTTTGCAGCTCGAGCACATTTATCGGGACCGCTGGCTATTCCACGGACCGCTGTACCAGGGCATCAAGCAGCTGGGGCCAATGGACACCAGCGGCATGACCGGCGAGGTGGCCGCCGCCGGCGGCTTGGGCGCGCTGGTCGACAGCGCCTTCCAGGTCGCAGGCGTATGGTTCTGCTCGCACTACGATGTGGACAATGTGGTGTTGCCGCTGAAGGTGGGCAAGCTCGAGTTCTTCGCGCCGCTGGCGGCGCTGCGCGATCCGTCGGAGCGTTATGACTGCCATGTCTTCACGCGCCGTATCAGCGAAACCGAGTTTGTCTATGACCTCGAGCTGAGCCGCGACGGACACGTGCAGGTGCGGGTGAGCGAGTTCACCGGCCGCCGCTTCAGCGGCGATCCCTCGCTGTTCGCGATCTTCCGCACACCCGAGCGCCTGAACGCGATCAGTGAACAACTGGAGGACGGCCTGTTCGTCTTCGACCTGGCGTTCCGCTCCAACTGGACCAGGGTAATGCTGACCAAGAGCTACCTGACCGGGAGCGAAACCGCCCGGGTCGACGGCAGCAAGACCATGGGGCAGCGCAACGCGATATTGCGCGGCATGGTGGCGGCGAAGGATGGCCTCAAGCAGTGGCTGGCGCGGCACCGCGGCGTCGACACGCTGTTCCCGTCGGAGATCGAGATCGGCCACGACGAGCATGGCGCGCCGCTCGGCATCGTGGCCGGGCATGCGGCGCCGCTGGCGCTGTCGATCAGCCACAAGCCCGATATCGCGGCCGTCATCGTCGGTGGCACGCGGCGCGTCGGCATCGACGTCGAGTGCATCGAGACGCGCGGCGAAGCCTTCGAGCGGCTCAATTATGACGCCGACGAGATCGCGTTTTTCGCGGCGCAGCCGGACGCCGAGCGGGCCTTCTGGCAGACCCTGTTCTGGACCGCGAAGGAAGCCTGGGGCAAATGCAACGGCCGTGGCCTGGCCGGCGCGCCGCGCCGGATCAGGGTGCGCGAGGTGCAAGGAAACGGCGCCGGATGGAGCGGACTGGTCGAAGGGACCGCGTTCAAGGCGCGCCGCCACAAGGACGGTCACGTGATCAGCTGGGTGCGCGAACAGCAGGAAGTGCAACACGAAGTATGACAATAACCAGGGAACAAACGATGTCAATCACAAAAGAACAGGCCATCCAGGCGATCCGCGACGCGGTCCACCAGGTCGTTGGCGAGGAATGGGCGCAGGAAATGGTGATCGATGGCGACACCACCTTGAGCGGGGGTTTGGAGCTCGACAGCATCGAGATCGCCAAGGTGATCGAAATCATGCTCAGGCGCTTTCCCGCGGTCGACTTCGAGTCCTGGTTCGGGCAGATGACCATGGAGCGGATCGTCGGCATGACGGTGGGCGATATCGCCGGATTCATCGCCGCCTCCATCGCCGAATCCCAGCCGGAGCGCGCGGCGTGACGGCCGGCGCGGCGCCCGAGCTCAATGCGGTTTCGCTGGGCGGGGCCAACCGGCGCACGATCCTGTTCGTGCACGGCATGGCCGGCACTGCCGGTCTGTGGGTGCTCGGCTATGCCTTCGCGCTGACGAAGGCGTATCACGTCGTAGCCTACGACCAGCGCGGCCACGGCTTGTCGCCGGCGCCGCCGGACGGCTACCGGCTGGCCGACCACGCCGACGATCTGGAACGGGTACGGCGCCGCCACACCGACGGTCCGGTGGTGGTGGTCGGCTACAGCTATGGCGGCCACATTGCCACGCAATGGGCGATGCGCTATCCGCAGTCGGCGGCGGGACTGGTGATCCTCGATACGCCGCCGCTGCCGGTGGCGGCGCACGACATCGATGCCATGCTCGACGGCGTGAGCGCGGTGCTGGGCGGCGATTTTTCTCCGAGCGGCGGATTCATCGATCCGATCAAGGAGCGCTTGCGCGGCGACATACAACGGCGCCGGCGCGCGCTCATGAACGTCAAGGCGCGCCTCGATGTCTTGAAGCAGACCAGCTTCCGGCAAGAGGTGCTGAGCGACCAGCCCTTCAGCGACACGGCATTCCAGGGCATCGCCTGCAAGACCGCCTTGATCTACTCGAGCCGCGCCGGGCACCATGACTACGCGCGCAAGCAGCAGGCGCTGGTCAACGACTGCGCGCTGGCCATCCTGGAAGGCGAACACGACTTCGTCATCCAGCGCGCCGATGCCGTCGCGGCGGCCCTGCAAGCGTTCCTGGCGGGACTGCCCGACGCGGCCTGGCATCGTGCGGCCGCGCCGGCGCTGTTTCCGGTGGAGCGCTAGCGATGGCGCGGATCGTTTGTGCGGCGCCGCCACTGTTCGGCCACATGACGCCCCTGGTGGCGCTGGCGGAGGGCTTGCGCGCGCGCGGCCACGAGGTGCTGGTGATCGACTATTTCAGCCGGCCGTTCTGGCTGCCCCCGGGCCTGCGGCGCGTCGCGGTGCCATCGGCTAACATCGAGCACGCGATCGGCGCCGTGGCCGAGGGCCGCCTGGTAACGGAAGCGCTGCAAGCCTTGCAACAGTTCTGCCTGGACGTCCATGCCGACACCTTGCGCCATTGCCGGGAGTTCGCGCCGGACTTGCTGTTGTTCGACCAGTTGCTGCCGCTGGCGCCGCTGCTGGCCGGTGAACTGTCTTGCCGCTTTGCTTACACGATCAGCTCGCCGCTGGAGTTCCTGCCAAAAGACGAACTGACGTCCTGCGTCAGCAAGGGCATGGCGGGCGCGTTCAACGCGCTGTTCGCCGAGCTGAGCGCGGAGTTATACGCCCGTTTGATGGGCAGCGTGCCAGGCGGCGCCGGTGCGCAGGCCTTGCCTGCGCATTATCTCTGCTTTGCCACGCCGGCCTTTTGCGCGGCGGCGCCGGGTGACCCGGGCGCGGCCTGCGCCAGCGGCGTCATGGGTGATACCGGCACCAACGGCATCATCGGTACCAACGGCACCACCGGCAACGTGCCGGTATCCTTTGTCGGTCCGGGCTTTGTGCGGCGCGAGCCAAGCGACGACGACGTGGCCCTGGCGGACCGGATTGCCCGATTCCAGGGCAAGAAATTCTTCGTTTCGCTGGGCTCGGTGTTGGCCGGCATGGAGCACAACCGCGCGGTGGCGTTGCGCATTTTCCGCAATATCGTGTTGTCCCACAACGAGGCGGACTGCCTGTTCCTGTTTTCGGCGCCGCCCGACTTGGTCAGCGAAGCGCTCGCCGACTTGCCGCTCGAGGCCACCATCCTTGGCAGGCCATTCGTCAACCAGTTCCATCTGATGGAGCAATTCGACCTGGTCTTTGCGCATGGCGGCTACAACACGGCCGCCGAGTGCCTGTATTGCGGTGTGCCGATGATTGCCTTTCCATTTGTGTTCGACCAGACCTGGGTCGCGCAGCGCCTCGAACAGCTCGGCGTGGGCGCGCGCGTATCGCGTGTGCGCCACAATCCGGCAATGTTGCGCGCGCACGCGGACCGCCTGCTGGCCGAGCCGGACGTGGGCGCGGCGCTGGCCGTCATGCAGCGCGACGTACGCCGTTTCGACGGGCCCGCGTGCGGCGCGCAGGTGATCGAGGCGCTGCTTGGCGGGCCACCATAAAAAACGCCGGCAAAAATAATGGCCCCACCGGGGCCATTACTCAACCGGGCGCGTTTCCGTTAGAAATACCACCACCGAAAATCACGCTTCCGGACCGGATTCAATCCGCGTCCTGTGCGCCTCACCGCTCGTCCGCACAAGCCGGTCACAAAACAGGTGGCAACGCGGCCAACTGCGACATGTCGAGGTTCTGCACGACCCGGGTCGCGGTCGCCAAGGCGCGTTCCGACGTCGCCTTGACAGGCATGAGCTCCCACTGCCCCGCGTCCGCACCGTTCGAGCGGCGCAGTCCCACCACATTCTCGGGAAACCGCATCAGCGAAGCAATCCGGCTGACCTCGGCGGTGGCGTCCGCGCCGGCGACGCAAGCGATCAGGATGGCGCCGGGTTTGGCCAGTTCATTGAGCCGTCGCAGCATACCGTCCTTGACAGCGGCGCTCGAGCACAGGGCGTCGACGATCACATCGCAGTCCTTCAAGTGATGCAGGTTGATGGTCGCTGCCAGCAACGCCACCCGCCGGTCGCGCTGGGCCGCCGTCAGTTCACCGTCGCTCACCGCGTCCTGATAAGCCGACCGCATCGACGCGGTAGCCAGATCGAGCGGTTCCCGCGCAAGTTCAAAGACCGTGACCGGAATATCGGACTCCAGCAGGCTGGCCGCCATGCCCATGCCTGTTTCGCCCACCCCCATGATGCCAACACGGCTGAAGGGTTGAGCAAAACCGGCCGGCGCCAGATTTTCCATGCCGGTCGTTCCGTATCGGGAAAAAACAGGCATGGCAGGGATCGATCGGTTTTCGCCAGAATGCAGTTCCATGTGAGACTCCTTGAATAGAAAGTGAATAGAAACCTGGTTGCGCTTGCGATCCGCCGCTTGCAGCGGATCGCACATCATTCACTTCATCATAAGGGCCATCGTCACCCGAATCCGGCAACCCGAAAACAAAACGGTCCAGAATATATTCAATAAAACCAATGACTTACAACAACGCACCACAATGTGGAACGAATTTCTGTAGATTGAGAAATCTCAGCGAGGGAACCGCACCCTGGATCCCATCATGTGAAATCAAATTTATTCCGCTGAAAAGACCCCGGCCGCCGTGCCAGACGTTTAGTCAACGCGCGCCGCGCACGTTGCGCATTTCACCAGCCCCGTGCGACCGATCGTCCAACCGCACGCCCTCGCCGCCACCGCCGCCCGCTCGGCCCATTCTTCCACCGGATCATGGGCGACTTCTTCGAATTCAAAAAATGCGCGGCAGTCATGGGACTCGCACACGAGCATGAATTCACAGAACAGCATTTCTTCGAGCAGGTTATCCATCATTGCTTGGCCTTCTAAAGTATGTCACTGATTAATAGCCGGGGACCAGCTCACCCAAGCCTGCATGGCCAGAAATTCCACATGATAGGCGGCATTATAAAACTGACCGGCGCAGGCGCCGATCAGGGGGCGTCTTCCCTCTTCATCCCTGTCAGCTTGCCGGATTGCGCGCCATGACGATCCACGCCGCGCCGTTGATCATCAACGACCGCTCGCCGGGGAGGTCCGCGAAGGCCGCACGAGTCGCGGCCGAGGCACGGGCGCGGATGTCGTCGGGCTGACCAGCGAGCGCACGCGACAGCGGGCCGACCTCAAGCGCCATCCTCACCGCGTCGTCGATCGCAGCGTCCCGCGTTCCGCCCTCGCCGAACGGGATGGATGCATCGAAGGGTGCGATAGTGATATCGACAAAGCCGGACGCCGTGAGGATGCGCGCGATCCGCTCCCGGTCGCTGAACGAAAATGGGCCGGGTGCTTCGGTACCGGTCGGCGCGGTCGGCGGGACGATGCCCTTGATCGCCCCCATCGGCAGGCGCACCCAATCGTTATCGGCCGCGCCGCGCCAGCAGACGAAAGCGACCCGCCCGCCCGGCCGCAGCGCGCGTCGCATATGGGCGAAGGCCCCTGTCGGATCGTCGAAGAACATCACCCCGAAACGCGAGAACAGGATGTCGAACGCGCCCTCGGGCAGCTCGGCGCTGCTGGCATCGGCCACCTGGAACAGGACTGGCGCATCCGGTGGCGCAAGCGCGCGCGCCCGGCCGATCAGCGGCTCGGATATGTCCACGCCTAGCACGTCCCCGTCCGTACCGACGCGGGCGGCCAGTGCCAGACTCGACGCGCCCGCGCCGCAGCCGATGTCCAGCACACGCTCGCCCGATTCGGGCGCGGCGGCTTCAATCGCGGCCTGGCCGAATACCGCCACCATAGCGTCGAGCCGGGCCTGGTTGGCGACCCAACGCTCCCCGCTTTGACCGTTCCAATCGGCGATCTGATAAGTATCTTTCTGTGCCATGTCATATCCTTGTTCAAATTCGTTCCTAACCAACTGGACGCGCCGTCCTTCACCGCGCCGGTCCGCGCCGACCTCTTCGAAGCCGACGACGCGGCCGGAGCAGGGAATCTGTGCTCTCAAGCCAGCATCGATTGCTGGGCGAAGATACCCGCCATCGCACCCTGCGATGATGCCTGGGTAACCGATGGCAAGAAGGCCGTCGTGAGGTCGCCGGCGGCGTAGATGCCTGGCATGCTGGTTTGACGGCGCTCGTCGACCTTGAGGACGACGCCGGTGGGCGTATCGACCGTGGCGAGGCCCAGTGGTTCATGCAGGCTTGCGGACGGCTTGTTGCGCGGATGCGCGAACAGGACGTCGACGGCGATGTTGCGGCCGGTGGCGAGATTGACCGTGGTGATATGGCCCTTGTGGTGGGCAATCTCAACGATCCGGCCATCGACGACAGGTATGTTGCGGCCCGCCAGATCGGCCTGGATATCGGGCGGGATGTCGTGGCCATCGGAGAAGACCGTTAATTTATCGGTCCAATCGAGGAACAACCGAGCGGACTGGTGCGACTGCGGTCCGGACCAGACCAGGCCCCAATGCCGGCCGGCGACTTCAAAGCCGTCGCAATAAGGGCAAGGCACGATGGATGTGCCCCAGCTTTCGGCAAAGCCCGGAACATCAGGCATCTGATCGGCAACGCCATAGCTCAGGATCAGGCGGCGCGCCCCAAGGCTTTCGCCATCGCCAGTGAGGACGGAGAAATCGTCGATGGCACCGGAGATGCTGTCGGCCCGGGCATTGACCAGCCTGATCGTGGGATACCGCGCCAGTTGCTGCCGCGCCGCGACCAGGATGTCCAGCGGTGGCTTGTGATCGTGGCCGAGCAGACCATGCGAGTGGCCGGCGAAGCGATTGCGCGGCAGGCCGGTATCGAGAACGGTGACCTTGCGGCGGGCACGGCCGAGCTGCAGAGCGGCGGCAAGGCCGGCAAAACTGCCGCCGATGATGATGACGTCATTCATGGTAATAAACTCCGGGTTGTGGATGGAGGGGGCCGCACCTGGTGAATTGGCTTGCACATTTAAAATACTACGTGGTATCGTAAATCTTTAATTTGGATACTGTCAAGTACTGGAATTATCGTGACCGAAAACAATCAGGGCCGGCGCGGCCGGCCAGCCAACGAGGCGCTGGGACAAACGATCGTCGACGCCGCATGCGAACTCTTCGTGGAATTGGGTTTTCAAGCGACGACAATGGACAAGGTCGCCCAGCGGGCGAAGATATCCAAACTCAGCATCTATCGGCACTTTGAGAACAAAGAAGCGTTGTTCAGCACGGCCATCGCGGCCCGCTGCCATCAGTTTGCGCCACGGGCGCTTTTTGAAGGTGCCGAGGGTTCCGCCGAAGATCAACTCATGGCGATGGGATCATCCCTGCTTCGCACGCTGTTGAGCCCGGACGTCAGCGGTGTCGAAGCCATGATCATGGCCGACAAGAAGAATCGAAAGTCGTTAAGCAAGCTCCATTACGAAGCCGGGCCCGCCCATGTCATTGCGCAAATCGAGGCCCTGTTGCGTCTGTTGCACGCAAAGGCGGTTCTGAACGTGCCCGCCCCTCGCCAATCCGCCCGCTTGTTTGCCGCGCTTTTCAAAGGATCCGATCTCTTGCTGATCGCGCGCTTCGATGAGGCGACAGCAGAGGACGACAACGAAATCGAATCTTATTGCCGCTCGGCCGTCGCCATGTTCCTCGCCGCGCACGGTGGCAACGGCCACGCGGGCGGATAGCAAACCAACGCGACGAGCACCTTCCTGTAGACATATTGGATGTTTACAAACCACGGCGGGACCATTACCGGCATCGATGCCCGGAAGGGACAGGAGAAACATAACAGCACGCAACTGCGCGGGATGATTGCCGGTTAGCAAACCTTGTCGAGCGACTAGTCCGACCTGCCGTCCGGAAAGTGACCGGAAGCCGTTTCCTGTCGGGCTGACAGGTTTCGAAACGCCTTCGGGGTGCAGCCGTACTCTTCCTTGAACAGCTTGATGAAGTACGAGCCATTGGCATAGCCGACCGAATGCGCGATTTCCGCCACGGACGCGCTGGTTAGGTCGGTGAGTAGTCTGGCCGCTTCCATCAGCCGCAATTTATTCAGGTAGCTGCTGAACGTCATGCCGAGTTCTGTTGTTAACACTTCGTTGATCTTGTTGCGGTTCGCCCCCGTGCCTGCGGCAACAGTGGCCAGGTCCAGCTCGGAGTTCTGGTAATTGGTGGCGATGAAACGCAGGATCGCGGCCTTTTCGTTGTCCTCGCAGGGCTCCAGGGCCAATTGCCGGTAAGCCACGAACGGCAGATCCATCTTCAACCGGGACTCCAGCGTCGCGATGAGTGCACGGGACCGCGCGCGGAAGAACCAAATTTTCCTTGCGCACAACCGCCTGTTGGCCCCCGGGCAGCGAACTTGCGCCTGAATCCGCCAGTCCGTGATCTTTTCAGCGTACATCGCCGCCAGCAGCCAGAGCAATCATGTCACCCATGATGCGCAAGGCATCTTCCATCTGCTCCTGTCGAACATCCGCAACCGCCACGCGCGCCTTCCGGGATCGGACCCTGTGCCGCTCCGCCAACGCCTTCGCCAGCGCCGAGGTGTCGCCCACCTTCTTGATATCCACCGCCTTGATTGGCGGGATGACCGGTCCTGCCGACTTGACGGGTGAGCCAGGTATATCGGCTTCTCCCGGCACCAGGATGTCGGGCGTCACACCGACGTACTGGATTGGCGTTCCGTTCGAGCGGAAAGTCTGGGATACGGTGAGTTTCAGCGAGCCATAACGCCGATCTGGCGACGATGAAGCATCAAGTGATGGCGCCACCTGGATGCTTCCTCGCGCATGCGTGGCGTCGCCAATCAGGATGGCGCGGCCGTAGTCCTGCATCGCGGCAGCAAAAATTTCCGTGCCCGAAGCTGAGCCCCTGTCCAGCAACACCCCCAGCGGTCCATCCCATACGGGGGAGCCTGGCGGGGCAAATTCAACCTCCACCCGCCCCTGGCCATTACGATGCTGCATGACTTTCGCCCCCGGTACAAACAACCCGGCCAGGTCGAACACTTCAACCAGTGGTCCGCCGCCGTTATTGCGCATGTCCAGTAGAATCGCCTGCGCCCCGGCTTCCTTCAGCGTCCGCAATTCGCTGCCGACATCGCGGGCGACACTAGTGTAGTCCTTGTGTCCCGCCATGCGCGCGTTGTAATCCTGGTAGAGCGCCGGTATGACAATGACGCCGACCCGGTGTGGAGTTTTATCCAGGCTGACCATCTCGATCCGCGATCGCACGCGTTGCTGCTGCGCTGGAACGGGCGCACGTACCAATTCAACACGCTTGCGCATCCCATCGGGCGGCGCAAGCGCTGGCAACAGGTCCAGTATGACGGCGGAACCCGCCGCCCCGCTGGTCAGTGCGGCAACATCGTCGACATGCCAGCCAATCACTTCCGTCATATCTTCTCCAGCCCCTTGTGCCACACCGACAATCCTGTCACCGCTCGCGATCTGGCCGCTGCGCACAGCGGCACCACCCTGCACCAGGTCGCGCACGACGATCATGTCCCCTTTCTTTTGCAGCGTGAGCCCGACGCCGACGCCCTTTGCAGAGCCAGGTTCAGGCAGCTCCGGCGGCAAGTACGCGGCATGGGGATCACGGGACTGCACGTAGGCATTCAGGAAGGTTTCCAATACCTGGGCGCTGGTCAGCGACTGCACGCGCCCGAGATATTTGTCATAGCGGCGCTGCAACGTTGGAATGATGTTTTTTTCAGCACAGCCCGCACCGCGCAGCCGTTGTATATCCCGCTCCACACGCTGGCGCCACAACGCACGCAACGCCTCCTCCGACGCCGCCCATGCCGTCGGCTTAGGTTCACTCAGTGATTGTGACAGGGCTCGTGTCTTGCCAGATTCCGCCAGCAACGTCTTGGCATAGCTAACTTTCTCCGCCATACGTACTTGATAGTCGCCAAACAACGCGAACGCCGCATCGATTGCCTTGCTGTCACCGATGCTATCGAATGCAGCGCGCAAGGGTTCCAGTTTATCTATATCAGGCTGCGAGAACGCCAACCGGTCCTGGTCCAGTGACAGAAGGTAGGCGTCCAGCGCGGCACCGCCAGCAATCTTCTCGTTCGCAGGTTTCATGCGGAACCGGTCAAAAAAGCGCGCAGTGGCGGACGTGATTTCCCGCTGCAGTTGCTGCGGTTGCATTGCCTCGCCCGCCGCTGCACCGGGGAAGACGAATGCGAGGGCGGCCAACATGTATTTTGCCTTCATTTTCCTTGCCTATTAATCAACGGCATGAGTCTAGCACTGAAGGCCAATTAAATTCAATTGGGCAATTTCATCGTTGTTGAGGTGGATCCGGCGCGCCAGTGGCTGCCTTGGAACGACGTCAGGCGGCCGCGACACCGGCCCGCTGCAACAGCATTTCGCAGCGCGCCGACAAGTGCCTGGCCTGCAACTGCTTGCCCGCCCTGGCATAGCGCTGGTAAAGACTTTCCATCGCGGCGATGGCCGAATGATCGGCCATCTGCAGCAGGCGGCAGTCGAGCACCACGCGGGCCGGATCGGACGCCGGCGCGAATAATTCCTGGAAACGGGTGGCCGAGGCAAAGAACAGCGTGCCATGCAGCCGGTAGGTGCGCACGCCCGCCGCGCTGTCGTCGATCTCGGCGCGGATGTCGCGCGCGTGTTGCCAGGCAAAGTTCAGCGCGGCGATCACGACGCCGCACAGGACCGCCGTTGCCAGGTCGGTGAAGACGGTAATCACGGTCACCGCCACCATCACCAGCGCATCGTGCCGCGGCACCTTGCCCAGCACCCGCAGCGAGCCCCAGGCAAACGTTTCAACCGCCACCACGAACATGACGCCGACCAGCGCGGCCAGCGGGATATGGCCGATCAGGGGCGACAGGAACAGGATGAACAGCAGGAGCATGGCGCCACTGACAATGCCAGACAAGCGCGTACGTCCGCCCGAACCGAGGTTGATCATGGTCTGTCCGATCATGGCGCAGCCGCCCATGCCGCCAAACAGGCCAGCGGCCACGTTGGCCGCGCCCAATGCGATGCACTCGCGGTTCGGCAGTCCGCGCGTCTGCGTGATGTCGTCGGTCAGGCTCAAGGTCAGCAGGGTTTCCAGCAAGCCGACCATGGCGGTCAGCACCGCGTAGGGAAAGATAATGCGCAGCGTTTCAGCGTTCAGCGGCACCTCGGGAACGTGCAGCACCGGCAGGCCGCCGGCCATTTGCGCCAGGTCGCCGAGGGTGCGGACCGGCAATTGCAAACCATATCCCAGCAACCCGACGATCACGATCGCCGCCAGCGCGGGCGGCACGGCTTTTGTCACGCGTGGCAACACCACCACGATCACCATGGTCAACCCCACCAGGCCGCCCATGACGGCCAGCGGGATGCCCTGCAGCCAGCCGCCGCCTGCCGCATGCGGCTGCCGGAAGTGTTCCAATTGTGCCATCGCGATGACGATCGCCAGGCCGTTGACGAAGCCCAGCATGACCGGATGCGGCACCATCTGGATCAACTTCCCCAATCGCAGCAGGCCGAACAGCGCCATCAAAACTCCGCCGAGTACCACCGTCGCCAGCAGATATTGCACGCCATGCTGCGCCACCAGAGCCACGATGACCACCGCCATCGAACCGGCCGCGCCGGAAATCATGGCTGGACGCCCGCCGAACAGCGCAGTAATGGTGCAGATGATAAAGGCGCCATACAGTCCCATCAGCGGATTAAGCTGCGCCACCAGGGCAAAGGCGATGCATTCGGGCACCAGCGCGAATGAAGTGGTCAGGCCGGCCAGGAAGTTTAAGCGGAGGTCCGTGAACCAGGCGGCTCGCGGGGTGTTGTTGGTCATGGCAATAGTCATCCGTACCCAGTCGCGGCAGGGACAGCGGTAGCGGAACGTGTTGATGTGGGATGGGGAATGCGGGCGAGGCGACATTATACGGCAGGAACTGCGGCCCCATTCCGGAGCGGCTGCGCCCACCGCACAAGTAACCGCACGGTGGACACCGGAAATCAGTCAGTGCGCGCGGCGCATTTTGCGCATTTCACGAGTCCCGTGCGACCGATCGTCCAACCGCACTCCCTCGCCGCAACAGCCGCCCGCTTGGCCCACTCGTCCATCGGATCATGGGCCACTTCTTCGAATTCAAAAAAGGCGCGGCAGTCGTGGGACTCGCACACCAGCATGAATTCGCAGAACAACATTTCTTCAAGCAGGTTAGTCATCATTGCATTTCCTTTTAACCCTGGAACAACCCTGCACGGTCGTTCATGGCGCATCGCACCGATGTCGAAGGGCGTGGTCCGATGGCGTACCGAAAAAAAATAATGACCCCGATTCGAGGCCATTATTTAATTACAAAACACAACGACAGCTAATATTCTGTCATTCCCACTCAATGGTCGCAGGCGGCTTCCCGGAAATGTCATACACGACACGGTTGAGCCCACGCACTTCATTGATGATGCGATTGGACACCTTGCCCAGCAGCGAATGCGGCAAGTGCGCCCAGTGCGCCGTCATGAAGTCCTGCGTCTGCACCGCGCGCAGCGCCACCACGTATTCATAGGTACGGCCGTCGCCCATCACGCCAACCGATTTCACCGGCAAGAACACGGCAAACGCTTGCGACGTCGCTTCGTACCAGTTCTTCGGCACGCTGTCCTGGTCGAAGCCTGGCACCACTGTGGCCTCGTACGGCGTGTTGCGCAGTTCTTCGATGAAGATCGCGTCAGCCTGGCGCAGCAGGTCGGCGTATTCCTTCTTGACTTCACCCAGGATGCGCACGCCCAGGCCCGGGCCCGGGAATGGGTGACGGTAGACCATGTCATGCGGCAGACCCAGCGCCACGCCCAGTTTGCGCACTTCGTCCTTGAACAGTTCGCGCAGCGGTTCCAGCAATTGCAGCTTCATGGTGTCCGGCAGGCCGCCCACGTTGTGGTGGCTCTTGATGGTCTGGCCTTTCTTGCCCTTGCCGGCCGACTCGATCACGTCCGGATAAATCGTGCCTTGCGCCAGCCATTTTGCGTTGACCAGCTTGGCCGATTCAGCCTGGAACACTTCGACGAATTCACGGCCGATGATCTTGCGCTTCTGTTCCGGATCGGTCACGCCGGCCAGGTGGCCCATGAACTGGTCTTCCGCATCGATGCGGATGACTTTGACGCCCAGGTTCTTGGCGAACATGTCCATCACCATCTTGCCTTCGTTCAGGCGCAACAGCCCGTGGTCGACGAACACGCAAGTCAGCTGGTCGCCAATGGCGCGGTGGATCAGCGCGGCGGCCACGGACGAATCGACGCCGCCCGACAGGCCCAGGATCACTTCATCGGTGCCCACTTGCGCGCGGATCTTCTCCACCGCTTCGGTGATGTAGTCCGGCATGTTCCAGTCGGCCTTGATGCCGCAGATTTCGTGCACGAAGCGGCCCAGGATGGCTTTGCCCTGCTCGGTGTGCGTGACTTCCGGGTGGAATTGCACGGCATAGAAACGACGGTCCTCATCGGCCATTGCCGCGATCGGGCAGCTTGGCGTGTCGCCCATCAGCTTGAAGCCCGGCGGCATTTCCAGCACCTTGTCGCCGTGGCTCATCCACACCTTCAGCATGCCGTGGCCTTCGCTTGTTACGAAGTCGTTGATGCCGTCCAGCAGCTTGGTGTGGTTGCGGGCGCGCACTTCGGCGTAACCGAATTCACGCACCAGGCCGTTTTCCACTTTACCGCCCAGCTGCGCCGCCATGGTTTGCATGCCGTAGCAGATGCCCAGCACCGGCACGCCCAGTTCGAACACCGCTTGCGGTGCGCGCGGCGAATCACCTTCCAGGGTGGAGTTATGGCTGCCGGACAAAATCACGCCGGACGCGCCATAGTTGCGCACGAAGTCGTCGCCGATATCGTACGGATAAACTTCGGAGAACACGCCGGAATCGCGCACGCGGCGGGCGATCAGCTGGGTGACCTGGGAACCGAAATCGAGGATGAGGATTTTAGAGTGCATGGATGTGGGTAAAAGCTATGGGAATGGGGTGCGTCTGATACTGCGTGTGAAACAACGCCGGCACCGCGTTGCGCTGGTGCCGGCGTTCGTGAAGCTTATTCCGATCGGTAGTTCGGCGCTTCCTTGGTGATTTGCACATCGTGCACATGCGATTCGCGCATGCCGGCCGACGTGATTTCAACGAATTCCGCTTTTTCGCGCAGTTCGTCGATGGTGGCGCAGCCGCAGTAGCCCATGGACTGGCGCACGCCGCCCACCAGCTGGAAGATGATCGCCAGTACCGAGCCTTTGTAGGCCACGCGGCCTTCGATGCCTTCCGGTACGAACTTGTCCTGCTTCATGGCCGCGTCCTGGAAGTAGCGGTCAGCGGAGCCGTCGGACATCGCGCCCAGCGAACCCATGCCACGGTAGGACTTGTACGAACGGCCCTGGTACAGGATCACTTCACCCGGTGCTTCTTCGGTACCGGCAAACATCGAACCCATCATGACGGTCGAGGCGCCGGCTGCCAGTGCTTTCGAGATATCGCCCGAGAAGCGGATGCCGCCGTCGGCGATACATGGCACGCCAGTGCCTTCCAGCGCCTGCGCCACGTTCGAGATCGCGGTGATTTGCGGTACGCCGACACCGGCCACGATACGGGTGGTGCAGATCGAGCCTGGGCCGATACCGACTTTCACCGCGTCCGCGCCGTACTCCACCAGCGCTTTGGCGGCGGCCGCCGTGGCGATGTTGCCGCCAATGACGTCCACTTGCGGGAAGCGTTCCTTGATCCACTTTACGCGGTCCAGGATGCCTTGCGAGTGGCCGTGGGCGGTGTCGACCACCAGCACGTCCACGCCGGCCGCGACCAGCAATTCGATCCGTTCTTCATCTTTTGCGCCCACGCCCACTGCCGCGCCAACCAGCAGTTTGCCGTGTTTGTCTTTCGATGCGTTCGGGTGCTCGGTCGACTTCTGGATGTCTTTTACCGTGATCAGGCCGCGCAGTTCGAAGGTGTCGTCCACCACCAGCACGCGCTCCAGGCGGTGCTTGTTCATCAGGCGCTTGGCTTCGTTGGTGTCCGCGCCCTCTTTCACGTAGACCAGCTTGTCGCGCGGGGTCATCTTGGCGCGCACTTCCGCGTCCAGCTCCTGCTCGAAGCGCAAATCGCGGTTGGTGATGATACCAACTACTTGTT
The DNA here is from genome assembly GCF_058807115.1 of Pseudoduganella sp. GW821-FHT12E03. Lineage (NCBI taxonomy): Bacteria > Pseudomonadati > Pseudomonadota > Betaproteobacteria > Burkholderiales > Oxalobacteraceae > Pseudoduganella > Pseudoduganella sp. GW821-FHT12E03. The sequence continues at coordinate 549,067 of NZ_JBXAQJ010000001.1, read as the reverse complement.
TACCCTCTATCACCGGGAAGCCGGAAATGCCATACTGCTCCGTAAGCTTGATGACTTCGCGGATTTTCATATCCGGCGGAATCGTGATCGGATCACGCAGCACACCTGCTTCGAAACGTTTAACACGGGCCACTTCGCGGGCCTGGTCTTTCGGTTTCAGGTTCTTGTGGATGATACCGATGCCGCCTTCCTGCGCCATGGCGATCGCCAGGCGGGCTTCCGTCACGGTGTCCATGGCTGCCGACAGCAACGGGATATTCAGGGAGATATTGCGGGTCAGGCGAGTCTTGAGGGACGTATCCGCGGGGAGAATATTGGAATACGCTGGGACGAGCAGCACGTCATCGAAGGTGAGTGCTTTTTGGAGTAAACGCATAGTACATTTCCTATTGGCGCAAAAGTAGATTATACAGAAAATCAGCCATTTCGTCTTTACCCATTGGAAATTCCATGCTGGCGGTTGACTTCAAAGGCTTTTCATGGAGAATCAGCCTGTCATGAAAAAGGTTGCCACGATGAAATATTCACAACTTCACCTGTTGCGCGGCATGCTGTTGGCCGCGCTCTTGAACGCGCCGCTGGCGCAGGCCCAGGCGCCTTACATCTGGCTCGATGACAAGGGCATGAAGCAGCTGTCCGACCAGCCGCCGCCGCCCTCGGTGCCGTTGAACCGCATCCTGCGCCAGCCGCGCAATGCGCAAGTGGCGCCCGCCCCTGGCGCGGCCGACGATCCGGCGGCAAAGGGCGCGGCGCCGACCGCCGACAGCGCCAAGGCGGCAGACGACAAGGCAAAAGGCCCGCCAACGCTGGCCGAACGCAACGCGGACTTCAACAAGCGCAAGGCCGAAGCCGCCGAAGCCGGCCAGAAAGCCGCGCAGGAAGCGGCGCAGAAAGCGGCGGAAACCGCCAACTGCGACAATGCCCGCAGCAACCAGTTGGCGCTGGAGTCCGGCATCCGCATGAGCACCTTCGACAAGGATGGCCAGCGCAGCGTCCTCACCGAAGCCCAGCGCGCCGAGCGCAGCAAGCAAAACAAGGCGGCACTGGCGGGATGTGCGCGCTGACCGTACACTGAACGATTCAGAGACAAGAACACAACAACAATCAATGAGCAGAACTTCGAATGGCAAGAGCCGCGCCAGCGGCCGTGTAACCCTGGCGGCGGTGGCCGCCCATGCCGGTGTGGCGACCATGACCGCGTCGCGCGCCATCAGCCAGCCGGAACTCGTGTCGTCGCTGTTGCGCGAACGGGTCGAAAAAGCAGTGGAAGAACTGGGCTATGTGCCGAACCGCGCCGCGCGGGCGCTGGCGTCGTCGAAATCCAACGTGATCGTGGTGCTGGTGCCGTCCCTGTCCAATGCCGTGTTTACCGCGGTGCTGGCGGGGATCCAGGATGCCCTCGACCCTTACGGTTACCAGATCCTGATCGGTAACACGCGCTATTCCGACGCGGAAGAAGAAAAGCTGCTGAACGTGTACATGCAGTCGAACCCGGACGGCATCTTGCTGTCGGGCCTGTCGCACAGCAAGGGCGTGGAAAAAACCCTGGCCACCTCGCGCGTGCCGGTGGTGTCGATGATGGACCTGTCCACCGATCCGGACCGCGTCTCGGTCGGTTTCTCGCAAATCCAGGCCGGCTACCAGATGACGCGCTACCTGCTGCGGAAAGGGTATCAGCGCATCGGTTTCATGGGCGCGCAGCTCGACGAGCGGACCATCAAGCGCCAGGAAGGCTACCGCATGGCGATGGCGGAAGCGGGCAAGCTCGATCCGATGCTGGAATTGATGGTGCCCGATCCCTCCACCCTGGCGCTGGGCGGCGAACTGGTCGAGCGTATGCGCGCCGGCATGCCGGGGCTCGACGCGATCTTTTGCTGCAACGACGACCTGGCGCACGGCGCGATTTTCCATTGCCAGCGGCACGGCATCGCGGTGCCGGAACAACTGGCCATTTGCGGCTTCAATGATTTACCCGCATCGGCGCTGATGCACCCGTCGTGCACAACGATTGCCACGCCGCGCTACAAGATCGGCTTCGAAGCGGCCTCCCTGCTGCAAACGCTGATCAAGGGCGACCAGCCGGAACAGCAGCATATCGACCTCGGTTTCACGGTGATGGCGCGCGAAAGCGCGTAAGCACTCGCCACCGCCTGCCCCCCTCCTGGGGTCAGAACCCGTTGATGACAAAAGTGGACATTTTCAGCCTCGGAATGTCCGCTTTTGTCACATTTGGGGTCTGACCCCGGAGGGTGACATCCCATGCAAAATTCTCATAAATGCTGCGCTGCAGCATAACTTTTCCTTGACCGATGGATCATGTTGGATGACACTTCATCTTACTGATAGCGCTATCATTTTGATGTCAAACTCATAACTCAACCGAAATGAACCACACAAAACAAGCAAGCCGATGGGTCGTGATGGGCGTGTGCGGCAGCGGTAAAAGCGAGGTCGGGCGCCGGGTCGCGGATGCCCTCGGCGCCGATTTTATCGAAGGCGATGATTTCCATTCACCGGCCAATGTCGCCAAGATGGTGTCCGGCATACCACTCGACGATGCGGACCGCGCCGCCTGGCTGCAGCGCTTAAGGCAGGAAATCGCCACCGCCCGGGAAAGCGGGCGTGGCCTGGTGGTGTCGTGCTCCGCATTGAAGCGGCGCTACCGTGACCTGTTGCGCGAAGGCGATCCCGCCTTGCGCTTTGCCCACCTGCAGGGCAAGCGCGAGGTGATTGCCGGACGCCTCGCCGCCCGCAAAGACCACTACATGCCCCCCGCCCTGCTCGACAGCCAGCTACAGGCGCTGGAACCGCTGCAGTCCGATGAAGCCGGCCTCACGCTGGACATTGCCGCCGCACCGCAGCAACTGGCCGGCACCATTCTCGGCGCCGCACCGCGCTAGCCTTACATACCAGGAGACGATTTTGAAAACCGACAACACCAGGAACATCCCGAAACGGCGCTGGGGCATCGGCGCCCTGCTCGGCATTGGCGTGCTGATCAACTACATCGACCGCATCGGCCTGTCCGTCGCGGCGCCGCAAATCCAGGAAGCGTTCAACCTGTCGCCACTCGACATGGGCATCCTGTTTTCCGCCTTTGCCTGGTCTTACTCGCTGCTGCAAATCCCGGTCGGCATGGTGCTGGACCGCTTCGGTCCCACCACCGTGGGACGCTGGGGTGCGTTCCTGTGGGGCCTGGCCTCCACCATCACGGCGCTGTCGAGCGGGTTCGCGGGGATCTTTATCGCCCGCATCTTGCTGGGTATTGCCGAGGCGCCAGCCTTCCCGGTCAGCTCCAAAGCCACCGGCTACTGGTTCCCGCGCAAGGAACGCGGCATGGCCACGGCGATCTTTGACGCGGCCGCCAAGTTTTCCAATGTGATCGGCGTGCCGCTGGTGGCGGTCACCATCGTGGCTTATGGCTGGCGCTGGGGTTTTGCCCTGTCCGCCCTCCTCAGCTTTGCCTACTTCATCGCGTTTTATGTGTTTTACCGCGACCCGAGCGCCGACAAAAACCTCAGCAAGGAAGAATTGCGCTATATCCGCGACGGCGGCGCGGCGCCGGAAGGTCCGTCCGATGCGGGCGCCTTCAACATGCTGGGCTACCTGCTGACCAAGACCAAGATCTGGGGCCTGACCATCGGCTTTGCCGCCTATGGCTACACGTTCTACCTGTTCCTGACCTGGCTGCCGGGCTACCTGGTGCAAACCATGAACATGAGCATCCTGAAATCGGCCGGCTATGCCGCCATTCCCTGGATGGTGGCGACGGTGACGGACTTGATCGTGGGCGGCTGGCTGATCGACCACCTGATCGCCAAGGGCAAGAATGAATCCATGGTGCGCAAGGCCGTGCTGGTGATCGGCATGCTGTTCGGCCTGGCGGTGTTCGGCGCCACGCAAACCACCGATCCGGCCTGGGCCATCTTCTGGATTTCCATCGCGCTGGGCGGCCTGGCGGCGGCGGCCCCAGTCGGCTGGTCCCTGCCCTCGCTGATCGCCCCCAAAGGCGGCGCCGGCACCATCGGCGGCATCATGAACTTCGCCAACAACCTGATGGGCGCCGCCGCGCCGATCGTCACCGGCCTGATCGTGGGCGCCACCAATTCGTTTGCCAATGCCTTCCTGGTGGCCGGGGTGATCCTGATCGTCGGCATCGTGTCGTTCGTGTTCGTGCTGGGCAAGATCGAACCGATCCCCGACCCGGAACCCGCCAGCGCCGTGCCTGCCGCCGCGCAATAAATCCGCACCAAAGCGGCAGGGCTTGCGGACCCGCCGCATCCAGACATTCCGGAGACAACATGAAAAAGCGCTTGTTCGCGCTGGCCGCCCTGTGCGCGGCCGGCGGCAGCGCCGCGTCCGATCTCGCCTTGTATGGCGTGATGGACGTCGGCATTTCCCACGACCGTGGCGGTATCAACGGCACGTCCACCCGCGTCACCAGCGGCATGGCGACGCAAAGCCGCTGGGGTTTCAAAGGCAGCGAAGACCTCGGCGACGGCTTGTCCGCCTTCTTTGTACTCGAAGGCGGCATCCATGCCGACACCGGCATCCCGACGCAGAACGGCACTCTGTTCGGCCGCACCAGCATTGCCGGCCTGCGCGGCAAGGCCGGTGCCGTCAGCGTCGGCTTGCAGGACACGCCGCTGTTCACCACGCTCAATACCGTGATCGATCCGCTGCGTAATGGCGTTGGCCGTTCCAACAACCTGATGCCGCCGGGCGGTTTCCGGGCCGGCAATTCGGTCCTGTTCCGCAGCACCGCCTGGCACGGGTTCAGCGCCGATGCGATGGTGGTGGCCGGAGAAACCGCCGGCAACAGCGCCATCGGCCGCCAGTTCGGCGGCTCCTTCGGTTACGGCAACGGTCCGCTGACCGTGCGCCTGGCCATGCACAACCGCAGCAACGTGACCGCAACAGCGCCGGACGCGGGTTCGGCGCGCAACTGGCTGCTGGGCGCGAACTACGACTTGCAGGTGGCGAAAGTATACGCGGGCTATGGCGTCAACCGGGGCTTGAATTCCTCCCCCCTGAACAGCGCGGGCGCGCCGTTTGGCGGCGTGGCGCCGGTGGCGTCCAGCGCCAGCAACGATGCCTTGCTGGGCGTGTCGGTGCCGCGCGGGCCATGGACCTGTATCGCGACGGTGGTGTACAAGGATGACCGCACGCGCCGGAATCAGGATGCGGTGCAGACGGCGCTGTATGCGGCGTATGCCTTTTCGAAACGCACCGATGTGTATGCGGCCCGCGTGCAAATCCACAACCGCAACGGCGCGGGTTATACGGCGGGCAACAGCGAAGAACCGGGCACGGGGAACCGGCAACTGGCGGTGGGGTTGCGGCACCGGTTCTGAGGCGGGAGTGGCGCCGCGCCCGGACAAACCCGCGATGCGTGCGCGGTATTGCCGCTGGCGCGGGCGGCAGCGCTGACAGGGCGGCTTGCGCGGCGCGCAATCACCCGGGCTTCTTTGCCGGCCGGCGACGGCGCGCGTTCTTTGGGTCGGCGATCAGCGGCCGGTACACCTCGACCCGGTCATGCTCGCGCAGCACGGTATCCAGGGTTTTCTTCTTGCCGTAGATCCCGACCGTCATCGTATTCACGTCGACGCCCGGCACTTCATACGCCAGCCCGCTGACCTTCAGCGCATCGGCAATCGTCGCGCCGGCTTCCAGCCGCAACTCCCGCAGGAATTCAATGGTGTCCGTGGCGTAGCACACGGACACGTTGATTTGCTCATTTGCCATACACCGTCTCCGCCCGCTTGCAGAAGGAATCGACAAAACTGTTGGCGATCATGCTGAACACGGGCCCGATCACCTGTTCCAGAATACGGCTGGAAAACTCATAGTGCAAATCCAGCTCCACCTTGCACGCATCTTCGCGCAGCGGTTTAAAAGTCCAGGTGCCGTCCAGCGTTTTAAAGGGTCCGTCCACCAGGGTCATGCGAATACTGGTCGGGCGCGTATTGGCGTTGGACGTGGTAAAGCTCTGGTGGATACCGTGATAGTGGATCGCCACGCTGGCCACGACCGCGTGTTCGCTGCGGTCACGCACGTCGACGCCGCCACACCAGGGCAGAAATTTGGGATAATCTTCGACCTTGGCCACCAGTTCGAACATTTGTTCGGCTGAAAAGCCAAGAATAACCGACTTATGCACTACTGCCATTGTGTTACCGTTGTTATGATATTGGTCTGCAAAGACCGTAGTTTAACAAACAAGCTTGACTTTACGCACCCATGACTATTGCCGATAACAAAAAAGCCTTTCACGATTACTTCATTGAGGACCGCTATGAAGCCGGCATCGTGCTTGAAGGCTGGGAAGTGAAGGCAATCCGCGACAACAAAGTCCAGATCAAGGAAGCCTACGTCACGATCAAAGGCGATGAACTGTACCTGTTCGGCGCCCACATCAGCGCGCTGCCGACCGCCTCCACCCACATCCATCCCGACGCCGTGCGCACCCGCAAGCTGTTGTTGCACCGCCATGAGCTCGATAAACTGATTGGCAAAGCCACCCGTTCCGGCTACACGCTGGTGCCATTGAACCTGCATTACAAGGGCGGCCGCGTGAAATGCGAAATCGGCTTGGCGAAAGGCAAGAAGCAGCATGACAAGCGTGCTTCGGAGAAAGACCGCGATGCCTCGCGCGAAGTCGCGTCCGCCATGAAGCAGCATCGTCGATAATCACCGCGTCGTTATTGCGCCACGAATTGGCATAAAGCCCGGCCTCACGCCGGGCTTTTTTGCTGGCGCTGATTTTCTCCCTAGAAACATCCATGATAAACTGGGGTGGCAAGTACAAGCACCAATTCAGGCGAGGATGACATGGCAAAAGTGAATCAGGCGAAACCCATTGCAGGCGCACTGGCCCTTGCGGCCACCGGCGTGCTGTTGGCAGGCTGCGCCGTCCCCTATTCCCCGGCGCCGATCCCCACCAACTTCGAGACCTCGAAGCAGCTCAAGCTGCAAGCGGCCGCGCACTGGGGCGCGATCGCCGGCAATATCCAGACACGCCTGTCGGAAGATTTGGCCAAAGCGCCGCAGCGTCCGTATTACGTGTCGGAAGCGCCGCCCGAAGCGTCGCCATTCCAGCGCGCACTGACCGAGGAAATCGCGTCGACCCTGGTGAAAGCCGGCTACGTGGTGTCGAAGGTGCCAGCCGGATCGCTGAAAGTCGATGTCAATGTGCAGGCGCTGACCTTCTCGCCGCACCGCCATCGCTACATTTATGCCGGCGTGCCGACGTCGATTGTGGCTGGCGTGTGGCTGCTGGCGTCCACCGCCGATCCGGTGCTGATGTCGACCGGCGCGCTGGGCGCGATGGACGCCGCGTCTTACCATATGGCGCAATTCGCTGCCGGTCCGACGCCCAAAACCGAACTGATCGTGACCGTCTCCATTTCCGACCAGTATCGTTACTACGCCCGCAACAGCTCGGCGTACTATGTGTCGGACAGCGACCGTTCCTTGTACGGCTTGCCGGAAGACGACGACAAGGCCTTTAAAACATTTTCTGTCCGGGGTGATAAATAATGCGCAAGCTGGCAACCGCAACCTTGCTTTCCGTTCCGCTGTTGCTGACCGCATGCTCGGCGATCGTGCCGCAAGCCAAAGAAGAACCTAATTACGCGACGGTCTCGTCGAACCAGTTCATCGCATCGAACTATAAAGCCGCCGATGCCCTGATGGCCCAGCTGAACGGCAAGCTGGTGGCCGACAAGCCGCTGATCATGGCGACAGTCGTCAATATCGACGCGCTGGAACAGACCACCACCCTGGGCCGCCTGATTTCCGAACAAATCTCCACCCGCATGGCGCAGGGCAAGATGAACATGCTGGAAATGAAGCTGCGCAACAGCGTGTACATGAAGCGCAACCAGGGTGAAATGATGCTGACGCGCGAAGTCAGCGACATGGCGCTGACGCACAAGGCGCAAGCCGTGGTGGTGGGCTCGTATGCGGAGACCAGTGACATGGTGTTCGTCAATGTGAAAGTCATCCAGCCCAACACGAATTACGTGCTGGCCGCGCACGATTACGCGCTGGCCAAGGAAGGCATCGTGCGCTCGATGCTGTTGCAGTAACGGTTTATACCATTTCCAGCAGGCGCGGCAGCACGTCCTGGGCGTTGGCCGCGACCTTCAGTCCGATCAAATCGTCGGCCCGCGTCACTCCCGCATTGATCGCCGCGATCGGCTTGCCGGCCTGCGCCGCCATGCGGCAAAAGCGATAGCCGGAAAACACCATCAGCGACGATCCCACCACCAGCAGCGCATCGGCTTGCTCCATCGCGTGCAGCGCGGCGCGCGTGCGCTCGGCCGGGATGTTATCGCCAAAGAAGACGACATCGGGCTGCAGCACGCCGCCGCATTGCGCGCAACCGGGGATCGTGAATTGTTCGAGCGCGTCCGGCTCCACTTGCGCGTCGCCATCCGGCAGCACTTTCACTTGCAGGTCTTCACTGAGCAAATGGGGGTTGTCATCCAGCAGGCGCTGCTGGATAGCGGCGCGCGCATAGCGGGCCTGGCACGCCAGGCACACCACATGGTGGATGTTGCCGTGTAATTCAATCAGCCGCCGGCTGCCGGCACGCTGGTGCAAGCCATCGACATTTTGCGTAATGACCTGCCCTAATTTGCCTTGCCGCTCCAACGCCGCCAGCGCCAGGTGGCCGGGATTGGGCGCGGCGCCCGCCAGGGTCGGCCAGCCCAGCAGGCTGCGCGCCCAGTATCGGCGGCGCACCGCGTCCGAGCGGCGGAAATCCGGGCCCTGGATTGGCGCCCGGCCGCGCCGTACCCCATCCTTGTCGCGGTAATCGGGAATCCCGGAGGCGGTCGATAGCCCCGCGCCGGTCAGCACCAGTACATGGCGGTGCGGCGCAAGGAACTCTTCCAGGGCCGCGGCGCCGGCCGCGATGTCGTGTTCCGGGTAATAGCGCATGGGTGCCGGTGCTGTGGAGGTGACCTGGTCAGGCCGCTTCCGCCACCGGCGCCTGGCACACATCGGTCCAGATGCCGGCGGTAATCTCCGCCAGCTGCGCCACAGCGACGCGCACCGCCGTGTGCACGTCGCCGGCGGCCGGCAGCACCACGTCGTACGCTTGCAGCGACTGATCGAGATACACCGGCAGCGGATGCGCCAGCCCGAACGGACAGACACCGCCGACCGGATGGCCGGTCAGTGCCACCACGTCGTCCGCCGCCAGCATTTTGCCCTTGCCAAAGGCTTCCTTGAATTTGCGGTTGTCGATGCGGGCGTCGCCCGCCGCCACCAGCAGGATCACGCGCCCTTCGGCCAGGCGGAACGCCAGCGTCTTGGCGATTCGGCCGGGTTCCACGCCGTGCGCTTCGGCCGCCAGCGCCACCGTGGCGGTGCTGGTTTCCAGTTCAATGATGGGGATGTCGAGTTGACGTGCGGCGAAAAATTCGCGTACGGATTGCAGGCTCATAACGATTTAATGACAGTGCGATTCAATGACAGTGGATTCAGGCGGCCTTGCCGCATCCGGCAGGCTTATAAATGCGTTCGGTGGAAGCGGGATTGTTCGCCAGTTTATTGGCGGGACGGCGCGGGCGGGTCACCAGTTCTCCGCCGCAATTCGGGCACACGCCTTGCAGCACGGTGTCGGTGCAGTCGGCGCAAAAGGTGCACTCAAAGGTGCAGATGCGGGCATCAGGCGCATCGGGTGGCAAGTCTTTGTCGCAGCATTCGCAGCCGGGCCGTAATTGCAGCATGGGTATTCCCTATTTGGATTGCGGGAAGCTGAAACCCGCCTGGTATTGGTGGTAGCCGTCGAAGTCTTCCTTGCCGACCGGCACGCCATGGCTGCGCAAAATTGAGTGCGCCGTCACCAGGTGGAAGAAGAAGTTCGGCAGCGCGTACGACAGCGCATAATCGCTGCCGGAAAACACGGGCGACACCAGGCCCGCCGTGGTGACGATCTGGCGGTCTTCCGCCGCATTGATTTTATCGGCCGGGACTTGCTCGAGAAAACTCACGGTGGCCTGGATCCGCAGGCGCAAGGCATTCCAGTCCTGGTCGCCGCCGGCCAGCACCGGCAAGTCCGCGCCCAGCAGCGGGCACACGGCGCGCACCGTGAAGCCGCACGCGGTCGTGACTTGCTGGGCGAAAGGGAACATGCCTTCGGCCAGCGCGGCGCCCACCAGCGCCCGGCCCGTGCGGCGCTCATGATTTTCCGCAACAGCCAACGTGGAATGCAGTTGCTGCAGATAATGGATAAATACGGGCACAAAGGCCGAATACAGCGTAGTACTCACGATAGTCCCGACTTGTTGATTCCAAGCTACACAATGCCACTTTGACGGGGTATTGGCAACCAGCCTGCTATGGCGTTTTCCCCATACCGCACAGGAGACGGCATGCAGTTCCCGCAATACCTGGTGCTGGCATGCGCACTGGGCGCCGCATGCACCGCAAACGCAGAAGAACCGGGGGTTTTGTCCCGGTGATTCTCAACCAGGAAGCGCAAAGACCGGCGCGCCCCAGCGGTGCGGGCACGGCGCCGGTGCCAACCAGGTTGCGGTCCGGCCCGCTGTTTGACGCTATTCAAAAGGAAGCCACGCCGGGTTTTGCCGCGTCCGCGCCGGCGCTCGGTGACTTGAACACGGCCAAGCGGGTACACCTGTCGCTACTGCCGGGCGTGTCGGCCGGCGCCGCGCAAGGATGGCCATTTCAAGTCGGTGGCTGATTTCGCCACGCGGGCCGGGTTGAATGGTGCGCCGCCAAAGGGATGGGAAGCGCTGGCGGCGGCCAAAGGGGCCGGGACCGCCCCAAGATCGTAGGGCGGTTTTTATAAAGCCGCCATGCTTGCAACGCGATGCTGGAAGCGCTGGTGGCGGCGCCAGCACGGTGCGCCAGCCACCATAGGTTATTTGTCGCCCCAGCGCCAGCGCGGCGGCTCGCCGGTCTTGTAGCAAACACCCATGAACGCCGCCGCCAGCACGGTCACATAGGCAAAGTAGCCCAGCGGCGACGCCTGGGGATCGATATATAGCGCGCCACCGGTCAGCGCGCCCAAAAACACCAGCAACACCAGCCACCCCTGCCAAGTCACCGGCGCGCCCCAACCCCAGCCATATTTCTTCGCCGGGAACCAGTATTTCTTATCTTCCGCCATCCCGCCCTCCTACACTGTTGCCACACGGGCGCGCAATTGTTCAACCATGCCGCGCCACGCCACATGCTCGTCGGTCTGCGCCCATTCCCTGGCCAGTTCCGATTTCTCCGACACGATCAAGTCCAGTGCCTTCAGCGATTTTTCCACCAGGTCGGCGCGGCGCTTGAATTTCTTGCGCACGGTCTCCACCCACGCATCGACATCGTCCTCGGCCTCGTCGCCAGGCTGCCCCTGCAGCCGCGCCAGCACATCGATGGCGGCCAAGGCCTCGCACGCGAACGGCATCGGGATGTCCGCATCGCCCTCGTCCAGCACATTATTCAGCGTGTCTTCGATGTAATACAGGTCGTTCGATTCCTGCAAGTCCTGCACCCAGTCCAGCGCCAGGTCGTTATCGAACGGCCCGATATCCCATACACTCATTGCCTCCCCCTATTCAATTCTACTCACGTCTTTTGCTGCGTCTTCACCACCTGCAGCGCAGTGGCGATCAGGCTGCTCATGTCGCCCACATTGGCCGGCACAATCAGCGAGTTATTGGTCTTGGCGAGTTTTTCAAACGCGCCCACATATTGTTCCGCCACCTTCAGCTGCACGGCCGCTTCACCGCCGGGCGCCTGGATTGCGCCGCCCACTTCGCGCAGCGCGGCCGCCGTCGCATCGGCAATCGCCACGATGGCGGCGGCCTCGCCCTGCGCGCGGTTGATGGCCGCCTGCTTGTCGCCCTCGGAACGGGCGATGGCCGCTTCGCGCTCGCCGTTGGCGATGTTGATTTGTTCCTGCTTGCGCCCTTCGGAAGCGGCGATCAGGGCGCGCTTGCCCCGTTCGGCCGTGATCTGCGCCTGCATCGCATGCAGGATTTCCGCCGGCGGCGTCAAGTCCTTGATTTCATAGCGCAGCACCTTGACGCCCCAGTTGGACGCCGATTCATCGATCGCGTTCACCACCGTGGTGTTGATGTGGTCGCGCTCTTCAAACGTCTTGTCGAGTTCCATGCGGCCGATCACGGAACGCAGGGTGGTTTGCGCCAGCTGGGTGATGGCGGCAATGTAGTTCGACGAACCGTACGAGGCGCGCATGGCGTCGGTGACCTGGAAATACAGGATGCCGTCCACCTGCAACTGCGTATTATCCTTGGTGATGCAGACCTGCGGCGGCACATCGAGCGGAATTTCCTTGAGCACGTGCTTGTACGCGATGCGGTCGACAAACGGCACCACGATGTTCAGGCCCGGGCCCAGGGTCGCATGGTATTTACCGAGGCGCTCCACCACCCACGCATGCTGCTGCGGCACCACGTTAATGGTCTTGAACACAAACACCAGCGCCAGGATAAACAGGACGAACGAGACATTGCCAATTCCAATTTCCATTGAATTCTCCAGTTGGTGATTCAGACGCCGACGATCAGCCGGCTGCCCCTTACTTCGCGTATCGTGTACACGCCGGCCGCCAGCGGGCTGCCGGCGGCCAGTTCCACATCCCACAGCGCGCCACGGTACATCACGCGCGCGGTGCCGTTTTGCCAGTCCGCCACCTTGACGGTCTGGCCGATATCCATGTTCACATTGGGATCGAACGCCGCATCCACGGTCCGTGGCCGGCCCGCCTTGCTGCGCCACAGCAGCCCGGTCGCCAGCACGCCCACCACGGCGGCCACCAGCGTCTGCACCGCGATGCCGCAGCCGGCGACGGCAGCCAACGCACCGGCCGCAAGGCCGATTGCAATCATCAGCAAATAAAAGGTTCCCGTCAGCAGTTCCAGCACCACCGTCACGCCGGCTGCCCACATCCAGAACGACCAGTCAGACATATACGCCTCGTAATGATGAGGATGCCCGGCCTGAAGGCCCGGCACCCGAGATTAAAATAGGAGCCCAGCCTGGAGGCCCTGCACCCGAGATTAAAAATCGGAGCCCGCCCTGAAAGCCCGGCACCCGGGGCAAAAAAAAACCTGCGGCCCGGTCGGGCGGCAGGTTTTACTTTTCAGGCTGCCAGCCGTGCCGCCCGCCTTACTTGCATTGTAGCCAATTTTTCGCAGTTTCCGCTAAGAAAATTGTTAATTTGACGGCCCGTTTTCAAGCGCCGATCAATCCCTGCCCGCACACCCGGATGGTATTGCCGGTAATGCCGTGTGCCCCCGGCGTGCACAGGAAGGTGACCAGTTCCGCCACGTCGCGCGGCAATCCGCCCTGCTGCACGGAGTTCAGGCGCCGCCCTAGCTCGCGCGTCATGAACGGCATTTTCGCCACCATGGCGGTTTCAATAAAACCGGGCGCCACCGCATTGACGCAAATGCCGCGCCGCGCCACGGCCGGCGCCAGCGCCGCCACGTAGCCGATCAGCGCAGCCTTGGTCGCGGCGTAATTGGTTTGCCCGAAATTACCCGCCACACCGCTGATCGACGACAGGCAGACGATACGGCCGTCATCGCGCAGCACACGCCGCGCCAGCAGCGCTTCATCGATGGCGGCAATCGCGGCAAAGTTTACGTTCAACACCGCATCCCAGGTGGCGCCGTCCATCTTGGCCAGGGTCTTGTCGCGCGTAATGCCGGCGTTATGCACCACGATATCGACGCCGCCGAACCGCTCCATCAGCAAGTCCGCCAACTGTGCGGCGGCATCCGGCGCCGCAATATCGAGTTCCAGCGGCATGCCCCCAATGCGCATGCACAGCGCATCGAGTTCGGCTGAAGCGGCGGGCATGTCGGCGCAAATCACCGTGGCGCCATCCTGCGCCAGGCGTTCCGCCGTGGCCAGGCCAATGCCGCGCGCCGCGCCCGTCACCAGCGCCACCTTGCCCGGCAACGCGGGGGCGATCGGCGCGGCGTTCGGCGCTTTCACCTGCATCGTCACCGTCACCGCCTGGCCGGACACATAGGTCGCCTGTTTGCCGCAAAAGAAATGAATCAACCCGTCGAGCCGGTCCGCCGCTTCGCGCTGCACATAGGCCAGGTTGGCCGTGACACCCTTACGCCCCAGTTCCTTGCCGAGCGAGCGGCAAAAGCCTTCCACCGCGCGCGCCGTGGCGGCGGCCACGGCGCCGGCTTCGGCCGCTTCAGCCGGATCGGCGGCGGCAATCAGCACCCGGCCATTGCGGGCAATCCGGCGCATCGCCGGGTGGAATGCATCGTACAGCGCGCGCAACTGGGCCGGCGTGGCGCAGCCGGTCGCGTCCATCACGACGATATCGACCCGCTCCTGTTCCGCCGCCGGCAGCGCATGCAGCACGGTGGCGCCATCGGCCGCCAGCGCGCACGCCAGCTGCCCGGCGGCATAGCCTTCAGGCGAGCGGCACAGCAAGGCGCGCTTGCCGGCCAATGGCTGCGCCTGATAGCCGCCGTCGTGCCGCGCCAGTTCCACCGGGTCCGGCAAGCCCAATGCGCGCACCAGCCAGCCGGTCAGCGGGTTGCGGTTCAGTTTTTTCAGTAAGTCGGCCATAGGGTAGTGAAAATTAAAAACCCCCGCCACCATGACGGCGGCGGGGGTTGGAGGTTACCTGAACCTCAACTCGTTATTGCATCGACGCCAGTTTTTGCCAGGTGTCGATCACCGAGTCCGGGTTCAGCGACATCGATTCAATCCCCTGCTGCATCAGCCACACCGCCAGTTCCGGATGGTCCGAAGGTCCCTGGCCGCAGATACCGATGTACTTGCCCTGCTTGCGGCACGCCTGGATCGCCATCTTCAGCAATTCCTGCACGGCCGGATCGCGTTCGTCGAAGTCGGCCGCCAGCAATTCCATGCCGGAGTCGCGGTCCAGGCCCAGGGTCAGCTGGGTCAGGTCGTTGGAACCGATCGAGAAGCCGTCGAAATGCTCGAGGAAGCGGTCCGCCAGCACCGCGTTGGACGGCACTTCGCACATCATGATGACGCGCAAGCCGTTCTCGCCGCGTTTCAGGCCATTGGCCGCCAGCAGGTTGATGACTTTCTCGGCCTGGCCCAGGGTGCGCACGAACGGCACCATGATTTCCACGTTGGTCAGACCCATGTCGTTGCGCACGCGCTTCATGGCCGCGCATTCCATTTCGAACGCACCGGCGAAGTCGGCCGACAGGTAGCGCGCCGCGCCACGGAAGCCCAGCATCGGGTTTTCCTCATCTGGCTCGTAGCGCGAACCGCCGATCAGCTTCTTGTACTCGTTCGACTTGAAGTCGGACAGACGCACAATGACTTTCTTCGGCCAGAATGCGGCGGCAATCGTCGCGATGCCTTCGGCCAGTTTGTCGACATAGAACGCTTTCGGCGACGCATGGCCACGGGCCACCGATTCCACTGCCTTTTTCAGGTCGGCATCGATGTGCGGGTATTCCAGGATGGCTTTCGGGTGCACGCCGATGTTGTTGTTGATGATGAACTCCAGGCGGGCCAGGCCCACACCGGCGTTCGGCACCGACTGGAAGTCGAAGGCCAGCTGCGGGTTACCCACGTTCAGCATGATCTTGGTCTTCAGTTCCGGCAGTGCGCCGCGCGACACTTCGGTGACTTCGGTTTCCAGCAAACCGTCGTAAATCTTGCCTTCGTCGCCCTCCGCGCACGACACGGTGACAAAGGTGCCGTCTTTCAGCACGTCCGTCGCGTCGCCGCAGCCGACCACCGCCGGCACGCCCAGTTCACGGGCGATGATCGCCGCGTGGCAGGTACGGCCGCCACGGTTGGTGACGATGGCCGAGGCGCGCTTCATGACCGGTTCCCAGTTCGGGTCCGTCATGTCGGCCACCAGCACGTCGCCCGGCTGCACGCGTTCCATTTCCGACGGGTCGGAAATCACGCGCACCGGACCGGCGCCAATCTTCTGGCCAATTGCGCGGCCCGACGTCAGCACGGTGCCGGTCGATTTCAGCTTGAAGCGCTGTTGCGCTTCGTTGGCTTTTTGCTGCGATTTGACGGTTTCCGGACGGGCTTGCAGGATATACAGCTTGCCGTCGCGGCCATCCTTGCCCCACTCGATGTCCATCGGACGCTGGTAGTGGCGTTCGATGATGACAGCGTATTTCGCCAGTTCGACGACTTCGGCGTCGGTCAGCGAGTAGCGGTTGCGCAGTTCCACCGGCACGTCCACGGTTTTCACGGAACGGCCAGCCTTGGCTTCGCTGGTGAATTCCATTTTGATCAGCTTGGAGCCGATGTTGCGGCGGATCACCGGCGACTTGCCCTGTTCCAGCATTGGCTTGTGCACATAGAATTCGTCCGGATTGACGGCGCCTTGCACCACGGTTTCGCCCAGGCCGTACGACGACGTGACGAACACGACATCCTTGAAGCCCGATTCGGTATCGATGGTGAACATGACGCCGGCGGCGCCGACGTCGGAACGCACCATGCGCTGCACGCCGGCCGACAACGCCACTTCGGCGTGGGTGAAGCCTTTGTGCACGCGATAGGAAATCGCGCGGTCGTTATACAGGGACGCGAACACGTGTTTCATCGCGTCCAGGACATTTTCAATGCCCACCACGTTCAGGAAGGTTTCCTGCTGGCCGGCGAACGACGCGTCCGGCAAGTCTTCCGCGGTGGCGGAAGAACGCACGGCGAACGACATTTCAGTCGACGAGTCGGCGACCAGTTTTTCGTAGAAGGAATGAATTTCCGCTTCCAGGCGTGGCTGGAATGGCGTATCGATAATCCATTGACGGATTTCCGCGCCGGCCTGGGCCAGCGAACGGACATCGTCAATGTCCAGGCCGGCCAGGCGGTCGGCAATCCGGTCGGCCAGCGATTTACCGCCGTCCACGGAGTGCGACAGGAAGTCGCGGAAGGCCTGGGCCGTGGTGGCGAAACCACCGGGCACGCGCACGCCGGCGCCGGCCAGCTGGGAAATCATTTCACCCAGCGATGCATTCTTGCCACCAACGGACTCGACGTCCGTCATGCGCAAGTGTTCGAACGAAGCCACATACGTGGCCTGTCCATCCTGCTGCTCCTTCAAAGTTGCTACGTTAGACAAGTTAGTCATAGAGACACCTTACTGATGATAGAAACTTTTCGGAAGGCCGAAGAACCTGCTGCGCGTTGCACTGTTGGTCTGCGCTCGCGACGGTTCTTCAATCTTCCGGGTCGGCTGCATGGCTGTGTTCTTGTTATTCTTGACGCTGTGCAGCACAATCGTACCGTTGCGTGCCATTCTACAGCCTATAGCGCAAATTGACGATTCACAATTATTAGATTGAGTAATACTACTATGACGCAAGAGCAACGACCCGCGCCCCTGCCCGAAGCCGCCCGTACGGTTTTCTTTGTTTCGGATGGCACCGGCATCACGGCCGAGACCTTTGGCCACTCGGTGTTGACCCAGTTCGATTTACGTTTCCGGCAGGTCCGATTGCCTTTTATCGATACCCTCGATAAAGCGTATGAAGCGGTCCGAAAAATCAATGAAGCGGCAATTGCCGACGGGCAGCGTCCGATTGTATTTTCCACTCTGGTAAAAAACGAGTTATCGGAAGTCATTCAGCGCGCCCATGCGATGCATATGGATTTGATCCAGACTTTTGTGGCGCCGCTGGAAGGTGAATTGGGTGTCAAATCCACGCATACCATCGGCCGTTCGCATAATATCGTGGACAGCGAAGAATATAAAAACCGGATCGAGGCCATTAATTTCTCGCTGGCGCACGATGATGGCCAGTCGCATAAAAACCTGTCATCCGCCGATGTGATATTGGTTGGTGTATCGCGCTCCGGCAAAACCCCGACCAGTTTATACTTGGCCATGCAATATGGCATCAAGGCGGCGAATTACCCGCTGATTCCGGATGATTTTGAGCGCGGCAAATTACCATCGGCGTTATATGCCTTCAAAACCAAGATTTTCGGCCTGAGCATTTCCCCGGAACGCCTGTCGGAAATCCGCCATGAACGCCGCGCCGGCAGCAAATATGCGTCGATTGAAAACTGCCGCTATGAAGTCAACGAAGCGGAATTCATGATGAAACGCGAAGGCATCCGCTGGCTGTCGTCCACCACCAAGTCGATCGAGGAAATCTCGACCACGATCTTGCAAGAGATCAAACCGAATCGCCGCGATTACTGATCGCCGTCCATCACACCCGGCCCGCCTTGCGCAAGCAGGCGGGCTTTTTTTGCGCCGCGACATCGGCCCCACCGTTGCGGCATCGGCCTTCGCAACAATATCTGGCATGTTCGCGCCAAATATTGGCATAAAAGTCACTAAAAACCTCTTCTGGCGCATTATTTGTATAGACAGGATTCGCCAAAAGAAAAACGCCGGCAGCTTGCGCATGCCGGCGTCGGGGGTGGGGATTAAATTCGTTAGTTCAAAAGAACTGGCGCCAGTCGTTCAGCCAGCCGGGGAATTCATCCACCGGCATCGGCTTTGCAATGTAATACCCTTGCGCATAAGTGCAACCCAGCCCTTGCAGGAAATCCCAATCCTGCTTGGTTTCCACCCCGACCGCGACCGATTTGCGTTCCAGGCTGCGCGCCAGGCTCAGGCAGGATTTTAATACCGTGCTGATTGCGCGTTTTTTTGACGCGCCATCGACAAAACTGCGGTCGATTTTCAATTCCGTAAAAGGCACGGCGGCCAGCAACTGCAAGTTGGAGCGGCCGGTACCGTAATCATCGATGGCCAGGCCAAATCCCTGCATCCGCAAGCGCAACAAGCGTTCGAGGAAATGCGGTTCCGCCGATAACACGGACGATTCCGTCATTTCAAAGGTAATATAGTCAGCGAGAATACGATGGCGCTGCAGGCAAGCATTCATTTGCGCAATAAATTGCGGATGCGCCAATGTCGCCTGGTCCACATTCAGGGAAAAGGAAATAGGAATACCCTGGTCATGCAAGGTGCGGCAGGCCGCCACGGTTTTCTCGATCATGGACCAGTCGAGAAAATCAATCCGGTTATTTTGTTCCAGCGCCGGCATAAACGAGGCCGGGCCTAAAATACCATGTTGCGGATGGCGCCAGCGCGCAAACATTTCCAGGCCTTTTACCTGGCCGGTTTCCAATTCGATTTTAGGCTGGAAGAATGGATCGAATTCGCGCGCCTGTAATCCGCGCCCGACTTCCGCAAATGGAAATTGCGGCGCCGCATGGCCGCGCGCGCGGTGTTCCGGCGGCGCGTAATTGTCGATCAGCGCCTTGATACGCTGCTCGCCAGCGGGCTTGGCAATCGCACCGAGCACGTTCACCCCGTAGGCCTGCGCCATGGTCTCAATGGAAAACAGCACATCGGCCTTTTGCGCACCTGCAACAATCACGCCGGCCGGCGACCCCATTTCCGCCAGGCGGCGGATCAATTCCAGCGCATCCACGCCCGGCAACGCCAGGTCCAGCACAGCGATATCGATCGGCGGCGCCATGCCGGAAGACAGGTGGCGCAAGACCGCATGCCCATCCGGGGCATCCGCCACATGGGCGGCGCCGAGGCGTTGCAGCATTGCAACCAGCGCTTCACGCTGCGCCGCATCGCCTTCGGCGACCAGGAAATTCAACTCCGATAATTCCATAGGCACTCCGCACCGTAAGGCGGTTTCCTTCCGCCAAGGCGGCAACCACCCTACGGCATCAGGCTGTCACGCGCCAAAAAATTTCCGAATGGAAAATTGCTTCTCAGGATTGATTCTGCCTGACTTGCTCGAAAAAGCATACTGCCGCACACGCGGCGACATTCAGGGATTCGACTTTGCCGAGGTGCGGGATCACCACGGTCTGCGTGGCGGCCGCCAGCAAGGCATCCGAAACGCCCTGCCCTTCATGCCCAAAGACCCACGCCACCGGGCGTTTCAAGTCGATCTCGTACAAGGTTTTCGTGGCATAGCCGCTGGTGGCCAGCACCGGGATGGCCGACGCCGCGACCAGCGCAGGCAAATCCACGTTTTCAAAGATGTCCAAGACAAAGTGCGCCCCCATGGCGGCGCGCAAGACCTTGGGCGACCAGCAAAACGCACTGCCCGCGCTGCAAAACACTTGTTTAATACCGGCGGCCGCGGCGCTGCGCAAGATCGATCCCATATTGCCCGGGTCTTGCACGTTGTCCAGCAACACCGCATTGACGGTCAGGCTGGCTGGCTGCGCCTTGTGGGGTGTTTCCACCAAGAACATGACGCCGACACCATGCTCGACTTGCGACAAGGCGTGATACAAGGCATCCGGCAGGCACAGGATATGGCCGTGCACATGCTGCACTTTACCGACAATCTCAGCTACTTCCGGGTGGTTCAGCGCGGATTCCGCGACGATGCACTGTTCCGGCAAGCCGCGCAAATCCAGCCACGCCTGCGCCAGGTGCACGCCGTCCAGCAGCGTGCGCCCTGCTTTCTTGCGGGCCTGCGCACTGGTGGCCAGGTGTTTCAAATCCTTGTATTGCGCGTTATCGCGCGAGGTGATTGTTTTCATGATAATAAATCGCGGAGCATCAGGGCTTGCCGCACCGGGGCGAACGAACGGCGGTGCACCGGCGACGGGCCGTGCATTTTCAGGCGCTCCAGGTGCAGCGCCGTGCCATACCCCTTGTGCTGGTCGAACGC
Source organism: Pseudoduganella sp. GW821-FHT12E03 (assembly GCF_058807115.1). NCBI lineage: Bacteria > Pseudomonadati > Pseudomonadota > Betaproteobacteria > Burkholderiales > Oxalobacteraceae > Pseudoduganella > Pseudoduganella sp. GW821-FHT12E03. Next base: position 528,428 of record NZ_JBXAQJ010000001.1, on the reverse strand, counting down.
ATATTCCGGATACAGCGTGTGCAATTCCACCAGCGCCGCGTCGCGCGCGGTTTTCGCCAGGATCGATGCGGCGGAAATCGCTTCTTCCTTGTCGTCGCCGCCAATGATGGCAATCGCATGGATTTTCATGACCGGGCAGCGGTTGCCATCGATCAGCGCCAAGGTCGGCGCCACCGACAGCGCTTCGACGGCGCGCCGCATGGCCAGCATCGACGCCTGCAAAATGTTGATCTTGTCGATTTCCGCTTCCGACGCCTGCGCCACGGCCCAGGCCAGCGCATGGGCGCGGATCAGCGGCGCCAGTTCGTCGCGTTTGGCCTCGGTGAGCTTTTTCGAGTCGCGCAAGCCGGGAATCGGCTGATTCGGGTCGAGGATCACCGCCGCGGCGAACACCGGGCCGGCCAGCGGACCGCGCCCCGCCTCATCGACGCCGCAAATGATGTCACTGGGCGAATACGGCAAGTCGTCAAACAAGCCCGGTTGCGGAGATTTCATTGTCCAATGACTTTCATTACGGCGGCCGCGCTTTCCTGCGCGCTGTTGCGCAGCAGGCTGTGGTGCATGGCGGTGAAACGCTCCGCCAGTTGCAAACGGTGCGGCGCGTCGGTCAACTGTTGCCACATGGCGTCGGCCAGCTGTTCCGGGCTGGCGTCGTCTTGCAGCAATTCCGGCACCACGAAGGCGCGCTCCAGGATGTTCGGTAGCCCGATCCATGGCTGGTAGCCGAAATGGCGCAAAATCTGCCATTCCAACGCCATCATTTTATAAGCGATCACCATCGGTTTTTTATGCAGCGCCACTTCCAGGGTCGCCGTCCCGGACGCCACCAGCACCGCATCGGCGGCGGCTATCGCGGTATGCGACTGGCCATCGAGCAAGGTGATGTCGACGTCCTGCAATCCGGCCTGGGCCACCATTTGCAGGAACATCTGGCGCTGGCGTTCGCCCGCCATCGGCGCAATGAAGCGCAGCGAGCGGTCGCGTTTTAGCAGCAGTTTCGCGGCGCCGACAAAGGCCGCCGTGTTGTACTTCAGTTCCGACATGCGGCTGCCCGGCATCAGGGTGACGACGTTCGCGTCTTCCGGCAGTCCCAGCTGGCGGCGCGCCGCGCCTTCATCGATGGTTAGCGGCACCAGTTCGGCCATCGGGTGGCCAACATAGCTGACCGGCACACCAGCCTTGCGGTAAATTTCCTCTTCGAACGGGAACACCACCAGCATGTGCGAGACGGCCTTGATGATTTTCTTGATGCGCCCGCCGCGCCAGGCCCAGATTTGCGGGCCGATGTAGTGAACCGTCGGAATCCCGGCCGCCTTCAGCTGCATTTCCAGGCCCAGGTTAAAGCCCGGATAGTCGGCGCCAATGAAGCAGGCCGGCCGTTCGGCCAGCAACTGGTCGCGCAGCGCGTTCTGGATGCCCTTGATTTCGCGGTAGCGGGGAATCACGGCCAGCAAGCCGCGCACCGTCAGCTTGTCCATCGGCCAGTGCGACTCAAAGCCGTACTGCGCCATCGCGGGACCGCCGATGCCATGGAAACGCGCGTCCGGCAAGTGCGGACGCAAGCCGGACAGCAGGCGCGCCGCCAGCACATCGCCGGACGGCTCGCCGGCGGCCAGCGCGATTGCCAGTTTTCCGCTGGCCAGGGAATCAGCGGACGATGCCACGAGTCGACGTATCCAGGAATTCGCGCATGGCGCGCGCGTGCAATGCCACGTCGTCCGTCAAAGCCTGTTCCTGCGCCAGCATGGCGGCCTTGGCTTCTTCCAGGGTCAGCCCGGAGCGGTACAGGATTTTATAAGCGGTGCGGATCGCATTGATCTGTTCACGCGTGAAACCACGACGCTTCAGGCCTTCGATATTGACGCCGTGCGCGGCGGCGGGATTACCGTTCAACAGCACAAACGGCGGCACGTCTTGCGTCAGGCTGGTGCTCATGCCGACAAACGCGTGGGCGCCGATCTTGCAGAACTGGTGCACATTGGCGAAGCCGCTCATGATCACATGGTCACCGATTTCCACGTGGCCGGCAATTTGCGCATTGTTCGAAAAGATGGTGTTGTTGCCCACCACGCAATCGTGCGCCAGGTGCACGTAGGCGGAAATCCAGTTGTCGTTACCGAGCCTGGTCACGCCCTTGTCCTGCACCGTACCGGTATTGAAGGTGCAGAATTCGCGGATCGTATTGCGGTCGCCGATTTCCAGGCGGGTCGGCTCCCCCTTCCACTTCTTGTCTTGCGGCGGCGCGCCGATCGACGAGAACTGGAACAGTTCATTGTCCCGCCCGATGGTCGTGTGGCCATCGATGACCACGTGCGGGCCGACCTTGGTGCCGGCCGCGATCGACACGTTCGGGCCGATGACGGAATACGCGCCGACCGTGACGCTCGAATCGAGCTGCGCCTTGGGGTCGACGATCGCGGTGGAATGAATGTTGGTCATTACTGCCCCGCTGCTTTGCTCGCGTCGGTTGCGTTACGGATGGTGCACATCAGTTCGGTTTCGACCGCCACCTGGCCATCCACGCTGGCGGTGGCCTTGTATTTCCAGATGCCGCGCGACACGCGCAGGATTTCCACGTCCATTTTCAGCTGGTCGCCAGGACCGACCGGACGCTTGAAGCGGGTATTGTCGATGCCGACAAAGTACACCACCGAATTTTCATCCGGCTTGATGCCCATGGTTTTGAACGACAGCAGCGCGGCGGTCTGCGCCAGCGCTTCGACCATCAGCACGCCCGGCATCACCGGCTTGTGCGGGAAGTGGCCGTTGAAGAATTCTTCATTGACGGTGACATTCTTGATGGCCGTGATGGATTTGTTTTCTTCAAAGCTCAATACGCGGTCCACCAGCAGCAGCGGATAGCGGTGCGGCAGGTAGGCTTTGATTTCGCAAATGTCCATTGTTTTGGTTTCGTTAGTGGTCATCTTATTTACCTTGTTATGTCTTTGTTTTACTGTTCTTTTCCAGCGCGCGGATTTTATCGCGCATTCCCGGCAAATTGCGAACAATCGCGGCGGATTTTTCCCAGTCCGCGTTCTTCGCCAGCGGGTAAAAGCCGGTGTATTGGCCCGGTTCCATCAGCGAGCGCGACACCATCGAGCCGGACGACACGTGCACCCCATCGACGATGGTCAAATGGCCCAGCACCATGGCGGCGCCGCCAAAAGTGCAATGCTTGCCGATGATGGCGGAGCCGGCCACGCCGACACAGCCGGCCATGGCGGTATGGGCGCCAATGCGGCAGTTGTGGCCGATCTGGATCTGGTTGTCGAGCTTGACGCCGTCTTCGATGATGGTGTCGGCCAGCGCGCCACGGTCGATGGTGGTCGAGGCGCCGATATCGACATCGTCGCCAATGATGACGCGGCCGGTCTGCGGAATGCGGATATACACCCCGCCTTCATTGGCGAAGCCGAAACCGTCGGTGCCGATCACCGCGCCGGAATGGACGATGCCGCGCTGGCCGATCTTGCAGCGCGCCTGGAACGTGACGTTGGCAAAGAAATGCGTACCGGCGCCAATTTCCGCGTCGCGCCCGATAAAGCAGCCGTGTTCAATCACGACCCCCGCGCCAATCACGGCGCCCGCTTCCACTGAAACAAACGGGCCGATATGGGCGCTCGGGTCGATTTGCGCGGACGGGTCGATAAACGCGGACGGATGCACGCCCGCCGGTTTGACGATCGCCGTCAGCGCTTCGAAATACTGCGCCGCGCGGGCAAAGTAGGCATACGGATTCTTACAGACGATGCGCGCGCCAGGATAGTTGGCGGCGATGTATTCATCGTCTTTTTCCGACACGATCAGGGCGGCGGCCTGTGACTGGCCGGCCTGCGTGCGGAATTTGCTATTGCTGAGAAAGCTGATGTGCGAAACGCCGGCGTCAGCCAGCGGCGCGATCCCGGAAACTTCCAGGTTCGCATCGCCCACCAGCTGTCCGCCCAGGCGTTCGACCAATTCTCCTAGTCGAGTGCCCATCGGGTAATCCTTGTCTTAGTTTATTTACCGCTTATTTTCCCTTGTCCAGCGCCGCCAGCACCTTGTCGGTGATGTCGATGCGCGGGCTGGCCCACACCGCGTCTTGCAACACGATGTCATAGCCTTCGGTCGCGGCCAGCTGCTTGATGATTTGCGTGGCCTTGTCGGAAATCACCGCGCGTTCTTCATTGGTGCGCTGGTTCAAATCTTCGCGGAATTCGCGCTGGCGGCGCTGGAATTCCTTGTCCAGCTCAAAGTATTCGCGCTGGCGCTTGATGCGCTCCGCTTCCTGCAGGGCCGGCAATTCCTTTTCCAGCTTTTCCGAAGCGCCCTTCAGGCGGATGGCCAAGTCTTGCACGGCGCGCTCGCGCGCCTTGAATTCCTCGGCCAGGCGATCCCCGGCCGCCCTGGCCAGGCGGGATTCGTTATAGATGCGCTCTGTGCTGAGCCAGGCAATCTTGGACTGCGCGTGTGCCGGCGACAGCGCACACATGCCGATCGCCATGGCGATGGCAGCGGAGCGCATGGCGTTGGCAACCAGAGCGGGTGCGGATGCAGTCTTCAACGTGTTTCTCCGAGTAAATATTAGAAGCCCGTGCCCATCTGGAACTGGAAGCGTTCCAGGCGGTCGCCCGGCTTGGCGTTCAAAGGCTTAGCATAACTCAACTTCAGCGGACCGACCGGGGAAATCCAGGACAAGCCTAGGCCGGCGGAGAAGCGCAGTTCGGAGGCGCGCATCTTCTGGCCTTCCTGGTACACCTGGCCGCCGTCGAGGAAGCCGAACCAGCGCAGGCTGCGGTCCTGGCCGGAGCCCGGGAATGGCATTTGCAATTCCGCGTTACCGATCAGGCGCGAAGCGCCGCCCTGGGCGTCGCCGAAGCGCGGATCCACGATACCCAGCGACGAGCTCAGGTAGCCGCGCACGGAACCGATACCGCCCGCATAGAAGTTCTTGAAGACCGGATAGGCGCTGTCCGCCAGGCCGTGGCCGAAGTCGATCTCGCCGCGCAGCGCCAGGGTGACTTTCGGATGCAACGGCTTGTACCACTGGTGTTCATACACGGCGCGCACATACTTCGAGCGGCCCACGAAGTCGGTTTCCAGGTTGATACGCTGGTACATACCCATGGTCGGCGTGATGGCCGAGTCACGCGAATCGCGCGCCCAGGCCGCCGTCAGCGGCACCGCGGTGGTGGTGGCGGTGCCGACACCGTCGACATTGCCGGTCACGTTGGTCACGTACGTCTTGTACAGCACCGGCGACGAATAGTCGGTGGTGATGCGCGAACGCTCCAGGCCGGCGCCGAAGTACACGGTGTCCAGTTCCGAGAACGGCACGCCCCAGCTGATACGGCCACCCTGCTGCTTGATCGAATAGAAGCCCTGGTTCAGCGCCGGCGGGTTCATGGTGCGCAGGTACAGGTCGAACGAGCGGCTCACACCATCATCCGTGTAATACGGATTGGTGTTCGAGAACTCGATGGTCCGGCTGTACTTGCTGGTGTTCAGGTTGATGCCCACCGTATTGCCCGAACCGGCAAAGTTGGCTTGCTGGATCGACGCGTTGAACGTGAACTTCTCGGCTTGCGAGAACGCGCCGCCGATCTGGAAGTTGCCGGTCGGTTTTTCCGTCACGGTCAGTTGCACGTCGACCTGGTCGGAAGTGCCCTGCGCTTCCGGCGTATCGATCGTGACTTCCTTGAAGAAGCCGGTGCGGTCAACGCGGTCGCGGGTCAGCTTGATCTTGTTGGCGTCGTACCACGACGACTCGAACTGGCGGAATTCGCGGCGGATCACTTCATCGCGGGTGGTGGTGTTACCGGCGATATTCATGTGGCGCACGTAGACGCGCTTGCCCGGATCGATGAAGAACGTGAACGCGACTTCGCGCTTGTCACGGTCGATTTCCGGATTCGCGTTAACGTTGGCAAACGCGTAGCCGAAGTTGCCGAGGCGGTCCGAAATCAGTTTATTGGTGGCGGTCAGGCGCTCGCCCGAATAGGTTTCACCCTTGCGCAGCAATACCAGGTTGCGCAACTCTTCTTCGCGGCCGAACATCTCGCCTTCGAACTTGATGTCCGACACCTTGTATTTTTCACCTTCGGTGATGTTGATGGTGATGTAGATGTCTTTTTTGTCGGGCGTGATGGAAACCTGGGTCGAATCGACCTGCATTTCGATATAGCCGCGGTTCAGGTAATACGATTTCAGCGATTCCAGGTCGCCGGTCAGCTTGGTCTTGGAATACTGGTTGGCTTTGGTGTACCAGCTGAACCAGCCGCCCGTGTTCAGCGCGATCTGGTCGCGCAATTCGCTGTCCGAGAAGATCTTGTTGCCAATGAAGTTGATCTGCTTGATCTTGGCGATTTCACCCTCGTCCACCGCGAACACGATGTTGACGCGGTTACGCTCGATCGGTGTGACGGTGGTGGTGACTTTGACGCCATACAGGCCGCGCGACAGGTACTGGCGCTTCAATTCCTGCTCGGCGCGGTCCACCGACGCCTTGTCGAAGGTCTTGGTTTCACCCACGCCGATATCTTTCAGCGCTTTAATCAGGGTGTCTTTCTCGAATTCCTTGGTGCCCGTGAAATCCACCTTGGCGATGGCGGGACGTTCTTCAACGATCACCACCAGCACGTCGCCGTCTTTCTCCAGGCGCACGTCCTTGAAGATGCCCGTGGCGTAAAGGGCCTTGATGGTGGAAACGCTCTTGCTGTCATCGAAGGTTTCGCCCACGCGCACCGGCAGGTAGCTGAACACGGTGCCCGCTTCCGTACGCTGGATGCCTTCGACACGGATGTCCTTGACGGTAAACGGGTTAATGGCAAAAGCACTGCCGGAGCATGCCGCCAAGACAGCGGCGCCGATCAAGCTGCGGCGAAAAGATGGCAAAGCAAAACGTTCGGAATGTAATTTCATCGGCAAAAATCAGTGATTCAAATTCTTCGGTTGACGTCGCAAAAACAATAACGCCGTACGCGATGCTGTAAATACCGCGTATTTACAGCAACCGCACGACGTCGTTGAATACGGCCAGCGCCATTAATGTGACCAGTAATCCCACGCCGATACGCTGGGCTATATCGCCTACGCGTTCCGGCAATGGGCGTCCGGTCAAAACTTCCAGCGAATAATACAGTAAAAGTCCCCCGTCCAGAACGGGAATCGGCAGCAAATTCATAACACCAAGGCTGATGCTGATGAACGCAATAAAGCCGATATAGCTGGCCATCCCGATGCGGGCGGTCTGCCCCGCATAATCGGCAATGGTGATCGGACCCGTCACGTTTTTCCACGACACTTCGCCCACCAGCATTTTGCCGATCATTTTGACCGTCATGACGCTGGTATCCCAGACTTTGGCCGTGCCTTTGATAACGGCTTCCACCGGCCCGGCCTGGACTTCGATCATATCCGTCGGCGCCGCGACGTACGCGCCGATCTTACCGACTGTTACAGATCCTTTACGGTCCACATCCGGGGTCACGGGGATATCGATGACGTGGCCGTCGCGCTCGACGGCAAACAGCAGCAGCTTGCCGCCGGCGGCGCGCACCGCCGTGGTGAAGGCGATCCAGTCCGACACCGGCTGGCCATCGATCGCGACAATCAGGTCGCCGCTGCGCAGCCCGGATTTTTCCGCCGCGCTGCCGGGCATGATGTCGCCCAGGCGCGCCGGCGGACGGGCCAGGGCGATCCCCAGTTTGGCGGCCACGTCGGATTCCATGTCCAGGCCGGTCAGCGCATCGGCATGCAGGGTCAGCGACTGGCGACCGCTGCCGGGACGCTCGATGTCGATGGTGGCGTCGCGCTTGTCGATGACGGCCTGGATCAGATGCCAGCGCACCTCCGACCAGACCCGGACTTTTTCACCATTGATGGCGGTGACCAGGTCGCCGCCGCGCAAGCCGGCGATACCGGCCGGCGAACTGACGGCGGGCGGCGCGACCTTGGCGGCGGGTTCCGCCACCCCGACCATGTACAGGCCCGCAAACAAGGCGATGGCCAGCAGGAAGTTGGCGATCGGACCGGCCGCCACGATGGCAATCCGCTTCCACACGTTCTGGCGCGTGAATTCGCGCGCCAGGTCTTGTTCCGGCAAGCCTTTGATGTCGCAATCGCGGCTGTCGAGCATTTTCACGTAGCCGCCCAGGGGCAAGGCGGAGACCGCCCACTCGGTCTGGTCCGGGCCGATCTTGCGTGACCACACGACCTTGCCCATGCCGACAGAAAAACGCAGCACTTTGACGCCGCACCAGCGCGCCACCAGGTAATGGCCCAGTTCATGGAAGATGATCAGGGTGCCCAGCGCGACGACAAAGGCGACGATGGTCTGCAACAGGTTCATGGGGTCAGCTTCAAGGTTTCGTCAGGCCGGCGATGATGCGCCCGGCTTCGGCGCGGGCCGCAGCATCCTGCGCCATCACCAGCTCGATGCTGTCGGCGTCGCCATGCGGCAAGACGTCCATCACTTGTGCAATCACGCGGTCGATCTGGCGGAAGCCGATGCGCAGGTCGAGGAAGGCGGCCACCGCCACTTCATTGGCCGCGTTCAGCAGGGCCGGCGCCGTGCCGCCCGCGCGCAGCGCATCGAAGGCCAGCGCCAGGCATGGGAAGCGGTTGAAATCGGGACGTTCGAATTGCAGGGTGCCGATCTGCGCGATATCGAGCTGCGCCACGCCGGAGACGATGCGCTCCGGGTACGCCAGCGCGTGCGCGATCGGGGTGCGCATGTCCGGGTTGCCCAGTTCCGCCAAGACGGAGCCATCGTTGTACGACACCATCGAATGGATCACCGATTGCGGGTGGATCACCACGTCGATCTGGTCCGCCGGGGTACCGAACAGCCAGTGCGCCTCGATGACTTCCAGGCCCTTGTTCATCATGGTGGCGGAGTCCACCGAGATCTTGCGGCCCATCACCCACTTCGGATGCTTGCACGCCTCGTCCGGCGTCACCTGTTCGAGGCTCGTCACGTCGCGCTTGAGGAATGGTCCGCCGGACGCGGTCAATAAAATCTTCGTTACACCGGCGGCAGCCGGCACCCGGCCATAGCCGTGCGGCAGGCACTGGAAGATGGCGTTGTGTTCGGAATCGATCGGCAGCAAGGTCGCGCCATGGTCGCGCACCGTGTCCATGAACAGCTGGCCGGACATCACCAGCGCCTCCTTGTTCGCCAGCAGCACTTTCTTGCCGGCGCGGGCCGCCGCCAGGGTTGGCGCCAAACCGGCCGCGCCGACAATGGCCGCCATCACGGTATCGGTTTCCGCCGCGCTGGCGATCGCGCACAGCGCCTGTTCGCCATATTCGACTTCCGTGCGCACGCCCTGGGCGCGCAACAGTTCCTGCAGTTGGCGGGCGGCTTCGGCCGTGCCAACCACGGCGCGCGCCGGCTTGAATTGCGCGCACTGCGCCGCCAGTTCTTCCACGCGGCTGTGCGCCGACAGCGCATACACGCTGTAACGGTCGGGATGGCGCGCCAGCACGTCGAGGGTGGAGACGCCGATCGAGCCGGTGGCGCCAAGTATGGTAATGCGTTGCATGCGGTATTCCTTCAAGACATCCACGCGGTGATCAGCGCCGCCATCGGCAGCACCGGCACCAGCGCATCGATACGGTCCAGCACACCGCCATGGCCAGGCAACAGATTGCTGCTGTCCTTCATGCCGGCGCGGCGCTTGAGCATCGATTCAAACAAATCGCCAATCACGCTGGCGGCCGTGATCAGCACCAGCAGCAGCACGGTGATGAACCAGCCTTTATGGGATTGCAGTTGTACCGCGAAAGTATCCTGCAGCCACGGTGCGCCGGCGGCAAACACGATCGACAGCACCGACAGCAGCAACACCGCGATACCGCCGCCAATCGCGCCTTCCCACGATTTGCCGGGCGAAATCGATGGCGCCAGCTTGCGCTTGCCAAAGGCTTTGCCGGAGAAATACGCGCCGATATCGGCCACCCACACGATGGCCATCACCGACAGCAGGAACGCGGCCGAGTGGCGGAACAGCACGACGATGGCGGCGAAGCAGGAAATCAGCGAAATGCAGTACAGGAAGCCCAGCATGTGGCTGCCCTTGCTGTCGATCGGCGGCAAGCCCAGCTTCAGGGCCGGCGCAAAGCGCATGACCCAGAACATCACGCCCAGCGCCATCCAGAAATTGGCCGACGCGTTCATATCGCGCAGCAGGAAGGTGTAGCCGAATGCCGCGGTCAACGCCAGCGCGTTGAGCCAGGGACGGGGCGCAGTGAACAGGCGCGACGCTTCCCACAGGGCGGCGCCGAGGAAGGCCAGCACCACGGCGTTGAATGCCGGCGCATAATTGAAAAACAGTACGGGCAGCAATACCGCCAGCAAGATGACAGCGGTGATGATCCGGGTTTTCAGCATTAGTTGGTCTTTTCCGCCAATTGATCACCGGTGCGGCCGAAACGGCGCTCACGGTTTTGGTACGACGCGATGGCTTTGTCGAATTGTTCGACCGAGAAATCGGGCCAGAAGGTATCGGTGAAATACAGCTCCGTGTAGGCCAGCTGCCACAGCAGGAAATTCGAAATCCGCTCTTCGCCGCCGGTGCGGATGAACAAATCCGGTTCCGGCGCATAGGCCATGGCCAGATGGGGCGCCAGCTGCTCTTCGGGGAATTCCGTGGCGCCTGGATGGGCGGCCACCATTTTTCCGATGGCTTGCATGATGTCCCAGCGGCCGCCATAGTTGGCGCAGATGGTCACGGTCAGGCCGGTATTGTTGGCGGTTTTCCGTTCAGCCTGGGCAATCATCTGGCGCAGCTTGTCGTTGAAGCGGGACAGGTCGCCGACGACTTTCAAACGGATGTTATTGGCGTGCATTTTCGCGACTTCGCGCTCGAGCGCGGTCACGAACAGGCGCATCAGCAGCGATACTTCCTCTTCCGGACGGCGCCAGTTTTCCGAACTGAACGCGAACAGGGTGACATACTCCACGCCCCGCGTGACGCATGCTTCCACCACGGTGCGCACGGTTTCCACGCCTTTGACGTGACCGGCGACACGCGGCAGGAAACGCTTGGTCGCCCAACGCCCATTGCCATCCATGATGATGGCGACATGGCGTGGCACCTTGTGCGCTTCAGGCACCGCAGTGGTCGAACTCGAATATTTCATGAACTCTATACTACCCAAAAGGGTGACACTCAATGAAAACGGCGGCCTCGTAGGGCGGGTTGTACAAACCCGCCGTAGCGCCGCCGCTCTGCCTGCATGGCGGCCGTGTAACAGCCGCCCTACGGTAACCCAAGACGGTCACACCGTCATGATTTCCTTCTCTTTTTCCACCAGCAGCTTGTCGATGTCGACGATCGCCTTGTCGGTCAGCTTCTGGATGTCGTCGCCACCGCGGCGTTCATCATCTTCCGAAATGGCTTTGTCTTTCACGAGTTTTTTCAGCGATTCATTGCCGTCGCGGCGGATGTTGCGCACGGCGATTTTTGCATCTTCACCTTCGCTCTTGACCAGCTTGACCATTTCCTTGCGGCGCTCTTCCGTCAGGGCCGGGGTCGGCACGCGGATCATGTCGCCTTGCGTCGACGGGTTCAGGCCCAGGTCGGAGTCGCGAATGGCTTTCTCAATGGTGGCGCCCATTTTCTTTTCAAACGGCACCACGCCGATGGTGCGCGCGTCAACCAGGGTCAGGTTGGCGACCTGGTTGATCGGGGTCGGATTGCCGTAATAGTCGACCATCACATGGTCCAGCAGGCCGGTGTGGGCGCGGCCGGTACGGACCTTGGCCAGGTCGGCCTTCAGGGTGTCGATGGACTTGGCCATACGGTCCTGGGCGTTCTTTTTAACGTCAGCTACGGACATTGCTTGCTCCTGTGTCTAGCAGTATTGGTATTAATGGTAATAAAGCGATAAAACTTAAACGTGAACCAGTGTACCTTCATCCTCGCCCATAATCACGCGCATCAGCGCGCCGGGCTTGGTGATGGAAAACACTTTGATCGGCAGTTTCTGGTCGCGGCACAGCGCAAAGGCGGTGGCATCCATCACTTGCAAGTGCTTGGCGATGGCTTCGTCGAAGCTGATCGTATGGAACAGCGTCGCGTTTGGATCCTTTTTCGGGTCGGCGGTATAAATACCGTCCACCTTGGTGGCTTTCAGCACGATTTCCGCGCTGACTTCGGAACCGCGCAGGGCTGCGGCGGTATCGGTGGTGAAGAACGGGTTACCGGTGCCGGCGGCGAAAATCACGACTTTACCTTCTTCCAGGTATTGCAGCGCTTTCGGGCGCACATACGGCTCCACCACCTGTTCAATGGAAATCGCGGACATCACGCGGGCGGTCACACCGACATGGCGCATGGCGTCGGCCAGGGCCAGGGCATTCATCACGGTGGCCAGCATACCCATGTAGTCCGCGGTGGCGCGGTCCATACCCTGGGCGCCAGGGGCCACGCCACGGAAAATATTGCCGCCGCCGATCACCACGGCCAGTTCCACGCCCATTTTCGCGACCTCGGCCACGTCGGCGACCATGCGTTCGATCGTGCCGCGGTTGATGCCGTAAGGATCATCACCCATCAGGGCTTCGCCGGACAATTTGAGAAGAACGCGCTTGTAGGCTGGCTTGGACATGAGCTGGGGCTCCTAAGTAGGTTTTTATTCGGGTGAAACTATACTGCAACATCGGCCCGCGCACGGCAGGCCGATGGGATACTGCCTAAAAAAACGGGCCACCAGGCCCGTTTTTTTATTAGCCCTTGTTAGCGGCCATTTGCGCTGCCACTTCAGCAGCGAAGTCGTCGACTTTCTTTTCAATGCCTTCACCAACCACGTACATCGTGAACGATTTCACGGATGCATTGGCCGCTTTCAGCATTTGCTCAACGGATTGCTTGTCGTTTTTCACGAAAGCCTGGTTCAGCAGCGACACTTCTTTCAGGTATTTCTGTACCGAACCTTCCAGACGCTTGGCAACGATTTCCGGCGACTGGGCTGGCTTGCCTTCGGCAGCCGCTTTGGCCGCATCTTCGTCAGCCTTGGCTTGAGCAACCGAACGCTCTTTTTCGATCAGCTCAGCTGGCACCTGGTCGGCCGACAGCGAAACTGGCTTCATTGCAGCAATGTGCATTGCCACGTCTTTACCCACTTGTTCGTCAGCGGCGTCGAATTCAACGACCACGCCGATTTTCGTGCCGTGCAGGTACGAAGCCAGCTTGGCGGTGGTTTCGAAACGCTGGAAGCGGCGGATCGACATGTTTTCGCCGATTTTACCAACCAGGGCCGAACGCACTTCGTCCAGGGTCTGGCCGGATTCGGTTGGCAGTGCCAACAGGGCAGCCACGTCGGCCGGGTTCTTTTCCGCGGCCAGCTTGGCGGCGGTGTTGGACAGGGCCAGGAAATCATCGTTTTTCGCAACGAAGTCGGTTTCCGAGTTCACTTCCACCAGGGCGCCAACGCCGCCGGCGATGTAAACCGCAACCACGCCTTCGGCGGTGATGCGTGCCGATGCCTTGGCTGCTTTGCCGCCCAGCTTAACGCGCAGAATCTCTTCTGCTTTGTTCATGTCGCCGTCAGCTTCGGTCAGGGCTTTTTTGCATTCCATCATTGGTGCGTCGGTTTTCGAACGCAGTTCACCAACCATCGCTGCAGTAATCGCTGCCATGTATTTCTCCTGTAATTCTGTGAGGGGGTATGGGGCTGCCGGAAGGCCTGCCTTCGGGTTGCCACGCCATACGCTGTCGTTAAAAAAAAGGGGGAGCTGAAGCCACCCCTTTTAAACTGCTGATTTTACTGAATTAATATTTCTGCCCAGTTACCCGAGACAGAAAATCAATTAAGCCTGTTCGCTGACTTCGACGAACTCGTCGCCCGATGCGCCTTTGATCGTTTCCAGAACTTCGGCGGTCGAATTGGCACGGCCTTCGATGATTGCATCAGCAACACCGCGAGCGTACAGCGTGATCGCTTTCGAGGAGTCGTCGTTGCCTGGAATGACGTAGGTAACGCCTTCTGGGGAGTGGTTGGTGTCGACCACGCCGATCACTGGAATGCCCAGTTTAGCGGCTTCGGTGATCGCGCCTTTGTGGTAGCCAACGTCGACCACGAAGATCGCGTCAGGTACGCCGCCCATGTCCTTGATGCCGCCGATGGATTTCTGCAGCTTGGCCATTTCGCGGGTGAACATCAGCGCTTCTTTTTTCGACAGCTTCTCAACGGAACCGTCTTCGATTTGCGCTTCCATGTCTTTCAGGCGCTTGATCGAGGTCTTGATCGTTTTGAAGTTGGTCAGCATGCCGCCCAGCCAGCGCTGGTCAACGAAAGGAACGCCAGCACGTTGCGCTTCAGCAGCGATGATGTCGCGTGCTTGACGCTTGGTGCCCACCATCAGGATGGTGCCACGGTTCGACGACAGTTGGCGAACGTGCTTCATCGCCTCCTGGTACATACCCATGGTTTTTTCCAGGTTGATGATGTGGATCTTGTTGCGGTGACCGAAGATGAACGGAGCCATCTTTGGGTTCCAGAAACGGGTCTGGTGACCGAAGTGGACACCGGCTTCCAGCATTTCACGCATAGTTACGGACATTATAAACTCCAGGGTTATGTCTGGAATCCGCCCAGTGACCCTTGCATCAGCCATCAAGTTGACTGATTGGGCACCCTTTTTGAACGGATTCGCGTTTAAGAAAAAGTGATTTTTACAACATTGCTCAAAACCGAATTCAAGCAACCCGAGATTTTACATCAGAGTGACGTTCACGGCAACATCCACGCCAAGTTCCGCTCTGCCATAGGGCGTCGGCTATAATCCCATTCATATTCCACCTGTTTCCATCCGAACCGCAAAACATGCCCATTACCATTCATTCCCAGGCCGACATCGACGGCATGCGCCTGGCCGGCCGCCTTGGCTCCGAAGTCCTGGATTACATCACCCCATTCGTCAAGGCCGGCGTGACCACCGGTGAGCTGGACCGCCTGTGCCACGAATACATGAGCAATGTGCAAGGCACCATCCCCGCCCCGCTCAATTATTGCCCGCCCGGCTATACGCCGTACCCGAAAGCCATTTGCACGTCCGTCAACGACGTGATTTGCCATGGCATTCCCGGCGACAAGGTGCTGAAGAATGGCGACGTGGTCAACCTCGACATCACCGTGATCAAGGATGGCTACCACGGCGACAACAGCCGCATGTTCTTCATCGGCGAACCGTCGATCCTGGCCAAGCGCCTGTCGGACACCACCTATGAATGCATGTGGCTGGGCATTGCGCAAGTGCGTCCGGGCGCCCGCCTCGGCGATATCGGCCACGCGATCCAGCAGCATGCGGAAAAAGCCGGCTACAGCGTGGTGCGCGAATTCTGCGGCCACGGCATCGGCAAGGTGTTCCACGAAGAACCGCAAGTGCTGCACTATGGCCGCCCTGGCACGCTCGATGAACTGCAACCCGGCATGATCTTCACCATCGAGCCGATGATCAACGCGGGCCGCCGCGAAATCCGCGAAATGAATGACGGCTGGACCATCAAAACCAAGGACCGCAGCCTGTCCGCGCAATGGGAACACACGGTGCTGGTGACTGACACCGGCTATGAAGTGCTGACCCTGTCGGCCGGTTCGCCGCAACCGCCCGCCTTCATCACGCAATCCGCCCGCGCCGCTTGATTCACTTTTCACTGCCCTGACGCCGATGCCGCACGCCGCCATGAAGAAAGAGTTGCGCGAACAACTCAAGGGCCAGTTGAAAGCTGGCCGCCAGATGGTTATCGAAGGATTCCGCCAGGATGGCATGCCGGAAAAGCTGCTGCGCCGCCTGCGCCAGGTGGTTGACGAAGTCCTCGTCACAGCCTGGAACGAAGCCGCCCTGCCGCCCGAATCCGCGCTGGTGGCGGTGGGCGGCTTCGGCCGGGGCGAACTGTTTCCCCACTCCGACGTCGACCTGCTGATCCTGCTGCACCAGGCGCCGGACGAGGTCACGCGCGGCCGCCTGGAAGAATTGGTGCAACTGCTGTGGGACCTGGGACTGGAAATCGGTTCGTCGATCCGCACGGTGGATGAATGCATGGAAGAGTCGAAGGCCGACATCACGGTGCAAACCAGCCTGCTGGAATCGCGCCTGGTGTGCGGCAACCCGGCGCTGTTTGACGAGTTGCGCACCCGCTACGACGCCGCCATGGACCCGCAAGCATTTTTCCACGCGAAGATGCTGGAAATGAAGCAGCGCCACGCGAAGTATGAAGACACGCCGTTTTCGCTGGAACCCAATTGCAAGGAAAGCCCTGGCGGTTTGCGCGACTTGCACGTGATCCTGTGGATGGTGAAAGCGGCCGGCCTGGCCAGTTCGTGGCGCACCCTGGCCACCAATGGCCTGATCACGCCGACCGAAGCCAAGCAGCTGATGGAAAAAGAGCGGGCCTTCAAGGATATCCGCGTGCGCCTGCACCTGCATGCGGGACGGCGCGAAGACCGCCTGGTGTTTGACGTGCAAACCGCGATTGCCGAATCGGTGGGCCTGCACGCGACCGGCAGCGGCAATCACATCCGCCGCGCCAGCGAACACCTGATGCAGCGCTACTACTGGGCCGCGAAAACCGTCACGCAGCTCAACACCATCCTGCTGCAAAACATTGAAGCCCAGCTGTTCCCGCAGGAAGGGGCGCCGGTCCGCATCAACGAGCGCTTCAATGACGTCAACGGCTTCATCGACATGGCCGACGACGATACCTTCGAACGCACGCCGTCGGCCATGCTGGAAGTCTTCCTGCGCATGACCGAACACCCGGAATTGAAAGGCATGTCGGCGCGCACCCAGCGCGCACTGTGGCACGAACGCTTCAAGATCGACTCGGCGTTCCGGCGCGATCCCGTCAACCGCGCATATTTCCTGCGCATCCTGCAGGCGCCAGTCGGCATGCTGCATGCCTTGCGGCGCATGAATGAAATGTCGATCCTGGGCCGCTACCTGCCGAACTTCCGCAAGATCGTGGGGCAGATGCAGCACGACCTGTTCCACGTGTACACGGTGGACCAGCACATCCTGATGGTGGTGCGCAATATGCGCCGCTTCACGATGACGGAGCACGCGCACGAATACCCGTTCTGCAGCCAGTTGATGGCGAACTTCCCGAACCACTGGCTGCTGTACGTGGCGGCGCTGTTCCACGACATCGCCAAGGGCCGTGGCGGCGACCACTCGAAGCTGGGCGTGGCCGACGTGGTGCAATTCTGCCAGGATCACGGCATTTCACAGGAAGATACGGAACTGGTGGCGTTCCTGGTCGAGCAGCATTTGACCATGTCGCACGTGGCGCAAAAGCAGGACATGTCCGATCCGGACGTGATCGAGGCATTTGCCAAGACCGTGCGCGACGAACGCCATTTGACGGCCCTGTACCTGCTGACGGTGGCCGACATCCGGGGCACCAGCCCGAAAGTATGGAATGCGTGGAAAGCCAAGCTGCTCGAAGACCTGTACAAGGTGACCCTGCGCGTGCTGGGCGGCGAACCGCATTCGGCCGACCGTGAACTGAAAAACCGCCAACAGGAAGCGCTGGCCACCTTGCGCCTGTACGGCTTGCATCCGCAAGCCCATGAAGCGCTGTGGAAACAGCTCGACGTGGGGTACTTCCTGCGCCACGACTCGTCCGACATCGCGTGGCAAACCCGCGCGCTGTACGAGAAATTCAACAGCACCACGCCGGTGGTGAAATGCCGCCTGGCGCCGATCGGCGAAGGCTTGCAGATCGCCGTCTACGTGCAAGACCAGCCGGACTTGTTTGCGCGCATCTGCTCGTATTTCGACCGCAAGAATTTCTCCATCCTCGACGCCAAGATCCACACCACGCGACACGGCTATGCGCTCGACACCTTCCTGGTGACGGAGCAAAGCTTTGCCAACAGCTACCGCGACATCATCAGCCTGATCGAACATGAACTGGGCGAACTGCTGACCAGCCAGTCGCCGCTGCCGTCGCCGGTCAAGGGCCGGCTGTCGCGCCAGTCGCGCACCTTCCCGATCCAGCCGACCGTGGATTTGCGGCCGGACGAAAAAGGCCAGTATTACCTGCTGTCGATTGCCGCCAATGACCGTACCGGCCTGCTGTACGCGATCGCCAACGTGCTGACCAAGTACCGCATCAACTTGCATACGGCGAAAGTCATGACCCTGGGTGAACGCGTGGAAGACGTGTTCCTGGTCGATGGCGCCGCCCTGTCCAACCAGCGCACGCAATTGCAGCTGGAAACCGAATTATTAGAAGCACTGAAGATTTAAAGAAGAAAAACGATGTCAGAAGAGTTATTACGTCTCTCCAAGCGCATGTCCGAACTGGGCTTGTGCTCGCGCCGCGAAGCCGATGAATGGATCGCCAAGGGCTGGGTACGCGTGGACGGCAAGGTCGCCAGCGAACTGGGCACCAAGGTGTACCCGAGCCAGCGCGTCACGGTCGAACGGCAAGCCGCCGCCGAGCAATCCAAGCGCGTCACCATTCTCATCAATAAACCGGTCGGCTTCGTCAGCGGCCAGGCTGAAGATGGCTACAAGCCGGCCGTGACCCTGGTCAAGCCGGAAAACCGCTGGACCGAAGACACGTCGACCGAACGTTTCCACCCCACCCAGCTGCGCAGCCTGGTGCCGGCCGGCCGCCTCGATATCGACTCGGTCGGCTTGCTGGTGCTGACGCAAGATGGGCGCATCGCGAAAACACTGATCGGCGAACACACCGAAGTCGACAAGGAATACCTGGTGCGCGTACAGTACACCAAGGGCGGCAGGTTGCCGGACGCGGATTTGCGCAAGCTGAACCATGGCTTGTGGATGGATGGCAAACCCCTGCTGCCGGCCAAGGTGGTGTGGCAAAACGAAGACCAGTTGAGCTTTACCCTGCGGGAAGGCAAGAAACGGCAAATCCGCCGCATGTGCGAGATGGTCGGACTGAAAGTGGTCGGATTAAAAAGGGTTCGTATTGGCAAGGTTCGCCTGGGCAATTTGCCTGAAGGTCAGTGGCGATATTTGTCGCCGGACGAACACTTTTAACCACAGTTTGTCCTATGCACAGGCTGCAACTTTCTGATTGGCAAGCCAAACGCTGGACTAAACTGTAAACTAAGGTGAAAATCCGTTCCTTATCAAAGAGATACGTTAAGCGAGACCCAAGGTTGTGAACGATCCCATTCCTAATGAAATGCGCAAAGGCCCGCCACGGCTGCAGGATTCCGTGGAGCCTATCGTCTCGGGCGCCAAGCCGCACGAAATGACGGACCCGGACGATATCGGCGACTCGCTGACGATCTTGGCGGAAAATGGCGATGCCATCTCGATTTATCCGTCCGCCAGCACCGACGTGATCCTGGGGCGCATTTTATCGGTGGACCCGGAATTGCCGCACTTCGTGCTGGAACTGAACGAGGGCCAGCAAATTCCCCCCGGGGAAGCAACGTTTGTCACCTGGCTGCGCAGCGCCAAGCTGCAATTCAAGCTGTCGCAAGAAGCGTGGACCGCACAGCCGGAACAGCCGCACCTGATCCCGCTGGTCTTTCCGGATAAATGCCTGGTGCTGAACCGCCGCTCGTCGGCGCGCCTGGAAACGCCGCTGGGCGTGTATTTCACGGCCACCTTCGTCATGAATGGCAAGCCGCATGAATTGCAGCTGTATGACTTTTCGCTGGGCGGCGTCGGAATGCGCTGCGCCCCACGCGATGCCCAGGGCTTGCACGTCGGCCGCAAGCTGCAGCGCGTGCGCATCGAACTGGGCGAAGACACGGTCGTCATTGCCGACCTGGAAATCCGCCTGTCGCGCACATACCGTTCGTTCCTGCTGGGCGAGCAGGTGCAGATCGGCTGCCAGTTCCTCAACCTGTCGCCGATGATGCAGGAAGAATTGGCGCGCCAAATCGACAAGCTCAATTCCAGGATCAAGCGGTAAAATCCCGCCACGCTGAAACCAACCCACTTGCCTGGAGTGCGTAGGGCGGCTTTTACAAAGCCGCCATGCTTGCGCCGCGTTGTCCCATGCATGGCGGCTCGCAAGCGAACCGCCCTACGGAATACCGCAACGTCCTCCGGCAAATTATGCGGCCGGCAGCCACACTTCTACTTTTAATCCGCCCTGCTCCCCGTCGGTCAATTCAATGCGCCCGCCATGCCGTTGCGCCGCGCCCAGTGCGATCGCCAGGCCGAGGCCGCTGCCGCCTTGCGTCTGTTTCGGCGCCCGGTAAAAGCGGTCGAACACGCGTGCGCGCAATGCCGGCGCAATGCCCGGCCCCTGGTCTTCCACCGACAGCACGGCCCATCCTTCCACGTGCCACAACCCGACCCGCACCATGCCGCCAGACGGGCTGTATTTGATGGCGTTATCGACCAGGTTATCGGCCAGCGACACCAGGCTTTCGCGCCAGCCGACGATCGTCACGCCCGTCACCGCCTGCAATTCCAGTTCCACGCCGCGCGCGCCCGCCAGCCCGGACATCACGGCCATGCGGTCTTGCAGCAATTCGTCCAGCGCCAGCGGCACGCCGGCATCGCCCTGGTTAATGGCCGCGTCGCTGCGCATCAGCACCAGTAATTGCGACACCAGGCGCGTGGCGCGGTTCCCGCTCGACAAAATCCCCTCCAGCAATTCACGCTGGCGCCAGTCCCATGCCTGCGTGTGCAGCGCTTCCACGTTGATCCGCATGGCCGCCAGCGGCGTGCGCAACTCATGCGCCGCATCGGCAATAAAACTGCGCTCGCGGGCCGACGCTTCGGCCACGCGCGCCATCATCGCATCGACACTGTCCACCATCGCCGCCAGTTCCTGGTGCTCGCCCCGGTACGACAACGGCGCCAGGTCTTGCGGGCCGCGCGACGCCACTTCCTGCGCCACCCGTTGCCAGGGGCGCAGCGCCAGGCGGATCGACAGCCAGGCGGGCAACAGCAGGAACGGCAGTGAAATCACCATTGGCACCAGGTAATAGCCATGCGACGCCAGCGTGATGAACATGTGCCAGCCGCCCTGCGGCACGAACATGGCCACCCGCGCGCCCATGGCGCCGGTGACCACCCGCACGCGCCACTTGCGGCGGCCATCGTCATAGCTGCGGGTGGCGTCGCTGACGGCGGTGGCAACGAACGCTTCCGCATCGGCGCCCTGCGGCACGTGCGGCGAGCGGTACACCACGGCGCTGCGCTGCAATACCAGCAGGCCCGGCGCCAGTTCCGTGACGCCCTCCGCTTCCGCGTAACGCTGACGGTTGGCGGCATCGAGCGCCGCCAGGCTGTGGTACTGGCGCGCCGGGGCGTCGGCCAGGTGGTCCGCCACGGTCGCAACCGCGTGATACACACTGGTTTCCTTCAACACCGGCGCATCCGTGCCGTTTTCCGTTGCGGCATAAATAAACACCACGGTCCACAGCAAGGCCAGCAAACCCATTTGCGCCACCAGCAGGCGGCGCACCAGACTTGGCTCCGTCAGCGCGCGCCAGGCCATCGCCATCCACGAAGGCGCCACGGCGGCCTGCATCATTCGGCGCCCTGCTGGTCAATCACATAGCCGACGCCGCGCACGGTGCGCACGTAGCCGTCGCCGATCTTGCGCCGCAAGTTCGCCATGTGCACATCGAGCGTGTTGCTGCCGGACTGTGAGCCGGGCAGCGCCTGCTCTTCCAGGCTGCGCCGCGTCACCACGCGTCCGGCCCGCATGATGAGCATTTTCAGCAATTCATATTCACTGGCGGTCAGTTCGACCGGCGCGCCCTGCACCGCCACGCGGCGCGTCGGCGCGTGCAGCGACAAGCCGCGGACCGTCACAGCTTCGCCATCGAAGCCATAGCTGCGGCGCGCCAGCGCGCGCACCCGCGACAGCAATTCGGCCAGTTCAAACGGTTTCACAAGGTAGTCATCGGCGCCGCCATCGAGGCCACGCAAGCGGTCGCTGAGCGCATCGCGCGCGGACAGGATCAACACCGGCAAGCCCTGGCGCACCCGGCGGATATGGGCCAGCAGGGAAATGCCATCGCCATCCGGCAAGCCCAGGTCCAGCAGCACCAGGTCGCAGCCTGTGGTTTCCAGCTGGCGCCGCGCATCGTCGAGGGTGCGCACCCATATCGCTTCCATGCCCTGGTTGGCCAGCGCAATGCGCACGCCGTTACCCAGGTCCAGGTCGTCTTCAATCAGCAGTATCTTCATTGGCGGTATTAAAACACGCCGACCTGAAGAAAAGCTAAAGTTAGCGCCGCCCGCTCCGTTAGCGCAGCGCCGCCATTTTGCGGTCGTGCAGTTGGTCTTCCAGCTTCATGGCGGCGTGGGCGGCCCGCAAAGTCAGCACGTCGCGTTCGAGCGCATGGGTGCGCGGCGCGGGCAAGGGCGGCAGCGGGCGCGAAAGCGGCCGGGCCGGCGGCAGGCTGTCCGCCGTCAGGATAATCCGCGTCACGGCGGGCGGCGCCATCAGTTGCTGCTGCTCCGGCTCGGTTGGTTGCAGCTGCACATACTGCGGTTCCTGGCGCTGCATTTTTTGCTGCACCGGCGCCGATTCCAGCGGCAGTGATTGTGGCTGCGGATGCTGTGGTTCTTGCTGTGGAAGGATGCCAGGCGCCTGATCCACCAGCGGCGCCGGCCGTTGCACTCTTAACTGTCCGGCCTGGTCAGCCAGTGCCAACGTGACTGTCACCCCATCCTGCGCGGGGGTCACCATCAACTCGCCCACCCTGACTTGCCCTTGTGCAGGGCCCAGTGCCGGACTGATGGACAAGACAAATACGCCAATGCGCAACGCGAGACGGGTGGCTGAGTAGCGGTCCATGGCTGCCTCCTCTGGTTGATGCCCCATGGTGCGCCGCGCGCTGTCCGCCTTCTGTGCGGGCACGCACGCTGCTGTGCCCGCCTTTTACGTCTACCTATTTCTTGCAATCACAAACGTCCTGCCCCTTGTCGAACACGATGCGCCATTTCCCCGGCGCCTCCAGGCGCCACACGGAATTGAAGCGGGCGATCAGCTTGCCCGAGGGGTCATACACCGGGCCGGAGGAATGCGCCAGCGTGCCGGAATCGATGACATCGACCTGGTCCGGCTCCCACGAAAACGGGGCCTCCTTGCCGTCATAGAATTTCTTCCAGAATTGCGTCACCTGCGCCGGACCACGCAGCGGCACGGGACCGGAGTAAAACACGGTTTCCTCCGACAGGAAGGCGGTAAACGCGGCCAGGTCACGTGCTTTCATGGTGGCGGCAAAAGCCCGCTCGGTGTCGGCGACCTGCTGCTTCAATTCCGCGTTGGACGGGGCGGCCAGCGCGCCGCTTGCGGCCAGCGCCAGCGTGGCGCAAGCGGCGGCACGGGCCAGATGGATATTGCGCATCGGATCTCCCTTCAGAATGATGGATGGAACCCGATACTACGCCCAGGCTGATCGCGGCCGCAAGTCAGCCGCCCGCCGGATCGGTTATCATGTCGCCCATGCAAACCAAACCTGAAAAAGATCTCGAACTTCACACCAAGGTCAACCGCGAAACCGCGCGAGTGGCCTGGTCTGAACTCATTAAACATTTCGCTTCCGGTACCGTGATCTGGGTGGCCGACGAACTCGACCTGATCGACGTGGCCGTACGCATCGCCCATGACGACAAAGCCAGCGTCACCGCATGGATGACCAGCGGCCAGGTGGCCAAAGTCACCGACGAGCAGGCGCAGCGCTGGACCGACACCCACGCGGAACTGTGGGCCAGCGTGGTCAGTCCGTTTATCCTGGTGCAGCAGCAAAAAGGCCCGCGCCACTGACCTGGGCACTGGACTGGCAGGCATGGCGTTGCGGCGCCGTGCGCACAAATCCCGTGACCGCCCGCACCAGCGCCGGCGCCAGCGGCCAGGTTGGAATCGTGTATGACGGTAATTGCCGCGCCATCCCGGCCGGCGCCATTTTCAGCACATGGTTCATCCCTTCCACCAACGCCATGGCCGCGCCGGGCTGCGCCTGCTGCAACAGCCTTGCCTGGTCCACGCCGACCTGCACATCATGCGTCCCCTGCACGATCAGCGACGGCAACGACAGGCGCGCAAATTCCTGCGCCGGTACATAGCGGAACCACGACATCATGTAAGGCTGCACCGAGGGCCGGAACACGGCTTGCAACTCGGGGCGCGCGGGCGGTTGCGCCTTGCCCTGCTCCAGCGATGCCAGCATGCTGCTGGTGGCGCGCGCCAGGTCCGGCGTCAGCCTGGGCAGCCATTGGCGCCGCAACAGAACGGATGCGCCCTGCGCCGGCCCCGCCAGGGAAATAAACCCGTCGGCGCCGCCCTCGTGCGCCGCCAGCATGCCGATCAGCGAACCTTCACTGTGACCAAGCAAGGTGACCGAAGCGTAGCGCTGGCTGCCGTGCGCCATCCGCAGCCATGCCGCCGCGTCGGCGGCGTGGGTGGCGGGACGCAACACGCTTTCATCCGGCGCGGCCGCCTTGCTGGCCGCGACACCCCGCTTGTCATAGCGTAGCGAGGCAATGCCCTGCGCCGCCAGCGCCTGCGCCAGTTGTTTCAGGCTGTCGCTGCGGCCCGGTAACAAGGCACTGTTGCCATCGCGGTCGGTGGGCCCGGATCCGGCCAGCATCACAACCAGCGGCGGACAATCAAGCGCACCCGGCACGGTCAGCGTGCCATGCAAGCGGCCGCCAGGCACGGACAGGGATACGGCACGGGACGATGCCGCGTATGCCGGTGCGGCCTCTCCTGCCGGAACAGCCGCCAGCAGCGCCAGCGGCGCCAGGGCCCCCATCAGCACCCGGGAAGCCCGCCAACGCGACGTTGCCGGCACGCACGACAAAGCCCGGCGCCAACGCGCAATCTCCGGTAGCAGCACAGTCCCAGGCATGGCAGAGTCCTCATCGAAGCAACGATTCCATGCTAGCGCTTTTAGCGCCCGCTCTTTGTTAAACCGGCCACCGATCACAGCGCGCGGCCGGCCTGCCGCCCCGCCGCGCTGGCGGCGCCGTTGCCGGTCCGGCCCATCAACTGTTCGTTAATTGCAAATTTACGTTTGCAAACAGGGCTGCGAAACCATCCGCAGCCCTGCAGCGCCTTACTGTGCGCGCCGGCGGCGCCGCGCCAGCAGACCCATCATCATGGCGCCCGCCGCCAACAGCGCCACCGATGACGGTTCCGGCGCCTTGCCGCCCCCATTCGGATTCGGGAATTCATAGGCGGCAAAGCTTTCGTAGCCGATCTCCAGTGCCGACGACAGGGAATTGGCGATCACATTGCCTTCCAGGTGCCCGGTCCCTTTGATATCGGCCTTGTTGGCCAGCAGCGAACCCCAGCTGAACGTGTTGACGTTGACCGTGGTGGCATTCAAGACATTGAACAGCACGCGGTCGCGCAGTGCTTCCAGGCCGCTCTGCCCGCCGGAAATCTCGACCGTGCCGCTGCCCAGCACGTTGATCACCACGTGGGCGCCGGCTTTCACGTTCGTTAATTGCAGGTTATTCACCTTGTCGGATGCCAGGTTAAAGATTTGCAAGTCGGACTTGCCGTCGCCCGTCAGCAGGGTGCCGCCATTTGCGCTCGACACGGTGCCATTGGCCGCCAGCGCCGCCAGCGACGTGCTCAAGTCCGTCATCTTGGTTTTTGTGGCGTTGAAGTCGATCCCGGTCGCCCCCTTGCGCAAATCCAGGTAATTCACGGTGGAATTATTCGCCCCCGCATACACCGCGTAGCCTTCCTTCATGGCGTAGCCCGTGTTCGGGCCGATGTTGGCATTGGTGTTCACATTGGTGGTGGGGCCATTGAAGATGCTGCCATGGCCCAGCTGGATATTGCCGCCGACCACCACGCTGGGGCCGCTGTTGCCGTAGGGCGTGCGGTAGCCGAACGAATACGCGTCGGCCTGCAGGTTGCCGCCCACCGCCACCCGGCCTTCGATGTCCGTCACCTTGCTGACGTTGCCATAAATGAACGCGCTGTAGCCGGACGCCACGCCGAAATCGATACTGTTCAAGACAGCGGCAGGCGCCTGGGTTGCGCAGGCGGCGCCCAGCAGGGCAATGACAAGGTGGCGAAGGGTCATGGATGTTGTCCAGGTCAGGGAACCCGGATTTTAACATCGGCACAACACCTATTGCACTAGAAAAATGATACCAAATATAGACCAGATGTATTTTGGCCAGCTTAATCCCCTGCCAAATCCACGCTGTAGACCGCATACCCCTTGCCATCGTCGGGCCGCAATTCCCGCACCGTGTTGAGCCCCGCATCGCGGGCCGCCTGCAGCATGCCGGGGGCGGAATGGATCACCACCGGCCCGCTGGTGCGCACCGGCGCAAAGCGCCAGCTGCGCGCGCCGCCATTGGTGGCACGCGTCAGCGTTTGCGCCTGGCGGATGTAGCCGATCAGCACATCGCGGCTGGCGTCCGGCGACGCGAAAATGATGTTGCCGCCATCGAGCCCGGGGAAGTTGCCGCCGCCGCTGGCCCGATAGCTGTTGGTGGCGACAAGCATTTGCGCGCCGTCCGCCACTGGTTTGCCCCGATAGGTCAACTCTTTGATCCGCCTGCCCGGCGGCTGCGTCACGTCGATGCGGTATTGCAGGGCGCTGTCGGTCACCATGTCGAAGTTGTAGCCGGCGAAGGCCTGGTTCACCAATTCCTGTTCAGCGGTGGCGGCCGGGTCGATGGTATTAAACCGCTCCGCGGCTTTTTCCAGCCACGCCTTCAAGCCCGCCCCCGTCACCTTGACCCCCGCCAGCGCATTCGGATACAGGTACAAGTCCGCCGCGTTGTTCAGCGCCAGGACGCCGGCCTTCACATCCGTGTAGTCGCCCGGCCCCGCCATGCCGCTCTTGAACGGCGCCGACACCGACAACACCGGCAAGTCCGCATACTGCGGCAAATTCGTCCGCACATAAGCCGCCAGGTACGCGGCCTGCGCCTGATTGACGGGCTGGATCGCGCTGACATCGCCGGCATCGGCGAAATACGTGGTCATGCGATAGTCCGAACGCCCGACCGGCGCCTGCACATAGCGCACCGCGCCGGCATGTTCATCCCGCACCAGCGCGGCAATCGCCGGGTCCGGCGCCGTGTGTGGCGTGACGCTGCGCACTTGCGCCACGGTCCGCTCCCGCGCCACCGTCCAGCGCCCCTGCTCCATGGTCAGCGCCAGCGCCAGCACGCCCAGTTGCTTGCCCCACTGGCCCGCCATCACGGTCGGTACGCCATGCACGGTTCCCTTGACCTTGTCGACACCGGGCAAGCCATATTGCGGACCAGCGCCGGCCGCATTCGGGAACGCATGGTGGGCGTGGCCGGTCAGCATGGCATCGATGCCCGGCACCTGCGCCAGGTGCCAGCTGCCGTGCTCCATGTCCGGCGTATACGGCGTGTCATCGAGTCCGCCATGGGACACCGCAACGATAATCTCCGCCCCCTCGGCGCGCATGCGCGGAATCACCTTGCGGGCGGTTTCCACGATCCCGTGCGCCACGGCGCGCCCCTCCAGCGCCTTGCGGTTCCAGCTGTTCACCACCGGCGTGGTCAGGCCAATGATGCCGACTTTCACGGTGGCCATCACCGGTTTGCCGTCGGCGCCGGTGGCGCGGATGCGCTTGTCGATCAGGAGGTAGGGCTGGAACAGCGGCTTGCCGGTGTTGACGTCGTCCACATTGGCCAGGACCAGGGGAAACGCGGCGCCCGCACACCCTTTGCCCGCCGCGCGCTGCAGGAATGGCAAGCCATAATCGAAGTCGTGGTTGCCGACCATGCCCACGTCATAGCGCAGCGCATTCATGGCCTTGTGGATGGCCAGCGGCTGGCCGCAGGGCAGGACATTTGGACCTGCCTGGTAATCGGCCAGCGCATTGCCCTGGATCGTATCGCCATTATCGATCAGTAAATTGTCTGGATATTCCGCCCGGGCCTGGGCAATCAGGGTGGCGGTGCGTTCCAGGCCGGAGCTCGGATCGGCCGCCAGCTTGTAATAGTCGTAGCCCAGCACGGCGGCGTGCAAATCCGAGGTTTCCAGCAGCGCCAGGGTGGCGCGGGCGCCCTCCTGCGCGCCGTTCGGCGCCGGCGGGACGGCGCACCCCGCCAGCAACAGCAGTGTCAGCGCGAAAACAGGCTTCGGGAGGCGGCTACGGCGCATGGGTTTGTCCACTTGGCAAAAGGTTGAGCGCGATGATACTGCCAGGTTCAGGGCCGTTCAAGCGAAAACATGCCGTTATCGCGCCTGTTTGCCCCGGGATGGGAGCGCTCTGGAGTATAATTCCCGGTTTGATTTCACTACGAAGAAGACCATAAGATGGAAGCCGAACGCATCAATGCCCTCTCCGCCCTGCTCGCCGATCTGACGACCCGCGAAGCCGAACTTCGGAGGTATCTTTGACTTCACTGTCAAGTCGGA
Organism: Pseudoduganella sp. GW821-FHT12E03; assembly: GCF_058807115.1. Taxonomy (NCBI): domain Bacteria; kingdom Pseudomonadati; phylum Pseudomonadota; class Betaproteobacteria; order Burkholderiales; family Oxalobacteraceae; genus Pseudoduganella; species Pseudoduganella sp. GW821-FHT12E03. The sequence continues at coordinate 500,109 of NZ_JBXAQJ010000001.1, read as the reverse complement.
GAAACTCGAGCAGGTAAACGGGGAACTGGAAGACCCCAACGTCTGGAATGACCCCAAACGCGCCCAGGACCTGGGCCGCGAAAAGAAAGCGCTGGAAGCGATCGTCCTGACCCTGGAAAAAGCCGACCAGGACTTGCGCGACATGGGCGACCTGTTCGCCATGGGCAAGGAGGAAGGCGACGACGATACGCTCGAAGCCATCGCGCTGGACGCGGAAGAGACCAAGAAAGTCATCGAAGGCATGGAATTCCGCCGGATGTTCAACAATCCGATGGACCCGAACAACTGCTTCATCGACATCCAGGCCGGCGCCGGCGGCACCGAAGCCCAGGACTGGGCCTCGATGCTGCTGCGCCAGTACCTGCGCTATTGCGAGCGCAAAGGCTTCAAGGTCGAAGTCATGGAACAGTCCGACGGCGAGGTGGCCGGCATCAAGACCGCCACCATCAAGGTCGAAGGCGACCACGCGTACGGCTTCCTGCGCACCGAGACCGGCGTGCACCGCCTGGTCCGCAAATCGCCGTTCGATTCGGCCAACGGCCGCCACACGTCGTTCACGTCGCTGTTCGTGTACCCGGAAGTCGATGATTCGATCGATATTGAAATCAACCCGGCCGACCTGCGCATCGATACCTACCGCGCATCGGGCGCCGGTGGACAGCACATCAACAAAACCGACTCCGCGGTGCGCCTGACGCACGGCCCGTCCGGGATTGTCGTGCAGTGCCAGAACGACCGCTCGCAGCACCGCAACAAGGCCGAGGCGATGGAAATGCTGAAGGCGAAACTGTTCGAACTGGAACTGCGCAAGCGCATGAGCGAACAGCAAAAGCTGGAAGATTCGAAGACCGACGTGGGCTGGGGTCACCAGATCCGCTCGTACGTGCTGGACCAGTCCCGCATCAAGGACTTGCGTACCGGTTTCGAGACGGGCAACACGAAAAACGTGCTGGACGGCGACCTGGACGACTTCATTTCGGCTTCGCTGAAACAGGGCGTCTAAGCGATGACGATGACGATGGACCCGGCGCGCCGCGCCTTCATCTTCGACATGGACGGCACCATCGTCGACAACATGGGCTTCCACATGAAGTCGTGGCTGGAATTCTTCGCCCGCCGCGACATGATCCTGGATGCCGATGCCTTCTTCCGCGACACGGCCGGCCGCCAAAGCCATGAAATCATGAGCACGTATTTCGGCAAGCCGTACACCAAGGAAGAGTCGCGTGAACTCGACGATGAAAAGGAGGCGCTGTACCGTGAACTGTACGCGCCGCACCTGAAAACCGTCGAAGGTTTCATGGAACTGACGGCCGCGGCGCGGCGGCAGGACGTGGCGCTGGCCGTGGCGACCGCCGCGCCAAACGACAACATCGCGTTCACCCTGGACGGCCTGGATTTGCGCAAGCATTTCAATGCCGTGGTCGGCGCGGCCGACGTGGCGCGCGGCAAACCGAATCCGGATGTGTTCCTGCTGGCGGCCGAGCGCTGCGGCGTGGCGCCGTCCAACGCGATCGTGTTCGAAGATGCGCCGCTGGGCGTGGAAGCGGCGCGCCGCGCCGGCATGCGCGCGGTGGTGCTGACCACCACCCTGCCGGCCAGCGCGTTTGCCGAATTCGACAACGTGATTGCCGTCGCCCGCGATTTCAGCGAACTCGATATCGCCGCGCTGTTCGCGGCGGAAGCGCAAACGAATTAAAAAAACTATTTGGACCCCATATGACTACGGAAAACCTGGCCACACAAGAGAGCACTGCAGACAACGCCCCTGTCCCACAGGAAGAAAACAAGATCATCGCCGAGCGCCGCGCCAAGCTGGCCGCCATCCGCGAAAAAGGCGTGGCTTTCCCGAACGATTTCAAGCCTGAACACAAGGCCGCCGGCCTGGCCGCGCAATACGGCGACAAGACCCGCGAAGAGCTGGAAGCGGCGCCGGTGGAAGTGGTGCTGGCCGGCCGCATGATGCTCAAGCGCGAAGCCGGCAAGAAAGCCGCGTTCGCCACCCTGCAAGACGCTTCCGGCCCGCGCTGCGACGGCCGCATCCAGATCTACGCGACCCTGGACACCACCGGCGAAGAAGCCATGGCATCCCTGCGCACCTATGACCTGGGCGATATCCTGGGCGTGAAAGGCACGCTGTTCAAGACCAAGACCGATGAACTGACCATCAAGGTCACGGAACTGCGCCTGCTGACCAAGTCGCTGCGCCCGCTGCCGGACAAGTTCCACGGCCTGGCCGACCAGGAAACCAAGTACCGCCAGCGCTACGTCGACCTGATCACCAGCGAAGAAACCCGCCGCACCTTTAAAGCCCGCACCGCCGCGATGTCGTCGATCCGCCGCTTCATGGAAAAGAACGACTTCATGGAAGTGGAAACGCCGATGCTGCACCCGATTCCGGGCGGCGCCGCCGCGAAACCGTTCATCACCCACCACAATGCGCTCGACATGCAAATGTTCCTGCGCATCGCGCCGGAACTGTACCTGAAGCGCCTGGTGGTGGGCGGCTTTGACCGCGTGTTTGAAATCAACCGTAACTTCCGTAACGAAGGCGTGTCGATCCGCCACAATCCGGAATTCACGATGATGGAATTCTATGCGGCCTACACCGACTACCAGTGGCTGATGGACTTCACGGAAGCCGTGATCCGCCAGGCCGCCGTCGATGCGCACGGCACCGCGACCCTGACCTACGGCGGCCGCGAACTGGACCTGGCAAAACCATTCCACCGCCTGACCATCGTGCAAGCCATCAACAAGTACGCGCCGGGCTACACCGACGCGCAGCTGAACGATGCGGAATTCATCAAAGCTGAATTGCTGAAGTTCGGCGTCAAGCCGCACGCGCACTCGGGCCTGGGCGCGCTGCAACTGGCGCTGTTCGAAGAAACCGCCGAAGCGCAACTCTGGGAGCCAACCTACATCATCGACTATCCGGTCGAAGTGTCGCCGCTGGCCCGCGCATCGGACACCCGTGCCGGCATCACCGAGCGTTTCGAACTGTTCATGGTCGGCCGCGAAATCGCCAACGGCTTCTCGGAGCTGAACGATGCGGAAGACCAGGCGGCCCGCTTCCTGGCACAAGTCGAAGCCAAGGATGCCGGCGATGAGGAAGCGATGTACTACGACGCCGACTACATCCGCGCACTGGAATACGGCATGCCGCCGGCCGGCGGCTGCGGCATCGGCATCGACCGCCTGATGATGATCATCACGGACTCGCCGAACATCCGCGACGTGCTGCTGTTCCCGCACCTGCGCAAGGAAGATTGATGTAACGGTATAAAGAAAACGCCGCCGGTTAAACCAAACCCGGCGGCGTTTTCTATCTGAACCGGCGCGGTCGCCAATCCCGTAGGGCGGCTTTCACAAAGCCGCCAAGCAGGCCACTAGCCCTACTGGATCACCTTGTAACAAGGCGTGTACGCCTTGCCCGCCAGCTTCATCCTGCTCTGCGCCACAAACGACGCCAGCAGCGCATCCATCGGCCCCATGATCTCGGTTTCGCCATGCAGTTCGAAGTGGCCATACTGCTCGATCGCGCGGATGCCGTCTTCCTTCACATTGCCCGCCACCACACCGGAAAACGCACGCCGCAAATTGGCCGCCAGCATGTGCACCGGCTGGTTCTTGTGCAAGTTCAGGTTGCGCATGTTTTCATGCGTCGGCGCGAACGGGCGCTGGAATTCCTGGTCGATGCGCAACGCCCAGTTGAAGTAATACGCATCGCTGCGCGCCTTGCGGAATTCCCGCACTTCCTTGATCCCCGCCTGCATCTCGCGCGCCACCAGTTCCGGATCGTCGACGATGATCTTGTAGCGCTGCTGCGCTTCTTCGCCCAGCGTGGTGCCGATAAAGCGGTTGATCTGCGCAAAGTAGTCGCGCGATGATTCCGGTCCCGTGAAGATCAGCGGGAACGGCGTGCCGGCATTATCCGGATGCAGCAGGATGCCGAGGATATACAGGATTTCCTCGGCCGTGCCGGCGCCGCCGGGGAACACGATGATGCCGTGGCCGGTGCGGACAAACGCTTCCAGGCGTTTTTCAATGTCCGGCATGATCACCAGGCTGTTGACGATCGGGTTCGGCGATTCGGCGGCAATAATGCCCGGCTCGGAAATGCCAAGGTAGCGGCCCTGATGGGTGCGCTGCTTGGCGTGGCCGATGGTGGCGCCCTTCATCGGGCCCTTCATCGCGCCCGGGCCGCAACCGGTGCAGATGTCCAGCGCGCGCAGGCCCAGCTGGTAGCCCACTTCCTTCGAATAGTTATATTCGGTGCGGTTGATCGAGTGGCCGCCCCAGCACACCACCAGGTTCGGATTCAATTGCGGCTTGAAGATGCCGGCGTTGCGCAAGATGTGGAACACCGCGTCGGTGATGCCGTCAGTGCGCGTCAGGTCGAATTTCGGGTTGTCCGTGACTTCATTGGAGACGAACACAATGTCGCGCAGGACGGAAAACAAATGTTCGTGAATCCCCTTGATCATCTTGCCGTCGACAAAGGCGATCGACGGGGCGCCGCGGATTTCCAGCTTGATGCCGCGTTCGCGCTGCTTGATGTCGATGTCGAACGATTTATAGCGGTCCAACAACTCCTTTCCATCGTCGATAGTGCTGCCGCAGTTCAGCACCGCGAGGGCGCAGTTGCGGAAGATGTTGTAAAGCCCGCCCTTGCCGGAATCGAGCAACTTGGCGACTTCCGCCTTGGTCAGCACTTCCAGCATGCCTTCAGGGGAAATCAGGGTATCGACAACGTCATGTTCCATGATACGAAGATCCTTATTCAAATTCGCTTTTGCAACTATTGTCCCTGCGACACCAATATACGCCAAGTAAGCAATTTTGGGGCCTCCGATTGATAGCGTACGCCTATCGCGCCTCACTACGCTGTTGCAATCAAGTTCACAATGTTGCAGCGCAGCGAGCGAATTTCTGGACATGCGCGTAAGGTAGATTACAATGGCGCACCTTGTGGGATACGGGTCTCTGGAAGGCGTGTTACAAGCGCGTTTTTTCCTGGCTCTGGTCCCATATTTTTTTATCAAAACCAAAATTAGGAGAGGCACCATATGAGCGGTGCAACGATGCAGAAGGCGGCGGAGATCCAGCCGCCCGAGTATAAACAGGTGTTGGGCCACCCTGCCCCACTGTGGATGCTTTTCATGACCGAATTCTGGGAACGCTTCGCGTTCTACGGCATTCGCTGGGCGCTGGTGCTGTATATCGTCGCCCAATTCCATGGCGGTAGCGCTGCCGGCCAGGCGGACGCCAACCTGACCTATGGTTCCTACCTCGCACTGGTCTATGCGGCTGCGCTGTTCGGCGGCTACGTGGCGGACCGCGTGATCGGCTACCAGCGTTCGATCCTGGTCGGCGCCGTGTTCATGGCCGCGGGCCTGTTCATGATCGCGATTCCCGATCCCACCATCTTCAAAGTCGGCCTTGCAACCATCATCGCGGGTAACGGCCTGTTCAAACCCAATATCTCGACCATGGTCGGCAAGCTGTACAGCGTGTCCGATGCGCGCCGCGATTCCGGCTTCACCATCTTCTATATGGGCATTAACACCGGCGCGCTGATCGCCCCGGTGCTGACCCAGATACTGGCGGAAAAAGTGTTCGGCGTGGACGGCATGCCTTCGTACAAGGTGGTGTTCCTGGCGGCCGGCGTCGGCATGATCATCAGCCTGATCTGGTTCCAGATTGGCCGTGGCGGCCTGAAAGGCGTTGGCGCCCCCGACCCGCAAGCGACCAGCATGGCGCGCGTGGTGTACGTGGTGCTGGGCTGCTTCGCGGTGATCCCGGTGGTGTACTTCCTGCTGGCGCTGGGCGGCCAGAAGCTGCAAGTGGTGCTGACCGTGCTGTTCATCATCCTGGCCGGCATGCTGCTGCTGGAAGGCTTCCGCAACGGTAATGTGGCGCGTGACAAGGTCATCGCCATGATGGTGATCTTCACCTTCAACATCATGTTCTGGATGTTCTTCGAACAGGCCGGTTCGTCGTTCACCTTCCTGGCTGAAAACATCGTACGCCGCGACTTCGACGGCTGGACCTTCCCGACCGCGTGGTTCCAGACCGTGAACTCGCTGGCCATTATCGCCTGCGCACCGATCATCGCGATGATCTGGGTGGCGCTGGGCAAGCGCAACGCCAACCCGTCGATCCCCCGTAAATTCGGCCTGGGCATCCTGTTCAACGGCGCCGCGTTCGCGCTGCTGTGGTTCGCCCTGACCGCGCTGGTCGGCGACGACGCCAAGATCCCGTTCTGGACCCTGTTCATGGTGTACGTGATCCAGTCGGTCGGTGAACTGTGCCTGTCGCCGATCGGCCTGTCGATGGTGACCAAACTGGCCCCAACCCGCCTGGTCGGCCTGGGCATGGGCGGCTGGTTCCTGTCGACCGGTATCGGCAACAACCTGTCCGGCATCTTCGCCTCGCACGCTTCGGGCGAAAGCGGCATGTCGGTGGCCACCGCGTTGAACGCCTACACCTCGGGCTTCTGGATCCTGATGATCGGCGGCGGTTTGCTGTTCCTGATCGCACCGTTGATCAACAAGTTGATGCATGGCGTGAAGTAATCACTGCGCTTTGCATGTCGAACTAAACGGCGGCGGGTTTGATACCTGGCCGCCGTTTTTTTGTTGGGACGCCGCCCGCGGATTTCATGTTTCCGCTCACCAGGGAGGAAAGCGCGGTTTTAAGGTCGCCATTTGCGACCTTAAAACTGTATGAGCGTTCCGGCCGGGCAGCTCAACGAACAAGTCAGGCGCTTTTAGGAACGCTTCCCGTCCCATTTGGTATCCGAATTACGGCCGGCGAAAAGACCAAAGGTGGTCGTAAATTGCAACTGCTTCACCGAGCTGAAATTCCCGATGTTGCGGCCATATGGCTTCACCATACATGGCGCGATCAAGATCGCCAACGTGCTGGACTCGCCACTTGGCACCAACATAGGGCCCATGTTGGGCTTTGAGGTCACAATCTGTGACCTCAAACACGGCAGGCTGCCGCCGCTATGCGCCACAGTGGCCGCTTCCGCCCCCCCATAGCATGCGCACCTACCGCCACCTACTGCGACAATTGGCCGAATCACTGCAACTGTGCGCGCCGGACAACGATGTCGAGCGCCCGTTGATCCAGTCCTTCATCGGCACCGAACTGAGCGCCATCGGGCTGGGCGCCGATCTCTTCGACGAGCAAACCCTGCACATCGCGCCGCATGCCGTGCAGGGAAACCTGCGCCTGTGTGGCAACTTGGTGCGATCACCCAGCGCATCGTCCTGCTGCGCGGCCACAAGGTCTTGCTCGATGCCGACGTGGCCGCGTTCTGCTACGTGGAAACGCGCCGACTGAACGAGCAGGGTAAGCGTCCGAGTCCTGCCTTGCCGCACCCGCCGATACTTTACTGGTGTTTTCCGTGTCGTTCGGTAAGCGTCGACCCAGTACCGTCTGTACGTAACCAGTAGCCTCTGCCAAAGTAGTTCCCGTTATTTTTCTAGCGGGAACTACAGTGGACACCGAAGTGGAGTCGGGCAATCGTAAAGGGCGTCCAAATTATTCGCGTGAGTTTAAGCATCAGCTTGCAGTGGCGGCCTGCGCTCCTGGCGTATCGGTGTCGAAGCTGGCTTACGACCACGGCATCAACACCAACATGCTGTTCAAATGGCGTCGCGATCTGCGTGCGGGTTTGCTGACCGGATCTGCAACGGAAAATACAGCGCTGCTTCCGGTTGTGGTGCAAGCGGCGGCGCCGGCAAAGAGGTCAAACAGCATCTCACGCGCGGCTACGATCGAGATCACCATTGCCGACGCCACCGTGCGTGTGGGCGCCGGCACGGATGCTGCGTTGCTGCGACTTGTACTTCAAAGCCTGCGCGCATGATTGGCCTTCCCGCCGGCACTCGGATCTGGCTCGCCGCCGGCGTCACCGATATGCGTGCCGGCATGAACGGACTGGCGGCGAAAGTGGAGACCGCGCTGGCCGAAGATCCATTCAGCGGCCATGTCTTCGTCTTCCGAGGCAGACGTGGCGACATGATCAAATTGCTGTGGTGGACCGGTGATGGCTTGTGCCTGCTGGCCAAGCGACTTGAAAAAGGTCGCTTTGTCTGGCCGCAAGCCATCAGTGGGACGGTGATGCTGACGCAGGCGCAGTTATCGATGCTGTTGGAGGGCATCGACTGGCGCCGGCCGGAACGCACCTGGCGGCCACAATCGGCCTTGTAAACGTGCCGAGAGTTCCGTAAACTCGGTGCATGCTCACCGCCACCGACCTCCCCGACGACATCGCTGCCCTGAAGGCCATGCTGTTGGCGCGTGACGAGCAGGTGCTGCGCCTGAAGGCGCAACTCGATACCCGCGCTGCTGAAATTGAGCATCTGAAACTGCTGATCGCCAAGCTGCAGCGGATGCAGTTTGGCCGCAGCTCCGAAAAGGTTGAACGGCAGATTGAGCAACTGGAACTGAAGCTGGAAGACCTGGAAGCGGAAACCGGTGCCGCACAGCAGGCTGAACCGGCACAAGAACCGCGTGCACCATCCAAAAAACGTAAGCCTTTGCCGCCACACTTGCCCCGCGATGAGCGCGTGTACCAGCCAGAACACCAGGCCTGCCCGGATTGTGGCGGTGCACTGCGCCACCTGGGCGAGGATGTGGCGGAGCAGCTGGAATATGTGCCCGCCAGCTTCCGCGTCATCCGCCATGTGCGCCCCAAGCTGGCATGTGCCTGCTGCGACGCCATCGTCCAGGCGCCAGCACCCAGCCGCCCGGTGGAACGCGGCATCGCAGGCCCAGGCCTGCTGGCGCATGTATTGGCGGCCAAGTACGCCGACCATCTGCCCTTGTACCGCCAGAGCGTGATTTATGCCCGGGAAGGCGTGGAACTGGACCGTTCGCTGCTGGCCAACTGGGTCGGCGCCTGCCACACCTTGTTGCGTCCGCTGGTCGATGCTGTGCAGCGCCACGTGTTTGCCGCCACCAAGCTGCATGCCGACGACACGCCAATCCCGGTGCTGGCGCCGGGTAATGGCAGCACCCGCACGGCACGGCTTTGGACTTATGTGCGTGATGACCGCGACAGTGCCTCGGATGTGCCGCCGGCTGTGTGGTTTGCCTACTCGCCGGACCGCAAAGGTATCCATCCGCAAACCCATCTCGCTCAATTTAAGGGCGTGCTGCAAGCCGATGCGTATGCAGGCTTCAACGCCATCTTTGAAACCAACCAAGTGCAGGAAGCAGCTTGCTGGGCGCATGCCCGTCGCAAATTCCATGATTTGCATGCCGCGCGGCCATCGGCTATCACCACCGAAGCGCTGACACGGATCGGCGCCCTGTACGGGATCGAGGCCGAAGTGCGCGGCAAACCACCGGAACAGCGATGTCTGGTGCGACGGACGAGAGCACGGCCACTACTCAATCAACTAGAGCAATGGCTCCGCGCCACGCTCGAAACACTATCGCGGAAATCCGATACCGCTGCCGCCATCATGTATGCCTTGAAGCTATGGCCGGCGCTGACGCGTTACTGCGACGACGGGCGGATCGAAATCGATAACTCGGCAGCAGAACGGGCGCTGCGCGGCATTGCGCTCGGCCGCCGGAATTACCTGTTTGCCGGCGCTGACAGCGGCGGCGAACGGGCCGCCTCCATTTACTCCCTGATCGGTACTGCCAAGCTCAATGGCATTGATCCCGAGGCTTGGCTGCGCCATGTGCTGGCACACATCGCTGACCATCCGGTCAATCGCGTCGACGACTTCCTTCCCTGGAACTGCGCACAGCACCTCGCGCTTGGCAAATAATGCATGCTGGCCTGCGGCCAGCCATCAACTAAACTGCCATCGCGCACAATACGGTCCTAAATGGACGCTTACGTCGTTCGTCGGACAGCCAGCCATGCACACCCCCGTGCGCGCGCACGATGACTCCCATCCCCGCTGGGTGCATGTTGTTCACACACGGGGCACCTACCTGTCGATTCAGGATTTACTGGCAAGACGGAGATTTTTCAAACACAAAAAAACCAAACAGAAGCGATCAGGCTTGGAGTCTGTTTGGTCTCGTCCTTCATCGTTCCCGTTGTCTCGCGCCCTGAACACTGGCCTGATCTGGCAATGTTCAGAACGCGAGCAGTGTGGTTGGCACTAAACGGGTTCGTAGAAGAGTGCAAATTGCTTTGCATCTCGTGAACTATTTTTTGGATGTCGCGGCCGATTGCAAAAGATTTTGCAATCGGCTACTTCCCCAATTTCTTCTTGATGATTTGATGAGTTGAATGAAAGCCGCTCGACGAATTACCCAATTGCCGCAAAGTCTCCAATTGCTCGCTTGTGACAGGGGACACGCCAAGCCAATCGAGACTTGGTGACCCAACGCTTACGTAGCAGCCAGTCATGGCGGCATTAAAAACATCTCGTTCCAACAGAGTCAGCGTTTCGCCACTCTCCGCAGGAACGACTACCCGACTATTAGATGGTTCAAAGGTTATGGCCTCTTGCAAAGCCCGGACCCTTGGCCACCAGTCGCCCTCAATCGGAACTAACTCGAACGCGCGGAAGAGCCGAGACCTTGAATCACCCAGCGATGAGAATCGCACGCCAACACCAGATGGAAACAATGCGAACCCCTTTTGCGGGCCATCGTAATAATCAAACGCCACGATCAACACAAATCCAGGGTCGCCTCGCATTCCCGAAGTCGAAGAAAAATCATGAAGTAGTCTATTTGAAGAGTTCATTCCAAATCCTTGCAATTTCTGAGGTAACTGGCTTTGGAATCTCGACAGTATGATGATTCATGTCTTTGCCCGTCTGCGTCACTTTAAAACCTGCTGCCTCGACAGAACTCTGCGTGGCGCTTCGCACCACTTGCCCTTCTTTTGCCGCAGCACTTGTGCTCACCGAAACGCCATGTTTTGAGAGCACGTTCTCTGCGGCCTGTGCCTGAGTCTCCAGCAATTTCTTAGAGTCATTTGCGCCGCGCCGGAAAAGTAGCTTTTCGCCTTCGACGGCTGCATCGCCAACTTTCCCAAGTTTCGTCAATAATTTCCCACCAGGAAGCATGCCGAGCAAAATCCCGCCGCCCTCAACCGCTCGATTTGTTTCCTCTCCAGTAACTAGATCTTTACCAGTAACGAGCTGGCCAGCAGATTTAACCGAGCCAACGCCAGGAAGCAAATCAAGCAAGGTAGATTGTCCCTCTTGCCCCAATCCGCCGCCGTGATAGCGATTACATTGGCCGCAAGCTGCCGTTCCACTGTTTGCCGCAGCCCCTCCGTGTGGCGAATCATTCTTAGCATACTTCTTTGCCACGTCAGTTACACTTATCTTGCCCTCAGGATTCCAAAATGCCGACTTTAGTTCCGCAGTTTGTTTTTCATCCAAGCCAAGAATTTCAGCCGCCGCCTTGACAATGGCGTTGCCTGCGCGCTCGACCATAGTACATTGAGCAAAACTAATGCGAGAACTACAATTCGCGTCGCTAGCCAACCCAGTCGGGTCGGTCAGATTGGTCGGATTATTCAGCACATAGTTGTAACGATTGTGGTTCAAACCACTGCTCATGTCGTCAACCAACGGATCAACGGACATGAATAAGCCGATCAACGGATCGTACACCCGCCCATTCATGTGCACCAGATCCAACTGGTCCAGCATTTCATGGCCAGTGAATCCCTTATTATCGTCCGTCTTGCCGTCCAGGCAGTCCGGCGTAGTATGGGTCACTGCATCGCGTCGCTTACCCCACGGATCATAGGCCAGTTTGTCGCACAACACGCCCGCTTCATCGGTAATTGCCACCGGACTACCCAGGCGATCGACATGACGCCAGCGCAATTCCGTCGCCTTCCCTGGCTTATCCACCTCCAGGCCCAGCCCCATTGGCCAGTACGTCCTGACGATCTTTTCACCGTTTTTATACTCGACCTCCTGTGCACCGGCATAAATTATGCGGCCATCATTGCGCTCCTGGTTGGTACGCTGATGCTCCGGCCCATAAGTGAACTCGCTCCAGGTGCTGCCTTTCGACATTCGCAGCGGCATATCGAAGCTCTTCCAGGTCACCTCGCGGCCCAATGGAGCTTTCGTCAGGTTGCCGTTGTCGTCATATTCAAATGCACCAAAACCCTCAATGCTCTGCACCGCATGAGGTCGTACCGCGCCAGCTCCGCTCGGCAGATAATTGAATTGTCCCGTGCCAACTCCTGGCATGCTGACCCGGCGGCCGTCTTTATGGTATTCAAAACGCCGCTCCTGGCCCATCTCCGTCAGCTTCGCATAAGACAGCCGGCCCACCTCATCGTATTCGAAGTGTTCAGTAAAACTGCTGCCATTCCAACTCTGCGTGCGTTGACGAACACTGCCCACCGCATCAAAGGTATACCCCTCTTCCAAGCGCCCTTCCCCATTTGACGCCAACACTTTGCCGTCGAAAAAGCGGCCGGAGTACACGTTATACTCGCGCGTTTGTACCAAACCATTACCCAGCACGGCCTTCCGCAAACGATTGGCAGCATCCTGCTCCTGAACCTCCCACAGTTTCAGGCTGCCGCGCTCAACGGTCGCCAGGTAGCCATAGCCGTTGTAGCGCATATCGAAACGTTTGGCCGGATCGGTACCACGCTGGTACGTCTGCGTGATGACCCTGCCCCAGTCGTCGTAATTGGTCGTGCTCGTATAGACGCCATCACGCAGCGACTGACTGATCATCTTTGGACGGCCAACGCTGTCATAGGCATGTACGCGGCGGTAATCCTTGACGGACGATGTACCGGTATAGGCTTCCGTCAGTTGGCCTTTGATTGCCGTATCGTATTCCCAGTAACTCTTCAGGTCCGGTTCGTAACGCGCCGTCATCCGGTCAAGTTCGTCGAACTCCATTGTGACTTCAGTACCGGCTGCACGTTGCTTGGGAGTCGTTTGCTTCCAAGTACGACCAAGCGCATCGACACCATACTTTACGATACCCAGATTCGGATCATTCAGTTCGATCTTCCGTCCCAGCAGATCGTATTTCACGAAAATCTCATTACCACTCGGGTCGGTTGTCTTGATCAGGTTCCCGAACCCGTCATACTCGAATTTCGTTACGCCGCCTTTAGCATCATGTATTTCCTTGATCTGCCCCATCACGTTTCGCATTTCCGTGCGCGAATGGCCACGTGCATTGGTCAGGATACGTTTCAGGCCCTGATACGCGGTTTTCATTTCCGACGGTGTCCCTGCCTCGTCATAGACGTAGTTCAGCTTTTCGCGGCCCTGTTCGTCGTACTCCCGGCCACTTGCACGCTTGGCATCCTTACCGTAGTACTCTGGATGACTGATCCAGCTTGGACGCCCCATATGGTCATAACCCTGGTCCACATAAGTACCTTGGCCATTGAATGCGATGGACGAGGTTCGCAACATATGCCCTGCACTATCGGCATAGGTCAACTGCGGCACCGCAATGCGCGTAGCGCCACGGAACTGCTCAACGATCTGCACAGTTGCGGCATCGGTGCGTTCCGGACAATAGCTGTAGCACTGTTTGAGGTACACACGCATTTCATTGCCATCGGAGCGTTTTTCCTTGCGGATGCGGCCAAAGCCGTCCACTTCCCAGCTTGCCGCCAAATTGTTAGCGTCCAGCAAGCTAATTCGCGCCCCGGTGGCCGGATCATGCGCATAAGTCTCCTTATGCAACTTCGCGTTCGTGGCTTCGGAAGGATAGCGGCCCTTGGTGTCATATTTCGTGGTCGCCGTTCGCATGCGCACATTGCCCTGCGGGTTTTTCCAGGTCTGAGTCTTCGTGCTGACCAAGCCGAATGCATTGCCGGTGCGTCCATAGGTCGTACGCACTTCATATTCTGCTTTACCCTGCTCCACAACTTCTTCCCGCAGCAAACCGTTATCGCGGTCATAGTCATACTCGATGCGGCGCGTCTGCTCTGTACTGCCAAAGGCAGTCCTGCTGGTATCGACCAGCGTCACGCGCCCGATAATCCACTTCGCTTCATCGTTGTAATAGCGGTTAATGACACTACCGCGCCATACTTCGCCATCGCCAGCGCTGGTGACATCCTGTTGGGTTAAATTGCCGTAGTTGTCACCATAAGTATTGACCGTTGTGTAGGTACCGATCGGATACGACGGTCCGTCGCTGCGCGTCTGCAGGGCTGTCCCGACATACGGGAAAAACGTCACCGCTCCGTTGGCGGCATGGCTGATCGGCTTGTACGTCGGTGCATTTGTTGCCATCGACAACACATGGCCACTGCTGTTGCTGACTTGCGTCGAGCGCACCATGCCCGTATGAGGCCATTGGTGGCTGTACTTGACAGTCGTTGTCAGGCCGCTCTGCTCATCCTTGGCAATCACCGTACCGAAGCCCAGGGAACCGCGGCCAGCGACGTCGATCGCCGCATCGCTGTACTGATAAGCGATACTACGCGTGCCAGCCACGCCGTTACCAGTGTTGAGGCGTGCAACGATCTTACCGGTCTGCGGCGACAAATGCTGCGGATAACTCGCCGTCAGGTCGGTATCACCTGTACGGGTCACGATCCCCGACGCAACGCCATCTGCATACTCCACCGTCGAGACCAGCCCGACGCCATTGGTCACCTGATGAATACGGTCCAACGCCTGCTTGTCCCTTGCTTGGTCCACCGGCGCGAACACTTCCCAACTATAGGTGTCGTTCCAGGTGTCGCCCTCATACTTACCGCTGTGATATTTCACCAATTGGGTCCGGCCAGTACCCATTAAATCCATGAAATACACCGCATCGCGGGGGACGTTGCCGGAGCCCGGTGACGGCAATCCTGGGCCGCTCCAGTCGCGGCACACTATGTTGGCATCGCTCTTATCGTTCGCGGTGGCATCGCCGCTCAGGCGGCACATCTGCAACTGGCCGCTGCGTTGCGGATTATTCGTTGCGTATGACAGCTTCTCCACCAGGATCGAAGGGGCGCCATCGCCCACGAAGTTGCCCACTGCGTGAATCACCGAATACGCGGTATCGCCGCTGCTGGCGGGACGGCCACTGTACTTGGCGCGTACACCGCAGTCAAAACCGCGGCCGGTCGAGATGCAAACCGTCGATTCGGCGCGCTGGTATTTCGGCCCCGGCCCCTGGTTCACTTCGACGAAGCCAAACACCAGGCTGGTGTAGCCCGAACCATTGAAGTCTGCCGACAGCGCGCCCCCTTGGTACGGCTGATCGAAGAAGTATGGGAAACAGCTGTTGTTTTCACCGGTGCAGGGGAAATATTCCGGATAGACGATGTCACGCACTTCCGCCAGCGGCGTGCCCGGCTTGCGGAAGCCAGTAATCGACACCACCGGCTGCGCGTTGTACCATTTGTCTTCAAGTATCGTGCCGTCAACGTCGCTGGAGCGGTAAACGAAATACGGGTTCGTCCAGCGTACGTCATATGGCCTGCCAATACCGGCAAAGTCAACCATCTGGGTAAACGCCGTATAGTCACGCAATGGATCCCGAGGTTCACGGGGATCCGCATGGGAATGATTGAGCACGCGCGTCGGTGGCGACAAGTCATTAAAACAGGCTGCCGTGCCGATGCACAACGGCGCTTGTCCGCTGTTGACCGGGCCATAGTGGGCCGAACGGCCATCGCCGATCACATCGACGACAAACGGCAACCTCTGCTCGTGGTTTTCACCGGTCGAACTATAGCTGTTGTTGCAATCGAAAATAATCGTCGACCCGGGCGCGCCCAACGCCCCCGGCTGGGCCAGCGGTGAGGTGCAGATACGGGAACGCTTGACATTGTTCTTTTCCGTCCATACCAGCACGTCCAGGGCGCCATCGCCATTAAAGTCCCCCACATCCAGCACGGCGAAATCCTCTCCCGTGCTCAGGCGATAAGTGTATGTATCAAAGCCGGTAGCGGCCTTGCCCGTATTGCGGTAGTAAGCGTACTGTGGCCGCAACGTCCCTGGTGCAATCGGGTTGGCGTATATTTCGTATGGATACGATTCTGCGGTCAAGGTACGCGGTTCAGGCGAAGCGACGCGCTTTTCCAGCACGTCACCGATACCGTCGTTATCGAAATCGCTAAACGCGAAAAAATCGGCACGCAGCGCGTACCATTTGTCCGAACCGCTCTTTCTATTGGTCGTTAATTTGGGCGCGTTAGCCCACTTGCCGATCGGCACAAAACCGGGCGCCTTGGTCGCATCCGGCTGCCCCCATTCAAATATTGTCTTCGGTAGGCATTCCAGCCCCCCCGTGCCCGTGTTGCGCGCACAGGCTTCCACGGTCGTCAGGAGGCTACGCCCGCTGCTTTGGCTCAAGTCATAAGTGAATGCATACTGGCGCACCATGTTGGGGTCCAACAGCTGGCCTTCCAGGTTGTCGCCAACGTACGTCGTTATCTGTCTGACGCGTAAGCGCAGGTCGCGGCGCGTCTCATCCAGATAGCGCGTCCAGCTATCAGGGCGGTCAGCGTAAGCAATATATACGGCCGCATGCGGCTTCTGGCCGTTACCGCCGTAGCGAATCGTGTGCAGCCAGTGCTCGCCCGTGCCATCGCTCTGGCTGTACTGGTATTGCATCCAATTGCCGCTCCGGTCGCTGGTTTTATGCAGCGCCCAGGACTGGGCTGCCGAACGGGCAACCAGCTTGTCCAACTTCTTGCCTTCGGCATAGCCGGCATAGGCAATCACCTTGGCCGAATCGTAGCCGTACAGCATGATGCGGCCATCCTTGCTTTCAACCTTGAAAGTGCGCGCATTGATAGGGCCTTCCGCTGTAATGCGGCTAAAACTGTCAATTTCGGTACGGAATTCGGCACCTGCTGACCAATAATTCTCATCGGTCAGCGCTTTATTAACAAGTACCAAGCGCTGACCATCCAGACACAGGCGATCGCCATTGGTAAACCCGATGCGGTCGTTAACCTCGTCCTGTGCAATGGTTTTGCCACAGCGGTGAATGCTCGACAGACCACTCAGGCTCCAGCCCAGTCCCAGGATGCTGTTCTGCGCCGAACTGCTGTAGTTGAGCGACAGGTTCGGCTGCAGGCCCGCCGTACCCGGCGGTACCACGATTGGAATACTGTAGCTCGCCGCACCGGAAGCGGACACGCCAAGTTCACCCGGCAACGTGCCGGCATCCGGATCAGTCAAGTGAGGCGGCGCAATGCCGACGCTAGTCAACGTATTCGGAACCGTACCTCCTGCGCCAGTTCCACCAGTACTCCCTGTCCCGTCAGCCGGCGGCACGGTAGCGCTGGCATCATCCAGCAACAACCCAAAAATCGCATCAAGCGTCGCCGCCAAAACCGCCGGATCAGTTCCAGGCACCGTCGGCGTCCCAGGCGTGCCGCTACCAAGGTAGAACTCCCGCTCTTCACTCGTAATAGTGAAATCGCCCGAGCGTACTCGCGCATAGACGTGATAAGGCTCTGCCCGTGGAACAAGGCCCGAGTGGTTTACGATATGCAGTCCATCGCTTCCAAGCTCGCCCGATACCCAGTTACCCTCAATATTGAACGACACTTCAGCAGGCGACGTGTGCCCTGTGACCCTGGCAGAAATAAATACAGGATTCGCCGTATACGTCTTCTTGTTATCAGGCGTAACAATGCCAATGCGCAGCGTCCCCGGCACATTGCAGGTACGGTCATCGCACGCCAGAATGGTCGATACGGATCCCGCTCCCAATGCCTTCACGTAGAGAGCCCTGCCTGGATGCGTCTGGGTAGCGCTGGAGAGATCGAACGTAAATTGCTGCACATTTGCAGTAGTGCCGCACTGGTCCTGGATTGCGCGATTAGAGGAAGCCGCGACGATTGCGGTACTGGCGGTAACAGGCAACTGCTCGCCTCCCAGCGCTGGAGGGGCATTGACGAAAAGCTGGTAATTCTGCACCAGCGATGCATCACATAGCCAGCCAGTCAACTCCGGCACACCGGCTGCGTTCAACCGAACGCCGGCAACCTTGCCCTTCAGGATATTGCCTGAAACGTTCACGACAATCGGTGCGGAATCAGTCCACTTGGTATCGCTCTCGTAGGCCCTGGCCAGAATATGATAACTGCCGCTGTAAAGCGTAATCAGCTCATTCAGGGCAAGCAGTTTCGCCGAGCCCTGCACAACCTTTAATGGCGTCGCGCGATAGCTTGCTTCGTCCGGATATCGGACGAGGATTGCCAGCTTGCTTACCTGCCCGGTGGTTACCTCAGCTGAAGCATTGATCGGGATATTAGCGGCAGTTCCTGGCGCCACGCTCTGGTTGGTATTAGACGCCGTGAACGTCATCGTCACCGGGGCTTGCGCCGGACCGACCGGAACCAACGTGTCCGGTGTCGCATCACCAAACCAATCCCCGTTTTCTTCGAGCATACGCCAGGCAAACGGATAACTGCCGGCAACGGCCGGAGCCTTGATATTGAATGTAAAGGTAAATTCTCCGCGCGGCGGAACGGCTTGGGTCAACAGTACACGCCGCTCTGAGCGCCAGACCTCATTGTCCCCGACAGCGCCGAGGGCAAAGCCAGTACTGGTTGCTGTGTCATAGGGTTTCCAAGTCGTTGTGCCGACATTCCTCATCGTCACTTTGGCTGAATATTGCCCACCAGCGGCCATATTGGAAGGCAAATCAGTTGCCACCCGCTCCGCTTTATTGAGCGCGACAGGCAGTTCCACATTTCCCGAATTATTCAGTTTGCCGGACACTTTGCCATCAGCGGAAACCCCATACACGTACAGTTTCCGGCCACCATGCTGTTTTTGGTAGTTTGTCAGATCGATACTGAAACGGTATTTTGCGCTGGCGAAGCCACACTCGAAGGCCAAATCCTCACCGCTGGGATCCTCTGTTACCTCTTCGGGGACGGCGACGCCTACGCCAATTTCGCCCCCAATATAAACGTGCACCCGGGTGGAATTGGAATCACCGCGATTACAACTCCATCCCGTGACGGAAGGATATGGCGCCGATATTGCAATCCCCTCCACGTTACCCCGGATGGCGGATTTCAGCGGAGCAATGCTCCAACGGCCCGAATTTTCTATTTCACGTAAAACTCCATCCCCCCGATCAGCATAGGCGCGCAAAATACGCCCGGAGTACTTTGCAACCTGATCACTGATATCAACACTCCACCGGTGCGTCGGTTTCGGATTCTCTATGTCAGAAGTTCCACATTGCGTAGCCACTGCCGATTCGTGCGATTCTTGGGTAACAATATCCGCCTTGGTAATTATTTTATCGCCAATATCATTGCCGGTACCAGCATATAAATGCACCTTGGCCGATTGACGAGTACCAACTTCGCAAGCCCAACCACCGACTCTGCCATCCGCGGGTTGATCAATCGCCCCTTTCACATTACCAGACGCTACCACAACACTGGAAACAGTGATGCTATTAGATGAACCAGCAGTCTCCCCGAACTTTGCCGATCTGCTTCCCTCATACATTCGCCAGGAAAAAGGATAAACTCCAGCACTGGTTGGCGCTGTCACCTCAAATGAAAAAGTAGTTTCCTTTCCGGGTAAAACATCTCCTGAGACAGGTTTTCTGTCCACACCCCATGGCGAACTAAATTCCGCATCGTTCAGCCCAAGGTGGTGTCCACCCGTGAATACAGGCGCCTTCCAGGTGCGCGTGCCCGTGTTCTCGAATGTGAATGAAACAGTATATTTTTTCCCGGCCTCCATTACTGACGGAAAAACAGCCGACTTGAGTTTCGCGCCGTTAAATGTAACTCCGGCCGTATAAAACACTTGCGAACTAGGCAAAGGTATTTCTGTATTCGTTCCCCAATCCTGCGCGGTGACCTCTATCTTTCGTCCGGGATAAGTACCTGGTTGAATATATGCGCTCCAACTGTGCATATTGGTCGCTGTATTGCATTCCTGATCATGACTCTGCCCCGGCTCGTCCGTTTTGCTGGAATACTGGAAAGCTATCAGTTTTTGTCTATCACCCTGCCCATCCACAAAATAGACATAGATGGGGACATCCCATCTAATACCAACGAAGCACGCCCAGCCCTTCAGTATGTCTTGGTTATAACTTGTTACCGCGCCCTTCAACACGCCATTTTCCACACCAAAAGACAGCGTGCTAAAAAACGAAAGAACAAAGAATATAAAAACACGAAGCATAATGAGGCTTAATCAAAAAAAATTTCGTAGAAATAGTACCAAGAATTGCTCAATTTCAGACAGGGCGCACGCCAAAGACAAAACCAATGGAATACTACTCGTCGAAGCCCATCTAGAATATAAGGAATTTCCTCTTCAATATTCCATGCGTTCAAGAAGCCACAGGATACAATGCCCACCTTCTTTCCTGGACGTATCAACCCTTACCCGAACCTTCTTACCTGCCATCTGTGAAGCGAGCAATATGGCTAACTGGCGCTTACCAGTATCATCATTTCTTAGAGCCAGACTGACCATTCCGTCATTGGTAGGACATTCGTTTCCAGCATCTGTCCCAATAAAACCGGCTATTGTCGCAGACGTGAATCCACTACTTCCTTTATCTTCCACATAGATACCAGCAACAATGCCCACTTTCATATACGTAGCAGCATCACTTTTGGCACAAAACACCAACGACAATGCCATTGATACAGAAAACAGCGTTTTCTTGAATTTCATCTTTAATTTCTCCTTTTAGATACTTCGTAATTTCGACCAACTTCCCGCCACCTAAATACCAGCTTTGATCTCAAATGCCATAGTGACCAGGCGTCCACGCTGCATGCTTTTCTGCCGCGTCAAATGCACGTCCTGCAGCACCTTTTGCGCATTAAGCCGCTCAATAAACTCCACCACAGCAACCCCATCCTTGCCTTCCCCGCGCAAGACGACCCGGCGCCCCGCCTTATCCGGCTGAAATGCCAGCAATTCAATGTCCGGGTTGCCCGCCCGCTCCACGGCCGCAAACAGCGGCGCCCAGTTAAAACCACGTTCCGCCTTCAATGCCCCCCACCGCTTTAAATCCTCGGTCTGCGTCTTGGTCAATGTGGGCGCCGGCTTCGGCTTGTTTGCCTGGCGCAAGGCCTTCTCCTGTCCACCAAAGGCGACGACCTTTCCGCGCTCAGCCTGCCCAAGCGCCACCAGCCACGCCGCCCCCGCCAGCATGATCAACGCCAGCAACATCGACTGCATGCCATGGCGCGGCAAGGGTTTTAAGTAATTCATCATTCGCCGCTCACTTCCATGCGTGCAATGGCAGCCGCGTCACAGCCGCCTCCGGCAAACACGCCGTCGCAACGGACGCCAGCGATACGTTACTGTCGGCTTCCGCATGCCATTCGCTGATCTGCTGGATGGGCCCATGCGCAATCGCCAGCCGTTTCAGCAGGCGCGTGGCCGCCTGCTCGGCCTGGCCGGCAACCGGCTGCACATCGAGGTCAAGCAACCGTGCGCCTTGCCCCACCATGGCCGTCAGGCGCTCCGGCTCGCGCAGCAACACGATGCTTTTGCACGCGGCGCCGGAGCGCTGCCGCCAGTACGCCGCCGCCGACACCGGCAGCACGGACGCCAGCCTCAGTTCCCGTGCCGCCAGCATTTCCAGCAACCGGGCCATCCACAGCCCAGGCATCGCAAAGGCAATGCCCGCCGAGCGGAAATGCCGGAACCCCGTTTGTACCATCCAGCCATCGTCCAGCGGCACACCGCGCTGCTCAAAACCCGCCCGCGCATAGGCACGCAACTCATCCGGCGACGTCAGCAAGTCCTGCCACGCCAGCGGCATCACAAAAGCCACGCTGTCCGACACCAGCAACTGCACACGAGTCCCCTTGCGCAACGGTTTTTCCAGCGCCCCCAGCATGGTGACGAACGCCTCCAGCAATTGGTCCGCACCGGCGAAATCGCCAACGTGCGTAACCACCGCCGCGCCGCGCTGCAACCAGCAATGGCCCGGGAACAGCCCAACCGTAATACGCTCAGGCCACAAAAGTGACACGGTTCACCTCCTGCAAAGTCGTGTGGCCTGCCTTCACCAGGTCCAGCGCCACATCGCGCAGGAAGCGGATACCTTCGCGCCGCGCCTGCTCCTTCAAGGCGCGGATCGATGCCCGGGCAATGATCATTTCGCGGATTTCATCGGTCAGCCGCAGCACTTCGGCAATCGCACGCCGCCCTTTAAAGCCTGTGTTGCGGCATTGCGCGCAACCGCGTCCGGCATGGAAGCGGTAGTTCTCCGGATCGTGGATGCCGGACTCCTCCAGCAATTCCTTGTCCAGTTCCACCGGCTCGTTGCAATGCTGGCAGTTCTGGCGCAGCAGGCGCTGTGCCACCACCCCCGTCAGCGACGACACGAAGTTATAAGGATCGACACCCATGTGCATGAAACGGCCGATCACGTCGAACGTGTTATTGGCGTGCACCGAGGTAAACACCATGTGGCCCGTCAATGCCGACTGCACGGCGATCTGCGCGGTTTCCGGGTCGCGGATTTCGCCCACCAGGATTTTGTCCGGATCGTGACGCAGGATCGAACGCAACCCGACCGCGAAGGTCAGTCCCTTTTTTTCGTTGACGGGGATCTGCAGCACGCCCGGCAACTGGTACTCCACCGGGTCTTCAATCGTGATGAATTTGTCTTCACCGCGGTTAATTTCCGTCAGCGCCGCATACAAGGTCGTGGTCTTGCCGCTGCCGGTTGGACCTGTCACCAGCATCATGCCGTAGGGTTCCGCCGCCAGGCGGCGCAACAGGCGGATGGTCTGGCCATCGAACCCCAGCGAATCAAGCGTCAGCCGTTGCACGCTGTCGATCAGGGCTTTCTTGTCCAGCACCCGCAGCACCGCGTCTTCCCCATGGATGCTCGGCATGATCGAGACCCGGATATCGATGTCGCGCCCCTTGCTGGCGACACGGAAGCGGCCATCCTGCGGTACGCGCTTTTCCCCGATGTCCAGCTCCGCCAACACTTTTATACGCGCAATCGCTTGCTCCGCCAGGGTCGGATTGTTGACCGTAGCGATATGGTTTAACACGCCGTCGATACGGAATTTGATGACAAGACCCTGCGGCAAGGTCTCCAGGTGGATGTCGCTGGCCTCCATCCGCAGCGCATCGAACACGGTGGAATTGATCAGACGGACTGCCGGACTGGCTTCGCCCTGGATCGCGGTCAAGGTGAGATCGGCGCTGGCGTCGCGCTCGATCTCGCTGACTTCCTCGATGCCGACCGCATCGGCCACCGCGCTGAACGTCGATTCGAACGATTCGAGCCGCTCGCGGATCACCGTCGGGTCGCCTAGGCAGATTTCTGCCAGCGGCAAAGCCGCCAGCCAGCTGCCTGCCGCCGCATCAAACGGCAAGCCAATCACGGCGAGCAAGCCGCCATCCTCAACCGCCGTCACGATCACCAGCCGTTCCAGCATGTCCTTGTAGCCTGCACGGTCGAATGCCGGAACCATACGGCTGATCCGGTCGGCATCGACTGCGCTGTAGCCCAATGCTCCAGCGGCCTGGATCAGCGCATCGGCGAGCGGCACATCCAGCTTGCCGGCCAACAGGTCCAGCCAGCGCAGCGGCGGTTGTGCGGCTTGCCGCACCTCATCGAGTATCGGTAGTGTCAGCATAGGATTTATACGATATTCGCCAGGTCAAAAATAGGGCTGTACAACATCAGCACGATCGCCCCGACAATCAGGCCGATCCCCAGCATCAGCACAGGCTCGATCAACCGGCCCGCCGTGTCGATCCAGATCGCGGTTTCCTGGTCATAGAAATCAGCAATACGTTCCATCATTTCATCGAGGTTGCCGGACGACTCTCCCGCCACCAGCAAGCGTTCCGCGACTTCGGTGCTGAGGTGCGATTCCGTCATGGCGCGCGACATGGCTTTGCCTTCACTGACATTTTTCAGCGCCAGCGCCAGGTCGCCCCGCATGGAGGCAGGCAGCGACGCCTGCGTCATGCGCATGGCTGCCAGCACGCTGACGCCGCTGCGCAGCAGCATGCCCAAGGTGCGGTACAGGCGCGCCAGTTGCAGTATCCATACCCGCTCACCGAGCCACGGTGTGGCCATCAGCTTGCGGTAAGCCAGCGCGCGCAACCCGGGGTGCAGCACCATCGCCACCACGGCGGCGCAGACCGTCGCCATGATCGACCATGCCAGCAATGTGTTTTCGCGCACGAAACCACCCCACGCCTGCACAAAGCCGCCATGCCCCTGCCCCGCGCCGCCGTCATCATAAATTTCACTGAAGCGCGGCAGCACATACAGCATCAGGAAGCCAATCACCAGAAAGCCCACGCCCAGCAACACTGCGGGATAGGTTGCCGCCGCCGTCAGCTTGCCGCGGATGTCATCGACCTGCTTCTGGTAGCGCATATAGCGCTCCACTGCCTCGCGTACCGAGCCGGTGGTTTCACTGGCTTGCACCATCGCCACATACAGCGACGGGAACACGGACGGCAGGCCGGCCATGGCCTCGGACAGTTGATTACCTTGCTGCAGGCTTTGCAACAACGCGTTATACACGGCCCGGTGCTGCTCGCGGCGGTCGTTCTTGCCGAGGATTTCAATCGCATCGACCACGGTCTGCCCGGCTTCCAGCAATGACGACAGTTGCTGGTTAAATACCGTCAAGTTGAACGATGTGCGGCTGCCGCCACCGGACAAGCCGCTACGGCCCGCGCGCAAGTCCAGCACGCGCACGCCGGACGACGCCAGCACGCGACGCGCCTCGTCCTCGCTGGCGGCGCTGACTTCCACTTGCTGCACGCCCTGCGCGGCGCTCAGTACCTTGGCCTTGAACTGCATGAGATGACGGAGTTCTGATTAATAGTTGAAAATGTCGGCGTTTTCACCTTCGCCGCCCTGCTTGCCATCGCCGCCCAGCGACACCAGTTCAAAATCGCGGCCATCGGTGCCCGGCATCTTGTACTGGTACGCAAAGCCCCACGGGTCGGGAGGAATACCTTTCTTGACATAGGCGCCATGCCACATCGGTTCATTGGCCGGCTGCACGTGCAGCGCCACCAGGCCGGGCGACGCCGGCGGATAGTGGCCGGTATCGATGCGGTACTGGTCCAGCGCCTTGTCGAATGCCTCGATCTGCGCCCGGGCAATTTGCGCTTTCGATTTCCCGATCTGGCCGAAATACTTCGGCGCGACGAACGCCGCCAGCAGGCCGATGATGACGATCACCACCAGCAATTCGAGCAGCGTAAAACCTCGTTGCTTGCGTTGCATCTGCCTATCCTTATCGAGGCTTGTAAATAAATTTCCAGTCGCGGTAGCTGGCCGCGTTGGTGAATCCCGCCATCTCGTCCGGGAACCCGGCGCGTTTCACGGGGCGCTGCGCCGAGAATGAATACACGCCGATGATCTGCTTCTGTTCGTCGTCGAGGTAAACCAAGCCCCAGTCCTTGCTGCCGGTGACGGGATCGCGAAAGCGCTTGCGCAAATGCTTTCGGATCTTCGTTCCGCGCCGGTCTTCCAGCAACGCCTCCAGGCTTTCCGGATAAATCCTGCCGGTGCCGGGAGCATTGTCGTAATACCCCTTGATCGCGTTCCGGTAGGCGATGCCGGTCGCCAGCAATTCCGCCTCCTTGGAGCGCCGTTCCTCGGTCAGCGTATTGCGCAGCGCCCGCACGGACAGCAGCGACAGCACCGCCACCAAGAACATCACCACCACATAGCTGTACCCCTGCTGCCTGCGCATAGGTCACCAGTCCGCCAGCCGCGTGTTGTCCTTGCCGGTGCCGGGCGCGCCACTGCGCACACCCGCGACGGCGCCCAGCGCCGCATCTTCCGGTGGCACCGCCACCCAGCTGCGGTTGCTGCTGGTGAACGGGTCCTTCGGAATCGCGCGCAGGTATTTTTCCTTGACCAGGTCTTCCAGCTCGGCCGGATAGGCATTGCGGTCCGCATAAAACTTGTCGATCGCATCGCGCATCAGGTACAAATCCTCGCGCAGCACGTCTTCCCTGGTGCGGTCGATATTGCTGAAGTAGCGCGGCGCGGCAATCGCGACGATCAGCCCGACAATGGCCAGCGCCACCAGCAATTCAATCAGCGTGAAACCTTTTATATGGCGCCGCATCACCACTCCTTGTACGGCACGCCGTTCAATCCCGTCCGGTCCGATTTGGAATAGACGTCAAACACGTCTTCACCCGCTTGCGGACTGTCGCTGGACGAGGCATAACTACGCACACCCCAGGTATTGGCGGCGGCGGTCTTGTTATCCCCATAAAACGGATCGCGTGGAATGCGGCGCAGGAAAATCATCTTCGGTTTCTTCGGGTCTTTGGCATCATCAATGCCACCAATGAGATCGAGCAGCGCTGGCGGATACCCGCTCTTTCCGTCGTCGATCTTGATGCGTCCGTCCACCGTGGCTTGCTTGTAGGCATCGAGCGCGTTGCGGATGTCGCGCAGGGCGACGCGCAGCGCCTGCTCCTTCTGGCGTTTCAACGCCGTTTCCATGAAGGGAACCGCCACCGATGCCAGCAGCCCGATGATGGCCGACGCGGCCAGCAATTCGATCAGGCTGAAACCAGCACTGCGCCCCTTGTTCAGTACACGCGTCATGGCGTCACCGTGACCTGATGCGAATACGGCAAGCCGGGACGGGAAACGGCACGTTGCGCGCCGATTGGCGTCATTCCGATCACGCTGACCTGCGCCGCCGGGGAAACACTCTTCGCCCGCAGCTGCACCGTCAACAGCTTGCCCGGTCCTTTCACGCCGGCGGCATCGGTGCCGCTGGCGCCCAGCGAGGCGCGGCCACCCGCATTGTCGATGGTGTGGCTGAACGTCCCTTTTCCCTCGGGACCAAAATAGGCGCCATCGCCAATGGAAACAATTTCAAATTCGGCGGGATTGAACGCCAGTTGCAGGGAGGCGGCGCGCAGGGCGTCCGGGCTGTCCATTGTCAGCTGCAACGTAAACACTTCGCCTGCCTTGACCGACGAGGGACCCAGCCATTGCAGCTTGGGCGCATCCGGCGGCGATGCAGGCGGCTGCTGCGACTGCGGCTGTGTTGCCGGCGGCACGCCAGGCGCAACCGGTGCGGCGCCTGCCCCCGGCGTGGGCGTGGGCGCCGCCGCGCCGGTTGCCGCATCAAAATTACGCAGGCGCAGCGGCTTGCTGCTCAGCGTGGCTTCCGTGCCGGACCAGAACGTCTCCGCTGAAGCATCCTTGCGCTGGATATTGCGGATCAGGTGCGGCGTGATCGACAGTACGATTTCCGTTTTTTGGCGGTTATCGTTCTGGCTCCCGAACAAACGCCCCACCAATGGCAGATCGCCCACCAGTGGCAACTTGCTAGCCGATGAACGGTCTTCATCGCTGATCAGTCCCGCCAGGATTTGCGTTTCACCATCTTTCAAGCGCAACACGCTGGTGAAGTTACGAGTACCGATCTGGTACGCCTGCGAACCATTGCTGGTCTTGATCGACGACACCAGGGAACTCACTTCCAGGCTCAGCTTGAGGCCGATCTCGTCGCGCAAGTGAATATCCGGTTCCACGTCGAGTTTCAGACCAACGTCCAGGTACTGGATGTTTTCCGTGACAAAGGTACCTGCCGTGGTCGTCGTTACCACCGGCACCTTGTCGCCAATCAGGATCTTCGCCTTTTCGCGGTCGCGGACACGGATGCGCGGGTTGGCCAGCAGATTGGCGTCGCCGTCCGATTTGGTGAGATTGAGCGTCGCGGTCGGCACGGTGATGCCGATCCCGGCCGACGTCAGCGCCTTCAAGTCGCTCAGCTTCATGGTGGAGGCTCCCGTGCTGCCGCTGGCGCCGGTGCCGGTGCTGGTCGTGCTACCGGACAATGGCGACACGGTGAACTGGCTGGTCCATTGCACGCCCAGGTTCAGCAAGCGCGTCCGGTTAATTTCCAGCACTTCCACTTCCAGCATGACTTCCGGCTCTTCCAGGTCATGCAGCGCCAGCAGCTTGGTGGCCAGCGCGATGGTTTCCGGGTTTTCGCGCAGGATCAGCATGTTGTACTTGTCGTCCACGAAGACATCCTTGACCTTCAGGATGGCTTTCAGCATTTCCGCCGCCTTCTTGGCCTCCACGTTCGACATATAGAACGCCTTGACCAGCAAATCCTGGTATTCCTTGTTCTTGGCCGGCGTATTTGGGTAAATCAGCACGCTGCTGGGATTGAGGACTTTCTTTTCCAGCTGGGCCGTCGACAGGATGACGTCGATCGCGTCATCGAGCGTGGTGTTTTTCAGGAACAGCGTGGTGCGCTGCTCCGATTTCACGTCGCGGTCGAAAATGAAATTGATGCCGGTGGTGCGCGACAGCGCATCAAACACGAACTTCAAACTGGCTTCGCGGAATTCCAGGTTGATTGGCTTGCGGTACATGGCGCCCAAACTGGGCGCGGCCGTTGCTTCCTGCGCCTGCAGGGTCTCGATATCGCGCCTGACCGCGCGCGCTTCCGCGTGGCCGGGCGCCGACTTCAACGCGCGCGCCACCAGTTCCGAGGCGGCTGGTATATCGCCGCGCTTGAACGCTTCCCGTGCTTTCGCCGCGTCCGCGTTGGCACGCGTGGCCTCCGCCAGTGTTTCCAGCCCGGCCAGCGCCCTGGCATTGGTTGCGTCAAATTGCAGGATGGTGCGGTACGCCTTCTCCGCCTCGGCATCTTTGCCTTCGGCATGGGCCGTCGCGGCGTTGGCCAGCAATTTGTCCGTGAGGGTTTCACGCGTGCGCAGCCAGTCGCGCCGGTATTCGACATCCTTCGGCGCCAATTCAGCCGCCTTGGCCAGTTCGCGCACCGCATCCGCATACTCGCGTTTATCCAGGGCCACCATGCCACGGCGGTGATGCAACGCGGAGTTACAGCCTGCCAGCATCAGCGCCACTGCTGCCACAGTCATCGCAGTCAAAGGCCGCAAGCGGAAGGTCGTTGGTTGAGTACGCATGGTTTAGTTGCTTTGCAGGGCTAAGGCTTGCCGCTGTTTGGTCGGTAAATGTTCGAATTCAATCTGGGCCACACTGATGCCGGTCACCTTATAGGTGTTGTCCAGCACTTCGCCCATGCGCGCCACGAGCGCCTGATCACCACGGCCCAGATAGACCACCTGGTCGTCGCCATCATTGAGGCGCCCCATGAACTGGTACGGCAACGGAGGCGGCCCTTCCGGCACCGTCACCGCCACCACCGGCGGCGCTGCCGTCACCACTTTGACCGGCTCCGGCGGTGGTGGTGGCTGTGTCCAAATCCGGGGCGCGAACGGGTCGCTGCCATCGGACTCCGCCTCCCGCTCGTCGGCAAGTTGAGCTGCGGGCGCCACGCTGACCAGCGGTTGCCGCGCCGACGCCGACGGCACAGTGGCCTGGACGATTTCAGGCCCCTCGCCGTCCGTACCGAACGATGCATAGACCGTGGCCGCCAGCCCCACAATCAATAACGCTTTGCGCAAGGCAGCGACCTTATCCACGCAGGCTCCTGCGGTAAAACGCGGAAAATGCCAGATCGCAAGTCAGCGGCACCGTGGAGACGTCCTGCCTTGCGCAACTGATGGAGTCGAGCGACACATTGAGCATGTCCGTCGTAAAACGGTCGCTGAAGGCACGGATGGCGCGGTAATTACTGGCCACGCGCAGGGTGATGCGGTAACGCAAATACGGTTCGCTGCTGCCCTCATCCAGGGAATAACCCACTTCGTCGAGCGCTAATTGCGTTTCCGCGGCAGTGGCATTGAGCGACTGGACCAGCGCGACGTTATCGAATACCGGCAAATCCATTTCCGGCGTGTTTTCCGGCTTGCTTTCCTCTGCCTTGGCCTTCATACCATTGGCGGCCGTTTGCAGCCGCTGCAAATCAGCCTGTGCCTGCTGCGCCTCGTGCCGCTGCTCCACATACACCAGCGCGGACACGGCCAATGCAGTGCTAGACGCAGCAAGCGTCAGCACAACAAAAGGCTGGGCACGGTAAAGCCGCGCCGCATGGAAACGGAGATAAGCGAAAAACACGGGAATCCTGGGCCAAGGATGGACAGCGAGGGAGAGACGCTTCCGCATGCTGAATAGCCCATCGCGCGTTGCCGGATGGCGGGCGCGTCAGCTCCGCCAACAATGGTAGAGTCACAACTAATGTGGAATTATATCAACCTTTTTGTAGGAATATTCTCACAAATTGTCACATTGGAGAATGACTTCTATACGGATTCGCGCACACATGGGTCCAGCTGGCCATGCCGCACTGCACGAATGCCGCATCGATTCGCCACTGCCCCTCCATGCCGCCAGCCGCTCTTCCCACGATGTCTGCTTCTCTTGTCCTGCCATACGGTCTCCGATCAAATGATCGAAGTATCCGGTCTTCTGCTATGAAATCACAGGTGGCGCGGCTGCACGCTTACGGCTTTTCAACACGCCGTGGCGAACCGGGCTTCAAAGGAGCACCCCTTGGGCACGATATGAATTCAAACCCGTCCGGGTTTTGTATTCCTATCTCTCGTGCCTGTTTCTCGGCTTGCTTTTCACCTGGGCGGTTGCATTGGCCTGCACGCCGGTTGCATCGGGTTGCATCGCACCTTGCACCGCATACAGACTCGGGGTTGGGTTGTTCTTCCCTCCGACTGCTGGCGCAGCGCGGCGGCAAACGAGGCACAAGCGCGCCCCGTAACCCTGACTGGGGGTTGCCGTTACGTTCCACCTGACTACCGGCAACGCACGGCGGTAAGCGCAGGCGCGGGCTCCGGAGCGCCTGACTGGTTTGTACCTTCCTCTGACTACCGGCGCAGCGCGGCCGCACGCACCGCAGGCGCGCGCGCCGTCACCCCTTCAATCCGTGCGCCATTAAGGCGCACCAACTGGCTTGGCAGCCGCGCAGGGGCGCCAGACATAACGTGTTGACGCCGACCGAAAATTGCCCATGAGCACGATGACTCCCTTCCCCGCTGGGTGTATGTTGTTCACACACGGGGCACCTACCTGTTGATTCAGGATTTACTGGCAAGACGGAGATTTTTAAGCACAAAAAAACAAACAGAAGCGGTCAGGCTTGGAGACTGTTTGGTTTCGTCCTTCATCGTTCCCGCCGGCTCGCGCCCTGAACACTAGCCTGACCTGGCAATGTTCAGAACACGAGTAGTGCGGTTGGCACTAGGCGGGTTCGTAGAAGAGTGCAAATCGCTTTGCATCTCGTGAACTATTTTATGGATGTCGCAGCCGATTGCAAAAGATTTTCCCCGATCTAGGGAGCAAGAGATGTCACCCACTTATTAGGAACGCCTGCAAAGTGGTCACGCAGGCGATCCTCAACGTGGTTAGCACTCCAGACGGCCGCTTTCTCCAAACCAATGCATTCCTCTCGCTCGGCCGGAACATCTTCGCCCCCCCTATAAAGGCTGTACTCTTTAGTCATGGCGTCAACCTTAAAAAAGGTCTGCTCTGCTTCCAGATTCTCATCAAGAGGGATGTTTCCAATCGATGGCCACCGCCCAGAAGTAACGGCGTTGTTCATGACCCAAATCCTAAACAAGATAGGTGCCGCGACTATTTCCTCCAAGGGCGGCTCAGTCGCGCTTCTCATTTCATAAAATGCCATGAGCGGTTCGGTCAGCACACGGCCGAACGCGCTCGTACCATCGCCTAGGTCTATCTTCACAATGTCGCCGACCTTTCGGCGGTACTGCGAGCGCTTCGTCATCTCTTGTCAAACTCCTTCTTTGCTGCTTCGATATATTTATCTCGCTTCGGATTTTTCGGCGAGATACCGTTAATGTCATTGCCAGACGTCCCGCCCTGCGACTTCGAACCACCATTCTTATCAATCAACTGTTGCTCACGTCCTCTAATCGCATTCGGGTCTTTCGAAGACTTATCGAGTTGGGCTGGGCCAAAGCCATCGTCGTACTTGTGATGGCCAGCGTCTCGACGCGCAACGTTTTTCTCTGGTGTTCCCTTACCACTTGTTCGGCCAGTATATACCTCGCCAGTCTCAGGGTTTTCCTTCGTATAAGTCTCGTACGTCTTCTCTTGCTTGCCAGGATTTTTTGCCCGCTCGGATGCTGTCGCTGCACCTTTTGACTCAGCTGCCGCACCTTCGCTCGCAGCCTTTTCCGAATTCCTAGCTGCTACCTGTTCTGCCTGCTTTCCAGCTTTTGCTGTTGCATGCGCAGCTTGCTCGCCTCCCTCTTTCGCCAATGCCGTAGCGGCTTCATGCTTGATTTCGGCCTTGATGATGGCCTTGATGCCATTTTTGACGATTGCGCCTAAGCCAAGCGTCACGCCATCGCCAATTGCAAGAGCGCCATGTAGGGCAGCTGTCTTAAAATTCCCATCCGAGACTGAGGCTTTGAAATCTTGGACGCTGCCATAGACAGGCACCCAGTCCGACCATTCGTAGCCGGTAGGGTCCGTCAGGTTAGTCGGATTATTTAGGACATACGAGTAGCGGTTGTAGTTCTGGCCGTTATAGTAGTCCTGGATGTACGGGTCAGCCGACAGGAACTTGGCAACCAATGGGTCGTAGATTCGCCCATTCATGTGCACGAGGTCCAACTGATCCAGCATCTCATGGCCCGTATAGCCCTTGTTATCGATTGGCGTTTCATCCCCAGGGATCAAGCGGCGCTTACCCCAGGCATCATACGCTAGACGATCCTCAAGAACGCCAGCTGAATTGGTCAGCGCCACCGGACTGCCCAGCCGGTCTTTATGAGACCACAGCAATACGGTCGGCTTCACGACCGTGTCTTCGGTCGTATCAATCTCCACCCCCAAACCATGCGGCCAATAAGTCTTGACAACCAGCTTGGTGCCCTGGGTTTCCACTTCCTGTGCCCCAGCATAGTGAATGACCATGCCGTCGCTGCGGTCCTGCCGCACGCGCTGCAACTCTGTGCCATAGCGGAACGTACTGCTTGAGCTTCCCTTCGTAATCGTCAGCGGCATGTCAAAGCTCGCCCAGGTAACCGTCTTGTCACCTGCACTCAGCATGTTGCCGTTGTCGTCGTAGCGGAAGCTGATCCCTCCAGTAATGCTTTGCACTGCATGCGGGCGCACGGCGCCTGGCCCCTGCGCTGGATACACATACTCGCCTGTCCCCACCCCAGTTTTCAAGCGCATGCTGCCGTCTGCAAAGTAGGTGTACGTTTGCTTGCTTTGTCCGTGCAACGTACTGGTTTCCAAGCGATTCAAGTTGTCATACGTGAAGTCCTCGGTGTGCAGGATATTGTCCCAATCCTGCTTACGCTGGGTGACATTACCCAGCACATCGTACTGGTAAGACTGATCGACACGCTTGCCTTCCTCCACTGTCTTAGCTTGGTCACGCTCGACACGGCCGGAATAAGGGTTGATCGTCACCACATGCCTCAGGCCATTCCCCAACGCTGCTTCCAGCATGCGGTTGGATGCATCCTGTTTGACTACCTTCCACAAAGACTTGCCATTCCGCTCCACCGTCGCCAAATAGCCTCGTTCGTTGTAGCGCAGGTCAAATGCCTTGGTCGCGCCGGAACCGCGCTTGTAACTCTGAGTGATAACACGGCCCCAGGCGTCATAGCCGTTCTCACTGGTATAGACCGCGTCAGTCAACACCTGCGAGGTCTTCGATGGGCGACCAACGCTGTCGTACTCGTGCTTGCGCTGGTAGTCACGCGCATTGTTCCGCAACGTGTACGTTTCGGCCAGTTGACCTTTGCCTTTCAGCGCCGTATCGAACACCCATACTGCATTCATATCCTTCTCGTAGCGGTTGGTCATCCTGTCAACGAGGTCATACGTGAACTTGGTTTCCTCCCCCTTGTCGCGCTGCAGCTTGCTCGATTGAAACACAATGCGACCCAGCGGATCCGGTTTGTATTCGATCCGTCCCAGATCAGGATCAACCAAGGCAAGTTTGCGGCCCAGCGTGTCATACTCAACGATGATTTCATTAGTACGTGGATCAATCGTCTTGCTCAGGCCGCCAAACGGTTCATAGGCAAACTGTGTCAGCCCACCGTTCGCATCTTTTATTGCCTGCACTTGCCCCAATACGTTACGGGTCTCATAGCGCTTGTGGCCAAGTGCATTGGTCTGAATCACCTCAAAGCCTTGATATTTAGTCAGACTGGATTTGAGCGTGCGATCCTCATTGCGAACCGAATGAATCTCAATGCGGTTCAGGATGTCATAGCTGGTTTCCGTCGCACTTTCCAGCGTCCCAACTGGATTGAGCTTACTGTCGTAGAACGCGGGGTGATAGGTGGCATTGACGCGTCCCAAGTCATCATGACGCGTATCGGCATACGTCGCACTGCCGTCAAAGCCGTAGCTCTGGGTGCGTACCGCGTGTCCAACTTCGTCACTAAAGACAAGCTGGGGCACAGCGGTTTGAGTACCGCCATGGCATGCCTTGGCAAGATCCGTACCGCTGTCACGGCATTGCATGGTGATCTGAACAATTGCGGCTTCGCCAATTTCAGCACAGGAAGCGCCAGCACATTTTTTCAGCAACACCAGCGTTTCATTGCCATCCGGCCGCGACTCCTTGCGCACCCGGCCAAAGCCATCGGTCACCCACTGCGTGACAAGGCCGTTAGCATCCGTCATCGACGCACGGGCGCCGGTGCCTGCGACATGGGCATAAGACTCGCTCAAGTCATTTGCGGCAAAGGCGTTGACCTGCCTTGTCGTGCCCTGTGGGAAACGGCCTTTGGCATCGTATGTAGTCTTCACGTAACGCGACTTGACAGTCCCGTTGTCGTACCAGCTCTGTCGCTTCTCCGTGACCAGTCCTAAAGTATTACCCGTACGCAGATGCTCAGTCACCACCTCCAGCTTCGTGTCACCCTCTTCCACAATTTCTTTATCCAGCAGGCCCGTCGCAGCGTTGTATTTAAAGCTGACCTTCCGTACTCCGTCCTTCGGTACCGGTGATGGATTCCCTGGCACCGACTTAGTAGTGGTCATTAGTTCCGGCAAGCCGATCAGCCATGCCGAAGTGTTGTTGATGAACTCCGTTCGTACCGAAGCCTTATAGGTGCCGTTGCCTGTGCTGGTCACTTCCTGCAGCGTCAGATTGCCATAGTCATCGTATGTATTAGTTGTAACGACCTTCCCTAGTTCGCTGCTATCCAGGTCACGCCGCTCGACAGTGCTTCCTCCCACATAAGGGAAGTAGCGCGGAGCAGATGGCGTATCAGGCTTGCTGGTCACCGAATTGTCCGTATGCGACAAAATCACGCTACCCGACTTCACCGTGATCTTGCGCACCATGCCAGTGGTCGGCCATTTCTGGCTGTAGCGCGTCGTGGTTTCAATTCCAGTTTGATCATCCGTTGACTTCACCGTGCCAAAGCCCAGCGAGCCGCGGCCCGCCACATCGATAGCGGCGTCAAAGTAACGGTAACTCGTTGTGCGCTCCGGTTTGTAGCCGTTGCCGACAGACAGCTTGCTGACGATCTTGCCGGTCTGCGGTGTCAGGTGCGTCGGGTAGGTATCGGCAGGAAGATCGGTGTCGCCGTCACGACCAATGACGCCGTTCACCAGTCCGTCCTTATACTCTACGGACGACCGGGAACCCAGACCATTTGTGACCTGATAGATACGATCCAGGGCCTGTCCGGGTTCAGCAACATCAGTCGGTACATACACATCCCACTGGCCCTTTTCAAGCCAGGTATCAGAAGTTGTTCCAGTGAAGTAGCCACTACGGTAGACAATTAGTTGCGGCCTACCCGTACCCAGAAGGTCTACAAAGAACGATTTATCGGCCACAGTCAGATACGGTAAGGTGGCACCGTCCCACTGAGCACAAGTCATATTATTGTCGCTAGTGCTTGTCCCATCCGTCGTATCGTCGCCTTTCAGGCGGCATACGCTAATTTTGCCGTTATTGTATGGAACCACGCCCGATCCTGTCGCCCCTTGTGTGATCCCCTCCACCAATATGGCTGGCGCGCCATCGCCAACAAAGTTGCCAACCGCACGTACCGCCGCAAACTGCGTGCCGCTGTATTTTTGACGGATGCGGCAATCAAGGCCACTACCGGTCGACAGGCAAACTGTCATGCTTGCCTTATTGTAGATGGAGGTGTTGGTTACCGGATCACGTCCATTTTCATAAAAGCCGAACGCTAAACTGCTATAACCGGAGCCATTGAAGTCCGCAGAATAACCTGCGCCGGCACTGGGCATTTCAAAACCGTAAGGAGTGCACGCCGAGGATTTGCACAGATCCTTGTACTCGGGGTAACCATAGCTATCAAACAACTTCACACCCGCACCGGCAGCATTCGGTGCGCGGAAATCGGTAACAACCACGAACGGCTGTGGATTAATCCAGGTATTGAGGGTCATTTCGCCCCCCCCAATATCTGCCGTCCTGCCGATGAAATGTGGCCGAGTAGCACGCACCTCATAGGGTTTGCCGGTGCCGCCAAGATCCACCATTTGTACAAAGCTGACGTAATCATGCGTCGGCGTACCGGGCATGCTGTCGTTCTGATATTCGTAGCCCAGCACATTCCGCGGTGCGGTCTTGTCAGGCGCACACGAATTCAAATAACAGAATGTTGCCTCGGTCGCGCTGTACATCTTGCTGTAGTGACCAGAGCGTCCGCTACCAAGGGCATCAATTGCAAAAGGCACCTCGCCTGTAGTATTACCTCCTACCGCAAGCATGCCCGAATCACAATTGAATACAATCGGCGTGCCTACAGCGGGCAAATTGCCGCTTCCAAGTGGCGACAGACAGATACGTGGACCGTCCTCGGACGAAACCAGCAAGTCAGGGGTACCGTCACCGTCAAAATCTGCCACTTCCATGACCACAAACTTCCTGCCTGTGCTCAGACGATAAGTGTGTTCGACAAATCCGCTGCCGTTATTGTGAAAGTACCGGTAATTATCGAACATCGTACCCGGCACGTTCGGATTACTCATTTCAGCCAATATTGCAGCGGTCGTCTTGTGGCCAAGTGAAGCAACAGACGCTTTACGCTTTTCAAGCACATCCACATAACCGTGGTTTTCAAAGTCATTGAATGCAAAGTAGTCCGCATGGTATGCAGAAACACCGGTACCAAGATAATCGCCATTGGTGGTCAGTATCGGTGCCTTAGGCCACTCCCCCCACCGTGTAAATCCCGGAACAACTCCAGCTTTCGGCTTGCCCCACGCGAACGTCGTCGG
This sequence comes from Pseudoduganella sp. GW821-FHT12E03, assembly GCF_058807115.1. NCBI lineage: Bacteria > Pseudomonadati > Pseudomonadota > Betaproteobacteria > Burkholderiales > Oxalobacteraceae > Pseudoduganella > Pseudoduganella sp. GW821-FHT12E03. Next base: position 463,023 of record NZ_JBXAQJ010000001.1, on the reverse strand, counting down.
AGGCAAGCTCTCGATGACGCCCGACACGGGATGACGCGCGGAGGCGGCAACCTTGTTCAACAGGCTGCGACCACTGGTCGGGCTGTATTCATAACCAAGTACATAATCACGCACAAGTTGCGCATCGGCCGGCTCGCCAGACAAATCGTTACCAACGTAGGTTTTGACATGGCTCACCCGCAACCGCAAATCGTTACGAGTGCTGTCGATGTAACGAGTCCAGGCATCGGTGCGTCGTGCGTTACCGTTGCAGTTTATGTCGCAATCGTCATAAGTGAGTCGCACCAGTGCATGTGGCGCCAGGCCGTTACCGCCATAACGAATCGTCGTCAGCCAATGCTCACCTGTCGTATTGGACTGTGCGTAGTGATAGCTGATGTGGTTATTGCTGCGGTCAACGATACGATCGATCGCCCACGACTGCGCCTGGCTGCGCGCCGTCAGCGCACCGGTTTTGCGCGCCCCACTTTCAAAGCCTTCATAAGCCAGTACGCGCGCGTTGCGGCTCGTATCGCCATAGGTCGCGATACGACCGTCCTTGCTCTCAACCTTGAAAGTACGCGCATCGCCGGTGCTCTGCGCCGTAATACGGCTGAAGCTATCGATCTCCGTATGGAATACTGCTCCATTAGCCCAGTAAGCCGTATCGTCATTCGAACCACTGGCCAGTACGAGACGCTGTCCGTCCAGGCACAGGCGGTCAGCAGTGGTAAAGCCGATACGGTTGTTGACACCATCTTGTGCAATGGTTTTGCCACAGCGGTGAATGCTCGACAGACCACTCAGGCTCCAGCCCAGTCCCAGGATGCCGTTCTGCGCCGAACTGCTGTAGTTGAGCGACAGGTTCGGCTGCAGGCCCGCCGTACCCGGCGGTACCACGATTGGAATACTGTAGCTCGCCGCACCGGAAGCGGACACGCCAAGTTCACCCGGCAACGTGCCGGCATCCGGATCAGTCAAGTGAGGCGGCGCAATGCCGACGCTAGTCAACGTATTCGGAACCGTACCTCCTGCGCCAGTTCCACCAGTACTCCCTGTCCCGTCAGCCGGTGGCACGGTAGCGCTGGCATCATCCAGCAACAACCCAAAAATCACATCAAGCGTCGCCGCCAAAACCACCGGATCCGTCCCTGGCACCGTCGGCGTCCCAGGCGTGCCGCTACCAAGGTAGAACTCCCGCTCTTCACTCGTAATAGTGAAATCGCCCGAGCGTACCCGCGCATAGACGTGATAAGGCTCTGCGCGTGGAACAAGGCCCGAATGGTTTACGATATGCAGTCCATCGCTTCCAAGCTCGCCCGATACCCAGTTACCCTCAATATTGAACGACACTTCAGCAGGCGACGTGTGCCCTGTGACCCTGGCAGAAATAAATACAGGATTCGCCGTGTACGTCTTCTTGTTATCAGGCGTAACAATGCCAATGCGCAGCGTCCCCGGCACATTGCAGGTACGGTCATCGCACGCCAGAATGGTCGATACGGATCCCGCTCCCAATGCCTTCACGTAGAGAGCCCTGCCTGGATGCGTCTGGGTAGCGCTGGAGAGATCGAACGTAAATTGCTGCACATTCGCAGTAGTGCCGCACTGGTCCTGGATTGCGCGATTAGAGGAAGCCGCGACGATTGCGGTACTGGCGGTAACAGGCAACTGTTCGCCTCCCAGCGCTGGAGGGGCATTGACGAAAAGCTGGTAATTCTGTACCAGCGATGCATCACATAGCCAGCCAGTCAACTCCGGCACACCAGCTGCGTTCAACCGAACGCCAGCAACCTTGCCCTTCAGGATATTGCCTGAAACGTTTACTACAATCGGTGCGGAATCAGTCCACTTGGTATCGCTCTCGTACGCCCTCGCCACAATTTGGTAGCTGCCGCTGTAAAGCGTAATCAGCTCATTCAGGGCAAGCAGCTTCATCGAGCCCTGCACAACCGTTAATGGCGTCGCGCGATAGGTCGCTTCGTCCGGATATCGGACGAGGATTGCCAGCTTGCTTAACTGCCCGGTAGTTACTTCAGCTGAAGCATTGATCGGGATATTAGCGGCAGTTCCAGGCGCCACGCTCTGGTTGGTATTCGTCCCAACCAAGGTAACAGTCGCGGTATTCTGTACTGCACCAACTGGAACAATGTTAGAGGTGGCATCGCCAAACCACACACTTCCTTCAATCATCTGCCATTGGAACGCGTGATTCCCAGCGGTGGGCGGCGCCTTGATGTTGAATGTGAATGTATAAGATCCTTGCGGGGGAACAGCTTGGGACAAATGCACTCGCTGTTCCGTACTCCAGATGACATTTCCACCAACAGCACCAAGTGCAAACCCTTTATCGGTCGCTGCATCATAGGGTTTCCAGGTCGTCGTTCCTGTATTCGTTACAGTTACTTTGGCCGTATACAGCCCCCCTGCCACCATACCGGTTGGCAATTCTACAGAAACTTTTGCGTTATTATTAGCGACAGGAAGATACACGTTTCCGGAATTATCAAGCAGCTTAGACTGCATTCCGTCCGATGAAACGCCGTACAGATAGAGGCTTTTCCCTCCTTGCGACTTATGATAGTCAGAGAGATCAATTTTAAAGCTATAATGATTATTACTTGTACCACAAATATTATGAAGATCGGAGCCGTTCTCCGTGTTCGTTGCATAAATTTCCGGCCCTCGCTCGCCGGTGGTACTATCTCCTCCAAAATATACATATACCCGGTTCAAACGGGCATCCCCCCGGTTGCAGGTCCAGCCATTGACCGTAAGATTTGGATCGTAGGTAAGATTCTGGACATGGCCCTTCAACGCTGGTGTTAAAGGTTGCACCACCTGCGTGCCAGAGCCGGGAAACTCCCGCAGTGAGTCGTCAGAAGCAATGGCATAACCTCGCAACGTCTTGCCCGTATGCTGGGTGACGATGCCGGAAATATCCAATGCCCATCGGTGGCTTGCTCCAGAGGTGCCACATAGTGTGCCAACAATCCCGTCGTTGTCGATATTCGTTTCCGCATCGCCAATCTTGTCCCCTAAGTCATTACGAGTACCTGCATAGATTTGGATCTTAAGTTTGTCCTTACTTCCCACACGACAGGCCCAGCCATCGAGGAGGCCATCCTTCATCGCATCAAAATTCCCTTTGTATGATGACGTATCAGTGCCAGCGGCGACAGACAAATAGGCATACTTTATTACAGATCCGCTACTGCCAGCAGCGGCTACATAGCAGGAAATTAATCGGCCAGCCCATTCAGGAGGAACAATACCGCTAACTTTATCTCCCGAATTTGCGGTAAATTTCCCATCATCGCAATCTACCGAGAAGGAGTTTGTATTCTCCAATGTCCAACTGAAAGTGAACATCTTGCCAACGGTTGCATCAGGAGGGCTCATAACCGGGATGGCAATGGGCGGAGGACGCTTGACAACAGAGACTTCCTTCGAAATAGTTATTCTTCCACGCGACGCGGTATTGCTTGCGCTGAGTTCGCATTTGGCAGTGGCGTTAGCCCATTTTGTATCAATAATTGAAGTTTTAAAACCATTCAACGAGTACGAGAATTCCTCAAGCACCTTTGTGCCGTTAATCGTGCAAGTGAGCGAAACCAAGTTTGCATAAGTGGCTTTCCAGGCGATGGTAGTCTCTGCGCCCGCATAAATCTGCTCGGGAAAATTAATAAATTCAACTTCCGGGAGCGGTACAGTCTCAATTTCAATTACTCGATATTGGCTATCTATACCAGCACCATATGCCAAAAATGTGCAAGTAGCATTTTTACCGATCCAATCAACTGGCGCGACATCAGAAACTGTACCGGATGACGAATTTACCCCCTTGAAGTTGCTGCCTCCTGCTTTCGTGCAATTTTGGTAAAGAGACGACGTATCGGTTGCCTCCCAAGAAACTCCAATACTATCTCCAGCGGTGACTGCGACCTTATCAAAATTATTCAGGATAACCTGATCACGATTCTTCAGAATGACATTAGGGAACGCTACTGCATCCACAGAAAACCAAAGCAACAACAATGACGCGAATACCGAATTGGTAAAAAAAGAACGAAGCAGACTAAGTTTAGCGATATTTAAAAACATATATTTATTAAGTTAATCGCCCAGCAGAACGAGGGAAGAATAAGCAATTCTTTTCAAAAAACAAACTTTGACAGACTTCAATACTGAAAAAGACGATCCATCTTCCACCCAGTATCATTTATTACTGAGCGACGCGCTAATAATGGTGGCGGGAGATACTGCATAAACACCCCTATCGCCGTGGCACGCAGTTATTTTACCGTCCGGGGCATTCATCACCGTTGCAACCACGTCCCTAATATAGAAACAGACGATGCTCGAACTTGACATAGGCCTGAGTTGAACTAGAACAAATCCTAATCAAAACCGCCGAGACTAAGATATTAAAAGCTTTACGAAGCATGCCCCAGAAATAAAACTTACAACAATTAATAATCCATCCGCTCCATCACTCACTAGGGCCAAAGCCATGCCCGACGCGGTAAGCGTCAGCACAACAATAGGCTGGGCACGGTAAAGCCGCGCCGCATGGAAACGGAGATAAGCGAAAAACACGGGAATCCTGGGCCAAGGATGAACAGCGGGGGAGAGACACTTCCGCATGCTGAATAGCCCATCGCGCGTTGCCGGTTGGCGGCGCGTCAGCTCCGCCAACAATGGTAAAGTCACAACTAATGTGGAATTATATCAATCTTTTTGTAGGAGTATTCTCACAATTTGTCACATTGGAGAATGACTTCTATACGAATTCGCGCACACATGGGTCCAGCTGACCATGCCGCCGCATTGCCATCTTGTATAGACAGGATTACACTAGCGCCTTTCTTCCGGGACACCCCATGGCGCCCACCCTGCTGCTCAAACTCCTCCTCGCCCCCGCCCTGATCGGCGCTGTCACCCTGGCCGGCCGCCGCTGGGGTCCGACCGTGGCCGGCTGGCTGTCCGCTTTCCCCATCGTCGCCGGACCGGTCCTGCTGACCATTACCGCCGAACAGGGTCCCGAGTTTGCCGCGAACGCCGCGCAAGGCACCCTGAGCGCGGTGCTGGCGGTGCTGGCCTTCAGCGTGGCCTACGCGCGCGTTGCCATGCGCGGCGGGATTGCCGCCTCCATGCTGGCCGCGCTGGGCGTGTATGCGCTCGCCGTGCTGGGCTTGAAGACCCTCACCATTCCCGTAACAGCGTGCTTCGCGCTGGTCATCGCGGCGCTACTGGTGACGCCGTTCCTGTTCCCGAAGATCGCGGCACCCGCGCCGTCCGGCAAGCCCGCCGGCGCCAGCGACTTGCCATGGCGAATGGCGGCGGCGGCGCTCCTGGTGCTGGCGGTCAGCTATGGCGCGGCCGCCATGGGCCCGCGCCTGTCCGGCATCTTTGCCATGTTCCCGACCATGAGCACGGTGCTGGTGGGCTTTTCCCATGCGCGCCAGGGCAATGCGTTTGCCATCGCGCTGTTGCGCGGCATGGTGCCCGGTTATTACGCGTTTGCCGTGTTTTGCCTGGTGCTGTCGCAATTGCTACGCGAAGGCGCGGTGGCGCAAGCGTTCGGTACTGCGTTTGCCTGCGCGCTCGCCGTGCAATTCGCGACGAAATCGGTGATTACGCGGATGCAGGGGCGCTGACCGCGCCGGGGCTGCCGACAGGGTTGGCGGCCAGCCAGGCATCCAGGCGGGCCGCCGTGTCCGGCGGGGTGTGCAAGCCCAGCTTGGTGCGCCGCCACAGGATATCTTCGGCCGTCATGGCCCATTCATAGCGCCGCAAATAAGCGATTTCCGCCAGATACAATCCCGGCGCGAATTCGCCGCCCAACCCCGCCAGCGACGTGCAGCCGCTCAGCAAGGTGTGGATGCGCGTGCCATAGGCGCGGCAATAGCGCGCCGCCAGCGCCGGCGGCAGCCACGGATATTGGTCCTTGATCTTGTGTTCCCATTCGCCGTAACGCAGCACCGCGCAATTCTGCGGCGTATCGCCGTACAAATCGCCGCCGGGCAGGCAGGCTTTTTCCGTCCAGCGCGGCTTCGGGCTGCCAAGCGCCTTGCACACCAGGTCCACGGCCTCTTCCGCCAGCTTGCGGAAGGTCGTGATCTTGCCGCCGAAAATATTTACCAGCGGCGCGCCATCCTCGTCCACGGAAAATTTGTAATCGCGCGTCAGCGCCTTTGCCGAACGTTGCGGGTCTTCCAGCAGCGGACGCACGCCGGAATACGTCCACACCACGTCCGATGGCGCGATAGGCTGCGCAAAGTATTCCCCGGCCAGGCGGCACAGGTAATCGACTTCGCCGCCATCGATCGCCACCTTGTCCGGATCGCCCTTGTAATCGAGATCGGTGGTGCCGATCAGTGTGTAATCGAGTTCGTAGGGGATCGAAAACACAATGCGGCCATCGGGATGCTGGAAGATATACGCGTGGTCATGCTCGAACAGCTTCGGCACCACGATATGGCTGCCCTTGACCAGCCGCAGCGGCCGCACATCACGCTCGGGCAGCGCCATGCCCAGCAGGTTCATGGTCCACGGGCCCGCCGCGTTGACCACGCAGCGCGCCTTCACGGTTTGCGGCAAGCCGTCACTGCCCTGCAGGGTGGCAATCCACGCGCCGGCTTCGCGGCGCAGGCCGGTGCAGGCGGTGCGGGTGCGGATCGCGGCCCCTTTGCGGCACGCGTCCATGGCGTTCAACACCACCAGCCGCGCATCATCGACCCAGCCGTCGGAATACACAAAACCTTTTTTGAATTCAGGTTTTAACGGACGCCCGGCAGGATGGCAGCGCAAATTCACGCCTTGCGATCCCGGCAGGATTTCGCGCCGCGCCAGTAAATCGTATAAATACAATCCGGTACGGATCATCCAGGCGGGGCGCAAGCCGTCGCGGTGCGGCATCACGAACCGCAGCGGACGCATGATGTGGGGCGCGCTGCGCAGCAAGACTTCGCGTTCAATCAGCGCCTTGCGCACCAGCGCGAATTCGTAATATTCAAGGTAGCGCAGGCCACCGTGAATCAGCTTGCTGGAAGCCGACGAGGTGTGTGCGGCCAGGTCATCTTTTTCGCACAGCACCACGCACAAACCGCGTCCGGCCGCATCGCGCGCGACTCCCGCGCCATTGATGCCGCCGCCCACCACCAGTAAATCGCACTCAATGTCATGCTGTGCCGCCATGCTGCTACCCACAAGAAATTATTGCACTGGAATAAAGATACGCGATGTGGCGCGGGCTGGCAAATTCTGTGACACGTTACACCCAGAGGCGGTACATCCAGAACGATTCGTCTTCGGTGAACCTCTGGGCAAATTCGCCGGGCGGGAACCCCGTGATGTGGCGCGCGGCGCGGCTCATATGGGCCTGGTCGGCAAATCCCTCTTCCAGCGCCAGCTCGGCCCAGTTGAACGGCGTGCCGGCGTCATAGCGGTCGCGCGCCGCGAAGAACAGGCTTTCCGTGCGCACCAGCGCCTGCCATTCGCGCAGCGAGCGGCCGCTGTACGACTTGATCTTGCGTTCCACGTGGCGCGGGCTGACATCGCGCTGCCACGCATGGGCTTTCAGCGCCAGCCGCTCCACCCAATGGCGCCCCAGTTGGCGCACCGACGCCAGCGGCGAGGCGTCGCCGTTGATGGCGCGCCAGCGCGCCGCGAGGGACTGCTCCAGCAGCGCACGGGTAGCGGCGTCATCGGGCGCCTGCAACAAGGCGTCGAGCAGCGGCGTCCAGGATGCGTCGAGCAAGTCCCGCGCCGGTACGAAGCGGTCGTGAATGCCCCCCAGTTCGATGCCAAACAGTGCTTGCGCCACATCCGCCGGAAAACACGCCATGTAGCCGCGCCCGGTGGTGGGCGCCCAACCGGTGACGGGCTGCGACTGGCTACCGGACAACACGATGCGCGCACCGAACGGTTGCCACACCGGGCCATCGGCGGTGTCGTGCACCAGGCCCGCATCGAGGCCGTGGTACCACGACAGGGTGATCAGCGGCGAGGCGGGAAAGTGCGACAGGCGTTGCGCACTGCTCAGGTCAGCCTTGCTGGTGTCGCGGCAGATCAGGGCGGCCAGCACGCCTTGCAGCGCAGGCGGCGCGGGGATCAGGCAATTGTGCGGGACACTGCCCGCGTTGGCAGTGACGCGCAGGGCGCGTGCGAATCGCGTGGGACAGGTGACCGGATCGGTGCTGGTGGAAGATATCATGGACGCAAAGTATAGCAATCGCCGCGTGCATGCGGAATGTCGTTTCCGTTCAATACGGTCGGCAAGCGATGATGGAAAATCCGTGCCATGACTACCGCTCCCCAATGCCCCTACCACGGCGCAGGCGCAGTGCCTGACGCCCCACTGGCCGCCACACCGGGCGCGCCTTCGTCCACCACGGCAACCGCCGCCATCGCGCCCGGCACGAGCGGCATGCCAGCGGCCGCAGCGTGCCCCGCGTCCGCCGCACCGGCAATTGCACCGGCCGCCGCGCTGCCACGCCCTGCCGGCACGTGGCCGCCCGGCCCCAAACCCGGCATCACCGGCTGGGGCCTGCTGCGGCAAATGTCCAAAGATTTACTCGGCACCCTGCGCGGCTGGCAGCAGTCGTATGGCGACCTGGTGCACTTGCGCATGTGGCCGGAACATACGATCGTCGTGACGGACCCGGCGCTGGTGCGGGAATTGCTCGTGCAGCACCACGCGGCGCTGGTGCGCTGGGAGCGCGGTATCGAGGTGTTCTCGCAGCTGCATGGCCACAGCGTGCTGGTGGCCGAAGGGGAAGCGTGGCGCACCAAACGACACACCTTGCAACCGAATTTCCTGCCCAAGCCATCGGCGGCGCTGGTGCCGGCGATGGCACAGTGCACCGCCAGGGCATTGGCCACATGGCAGCCCGGCGCATGGCCGGTGGAACAGGAGCTGACCACCCTGACGATGGAAGTCATCGCGCGCATGGTGTTTTCCAGCGATATCGCTGCCGAAGCGCCGGCGGCGGCGCAAGCCTTGCATGACGTCTCGGTGGCCGCCAACGGCGAATTCTACTGGCCCTTCAATCCACCACGCTGGCTGCCGTCGCAGCGCGCCAAACATAAAGGCATGGCATTGCTCGATGGCCTGGTCGGACGCCAGATCTCGGCCCGTTTGCAATTGCCGCGCGACGCCTGGCCCGATGATTTATTGGCGCGCCTGCTGGCGCTGCACGAGGCCGATCCGGCAACATGGCCGTTGAGCGCCGTGCGCGATGAATGCATGACGACCTTCCTGGCCGGCCATGAAACCGCCGCCGCCACCATGACCTGGTGGATGTGGTGCATGGCGGCCAATCCGCAGGCCCAGCAAGCGGCCCGCGCCGAAGTCCGGCAGTGCCTGGACGGCCGCACGCCCTCGGCGGCGGATATCGGCGCCCTGCCTTACCTGGCCGCCACCTTGCAGGAAACCATGCGGCTGTATCCCGCCGCCGCAGTGCTGATCAGCCGCCGCGCCACCGCGCCCATCACGCTCGGCGGCTGGCAATTCCCTGCCCGCACGCTGTTCACCATCCCGGTACAATTGATGCAGCACGACGCGCGCTGGTTCCCCGAGCCACAGGCGTTCCATCCCGAGCGCTTCGTCGCAGGGGCATCAACAACAGCGCCGCGCGGCGCCCACATGCCGTTCGGCACCGGGCCCCGCATTTGTCTGGGGCAGCACCTGGTGATGGCGGAAATGACGGTCATTGCCGCGATGGTGCTGCAGCGCTTTGCCCTGGCGCCACTGCCGGGCATGGCGCCGCCAGAACCCGTGATGAACGTGACGCTGAGGCCACGGCAACCGCTGCGGCTTCAATTGGATATGTTAGATACTTTAGATAAAGGTAAAAATTGAACCAGCATGCCATCGTTGTCAGCGACCAATCCGATCCCGCGCTCGAGCAGTTTCTGGGCGACGGCCTCGATGAGTTCAATCAACTGGCGGGTGGCGTCACGGACCGGCGCCCCCTGTGCGTCATCGTCCGGGATCCGGAAAGCAATGCGGTAGTGGGCGGCATCACCGGCAGGACCTCGCTGGGATTGGCGTTCCTCGACTTGTTTTACCTGCCCGACGCCTTACGTGGATCAGGACTGGGCACCCGAATCCTGCACGCCTTCGAACAGGAAGCGCGCAACCGTGGCTGCAGTTCTGCCGTGCTGTACACCATCAGCTTCCAGGCGCCCGGCTTTTACCAGAAAAATGGCTGGGTCAGCTTTGGGGAAATACGCTCCGAACAGCAGGGCATCAGCCGCGTGTTCATGTCGAAAAAGCTGTAGCGCCACTTCAGTTCAGCATCCAAACACCACAACGCTTGATCTCGTCATACATCGCGTCCGGCGCTAAATCCAACTCTCCTGGCCACGTCACAACACCATCAACGACATGCGCCTTCTGGAACTCAGGAATGCTGGACAGGTGTGAGAAAACACCGCGGAAGAAGCTGGGCAAAAACCTCACCACGCCCTCCAGCCCATCGCGAAAGCGCACAGCAAGGGAAAAGTCTTCCAGCACTCGCACTTCTGTCACATCCCAGTTCATTGTTTTACTCCAGCGGAGGAATTGGTTTCGGATTCTGCATATCCCGGCATAACTGCCAATCATCCAACAGTTCAGCCTGATGCAGTTCAGCCCAGTCCAGCACCAGGCTCAACGCCCTGCGCGGTAACTTGCCCTCTGTCAGGGACAACGTATTGATTTCACGTGGAAGTGCGGCGGCGCATGGTCCTTGAAAAACATCTGAATGACCAGACCGTAAAAGGTACTAATGGTAGGCATATGCGTTCCTCACAGATCAGGTGTAAGGGTGCAGAGCGTCCTTGATTATACCGCTTCAACCAGTCGCGCCCATTAATTCCCGTCCATTATCAAACTCCGCCTCAAACGCCGCCAGCGCCCCCGCCATCCGCCCCACCTCCTCCACCAGCCAGCCCCGGAACGCCTCGATCTTGGCCTGCCCCTGCTTGTTTACGTTGGTCAGCAGCCGGTAACCCGACTTGTACGGGATCGGCCGCCCGTGGATCAGGCGCAGCGCGCCCTTGCGCACGTCTTCGTACACGATACTCCAGGCGGCCAGCGCCACGCCCTGCCCCGCCACGGCGGCCTGGGTCAGCACGCCCCAGTGGCTGTAGCCTTTTGAAATGTCGTAGCAGCCGGCCGGCAAGCCGTTGGCGGCCATGTAGCGGTGCCAGTACAGGTTACTGCCCTCGTCCAGCAGCGGCAGTGACCGCAGATCCTCCAGCGTGAATTCCGTGCGTCCGGGCGGCAGCATGTCCGGGCTGTACACCGCGACCAGGCGCTCCGGGAACAACACACCGGGGTCGCCCGCTTCGAAGCCGCCATAGCGGATCGCCACGTCGACCGAGTCATCTTCCAGGCTGACGACGCGGTCGCTGGCGTCGAGCCGGATGTCGAGTTCCGGATGCAGGCGCGTGAAGTGCGTCAGGCGCGGCGCCAGCCATTTCAGCGCGAACGAATGGGTGCTGGAAATGCGCAGCACTTTTTCTTCGCACGAGTTTTGCAGCGCCGCCGCTTTCAACCGCAAATCCGCCAGCACGCGCGACACGGTGGCGGCAAAATCCCGCCCCTTTTCTGTCAATTCCACGTTGCGCGGATGGCGCAGGAACAGCGTGAATCCCAGCTCTTCCTCCAGGTGGCGGATTTGCTGGCTGACGGCGGCGGGCGTCTTGTGCAACTCTTCCGCCGCGAGTTTGAAGCTGCCCAGCCGGGCAGCCGCTTCCAGATCGATCAGCCCGGACAGGCTGCGCAAGGGTTTGGCCATGATGAATTAGATTTTCTTATGCTTAGACCGGCAATTTTCTCGTTTGTGCAGTGCGCCATGCAGGCGCAGAATAAACCCATCACTCGACGCACACGACAAGGAGAGTAACATGGGTAAGAATATCTTGGTTATCGGTGGCACGGGCGCACTGGGCGCCATTCTGGTGCGGCAGTTGCTGAAAGCGGGCCACGCGGTGGCGCTGGCCAGCCGTGGCCGCACCGCCGACAGCTTCGGCACCCAGGTCCGCCGCATCGTGGTGGACCGCCATGACCGCGCCGCCATGGACGCCGCCTTTGCCCATGCCGCGTTCGACGTGGTGATTGATTTGCTGAACCGCTCGCCGCTCGCCGCGCAAATCGCGCTGGACGTGTTCAAGGGGAAAACCCGGCGCTATGTGATGGCGTCGTCGATTGCCGTCTACCGTGGACACATCGGCAGCCACGGCGATCCGTTTGACGAGCAGGCGCTCGACCTGGACAGGGAAGCCATCGACTGGCGGCGCGACTGGAACGATCCGGTCGACGCCCGCGAAAACCTGGCGCCGGGCCTGCGCCAGGCCGAAGCGGTCCTGCAGCGCGATGGCGGTTTGCCGTTCGTCTCCGTGCGGCTGGCCCATGTGCTGGGCAATAGCGCCACGAGCGACGATCCGCTGGCGTACTACGTGGGCCTGGTGCAAACCGGCCAGGCGCTGTTGTACGCGAATGGCAAGGCGACCACCTCGTTCATCGACCTCGGGACGGCCGCGTCCTTCCTGCACTGGAGCGCCTTGCAAACCTTTACGGGACCGGTGAATGCGGCCAGTGGCGGCCAGTTGTCGGCGCTGGGCCTGCAGCGCCGCGTGGGCGAAGTGTTGGGCGTCAGGGCGCGGGCGCTGCCGCTGTCCACCCAGGGCAATTTGAGCCCGTTTGATTTGCCGCACCCGCTGCTGCTCGATACGGCGCGCGCCGCCCAACTGGGCTACCGCTTCAACCGCCTCGACGGTTGGCTCGATGTGCTGATCCACCAGTACCAGCCGGATCTGGTCAGCGCCGCGGGCGCCGTCCCGGGACAGGACGACGCCGCGCGGCATGATGACGCATACAACAGGGCGGACCATCTGGCCCCGGTGGAACTGCTCAGCGCTTGTACACCACGCCGTCCTTCATTACAAACGTCACCTTCTGCAGCAGGCTGACATCTTTTAATGGATCGCCGCTGACCGCAATCAGGTCGGCGGCGTAACCGGCTTCCACCGAGCCCAGGCGGTTGCCCTGGTCCAGCAGCGCGGCCGCGTTCAGGGTCGCGGAGCGGATCGCTTCCAGCGCCGGCATGCCGCCTTCCACCATGTACGCGAATTCCTTCGCATTGTCGCCATGCGGGAACACACCCGCATCGGTGCCAAACGCGATTTTCACGCCGGCTTTATAGGCCCGGGCAAAGGTCGACTGGATCAGGGGACCGATGGCGGCCGCTTTCGGGCGCACTTGCGGCGTGTAGTAATCCGATTCCCGGGCCTTGTCGGCCACATAGCGGCCCGCGCTGATGGTCGGCACGTAATAGGCGCCCGACTTTTTAAACAGCGCAATCGCTTCCTCATCCATGTAGGTGCCATGTTCGATGGAATCGAGCCCGGCGCGCAGCGCGCGCTTGATGCCTTCGAGTCCATGCGCATGGACCGCCACGCGGAAGCCGTAATCCTTGGCGGTGGCGGCAATCGCCTTTAATTCCTCATCCGTGAATTGCGAGTTCTGGCCGCTGCTGGCCTGGCTCAGTACCCCGCCGGTGGCGGTGATCTTGATCAGGTCCGCGCCTTCCTTGTAGCGCGCCCGCACCGCTTCGCGCGCTTCCTCCGGGCCGTTGATGATGCCGTCGTACGGGGTCGGATGACCCTTGGCCCTGGCCAGTTCGCGCGACAAGCCATTCGAATGGTCGCCGTGGCCGCCGGTGGTGGCGATCATGGTGCCGGCCGTGAAAATGCGCGGACCGGGAATATGGCCGGCCGCGATCGCCCGTTTCAGCGCGATATTCAAGCCATCAGTCGCGCCAAGGTCGCGCACCGTGGTGAAACCGGCTTTCAGCGTGCGTTCGGCGAACGGCACCGAGCGGTAAGCGTCGTCGGCCGCGTCCAGCGACATCGCCGCACGCAAGGATTCGACCTGGCGCTGGGTTTCCGAGGTCATGTGCACGTGCATGTCGATCAGGCCCGGCAGGCACGATTGCGACGACAAGTCGATGGCGCCTTTCGCCGCACCGGTGGGCGCAACCGACTTGATGGCGCCGTTTTCCACGGTGACCGTGACCTTGTCACGCCACACCCCGGCCTTCACATCCAGCAGGCGGCCGCAATCGACCGTCGTCACAGATTGTGCCGACGCATTCACACTCCCCAACATCAACAACCAGCCCAGGGCCGACATCGCGCGCATTGTTTCTCCTTTGCAAAAAAATCAAGAATAGCATGCGCGTCTCGCGCCATGGGGCCGGGTTTGTAACGCAGTTTTTCTGCCAGGCACGTAGTCTATAATGGCCGCTCTTTGCAACCACAGGTGTCTGACTTGAATTCATCCTTCCTGAAACGCGCCCTGATCATCGGCGGCATTGGCGCGGGCGCCTGCGCCGCCGCGCTGGCCGGCTACATGGCCTTGGTGATTGCGCCCGACTTGCCCGCGATTGACGCCGTGACCGATTACCGGCCCAAGATTCCGTTGCGTATTTACACGGCGGACAACGCGCTGATCGGCGAGTTTGGCGAGGAACACCGCGATTTCGTGCAGGTCAAGGACGTGCCGGAAATGATGAAGAAAGCCATCCTGGCGATCGAGGATAAACGGTTTTACGACCACGGCGGCATCGACTGGATCCGCGCGCTGGGCGCATTGAAGGCCGATATCCGCCATATGAGCCTGCGCCAGGGCGGTTCCACCATCACCATGCAGGTGGCCAAGAACTTCTTCCTCAGCCGTGACAAGAAGGCGGGCCGCAAACTGGCGGAAGTGCTGCTGGCCTACCGCATCGAAGCGGCGCTGACCAAAGACCAGATCCTGGAACTGTACATCAACCAGATTTACCTGGGCCAGCGCTCGTATGGCTTCGCCAGCGCGTCGCAGGCGTATTTCAGCAAGGCGTTGAACGAACTGTCGGTGGCGGAATTCGCCATGCTGGCGGGCCTGCCGCAAAACCCGTCGCGCAACAACCCCGCCGTCAATCCCAAGGCGGCCCGCAAGCGCCAGCACCTGATCCTGAAAGCCATGCGCGACCAGGACGTCATCACGGAAAAGCAATACCAGGACGCGCTGAAGGAAGTGCTGCACGTCTCGACCAAGGGCCAGGAATTCGACACCCACGCGGAATACGTGGCGGAACTGGCGCGCCAGCAAGTGTATGCGCAATTCAAGGAAGAAGCGTATACGCGCGGCATCAGTGTCTATACCACCATCCTGAAAGCCGACCAGGACGCCGCCTATGAATCGGTGCGCCGCAATGTGCTGGCCTACGACCAGCGCCACGGCTACCGTGGCCCGGAAACCTATATTGACTTGCCGGACGACCCGGAAGACCGCGAAGACGCGATCGACCAGGTGCTGCAAAAACGCCGCAGCAGCGACCGGCTGATCCCGGCCGTGGTGACGGCCGTGAATCCGAAGTCGGTGCAGGCGGAAACCATCGATGGCGAGGAAATCGAAGTCACGGGCGACGGACTGAAACTGGCGGCGCAGGCGCTGGCGGCCAATGCCAAGCCGGAATTCAAGATCCGCCCCGGCGCCGTCATCCGCGTCATCAAGGCCGAAGGAAAGCCGGAAAAAACCCGCTGGTCCATCACACAAGTGCCGCAAGTGGCCGCCGCCTTCGTCTCGATCGACGCCAATACCGGCGGCTACCACGCAATGGTTGGCGGTTTCGACTTCAACCTGCAGAAGTTCAACCACGTGACGCAAGCCTGGCGCCAGCCCGGCTCCGCCATCAAGCCGTTCGTGTATTCGGCCGCGCTGGAAAAAGGCTATTACCCCGCCACCCTGATCAACGACAGCCCGCTGTCGCTCGACGGCGGCGACAGCGCGTGGAATCCGCAAAACGACGACGGCGTCTATGACGGCCCGGTGTCGATGCGCACCTCGCTGGCCAAGTCGAAAAACGTCACCACCGTGCGCCTGCTGCGCGCGGTGTCCGTGCCGTATGCCCACAACTACCTGCAAAAGTTCGGCTTTGATTTGCCGAAGCACCCGCAAAACCTGACCATGGCGCTCGGCACCGGTTCCGTCACGCCGCAGCAAATGGCGGGCGCGTACGCGGTGTTCGCCAATGGCGGCTACCAGGTGCAACCTTACCTGATCGCGAAAATCGTCGATGGCGACGGCAAGATCATCAGCGAGACCAAGCCGCCGGTGGTGGCGCAGGAAGGCAACCGCGTGCTCGATCCGCGCAACGTGTTCCTGGCCGACCAGATGATGCGCGAAGTGGTGCGCAGCGGCACCGGCGCGCAGGCGTACCAGCGCATCGGCCGGCTTGACCTGGCCGGCAAGACCGGCACCACCAGCGACGCGGTCGATGGCTGGTTCGCCGGCTATGGCGGCGGCGTGGTCGGCGTCGCGTGGATGGGGTACGACGAGCCGAAGTCGCTGGGCGGCCGCGAATTCGGCGCCACCCTGGCGTTGCCGATCTGGATGGATTACATGAAAGTCGCGCTGCAAAAGCGGCCGCCGCAAGACTTCCCGGCGCCCGAAGGCCTGGCCCAGCGCGACGGCGAGTGGCTGTACAGCGAGTACCTCGATGACGCCACGGTGCGCACGATCGATCTCGACCTGCAAGCCGCGCCGGCCGGCGAGGCCGCAACGGCGGGCACCGCGCCTCTGCAAGGCGAAGTCAACCAGCCACATCAGTAAAGACAGAGATACAACGCCAGGCTTGCCGCGCGAGCCAACCGCATGGCGCCAGGAGCCAGCACGATCGTGCCTTTTTGGTGCGGTGCTACATTCGTTTCAGCCCTTCGCAGGGCATAAAACTAAACGAATGGAGACACCACATGAAAAAACGCTTCTGGAAGACCCTGGCGCTGTTCCTCATCGCTATCACGGCCCTGCCCGCCCCCTCGTGGGCGGCCGGCTACACCCAAACCAAGTACCCGATCGTGCTGGTGCACGGCCTGTTCGGCTTTGACAGCCTGGGCCCGGTCGACTACTTCTATGGCATCGCGTCCGGCCTGCGCAGCGGCGGCGCCACGGTCTATGTGACGTCGGTCTCGGCCGCCAACAAGACCGAAGTGCGCGGCGAACAATTGCTGCTGCAGGTAAAACAAATCCTGGCCGCCACCGGCGCCACCAAGGTCAACCTGGTCGGCCACAGCCACGGCGGACCGACTTCGCGCTACGTCGCTTCCGTGCGGCCCGACCTGGTGGCGTCCGTCACCAGCGTGGGCGGCGTCAATAAAGGCTCCAAGGTCGCCGATATCCTGATCGGCGCCGCGCCGGGCGTTTCATACGACATCGCCAATGCGCTGGGCGGCTTGATCAGCCTGATTTCCGGCAGCCCGACCCTGCCGCAAAGTTCGCGCGGCGCGGCCGAATCGCTGTCCACCGCGGGTTCGCTGGCGTTCAATGCCAAGCACCCGCAAGGCATCCCCACCACCGCTTGCGGCGAAGGCGCCTACCAGGTGAACGGCGTGCAGTACTTCTCATGGAGCGGCGCGCGCTCGTATACCAATGTGTTCGATGCGCTGGACCCGTTCCTGGCCGTGACGGCCCTGGCCTTTGGCGGCGAGAAAAACGATGGCCTGGTTGCCAGCTGCTCGAGCCACCTGGGCCGCGTGATCCGCGACGACTATGCGCTGAACCACGCCGATGAAGTCAACCAGCTGGTCGGCATCGGCAACCTGTTTGAAACCGATCCGGTGACGATCTACCGCCAGCAGGCCAACCGCCTGCAGGGCCTGGGCCTTTAATTTCACCGGGAGCCGAGCGCATGAAAGCACAAGTGAACCGCGCCGCCATTGTCGCGGGCATCATCGCCACCGCCATGCTGGGTGGCTGGCTGGTTGGCGGCACCGAGACGCCGCCCACGGAGGCGCCGGCGGCCAGCGGCGAACGCACCTTCGCCTTCGTGCGCTCGATGGAAGGCACCACGCCCGATGGCGCCTTGAAACACGATGGCGCCAATGCGCTGGTGGTCGATGCGGAACTGGGTCACCTGTTTGATTACTACCTTGCCGGTCTCGGCGAAACCAGCCTGGAAGCGGTGCGCGCGGAAGCGGCGCGGGAACTGGACAAGCGCCTGCGCCCCGCCGCCGCCACCGAAGCGCGCCGCCTGCTGGACGCCTATATCGAATACAAGCGGGCGCTGGCCAGCCTGGAACGCAGCCTGCGCCCGGTCGGCAACCTGGCCAGGGATACCCGCACCCGGCATGACGCCATGCTGGCGCTGCGCCGCCAGTATTTCACGCAGAAGGAAGCGGCCGGCCTGTTCAGCGAAGCGGACGCCTATGCCGCCGACACCATTGCCCGCCTCGAACTCGACGCCGACCGCAACCTGGCCGCGCCGGAACGCATGCGCAAACTGGCCGAACTCGATGCGCGCCTGCCGGAGCATTTGCGCGAACAGCGCGACGCGCCGCTGCGCATCGTGCGGCTGGAAGAGCAAGTGGCGCAGCGCCGCGCCCAGGGCGCCGATGACAACGACATCTATCGCCTGCGCGCCGCCGTGCTGGACACCAATGCCGCCGCCCGCATGGCGGAAGTGGACCGCGACGAGGCCGCGTGGCAGCGCCGCATGCAATCGTACCTTGCGGAACGCAAGGTACTTCTCGCCGGATTGGCACAGCCGGGCGATGCCCAGGCCGAACAAAGCCTGCGCAATGCGCACTTTTCGCCGGATGAACAGCGCAGATTGGGCGCTTACGAGTAATTTATGGCGCCATTGCCACACTGGACAACCACAGTAGTAGAAAAGCAATATTGAGCAAACTCAACAGTGCTACAATTTTTGCAATTCAAGTGGTCCTGGTGTGTTTGCAATGGCGATGTCACGACTCAGCGTTACGATTACAGCCCCGATCATTTTATTGTCGGTGCTGGCGATCGCCCTGACGGTGTTCCTCAACATCGGCAAGCTCGACCGCACGCTGTCCGAACTCGAAGATTCGCGCCTGCGCTTTACCGTCAACGCGCTGCGCGACAACCTGGAAACCGGGCTCGACCTCGGCTTGCCCATCAACAGCCTGGGCAACGCGCAAGCCGCGATTGATTTCGAGGCGGCGCAGGACACCGGCATTGTCGCCATCATCGTACGCGATGCGGCCGGGACGCCGGTCTACTCGACCGGGCGCACGCCGGACAAGCGCGATATCCGTGTCGCGTCGCCCCTGTCCAATGACCTCGGCGTCATGGCGGGCGCGGTCGAACTGCATTATTCGCGCAGCGCCCATGAAGCCTTCATGTCGGGCATCACAGGGCAATTGCTGAAAGCCGCTTTGGTCGCCACCGTCCTGTCCGGCGTGCTGGCGGCGCTGGGCATCCGGCTGTGGGTGCGCCGCATCGACCGCACCCTGGGCACGATCGAGCTGGCGTTCGACCCGCATGCCCCGCAGGTTGCCAAACCCGACCGGCAAGCATCGGAACTGGCGCAAGACGTCAACCGCGCGGTCGGCCAGGCCGGGCGCGACTTGCAGGAAGCGCGGGCCGCCTTGCACGGCCAGAATGCCGCCGGGGCGCGGATATGAGCTCCGCCTCGGCCCCGTCGGAGCGGCTGTATGGCCGCCCGGTGCGGCAACTGTTTGCCTTTGTGCTGGCGCTGCTGCTGGTGGTGCAGACCGCGCTGTCGCTGTATGCGTGGTCGCTGTCGGAACAGCGGCTGTTGCCGGAACTGGGCCGCAAGGCCCACACCACGGGCGTGGAGTTATCCGCGCTGATGGTGCGCGCGCTGGGCTATGGGATTCCGCTGCAGCGCCTGGAAGGGGTGCCGGAATATTTTGCCGACGTGCTGAAGGAAAACCGCGACCTCGCGTACCTGCGAGTCAGCGACCGTTCCGGTACCGTCCTGTATGGCAGCACCACGGCCGACACCAGCGCGCCCGAACGCTTCCTCGATACCGCGCTGCCGCTGGTGCTGAACGGGAAGACCGTCGGCCATTTGCACGTCGGCGTCGACCAGCGCTATGTGGCGGCGCGCATCCGCGAGCTGCGCTACGACATCGGCATCGTGCTGGTCACCAGCCTCCTGATCGCGTTTGAAATCCTGTGGTTTATCGTCACCCTGAATTTCACGGCGCCGATGCGCCACATTGTCACCATGATGGCGCGCATCGCGGCGGGCGACTTCCGCCAACGTCCCGCACCCCCGCCAGGGGTGCCCATCGCGGCGCACTTGCACGGCCTGGCGGCCAGCGCCAACCGGGAATACGACGCGCTGCTGCGCGACGCGGAACAGCAGCGCAGGCAGGCGCCGTTGAACGCGGCGAAGGCCGAGCCGCTGCTGCGGCGCCTGAAGTCGCTGTACACGTTCGGTGCCACCACCGAAGGCGACCTCGTCACGCACCGCATCGTGCTGGTGCGCGTACTGAGTTTCCTGTTCATGTTTGCGGAAATGCTGTCGCGCCCCTTCCTGCCCGTGTATGCGGCGTCGCTGCCCGCGCCGGGACTCGACAGCGGCCTGCACGCCAGCCTGCCGATCACGGCCTTCCTGCTGGGCGTGGCACTGACCATGCCGTTCGCGGGCGGCTGGTCCGACCGGCTGGGCCGGCGCAGCAGCTATATTGGCGGCGCGCTGACGGTCATGGCGGGGCTGGCCGTGACGGGGCTGGTGCCCGATTACCTGGCGCTGGTGGTGGCGCGCGCCGTGACCGGCGCCGGCTATGCCGTGATGTTCATGGCGTGCCAGGGCTATGTCTTCGACCATACCGATGCCGGCAACCGCGCCAAGGGCATGGCGCTGTTTGTCGGCGCCATCATGGTGGCGGAAATTTGTGCGCCGGCCGTGGGCGGCATCCTGGCCGACCGCATCGGCTACCGCCTGGTGTTCCTGCTCGGCGCCGTGGTGGCGCTGGGCGCGGCGCTGCTGGCGGCGGCGGTACTGCATGGCGCGCACCGCGGCGATTTCGACAAAGCCGGTACAGTGGCCGGGGGCCCCCCTGTGGCCCTGCCCGGCGCCAGCCTGTCGCTGCTGGGCCGCCTGGCGCGCAACCGCCGATTCATTGCCTTGTCGGTGCTGTCCGGGATACCCGCCAAGTTCCTGTATTCCGGCTTTTTAATTTTCCTGGTGCCGGTGCTGCTGTCGACCCTGGGCCATTCGAAATCCGAAATCGGCCGCTATACGATGCTGTACGGCCTTGCTTCGCTGGCGCTGGCGCCGCTGTTCGCGCACCTGGCGGACCGTTATAACGCCTATGCCCGGCTGGTGGTGGCGGGCGGTGTATTGACCGGGCTCGGCATGCTGCCCATCTATTTCGGCACCACCAGCGAAATGGTGATGCTGGGGATCGGTGCGCTGGGCGTGGGCCAGTCGATGAGCATTTCCGCCCAGCTGGTACTGGTGGCGCGGGTCACCCGCGGCGAGGCGCGCGATGCCGGCACCGGTCCGATCGTCGGCCTGTTCCGTTTATTGGAGCGGCTGGGCGCCGCCGCCGGTCCGCTGGTGACCGGCATGCTGGTGGAGCGCCACGGCGCGCCGCACGCCATGCTGGCGCTGGGCGGCTTCGCGCTGGTGTCCTCGCTGGTATTTGCGCTGGTCTTCACGGCGGCCAGCCGCGCCGCGGTGGCGGAAGGAGCGGCGGCATGAAGCGGCGCACCTTTATTGAAGCGGCGGCGCTGGCTGGCTGCCTGGGGCCGGTCGTGGCAGCCGCCCCGGGCGCGCAGGCGGCCGGCATCACCGGAGCGGCGGGCGCCCGGCCCTACCGCATCTACATGATCCTGTTCCGGGGCGAAACCGGGGTCGAAAAAGGCTTCCGCAATTATTTCGAGGTGAACCGCATCCCGGTGGAGCTGATCGTGCGCGACGTGGCGCTCGACGTCACCAAGGTCCCGGCGCTGGTGGCGGAGGCGCGCGCGCTGGAAGCCGACTTGATTTACACCTGGGGCACGCCGGTCACCCTGGCGGTGGCGGGCAAGCAGGGGCAAACCGATCCCGCCAAACACGTCACCGACATCCCTATTGTTTTCACCATGGTGGCCTCGCCGGTCGCGGCGGGCCTGGTCAAAACACTGGCGTCCTCCGGCCGCAACCTGACCGGCGCGTCCCACGTGGTCCCCGCCGTGCAGCAATTGAATGCCGTGCGCGCCTACCGCCGCTTCGACCGGTTGGCCATCATCTACAACCCGGCCGAACCGAATTCCGTGGTGAACGTGAAGGAGCTACGGGCCGTGGCGGCGCAGGAGCGCTTCCGCCTCGATGAACGGCCGGTGCCGCTGGACCCCAAAGGCCAGCCGGTGCCCTCCGCCCTGCCGCAGATGGTGGACCGGTTGGCGGCCGGCGGCGTGCAATTGCTGTACATCGGGCCGGACAGCTTCCTGGCCGCCAACCGCAAAGTGCTGACGGAAGCCGCGCTGGCGCGCCGCCTGCCAACGTTTTCCGCGACCGAAGTCGCGCTGCGCGACGGCAAGGCCTTGTTCGGGCTGGTGTCCGGCTATGAAAACGTGGGCCGCCTGACCGCCCACAAGGCTGCGCAAATCCTGGTGGAGCGGCGGCAGCCCGCCTCGATCCCGGTTGAAACGCTGGCGCGCTTCTCTTACCTGGTCAACATGTCGGTGGCCGCCGAACTGGATTTATATCCGCCATTAAAAGTCATTAACTATGCGGAGCTCCTCAAATGAATTGCTGTGAAGACGACGTGGTGTTCACCTGGCGCACCATGTGCGCCGACGAGGCGCGGGCAATTCACGCGCTGCACAGCCATGTGGCCGCGCTGACGCCGGCCGGCATGGTGCGGCCGGACCGCCTCGAGCATTTTGAGCGGCACGTGGCCGAATGCGGCCGCATCCTCGGCTGTTTCGCCGACGGCGACCTGGTGGCGTATGGCGTGCTGGGACTCGATTCCCCCACCGTCGACCATATGGCGGAACTGCTGCGCCTCGGCGCGGCGGACCGCGCCCGCATGTGCGTGCTTGACGGCGCGGCGTCGCTACCGGAATGGCGCGGCCGCCGCCTGCACTGCGCCGGCATCGTGGAACGCATGGCGCTGGGCCGGGAACTGGGCCGCACGCTGGTGTCGGCCACGGTGGCGCCGGAAAACATGCGCAGCCTGCGCGGCCTGATGAAGGAAGGCTTTACCGTGCGCCGCTATGCCGTGGTGTATGGCGGGCTGGCGCGGCTGGTGGTGCAGCGCGACTTGCTGCTGCCGGCGCCGGCCCCTGTCACCGCCATGGTGCACGTGGCGGCAGCCGACCATGCCGGCCACCAGCGCGCACTGGCGCAAGGGTTACAGGGCACGCACTGCTGGCAGGACGGGGCGCAGCAGTGGTTTATTGATTACGCCTGAGTTGACGACCTGCCGGCAAGCCGTCAACCGTAGGGGGTATAGCTAAAGCCATTGGCGATCAGCTTGGCCACGGCGTCGTGGTTTTCCTTGCCCTCGCTGAAGTACGACAGCGCCTGTTCGCGCGCCAGGCCGTCGCGCAGCGCCCCGTTCCAGTAGGCGGCGCCGGCCGCATCCGGCGCGCGGTGCAGCACATTGCTGTACAACAGGTCTACAAACGCCGTATCCGTTGGCGTGGCGCCATACAGCTTCTGGAATTCCGCGCTGGCGACGAAGCTGCGCGCGACATCCGTCAGCGCCATGCCCTTGTCCATCTGGGCGATCCAGTAGCCGACGCCTTGCTGGTCCGGGGTGCGGTTGAAGGCGGCCTGGTAAAGGCGGTAGGCCTGGCCGGCGACGCCTTCGACGTCCAGGGCAACGGCGCCAATTCCAAACATTACGCGTTCCACGCCATCGAGCGTTATGCCGGCGTCGCTGGAAAAGCGGTTGATGATCGTGAACTTACCGGCGCCCGTTGCATTGATGCTGTAGTAATAAGGGGGTTCCGTAAACATCGCGGTATCGGTCCCGGCGCCGCCGCGAACTTCGCCGGAAACGCCGGCGCCTTTCAGGTAATCGTTCCCTGCGGTGCCGGTTTCCAGCAGGGGGCGGGTGGTGAAGGTATACGACAGTTGACCTGTGTAAGGATTGCCAGCCAGGTCCACCACACTACCCGCCTTCAGTTCCAACGTATAGGTGGTGCCAGGCGCCAGTCGCCACCCCGGATCCAGCACCAGTTTGTTGCCAGCCGCAGGCCCAGCCCCCAATGTTCCGCTGAAAGTTTTCAGGCCGACGGTGCCGCCATTGGCGCTTTTCAGGACCACGGCGCCGGCATCGGCCTTGATGCGCTCATCGAATGCCATCGTGATTGTGTCGAATAAGTCCAGCGGTGTGTCGGCGCCGTGCGACACGGAGGTCAGCGCCGGCCCCTTCCTGTCATTTGTGATGTCTGTCACCTTCAATACGTAGCTACCTTCCGCCACACCTTTTCCATCCACCCCCACGTAATAGTCGCCATTATTAGAAGGCGTAAACGTCGTCACCGGTTCGGAATAGCCACTGTACATAAAGCTATCGCTAAGGCTGGTGGTTCTGCCCCAGTCATCCGTGCCGCCTAGCACCGCCGCATGTGTATCGAGCGTGCCGTTTCCGCTCAGCGCGCCCAGCAATTCCATCGCATAGGTATGTCCCTCCTGCACCGCGACCTTGTACCAGTCGCCGTCATAACGCGACTCCAGCACACCGTCGATGCGCTGACCCGCCTGCAGCACGGCCGTTGTGGTTTTGCCCGCCGCAATGGTATCGCCAGGGACTGGCTTCAAACGCAAAGCATA
Organism: Pseudoduganella sp. GW821-FHT12E03; assembly: GCF_058807115.1. NCBI lineage: Bacteria > Pseudomonadati > Pseudomonadota > Betaproteobacteria > Burkholderiales > Oxalobacteraceae > Pseudoduganella > Pseudoduganella sp. GW821-FHT12E03. The sequence goes on along the minus strand of NZ_JBXAQJ010000001.1, from coordinate 438,448 downwards.
GTCACCCGTGACAGAGAGGTTGCCCTTGACGGTGAAATAGTAGTCACCGCTGGCCTGTGGCTCGAACACGGTGGTCTTCGAACTGGAATTCCTGATCTCGCGCAATTCCCCCGCCGTCGGCAAATCGCTTTCCAGCAGCACGGATAATCCGCTGTCCGAATAACCAACATTGCCGCCAGTCAGTTCCACCACGTAGGTGGTGCCCGCCGTGGCGGTGATGCGGAACATGTCGGTATCCTGGGCCAGCGCCAGCCGGCCCTTGACCTGGGTGTTTTCAGGCAGCGTGCCGGCAGTGGCGCGGGTCGCGCCATAGTCATCGCGCTCGCCAATTTGCGCCGTGACGGTATAGTTGGCCGGGTAGGTATCACTGAATGCCCTCCTCGCACTGACATAGTATGTGCCGGAATATTCCGGTACATAGGACATCGTAGCCTTGACATCGGAGGCCAGTCCGGTTGGCAGCGATGCCAGGTCCTTGCCCTGTGCATCGACCAGGGCAAGGTGCGGGCCGCTGTACTTCATGTGTTGGGTGCTGTCCAGGGATTCGCTGCCAAACCAGTATGTCACCCCGGCAGTGAGGTGGACCGCGAACCAGTCGTTGTCGGCACTGCTTTCAATTGCCCCCTGTGCGCTGCCGCCAATGGGCAGATACCCCGGCTTGCTGATATTGGCACCAAAATCGTCCGGTACAGTCACCGCGTTGAACGTATAGGTCAGTTCATTTCCAGTAATGCAAGCAAAGTACGTCCCTGCCTCGCGCGGCGTTACAGTAAATTTGGAGACCCACTGGTACTCACCCGCAATGATGTCGCCGCTCCCATCTTTCAGCACCAGCATGGCGGACCTCCCAGCCGTACTGGATGCGGCTTCCAGCTGGTAGGTCACGCCAGCCTGTAATTCGATTTTGAAGACATCGGTATCTCCGCCGCCTTGCAGCGCGCCCTTGGCTGGCTGGCCCAGCGTTGCCCCCGTGGCGTGGGCCGCATCGCCGCCATGGTCGTCGGACTGGCCTACGCTCAATTGCAGCGTATAAGCGCCGGACACAGCAGGCAGGCTGTTCGCGTATGAACCCAACGAGAAGAAGTAGTCCCCGGTACTTTTTGCCATGAAGCTGGATGCGCCATCATTCACGGCAAGCTGGTACCGCACCCCATCTGTATCAGTCAGACGCGTTACCACATTAAACAGGTCTTCGGAGATACCCGAGAAACGCACGGTATATATCTTGCCCGCTTCGACAGGCATGCGGAACATATCCGTGTCGAAGGTATACTCGATTGTTCCTGATACCGTCCCGCCAGGCGACAACCGGCCGCTGGTCGACGTGTGCCCCGCATAGTCGTCCGACAGTTCTGCCATCTGCAGCGTGTAAGTACCCTTGTCGTCCCCCCGCAATGCAACGTAATAGTCGCCTGACACCAAGGGTTCAAAAGGGAAGTCGTATTCCAGCAGCTTGCCGGTCACGTCGTAGAAGTCATACTGGGAAGCAAACCTCGCATCCGACGCGGGTCCTTTGGGCGTGCTGAATTTCAGGTGCTGTCCTGCTTCCGCGTGAAAACTGTACCAGTCACTGTCACCGTCATAATCAAACACGCCCTCCACCTTGCTACCTGCGGCCAGGACGGGCGCTCCTGCTGGCTGTGACGCCCGGAGATCCGGTTCCATCTGCTTCATCGTTACCGCATAATTGCCAATGCCTCCCTCTACGCTCACGTCCAGGTAATACGTGCCTCCCGTGACCGATGCGTACTGCACGAACGTCCGTGAATAGTAGTGGTAACCGGATGTCTCGGCCACCTTCACGCCATTCGCATCTCGCAACGCCAACAATGGCCAAGCGTAACCACCGGGAATTTGCAACCGCTCACCGTTGAACTGGAACAGGTAAGGAACGCCGGCCGCCATCTCCAGCTTGAGCCAGTCGTGGTCCCCGTAATGCAGGGTGCCGGTACTTGATTGACCGGCTGTGAGGGTGCCAGCGGTGGAAGAGTCGGATGCGAAGTCGTCAGTCGGAGTTGCGGCGGCCATGGGATACAATAAAACGCGAAAAGCACGCATCCTACCATTTTCCAGCTAGCAATAATCTAACCAAAACGCACACCACCGCGTCACGCGTCATCGCGCCCCTGGTGCCCCAGCTTGCCGCGCTGGCGCTCCCGTTCGCGCTGGCGCAGCACGTCGATCATGACGTTGAAGGTGCGCGCCAGCTGGCCGATTTCATCGGCGCTGGTGACGCGGATGTTGGCGCGGTCAAAGTCGCCATCCTTGAGCGCATTGGCCGCTTCCGTCAGGCGCACCACCGGCCGCGTGATGCTGCGGGTGAACATCACCGCCAGCACCAGGAACACCAGGCCGACCAGCGCCACGCTGTACAGCACGTGGCTGAACAAGCGTTTCAACGGTTCTTCGAAGCGCGTGCGCGATTCCGTCACGCCCACCACCCAATTGTGGCCCTGTACCGGCGCATAGCCCGCGTGTTCATCGACGCCGGACAGCGTGGAGTGGTAACTGATGTTGCCGGTTTTCTTCGCGCCGATCAGCACTTGCGCCAGTTCCGGCATGTCGACGCTTTCGATCCGGTGGCGGCGGAAGCGCTGGTCCGCCACGATTTTCTGCAGGGTGGCTTTCGGCAGCGGCGCCAGGCTGCGATACAGCTGGTTTTGGTCCGGATGGTGCACCAGGATGCCGTCGCCATCGATCATGAACGGCACCCGGGAACTGCCGGCGCTGACGTCGGTCAGGATCGCGGAAATGGTGGCGCCCTTGATGCGCAGCACCACCACACCGATCACGTTGCCCAGGTCATCGAAGACCGGATTGGCGTAATACACGCCCGGCTTGCCGGCGGTGGAACCGATAATCACGCCGGTCATGAAGGGCTGCCCTTTCATGGCTTCCTGGAAGTACTGGCGGAACTTGAAGTTCACCCCCGCCACCCCCGGTTCGCTCGACACCAGCGCGGTACCCTCCTTATCCATCAGGAACATCAGGTGCGCGTCGGGATTGGTCTTGATCAGGTTGGCCAGCTTGTCGCTGACCACGGCTTTCTTGGCGTCGGTGGGCGCGCGCAGGTAATCGATGAAATCGCGGTCGGTGGCCAGGTAATTGGCCAGGTAGCGGCTGTCCGCGATCAGTTGTGAAATGCGGCCCGCCGTGGCCTGGGCCAGGCTTTCCAGGTTGCGCAACTCACTCGACGACACGGCCGACACGCTGCCGTTCAAGTTGTAGTACGCGGTAATGATCATCGGCAGCAGCGCCGCCAGCACCATGGCGATCGTCATCTTGACCACCAGCGGCCACGACGCGGGCCGGAACAGCGACTTGCCCAGCTTGCGCACGCCCTGCTTGACGGTACGCTTGCCATCCTGCTCGCTGGCGCGCAGCGCTTCCTGCAAGCCCAGGGTGCCGGCGTGCGACGCGAACAGGCGCTGCGAAAACTCGGCGATGCTTTGCGGACGGTCTTGCGGTTTGACGGCCAGCGCCCAATCGACCGCGCCGAGGAATTCTTCGCTGTAGCGGCCCTTGCCCGCCGTCAGCGCCGGCACATACTCCGCCATGCCGTTGTCGCGTTCCGGCGCCGGCGCCGGCTTGGCGCCCGTGATCATCCAGTACAGGGTCGCGCCCAGCGCGTAAATGTCGGTCCAGGGGCCCTGCGCGCCGCCCTGGTATTGCTCCAGCGGGGCATAGCCGGGCGTGACCACGTCCGCCATGGCCTGCATGCCGCCGACCGTCTGGCGCGCCGCGCCGAAGTCCAGCAGCACCCAGCTGCCGTCTTCCTTGCGCACATAAATATTGTCCGGCTTGATGTCGCGGTGCAGGAAGCCCGCTTCGTGCATCAGCGACAAGCCATCCATCAGCGGCTGCACCAGCGACAGCAACTGCTGTTCGGGCATGGTCTTGTGGCCGTCCCACCACTGCTTCAGCGCCTGGCCCCGCTCATATTCGAGCACCATGTACGCGGTGCGGTGCGCTTCGAAAAAGCGCGCCACGCGCACGATATTCGAATGGCGGAACGTGGCCAGCGTGCGTGCCTCGACCAGGAAGCACTCCAGGCCGTTCAGGTAAAAATCATTGTCTTCCGGCCAGCGCGGCGACACCGACTTGTCGCTGGCGCGGGTGGCGAATTCCGCCGGCAGGTATTCCTTGATCGCCACCTTGGTGTTCAGGTTGATGTCGGTGGCCAGGTACGTGATGCCAAAGCCGCCCTGTCCCAGCACGGCGTCGATGCGGTATTCAAACAATTCAAAGCCGGGCGCCAGCGCCAGCGGGCTCGCGGCGCCGGGCTGGAACGAACGGTTATGAATGGCCGGCAGCGGCGGCACCGCCATCCGGTCCGGCAAGGCGCCGCGCTGCGGCTGCGGGCGGCTTTGCCCGGTCAGCGAACGGGATGGCTGCGTAAATACCGTGGAGACCGTGGAGACCGTGGCCGTGGTGCTGCCCTCCGAATGCCCCAGCGGCTGCGTGGACGTGTGGGCCGCCGCGGGCTGCAATGGCGCTGGCTGTGAAGGTGTCGGCCGCGCCGGCGGGTGCGCGTGGGCATCGGCATCGGCATGGAGTGCGGCGATGTCGCCGGACTGGCCAGGTTGATCGGGCGGCGCGGGCGGGCGCGGCGCCGCGCCGTCGGGACGATGGTAATGCGGCACGGGAATCGTCGCATCGTCGTCGACCGGATGGGCATGGGGGCGCGGCACCGTGATGTCGGCCTGGCCGTCGCGCGCGGCCAACTGGCCGGCCGCCGCGCGGGCCGTCATTTCCTGCACATCGCGCATGCGCCGCTCCACCGCCACCACGGCTTCGAGCGCGGCCACGCGGCGCGCGAGGATGGCCGCGCGCGCCTCGGCCGCGGCGTTGCGCCCGGCCGAATCACCTTGCGGCGGCGCGTGTTCCGCGTCCACCGAGCCCTCCACGCCAGTCCGTTGTTGTTTCTCTTCCATGCAGCCAAGTCTCCCATTGCGTCACTGCGCATGCTAGCATGCGGTCCTGGGCTTTGTTATATTTTCAACGACAGGAGACACCTTGGGCAACTGGAAGCAATTATCTCCGTCGACCCTGCACCACATGGACATGGGTGTTGCATATGGATTGACGGACGTGGGCACGGTGCGCGACGCCAACCAGGATAATTTCTTCATAGCGCCCGACATCGGCCTGGTGGTCGTGGCCGATGGCATGGGCGGCCACGAGGCCGGTGAAATCGCCAGCGCGGACGCCATCACCTTGCTGCACGGGTTTATCCAGGCGGCGCAGTCGGACCTGCCGCCGGCCGTACAGGACGCCACCGTTCCCGCCTTCCACGCCAGCGCGTTCGATCCGGTGCAGGCCGACCCGGACGCCACCTGGACCGACGCCACCATGCGCGCCATGATCACGCTGCACGACGCGGTGGAATTCGCCAACGACCGCATGTACCAGACCAACCGTGCCAACCACCAGGCCGACGGCGCCGGCATGGGCACCACCCTGACCGGCATGTGGCAAGTGGCGCCGCACGGCCCGGTGTTCATCTTCCACGTCGGCGACAGCCGTTTGTATTGTTTCCGCCACGGCCGCCTGAACCAGCTGACCCGCGACCAGACGCTGTACCAGCAGGCGCTGGAAGCCGGCATGCGCGAACCGCTGCCGGCCCGCAACCTGCTGCTGCAGGCGCTCGGCCCCGCCCCCGGCATCAAGCCGGACTTGCAGACGCAGGCGATGTCGCCGGGCGACGTCTACCTGTTGTGCAGCGATGGCTTGTACGGCAACTCCACGCCGGAAACCATCGCCGCCATCCTGTCGCGCGCCACCCGCGACAACCTGCCGCAATGCTGCGCGGAACTGGTGGCCATGGCCAAGCGCGATGGCAGCCGCGACAACATCACCGCCGTGCTGGTGCGCTGCCACGACTGAGCACGACCCCATACGGTTCCAGCACAGTCCGGCGCGGGGCGCAATCCGTAGCACTACGCAACAATACGCAACATGTACATTTGTTTAGTCGCAATGTAAGATAGCGCTTTTCGTTGCTTCGCTTTTCCCACCATGCCCAATGTCACATTGCGCGATATCGCCGCCAAGGCCGGCGTCTCGTCCGGTACCGTGTCGCGCGCCCTGAACGACAACGAGGGGCTGTCGGACGAGTTGCGGCAACACATCCTGCAGGTCGCCGACCAGCTTGGCTACAACCGCAATAAATTGCGCAGCAAGCCGCCCCGGCGCGTGCTGTATGTCCAGCGCCGCGGCGCCGGCGACGTGTTCTCCCATTCGGCCTATGGGCGCGTCCTGCAGGGCGCCGAAGATTGTTGCCGCGAACACCTGGCCACCTTGTCACTGCTGATGCTGGGCCCCGACGACACCATCGAAAAGCTGGTGCAGCGCCACGAACCGGACTTGCTGCTGTGCGCCGGCTATTTCGAGCCGCCGGTGCTGGCGCGCCTGGCCGCGCTGGCGCTGCCGATGGTCTGCGTCGATCACCACGCCGCCGGCCATGCCTGCGTCCAGGGCGACAGCCTGGACGGCGCCATGGCGGCGGTGCGCCACCTGATCAGCCTGGGACGGCGCCGCATCGCCTATGTCGGCACGGCGCCGGCCCACCAGGCCCACTTGCAGCGCGCGCGCGGCTACCGCAAGGCGCTGTTCGACGCGGGCATCCTGGCCGATCCCGACCTGGAACTGGAACTCGGCGAAGACGACCCGTCCGGCGCCGCCTGCGCCCGCAGGCTGCTGGCGCTGGCGCCCCGTCCCGACGCGGTCTTCGCCTGCAACGACGACGCCGCCCTGAAAATCATGCGCGCCTGCCAGGACGCGGGCCTGCGCGTGCCGCAGGACGTCGCCGTCGCCGGCTATGGCGACAGCGAAGCGGGCCAGGCTGCCGAACCGCCGCTGACCACGGTCCACGTCGACAAGGAACGCCTCGGCCACACGGCCACCACCCTGCTGCTGGGCGGCGCGGCCGCCGGCGACACCCTGTTGCCGGCGCATGTCATCGTGCGCGGCAGCAGCGCCGCTGGCGTGCGCTAAAACACTTTAGAGTCTTTCCTCTAAATTCACATTTCCACGGCCCGGCGCGGCCGTGCATCACCTCCATTCCGCAACAATTTCCCTATAGCAGCAAGACATTCCAAAGGGAAACTACAGCACCCCATTGCCGGCATCCGGTCATGCCAATTCCGTGGTTTGGCATTGCGGTCATACCACATCCCTATTGAGTTCAAAAATGTAGCCATGCTACACTCCGCTCAAGTTGATATTTAATCAAAAGATGTAGCCATAAAGCTTCTTTTTCAGCGATTTTGCGTGGATTTATTTCATTTAGAAACAAAACTACATTGCTGCCTTCCCTTCCGCATCCTGCACAGTGGCCTGACCACCAGAGTCGAAAGGGTTTCCCCGGCGGCGTCTGAAACCGGTTTGAAGCATCCTGGCAACTTGTTGGATTGAGATCACGCAAACATTGATGCAAACTGGAAATTAAACTAAACTCACATTTGTTTAGTAATCTTTAGCTCCCCGGGCCTGCCCCCATCGTCCGCCATCGCCCGACGAGGCCCCTTTTTTTATCCCGCCCGCGGCAAGGCCGCAGCGCCACGAATACACAGGAAATTTTGCAATGTTTACGAATCAAATGGCTTATTTAAAAATTCAAAGCGGTTTGATTTATCGCACCCTCGTACGCTAATTCCGTCCGCGCCATGTCCCGCTTCGATGTTCCCACCCTGCTCGCCGTATTGCAGCCGCTCTGCCTGCTGTCGGCGCTGGCCATGCTGGCCATCTGGCACGCCAACCGCGCGTTTCCCGGCACGGCCTGGTGGGCCGCGGCGGCCGGCGCCGTGCTGCCGGCGCCGTTCCTGGGTCCGGTCTTGGCGGCGCTGGCCGCCCCGGACATGGCGGCAGACCTGTGGCCGGTGCTGGCCATCACGCTGGTGCTGCTGGCGGCCCTGCTGGCGCTCGAAGGCGTGCTGCGCTTCCGCGCCGCGCAGCCCGGCTGGCGCTGGCTGGCCCTGCTGTTGCTGGCGGCTGGCGCCGCCGCGCTGGCGGCCGGCGACAGCGGCGCCGCGTTGCTGCTGCCCTGCATCATCGGCATGGCAGCCGCCCCCTGCTGCGCCAGCATCGCCTGCAATGGCCGCACCCGCGAGGTGGGCCACGGACTGGCGCGCGAAGATGTGCTGACCGGCTTGCCGAACCGGCGCCATGTCGGGGAACAGCTGGAACAGTTTGCCGCGCAGGCGGCGCGCACCGGCCTGGGCTTCGGCGTCATCGTCCTGGACTTGAATCATTTCAAGCAAGTCAACGACCGCCATGGCCACCATGCCGGCGACGCCCTGCTGCGCGACATGGCGCAGCGGCTGCTGAAGTTCCGGCGCGGCGCCGATTTTGTCGGCCGCCTGGGCGGCGATGAATTCGTCGCGCTGATCCATGGCGTGACCTGCGACAGCCAGCTGGAACGCGCCGCCGCCCGCCTGCGCGCCGCCGTCAACGGTCCACTGATCGACGCCAGTATCGGCGCCGCGCGCTGGCCCGGCGACAGCCTCGACCCGGAACAGCTGATGCAATTGGCCGACCGCCGCATGTACCAGGACAAGGCACGCGGCCGCCAAGGCGCCGGCGCGGCCACGCCAGGAGAACCGCGATGCGCGACCTGATCCCGCTATGGCCCGCCATCGCCGCCGCGCTGGCGCTCGGCGCCCTGGGCGCCGTGCTGCTGCGCCGCCGGTGGCGCCATGCGCGCCGGGCCGGCGCCATCGCCGGGCAACTGCAGCTGGCCGCCTGCGAATTCCGGCTCGGCGCCGGACAGCGCTGGCGCTGCCAATTCATGGACCCGTCCATCACCGCCTTTACCGGCCTGACGCCACACGACTGCCTGCGCGATCCCGGCCAACTGTATGGTTTGTTCGATCCCGCCAGCCAGCGGCGCCTGGCCACGGCGCTAGCGCGCGCCGCCAGGCAGCCCGCACCGTGGTTTGCCCAGTTGCGCCTGCGCCATGCCGTCACCGGCGTGCCGGCCCGGGTCTATGTCTTTGCCCGCCCGTCGCAGCAAGCCGATGGCGGCAGCGTGTTGCATGCCTGCCTGGCGGCGGCCGATGCCTACCGCGCGCCACGCAAGGGCTGGTATCCGCAGCCCCCCTTGCCCACCGCGCTGCCGCCGCTATGGTTCCACCCGGAGCGATTGCGCGGCGCGCGGGCGGCGGAGGCCAGCGGACTGGCCATCGAGCCCTTGCTCGACAACCTCGATCACTTGCTGGCCGGCGACGATTTCGCCGCCTACACCCTGTTTGAACAGGCCGGGCCGCTGCTGCAGGCCGCGCTGGGACCGCGTTATGCGGACCTGGCGCGGCGCATGCAGGCGCTCGACCTGTTCGCCGCGCTGCTGATGCTGCGCGCCATCCGCGCCATCCCCGGCGCTATTGCCACCCCTGAAGCCACACCTGAATGAAGTGAAGCGATGGATACTGCCCTTGAAGCCCCTGAACGACGCACCGTGCTGGTGGTCGACGACACCACCGACAACCTGAGCCTGATGAGCGGCCTGCTGTGCGACCACTACAAGGTCAAGCTGGCGCCGAACGGCCAGCGCGCGCTGCAGATCGCGGCCGGACCCCAGCCGCCCGACTTGATTTTGCTGGACATCATGATGCCCGGCATGGACGGCCTGGAAGTCATGCGCCGCCTGCAGCAAGACCCGGCCACGCGCCGCATCCCGGTGATCTTCCTGACCGCGATGAGCGCGTCCGACGACGAACGGGTCGGGCTGGACCTGGGCGCGGTCGACTACATCAACAAGCCAATCAATCCGGGCATCGTGCTGGCGCGCGTGCGCAACCACCTGGAACTGAAGCTGGCGCGCGACCTGCTGCGCAACCACGCTGAACAGCTGGAACAGGAAGTGGCGCAGCGCACGCAGGAAGTGGTCGATATCCAGGACGTGACGATCCGCGCCATGGCGTCGCTGGCCGAGACCCGCGACAACGAAACCGGCAACCATATCCGCCGCACCCAGCATTACGTACGGGTGCTGGCCGAACAGCTGCGGCCCGATGCACGCTACCGCGCCGAACTGTCCGACGACACCATCCATGCGCTGTTCAAATCGGCGCCGCTGCACGACATCGGCAAGGTCGGCATACCGGACAGCATCCTGCTGAAACCCGGCCGGCTCGATGCGGCGGAATTCGAGATCATGAAGACCCACACCACCCTGGGCCGGGACGCCATCGAACAGGCCGAGCGTGAGCTGGGCCGCGCCATTCCGTTCCTGCGCTATGCCAAGGAAATCGCCTATTCGCACCAGGAAAAGTGGGATGGCTCCGGCTACCCGCAAGGCCTGGCGGGCGTGGCAATCCCCCTGTCGGCGCGCCTGATGGCGGTGGCCGACGTGTACGACGCGCTGATTTCACGGCGCGTCTACAAACCGCCGTTCTCGCACCGGCAGGCGGTCGACATCATCACGGAAGGCCGTGGCAGCCATTTCGACCCCGCCATCGTGGACGCTTTCCTGTCGGTGGCGCCGCAATTCGACGCCATCCGGATCCGCTTCGCCGATGAAGAAACCACCCCGTCAGCCGCCACCGCCTGACCTCCCACCCACCCGGACACCATCATCATCATGAACCTCCACATTGCCCGCCTCCTCCTGGCGCCGCTGGCCGGCGCGCTGATTGCGCCCGCCATGGCCGAACCCGTCGTCATCGTTTCCAGCAAATCCACCATGGCGCCCGGCGTCGCACTGGTGTGCCAGACCTTCCTCGGCAAGATCAAGACCCCGGTCCCGGTCAACCTGCCGGAGCGCAACGCCATCCGCGAAGAGTTTTACAGCAAGGCGTGCAACAAGGATTCGGCGCAGGTGCGCTCGGCCTGGGCCAAGCTGATTTTCACCGGCACCGGCACACCGCCGCGCGAAGCGGCCAGCGACAGTGAAATGAAAAAAATCGTCGCTTCCGACCCGAACAGCGTCGGCTATATCGACCGCAAGGACGTCGACAGCAGCGTCAAGATCGTCGCCACCATCAATTGAACACCGGGCATCCCATGAAAAAACTCATCACCACCCTGCTGCTCGGCAGCACCGCGCTGGCCCATGCCGGCGACATCGACCTGTCCGGCTTTGCCACCGTCACCGCGGGCAAGGCGTTCGGCGCCAGCGGCGAGGCGTACCAGTACAACGCCTTCGATTGCCCCTGCTTTATCGGCAACTACGAACATGGCAGCACGTACCAGCGCGGCAGCTTCAGCGTCACGCGCGAATCGCTGCTTGGCCTGCAAGCCCGGTATGCCTTCAGCGAGCGCCTGACCGGCACCGTGCAAGTGGTGGCGCGCGCCTCCGAACACTTCAAGCCTGAAGTGGACTGGGCCTATTTAACCTACGACATCACGCCCGACACCGCCATCCAGGCCGGCCGCCGCCGGCTGCCGATCTATGCCTATTCCGACAGCGTCTACATCGGCTATACGCTGCCGTGGGTGCGTGTGCCGCAAGATATCTATGGCTGGGAAATCGGCGCCTACAACGGCGTCAACCTGACCCACCGCATGGCGCTGGGCGACTGGGCCGTCACAGGCAATCTCTTTGCCGGCGAGGAAAACACGCGCGACAACCTGGAAATGCGCAAGATTTTCTATAACGAGCGGGTCGACGACGCCTGGAAACACATCCTGGGCGGTTACCTGGACGTCTCGGGCGAGCACGTCGGCGCGCGCATCATGTACATGCAAAACTCCATGGACCTGGTGTTCCAGCCCGGTTCGGCCAATCTCACCGAACGCGGCATCCGCCAGTGGATCGTCGGGCTGTCGGGCAGCGTCGACTACAACAACGTGCTGCTGCGCTTCGAGGCCAACACGTTCAGCCGCCCGCGCAAGCAGTACCGCTCGAAGAGCTGGACCGCCAGCGCCGGTTATAAATTCGGCGACTTCACGCCGCTGGCCGGCTATTCCTCGTACAAGGAAAAAGAAACCGACCTGTATAAGGCGCTGCAGATCGACACCACGCGCTTCGTGGCGCTGCGCTGGGACTTCCGCAAGAACATGGACTTGAAACTGCAATACGACCATGTGATCGACCGCAGCCGCATTGATTTCACCGGCAGCACCAAACTGTTCAGCATGTCGCTGGACGCCACGTTCTGAGCCGCGTTCCGAACCACATACCCGCCACCGCCATCGCCATGAAGCCGACCTTCAAACAATCCATCTGGGCCATTCCCGGTATCGCCACCCTGCTGTTCATTGCCGGCATTGCCGTCATGATGAGCCACACGGCCACCGCGCTGGACAACATCAACCTGGCCGGCGCCGTCAACTACCCGGCGCTGGAAGCCAACAAGGCCCTGCAAAGCGAAGTGCGCGGCATCGCGGAAGACATGCAGCACGCCATCACCGAGGGGGACAAGGATGGCTTGCAGGCGCTGGCCGAACGCCGCAAGCGCTTTGCCGCCACGCTCGAAGGATACGGCCGGATTGCCGGGCAAGACGCCACGGCGGCGCGCATCGCGCAAGCGTTCGACGCTTATTTCCGCGCCACGCAAGGCGCGGGCCGCCTCATGCTGGGGCTGGAACAGGGCGACGCCCCGGCGGAAATCCTGCGCATGCAAGCCAGGCTGAAAGAATTGAATCAGGAGCTGGCGCGCGATTATGACGCCGAAAGCCAGGCACTGACGCAAACCCTGGACACCAGTTCGCGCAACGTGAAATTCCTGATGACCCTGACGATCCTGGTGGCGCTGGCCGTGGTGGCGGCGCTGGCGCTGGCGTCCTGGCTGATTATCCGCATCGTCTGGCGCCAGCTCGGTGGCGAACCGGCGCGCGCCATCGACATCGCCCGCACCATCGCGGCCGGCGATTTTTCCTCGGCCATCCACACCATTCCCGGCGACCAGGGCAGCCTGCTGGTCACCTTGCGCGACATGCAGGACACGCTGGCCCACACCATCGCCCGCATCCAGCGCTCCGGCGCCACCATCGCCGAAGCGTCGCAAGCCATTTCCGCCGGCAATTCCGATTTGTCGGCGCGCACCGAATCACAGGGCGATTCGCTGGAAAAAACCACCCGCTCCGTCGAACAGCTGACGTCCACCGTGCAGCAAAACGCGGACAGCGCCAGCCAGGCCAACCAGCTGGTGATCTCCGCCTCGTCGGTGGCCGTCAAGGGCGGCCAGGTGGTGTCCGAAGTGATTGCCACCATGGGATCGATCCGGGAGAGTTCGCGCAAGATCGTCGATATCATCGGCGTCATCGACGGCATCGCTTTCCAGACCAATATCCTGGCGCTGAACGCGGCGGTGGAGGCGGCGCGCGCCGGCGAACAGGGCCGGGGCTTCGCCGTGGTGGCCAGCGAAGTGCGCAACCTGGCGCAACGCTCGGCCGGCGCGGCCCGGGAAATCAAGGCGCTGATCGTCGATTCGGTGGAGCGCATCGATACCGGCGCGCAGCTGGTCGACCAGGCCGGCCACACCATGGATGACATCGTCGAAAGCGTCAACCACGTGACGGCCATCATGGGAGAGATTTCAGCCGCGAGCCAGGAACAGACCGCGGGCATCCGCCAGATCAACCAGGCCATCACGGACATGGAAGACGTGACGTTGCAAAATGCCGCGCTGGTGGAGCGGGCGGCGGCGGCGGCCGGTTCGCTGCAGGAGCAGGCCGACCAGTTGGCGGAAGTGGTCAGCATCTTCAAGCTCGGTGGCGCGCTGCACGATGCGCCGCCGGCCGCCCACGCGCCGCGCCTTGCCTTGCGCTGAAGCGGACTTGCGCATGCGCCCTTCCCTGTCCCACTCGCCCTTGCCGCGCCATGGCCGCTTTATCCTGGTCTGGCTGCTGGCTGCCGCGGCCGCCGCCGCACTGGCCAGCGCCGTGCACGCGCATTTCACGCGCGAAGAACAATTCGACCGCCTGCAAGCCGATGTCGAAAGCATGGCCGTGCTGTTGCAACAGGAAACCAGCGCCGGCGCCATCATGGGCGGCGCCGCGCTGATGGGACTGGTCGAAGGGAGCGTCAAGCAATTGCTGCAGGGCCGCATCGGTCCGGCGCATCCGGAATTGCTGGAGAGTTTTTCCGGCATGCTGGGACAATACAAGGCCGATGAAAGCTTCGTGGCTGGGGCCGACGGCGTGATCGCCGCCTACCTGAACCAGCAAGGCAAATCACCCGGCATCGGCAAGGACATCCGGCGCAGGCCTTACTGGCAACGCGCGATGGATGGCCAGCCCAGCGTCTATCCCGCGCTGGGCAGCACGTCCGGCAAACGCGGCCTGTATTACGCGGCGCCGGTGCACCGTGGCGCGCTCACCACGACGGCGGTGACCGGCGTCTTCGTCATCAAGATCAATGCCGAACGCATCGATCAATTCCTGGGCTTACGCAGCGATCCCGCCTACCTGATCTCGCCCGACGGCGTGGTGTTTTCCGCCAACCGCGCCGACGCCATCCTGCGCCTGGCCGAGCCGCCGACCACCGCGCGCCTGGCGGCGTTGAACGCCGGCGGCCAGTTCGGCGACACCTTCCGCACCGGAGCGGCGCCGCAATTGCCGTACCGCCTGCACGGGCGGGAACTCGACATCGGCGCGCGCCATTACGCGCGGGCCGAGCGCACCATCGACTGGATCGACAACGGCGGCGCGTGGAAACTGGTGATCCTGCAAGATACTGCGGATTGGCGCCCGCTGTGGCGTGAACTGCTGGTGCAAGGCGGCGCCGTGGCCGTGGTGCTGACCATCGGCCTGATCCTCGGGCTGCGGCGCAACGCCAAGCTGGTGGCCAAGCAAATGCGCGTCGCCAATGAACGCCGCATCCGAGGCATCCTGGAAGCCATGCCGGAAGGGATCGTCACCCTGGACCAGGGCGGGCGCATCGTGTTCTGGAACAGCATGGCTGAAACCATCTTCGGCTGCGCCGCGCAGCAGGCGATGGGCCGCACCTTGCAAGCATTCCTGCCCGGCGTCTCGCCGCGTCAGGTCGAGCTGCTGGCCGCCGCCGGTCCGCGCACCCTGCAAACCGAAGGCCGCCATGGCGATCGCGTGGTGCCGCTCGACCTGACCGCCGGCGCCTACGAACAGGGCGGCGCACACTACACCGTGGTATTCCTGCGCGATATCACCGACATCAAGCAGGCGGCCGACGCGCTGGCCGACGAACAGGCCCGCACCAAGGTATTGCTGGCCACCGCGCCCGACGCCATCGTCAGCCTCGACGGCCAGACCCGCATCACGTACTGGAACCCCAAGGCCGAGGAAATTTTCGGCCTGCCCGCCAGCCAGGTGGTGGGCCGCAGCGTGTTCGACGCGCTGCCGCCATCGCCGATGATGGACCGGGCGCAAGTCGGCTTGCGGCACTACTTCCGCACCGGCGAAGGATTGAATGGCCAACTCGTTGACGTCGAAGCGCGCCGTGCCGACGGCAGCACGATCGCCATCGAGGTGGCCACCACCGGCTATTACTGGAACAAGCAGTTGCACGCCACCGCGTTCGTGCGCGACGCCACCCAGCGCAAGCTGGACCAGGCGCGCATGCAGCAGCAACAGCAGGCGCTGCACGAAGCGCAGCGCCAAGCAGAACAGGCATCGCGCATGAAATCCGAATTCCTGGCCAACATGAGCCATGAAATCCGCACCCCGATGAACGCGGTGATCGGCATGTCGCACCTGGTGCTGGGCAGCGACCTCGCCCCCAAGCAGCGCGACTATGTCCAGAAAATCCAGCGCTCCGGCCAGCATTTGCTGGGCCTGATCAACGACATCCTCGATTTTTCCAAGATCGAAGCGGGCAAGCTCGATATCGAAACCATTCCGTTCGATTTGCACGGGGTGCTCGACAACGTCGCCAACCTGATCGGCGGGAAATGCGCCCATAAAAACCTGGCGCTGGTGTTCGATGCCGATCCCGCCATCCCCGCGCACCTGGTGGGCGACCCGCTGCGGCTGGGCCAGATCCTGATCAACTACGCCAACAACGCCGTCAAGTTCACCGAGGCCGGCCAGGTGGTGGTGCGGGCGCGCAAGGTGGCGGCGCAGGGCGCCACGCTGACGGTGCGCTTCGAAGTGGAAGACACCGGGATCGGCCTGACGCCGGACCAGCAAAGCCGGCTGTTCCAGTCGTTCCAGCAAGCCGACGCGTCAACCACCCGCAAGTACGGCGGCACCGGCCTGGGGCTGGCGATCTCGCGCCGCCTGGCCGAATTGATGGGCGGCGCGGTCGGTGTCGAGAGCGTCCCCGGACAGGGCAGCACATTCTGGTTCACGGCCGCGCTGGCGGTCGATACGGTATCGGACCTGCCTGGCATATCGGGCGGTTCCGGCGCATCCGCCGCGCATGGCGTCCCGGGCGGCATGCCCCGGGGGGGCAGCCTTGCCGCCCTGCGCGGGGCGCGCGTACTGCTGGTCGACGATAACGACCTCAATCAGCAAGTTGGCGCCGACCTGCTGGGTGACGCCGGACTGGTGGTCGACATCGCGGACCATGGCCAGATGGCGCTCGACATGCTGGCCGAACGCGCTTACGACATCGTGCTGATGGACATGCAAATGCCAACCATGGATGGATTGACCGCCACCCGCCTGCTGCGCGCCCAGCCGGCGCTGGCAAGCTTGCCGGTGGTGGCCATGACCGCCAACGCCATGAGCAGCGACCGCGAGCGCTGCCTGCAGGCCGGCATGAACGACCATTTATCCAAGCCGGTCGATCCCGGCGCATTGTTTGCCATGCTGCTGCGCTGGGTGCCGCCACGCGCCCCGGATGCCGGCACGCACGATGCGCGGGCAGTGGGTGCGGACGAGGCCATGGCGTCGCTGGCGGACGTGCCTGCGGCATCGGACGCGCCACGGGAGGCCTCATCGTCATCAACCGCATCGGCCACGCCGGCAGCCGCCCTGTCCCCGCCCTCACCGGCGACACCGGCGTCCGATGCAACGATGGCCGCCCTGGCAGCCATCCCCGGACTGGACGCGGCGCAGGGGTTACGGCGGGTGCTGGGCAAGCAGGCGCAATATGAACAATTGCTGCGCAAATTCATCGCCGGCCAGGGGCAGGCCGTACCGCAATTGCGCACCTTGCTGCAGGAAGGGCAATTCAGCGACGCGCAACGCCTGGCGCATACCTTGAAGGGCGCGGCCGGCACCATTGGCGCCAACGGACTGGCCGCGCTGGCCGCCGCCATCGAACTGGCGTTGCAGGAACAGCGGGCCACGCACGAAGTGCTGGCCATGGCGCCCGTGCTGGAGCACGATTGCGATGCGCTGCTGGCGCACCTGCGCGCGGCGCTGCCGCCGGTTGCCGGCGCCACGGCCGGGACGGCCGACTGGGCGCGGGCCCGCACGCTGGCCGCGCAACTCGACGCATTGCTGGCCGACGATGATGCCGAAGCACTGACCGTGTTCGAGCAGTCGGCGGGTGTGCTGGCGGGCACACTGGGGCCGGCCTATCCGGCGCTGCAACGCGCCATCGCCGCCTATGACATGGTGCAGGCGCTGGCCCTGCTGCGCGACGCCCGCGCGCGCATTGCGGAGCTGCGGCCGGCATGAGCAAGCGAGGATTACCGCAACAGGCGCGCGCCACCTTGCGCAGCATTGCCGCCCGGGTCGGCGTCTCGACCGCCACGGTCTCGCGCGCGCTGACCTACCGGGGCGGCATCTCCGACGTGCTGCGGCGCGCCATCATGCTGGCGGCGCAGGAACTGGGCTACGACCGGCGCCGCTTGCGCAGCAACAGCATCCGCCGGGTGTTGTTCGTGATCGGCCGCGGCCAGCGGCCCTGCATGCCGGGCGCATACTACAGCCAGGTGCTGCTGGGTGCGGAAAACGGTTGCCGGGAAGAGCACGCCGCGATGTCGCTGCTCCTGCCCCGCCCCGGCGACGATATCGCCGCCATGCTGCGCCGGCACGCGCCCGACATGCTGCTGGTGCTGGGCGCCACCTGGCCCGGACTGCGGGAACATTTGCGGGCGCTGTGCCTGCCGACGGTGTATATCGACCGGTCGCTGGCCGGCGAAGCGTGCGTGGCCGGCTGCCGCGACCAGAGCCTGGACGATCTCACGCGGCATTTATTGGCGCAGGGACGGCGCAGGATTGCACATGTCCGCGCGGCGGCGCCCGGCGGCGATACCGGCGATGCGGGTGCGGATGATGGGGACACGGATGCCGCAACCGGCGGCAGCGGAATCCGCGGCTACCGGCGCGCGCTGGCGCTGGCCGGTGTCGCGCACGATGCGGCGCTCGAGATCCGCATGGCCGACGACGATCCGGGCGGCGCCGCGTGCCTGCGCACGCTGCTGGCGCTGGCGCCGCGCCCGGACGCCGTGGTGGCCGACAGCGACGCCATGGCGCTCCGGCTGATGGAAGCATGCCGGCGGCATGGTGTCGCGGTGCCGGGCGACATCGCGGTCACCGGGTACGGCAACATCGCCGCGAGCCAGTCCGCCAGTCCGGCCCTGAGCACGGCGTCGGCGGACTGGGAACAGTTGGGCTACCTTGCCAGCAAGCGGCTGCTGGCCGGCGCCGTCAAACCCGGCGCGTTGCTGGTGCCGGCCTCGCTGCAACTGCGCGCCAGCTCCGGCCAGGTTAAATAAGCCAAATAAGCCGGGTCAGCCCGGCTCCCCGCCCCACCCCGCCTCTTTCCAGTTCCCCGCCAGCATGGCCGCAAACGCGGCTGGCGCCGGCAAGCCCCGGCACATCAGCATGCCCGGCGCCACCTGCGCCGAGCCGTCGGTCCACCACAAGCTCTGGCCGCGCAGCGCGCAAGCGGCAATGTGCGGCGCCATGGCGGCGGCGCCGTCCACATTGCCGAGCGCCAGCCGGCTTCCCGCCGGACCGGACACCCCCGCCAGCGGCGCATCGGTGAGCGGTTCCATGCCCTGCAATTGCTCGTCAAACCGCTCCAGCGAAAAATGATGTTCCAGCGACGACAGCGCCAGCGCCTCCAGCTGGCCAAACCATGCGCCGCCATTGGCCACCCAGTCCAGCACGGCGCCGCCGCCCGGCGCGCCCGCCGCCAGGGTCAGCGGGAAGTGGCGGCCGACCCGGTCCACGCTGGGCATCAGCACCCCCGCCCACGCATGGTTGTCGCACACACCGGGCGCCAGCGCAAAGCGCCAGATCGGGCTGGTGAGATAGGTATCGAGCCAGCGCGGCCCCAGCACGCCACGGCTGGCCTGCAGCGATGCCTGCAGCCAGCCGTCCCACACCGCCAGCATGCCCTGCGGCAGGCGGCGCGACACGAAATCGCCGTGGCTGGAGACTTTGCCAAAGAAGCCTGGCGCGAGATCCGGTTCCTGCATCATCCCCCCTTACAGCGCTTCCAGGCAACGGAACTGGTCCAGCCCTTCGCGGCGGAACGGGTTGTTGACGCTGGACGCCGTCAATTCATAGACGATGCGGCGGCTATCGAGGTCAAACGTCAGGCGGTAGCGCTCCCCCTGCGCCGTCCCTTCCAGCATGCCCTTGTCGAGCATGCGGAACCAGGCCCACGGGCCTTCCGTGCGCCACTCCACCGGGACCGCGGGCGCGACGTCAAAGCGCACCACGCTGGCGCCCTTGCCGCCCGGGACTTGCACCGGCGCCGCCAGCAATTGCGCCTTGGGCGCGTAGGCCACCGGCTGGCCTTCGATTTCCAACACCACTTTTGTGAAGGCCGGGTCGGCCGCCACCGGTTTCAAATCGAAGCGCACCGACGCTTGCTTGCCGCCGCTGCCAAAGAATTTATCGCGCACCTGCGCGGCGCGCTGGAATTCATTCAGGGTTTCCTGGCTCATGCCGAGCGATACATTGTTGACCGCGCGCCAGCGCCACTGCGCACCGCTGGTATCGACGTAATTGGCCAGGTGCTTCTGGAAGAATTCATCGGCCAGTCCGCCCGGGCCAAAGAACCGGCCGAAATCATCCGGCGTCGATTCCAGCGCGGCCTTGCGCACCAGCGGGTAGCGCCCCGCGATGGCGGCCTTGCAGAACAGCGCCGGGCCGGTCTTCCACAGCGCATCGAGGCGGTCGCGTTCCGTCCCCAGGGTCAGTCCCGCGCCGGCGGTATCGACCGTGCGCACCAGGTTGGCCAACGGGCCCGGCAAGCCGTCCCCTTCGCGCTTCAGGCGCACCAGCGCATCGGCCGGCGGCGCAGGCTGGCCCGCCGCCCGCGCGGCATTGGCGGCATCCATGTAGACCGCCACGTCCTTCAATTTCAGCAGCAGAGCGTCGAGTCCCGACGGCCCGGTGGCCGGCGCGCCGGGGCTGCCGCCGCCCGCTTCCACCATGCGGTGCAGCGGCGCGAAGTGCAGGTCCACCGGATTCGATGGCGGCGCTTCGGCCGCCAGCACTTCTTCGGTGCCGCCGCCCAGCGCCGATTCCAGCCGTTTTTTTGCCGCGTCGCCCAGTTGCTTGACCTTGCCCGCCGCCGCATCGACTGCGGAAATGCCGGTTTTCGCCTTGTCGAGGCGGGTCTGGCGCACGGCCGCCTGCAGGAATTTGCGCAACGGCGATTCCTGGCTCGCCACGCTGTTCAAGATGCGCGCCGCCTGGTCCAGGGTGGTGAACGGCACCAGGGTCACGTCGGCCAGCAGCGCATCCCACTGGCGGATGTATTCGTCGTAATACATTTGCTGCACCGAGGCCTTCACTTGCGCCGCGTCCGCGGGCCCGGTCACAGCTTCGCGCTTGTCGAGCACCCAGTTATCCTTGACGATGTCGGCGATGGCCGCGTCGATGCGGTCATTAAAGGCCTGGAAGCCCGCCAGCGTGAAGGCGCCCGGGATACCGCGCGTCAATGGCTGGCCGCTCTGGCGCGCCAGCACCACGGCGGCGTCGCGGCCGGCGGTGGCGGCGATGTCGAAGTCGGCCAGGCCCGAGCGCATCAAGTCGCGCCGCAGGCGCGTGTAGACCCGCTCGCCCATCGGCATGGCCGCCAGCGCCAGCCGCACTTTCGCCACCAGCGCCGCATCGAGCTGCGGCGGCGGGCCGCCGTCGTAGGATGGATCGAGCATGGCCGCCACGTGGCCCGATAAATCGCGCCGCTGCGTTTCATCGGCGTCGTGCAGGTTGCGCGCCCAGTCGTAATCAAGCCAGGCCCGCACCGCTTCCGGGTCCAGGTGGCTGCGGTCGCCCAGCATCAGGTACACGCGCAGCAATTCGTACAGGTATTCGGCATTGTTGGCGGTGCCGCGCCGCAGCTGGGTTTCCATCTGTTCCAGGATGCGCGGCATCAGCGCTTCGCGCAGCACCCGCTGGTAGGCGCCGATCGCCCCCTCGCCCAGCTTGCCGCCCTGGTACAAGCCCAGTCCCATCGTGAACGGCACCTCGGCGGCACGGTCGCGCCAGCCTGCCGGCACATCGCGCAAGGCATTGAGCAAAGGCAGCGCGGCCAGTGGCGACGGGTCTTTCGGCAAGGTGCGCGCCAGTTTGTCGGCTTCCCTGGTGCGCGCCGCCACGTCGTCCACATACAGCCGGTTGCCGGCATAGCTGCCCACCAGGCCGCCCGTCACGACCACCACCAGCGCGGCGGTGGCGGCCATGGCGCCCCACTGCAGCAGGCGGCGGTTGCGTTCCAGTTTCAGGTTGGCGCCGGCCAGGTCCTTTTCCTGGAAAATCACGTCGCGCAACAGGCGCGTAATGAAGTAGCTGCGGCCGCCAAACGCATTGGCCGGCAATACACGGCGGTCCAGGCCAAAGCTGGCCGCCAGGCTGGCCATCACGCGGTCGATCGGGCTGCCTTCCTGGGTTCCGCTGGTGAAGTACACGCCCCGCACCAGCGCCGGCTGTTCATACGATGTCGATTCGAACACGTCGGTGATGAACGATTCCAGCAAGTCGCCGATGGCGGCAAATTGCTGCGGGAAGTTGTACATCAGCGCGCGGCGCTGGATGTCGCGTTCCTGCTGCATGCGGTCGAACAGGCGCGCCTCCAGCTGCGCGTGCAGCGCGTCGAATTCGGCCGGGAAGGCCTTGATGACGGCGTCCGGCTGTTCCATCGCGCCCAGCGGGAAGGTCACGCCCCACACTTGCGTGCGTTCGTCGCGGCCCAGGTTGTCGAAGAATTCCACGAAGCCCGCCAGCAAGTCGCACTTGGTGACGATCACGTAGACCGGGAAGCGGATACCCAGCTGTTCATGCAATTCCTGGATGCGGCCACGGATCGCCAGCGCCTGGGCGCGGCGCGCGGCTTCGCCCTGCTGCAGCAAATCCGCCACCGACAGCGCGACAATGATGCCGTTGACCGGCCGGCGCGAGCGGTGCTTGCGCAGCAATTGCAGGAAGCCGCTCCACGCGGCCTTGTCCACTTCGGAATAACTGTCTTGCGTGGTGTAGCGGCCCGCCGTGTCGATCAGTACCGCTTCGTCGGTGAACCACCAGTCGCAATTGCGGGTGCCGCCGACGCCGCCGATGGCGCCCTTGCCATGCGTATCGGCCAACGGGAACTTGAGGCCGGAATGCACCAGCGCCGTGGTCTTGCCGCTGCCGGGCGCGCCGACGAACATATACCACGGCAGCTGGTACAGGTTGCCCGAGCCCCACGGACTGCCTTTGTTGGCTTTGCGCAGCACCGCCAGCGCTTCATGCAGGCGCTTGGCCAGCAGCGCGACTTCGGCCGCCGACTCCCGCTGGCCGGGCACGTGCGCCGGCTGGTCCGGGCCCGCCACGCTCTTGGCCAGGCGGCGCTCCTTCAGGCGCAGCGCGACGATTTTCCAGCCAAACCAGATGGCCCAGGCGGCAAACAGCAAGCCGATCATCCACCAGCGCACCGCGCTGGAAGCGAACGGTTCGGCGCCGTCGAACGCCACCAGCGGCGCTTCGAACCAGACGATCAGCGACAGCAGCAGCACGCCGATAAAGGCCAGCACGGGTGGTTTGACCAGCCAGTTAAAAAAGCGTTTGATCATTTTGAAACCGGACTTGTTGCCGGCGCCATTGACGGCGCCGGGGACGGCGTGATTGCGGACGTTGACACCGGGGTCAATACAATAATGACGACGCGCCGGTTGCGCGCGCGGTTGGCCGCGCTGTCATTCGGCACCAGCGGTTCGGTCTCGCCGCGCCCTTCCACGCTGTAGCGCGACGGCGGCCCCGCCTGCGGTTCCAGCATGCGCACCACTTGCGCGGCGCGGCCTTTCGATAGCGCCCAGTTGGACGGGTAGCGTGCCGACGTGCTCGGCACGTCGTCGGTGTGGCCAATCACGATCACCTTGCCCGGCACCGGGCGCAAGGCTTCGCCGATGCGTTTCAACAGCGGTTCATAGGCGGTTTCCACTTCGGCGCTGCCGGAACGGAACACACCGTCGCCGTGCAGCACGATGGTGGAGCGGTCCGGCGTTTCCGTGACACTGACCAAGCCACGCTCGATTTCCGGCGCCAGGAATTTCGCCACGCGCACCGGTGGATTGATGACCGGCGCAGGCGGCGCGGGCGCCACCAGGCGGATGCGCTGCAAGGCCGCATAGACTGGATCGGACTGGCGGTTCAGCAGGAAGGAAAAGCCCAGGTGGATCGCCAGCAGCACGATGCACGCCACCACGGCGATCACCCACAGCGGAATCAGGCGCAGCAAGCCGGGGCGTTTTTCATTGGTGCCGCGCCAGCGCAGGGACAGCGCCGGTTCCGTCGGTCCGCGCTCTTTCTGGATCAGTTGCTGCAGCCGTTCGCGCAGCAGGTCCAGCTGGCCACGGCCGCCGTCCAGCACCCGGTAGCGTCCTTCCAGTCCCAGCGCCAGGCAGATATACATCAGTTCCAGCACATGCAGGTTCACCGATGGCTGCTGACACAGGCGCTGCAGGATGACGAAGAATTTTTCGCCGCCGAACGCTTCATTGTGGAACGCCACCAGCAGCGAGCGGCTGGCCCAGGCGCCGCTGCCGCCCCACGGCGTACTGGAAATAGTCTCGTCCAGGAAAGTGCACAGCGAATAGCGGGCCACGGCAATCGCTTCCTGCGCGCAGCCGGCCGCCTTGGCGTCGATTTCGAATTTCTTGATGGCGGCCACCAGCTGGCTGCGCAAGCCTTCGATGTTCGGATGCGTCGCCATCACGCGCAGCGGCACCACCAGGTCGAGCAGCGGATTGGCCGCGCCGACCAGCGGGTTGACGCCATTCATGTGGGCGCGCGGGCCCGCCGCCAGCGGCGCCAGCACGGCGTCGTAATTGGCGGGGGCGACGGGCGGTGGCACCGCTGCCGCGCCGTTGCCAGGCGCGGCATCGGCGCCGCCATTCCATGCGGCGGGAATATGTGGCGGCGGCATGCCCTCCGGCGCCGGCTGCGGCGCGGCGCCCCAGGCCGGCGCAGGCGCACCGCCGGCGGCGCCGGCAACGGCGGCGGGCGCGGCACGCCGTCCGCCGCCCGGACGGGGCACGAGGATGGTGCGGTCCGCATCGGGCTGCGGTGCGGGGGCCGGCAAGTCTTCCTGGCTCATCGCTTACTTCCGGATTGCCCAGAACTCCATTTGCAGGCCGGGGAATTCCCCCGCCACGTGCATGGCGAAACCGGCGGAACTCACCAGCTGCTGCCAGTATTCGCTGTTGCGGTCCAGTTCAAAGTACACGAAGCCCGCGTGGAACGGCAACTGGCGCGGCGCCACCGGCAGCGGACGCAGAGCGATACCCGGCAATTGCAGGTTGACGAGGTCGCGGATTTTTTCCACGGAACCGATCTTGACCTGGCGCGGGAAACTGGTGCGCACCGCCTCGGGCGGCATGTGGGCATTGACCATCAGAATAAAGCTGGCGGATTTCACCAGTTCCGGGTCGCGCATGACCGCCACGCGGATGCCGAACTGGCGCTCTTCCAGCGGGATCGGCACGGCGTGCGTATCCATCACCATCGACAAAGCCTGGCGCAAGTCTTCCATCACGGGCAGGAAAGTTTCACGCAGCTGTTCATGCCGGTACACCGGATACTGGACCGCGCGCTTGGCGCCCGGCGAGAAGGTCGCCAGTTCACCCGCCAGTTGCACGGCGGCCCGGTAGTACTCTTCCGGATGCAGGCCGGTCATGGTGGCGAGGTGGCCGAACAGCGGTTCGGCGCGGTTGATCACTTGCAGCAGCAGGAAATCGGCGATTTCCGCGGCGCCGGCGGAACCGGGCTGCGACAGCCGGTTGCCCAGCGCATCGCCGCGCTGATGCAGCAAGCCCACCACTTCGTCGGCAAAGCCGCCGAGGCGGTGCGCCACCCGGTAATCCAGGCATGGCGGGCAGTATTCCGCATCCAGCACCACGCGGTTGTCCGGGCGGCGTTCAATGACGCGGGCCACGCCGATACAGGCGTAGGCATTGGCGACATCGGTTTCCAGCGCCAGCCTGACGCGCAGGCGGCCGACCTGCATCAGCGCACTGTTGTCGAGGCCATTGCTGTCCCACGCTTCATGGTCCACCGCGCCGTGGCGCGCGTAATTGTCCTGGGCCGGGCTGTCATTGGTCTCCGGCACGCCGGGGCGGCGCAGCGGCAGCGCCAGCACCACTTGCGCATTGCGCGCATCGTCGGGAATGTCGAAGGGCAGCGGCAAATCATCGTCCTGCGGCAGCGAGAACGGCGTACCGTCCGGCAGCACACCGCTGCACGACAGGATCGCCAGGCGCCCCAGCGCCAGTTGCTGTTCATCGATCTTCAGCGACGAAAAGCCCCAGGCATAAGGGCGCAGCCGGCCGACGCGGCTTTCCAGCTGGGTTTGCAGGTAGCGGTCGTGCTGCTGCAAGTGCTGCGGCTGCAGCAGCATGCCTTCAGACCAGATTACTTTACGGTTCCACGACATAGTCACTCGTCAATTTTTATAGGATGGCGCCTGATACAAGCGGTGTCAGGCATCACCGTCACTGGTTTCGGTGCAGGCGGCCGATCTGGTCTTCATAGGCCGCCGAGAATTTTTCGCCGAACAGGTGCTGGAAATCGTCATCGGCTTCGCGCACGATGTCGTCATACAGCGCCTTCATGTTGTCCCACATGCGCGCCTTGCGCGCGGCCGTCATCATCTTGTCCATCACGCCTTCCGGCTCCTGCGCTTCGATCTGGGCCGGGTCGAACCGCACCATCACGCCTTTCAGCGCGGCGCGCATGCCGGCGATCACCGCCATTTCGTGCGCCTTCAAATCGTCATACGCGCTGCCGATGGCTTTCACCGGCGGCATGTAACCGCTCATGGCATTGGTCAGCATCTGCGCCAGCGCGCTTTCAGCGTCCGGGAAGAATTTCAGCGGGTTGTTGGCCTGCGCGCCCAATACCGTCATATCGAGGCGGCTTTCACGCTTGGTCATGGCGCGCGCCATCAGCACCGCCATGGTGCCGGACACTGCTTCGCGCAGCATGGCGCCGGCCAGTTCCGCCGTCTCCACGGAACCACGGTTGAGCTGCAAGGCCGACAGGCCCATGCCGCGCAACAGCGCCTGCAGCACGGCGTCGCCCTGCCCTGCGGCCATACCTGGCGCCACCGCTTGCGCCACCGGTGGCGGCGGGTATGGATAGCCGGGCGCCACGCCCTGCGCGGGCTGCGGCCAGCCGGGTTGCGCCAGCGGCGGCTGTGGAACGGGTTCGCCCCAGGCGCCGTGCTGCGCCGCACCCGGCGCCGCGGGCCAGCCCATGCCTGGCGGCGATCCCGCCTGCGGCCCGGGTTGCGGCTGCCCCGGATACATCGCGCCGGGCAATCCCGCTGCAGGCGGAATGCCCGACATGGTTTGCATCAGCGCTTGCGGCGCCATGCCTTGCGGCGCGGGCCAGCCACCCAGCGGCGGCGCCACGGCGGTGGCTGGCTGGGGCCAGCCCGGCGCGGCGGCTTGCACGCGGGATGGAATCAAGTCCGCCAGCGGATCGTAATCATCGGGAATAAATACCGCCGGTGGCGGCGGCGCGGTCGGCGCGGCCGTCGGCGTGCGCATCACCAGCACGGTCGGTTCGGCCGCGTACGGCGACGGCGCCAGCGGCGACTGCAGCGGCGAACCCGATGCCGGATAGGACATCGCCTGGGCGCCGGGCGCCGGCCACGCCTGGGATGCGCCGGCACCTGGCGTCCCTGCCGTGGGGAATGGCGCTGGCCAGGTTTGCGCCACCTGCGCCGCGGGCGTGCCCGCGGCCGGCTGTTCGGGCCATCCTTGTGAAGCGAAGGCCGCCGGCGCTGCGGGCGCACCGCCGGCCGCATGGGAATGCGCAGGCCATGGCTGTTGCGCTCCGGCCTGCGGCTGGTGCATGGCCGGTTGCTGCTGCGCGCCCTCCGGCGTGGCGATGCCGGGCTGCTGGCCCGGCAACAGGCCGCCATGCATCGGCATGAATTGCGGCGCGGCGTGATCGGATTCGGAGCCACGGTAAGCGGCGATCTGCTGCTGGGTCGGGACTTGCGGTTCACCCTGCAGGCCCAATCCCAGCGGATCGTTGGCCGATGGCGCGGCCAGGCCGTCGAAGTGGCCGGCCACGTCCAGCACTTTCATGCCGGCCAGGGTATCGGCCACCGGTTCAAACTGTGGCGGCGCCGCGTCCGCCGCCGTCATCGGCTGCGCCTGGAACGGCAGCGCATCCGACGTTTCCGTGCTGAACACCGGCACCACCGCGCCGGCCGGCTGTTCCAACAGCACTTCCAGCACGTAATCGCCGATCATCAGGCGGTCGCCGTGTTCCAGTCCGGCCACCTTGCCGGCGCCGACCGGCCGGTCGTTGATCCAGCTGGGATTGGCCCCCAGGTCCATCAGGGTATAGCGGCCATCGGCGAAATCGATCTTGCTGTGGTTGCGGGAAATGTATTTGCCCGGATCGGGCAACTCCAGGTCATTGCCGGCCGCGCGGCCGATGGTGCCGCCCAACTGGTCGAAACGGCGCTCAACCGGCAGCGCGGGCGCCTGTTTTCGGTACGTCTGCACTCGCAGGGTTAAAGACATTGGTTCTATTCTGTAGGTAGTTGCGACAGCGCCGGGCAATTATAAGGGGCCGCCGCCACCGTCACAATCCGCGTCAGTTAATCTTCACCAGTGCGCCTTCTATTGTCATGATGGCGCCGGACTTCACGCTCATCATCGCGCCCGACTTCACGGTGGCATTGGCGTCCGCCTGCAGCATCAGTTCCGGCGCCTTGACCGTGATCTTGGCCGGTTCGATCTTGATGCTGCTGCCACCGACTTTCAGCTCGATCGACGTGGTGGCTTCAATCACGATGGTCTTGCTGCCGGTGGTCTTGATATCGCCCGTGACGGCGGTTTTCTGGGCGCCGGCCACGGTAATCTTTTCATCGCCATCGACCTTGACGGTATGCGCCCCGGTGATGGTGGTGGTCTGGTCGCCGCCCACCGTCAGCTTGCGGTCCTTGTCGACTCCCACCGTCTGGTTGTTGTTGACCGTGACCGTCTGGTCGTTTTTCACGGTGGTTTTCTGGTCATGGTCCACCGCCACCGTATGGTCATTGACCACATGCTCCTTGTGGTCATTGCCGACATCCAGGCTGCGGTCATTCTTGATCGCGATGGTCTGGTCGCCCTTGTCCTTCTTTTCGAAACCCACTTTCAAGGTGTCGTTGTTTTTCACCACGCGGTTGAAGTCTTTTTCCGCCTGGATGAAGATTTCCTCGCTGTCCTTCTTGTCCTCGAAGCGCAATTCATTGAAACCGCCGCCGCCCTTGGACACGTTGGTCTTGATGGTGGACTTGGTCTGCTCGCCCGGCAGCGCATAAGGCGGCATGGCGTCGCCATTGTAGACACAGCCCGTCACCAGCGGCCGGTCCGGGTCGCCCTCGAGGAAGCTGACCACCACTTCCATGCCGATGCGGGGAATAAACATGCTGCCCCAGCCCTTGCCGGCCCAGGTCTGCTGCACGCGCACCCAGCACGAACTGTTTTCATCATCCTTGCCGTCGCGGTCCCAGTGGAACTGCACCTTGATGCGGCCATATTTGTCGGTCCAGATTTCCTCGCCGGACTTGCCCACCACCATCGCGGTCTGCGGCCCCTGCACCACCGGCTTGGCGTGGATGCGCGGGGGCCGGTAATTGTGTTCCTTGCCGACCGCGCGGAAGGCGCACTGGAAATCTTCCGGCGCGCCACCGCCGCTCGCATAGTCATCGCCCTGGAACACGTATTGCGCCGCCGTGACGAGGAATTCGCGGTTCTGGTCATCGCGCGGATGGTTGGCGAGCTTGAACAGGCCGCCCGGCGTCAGGCCGCGCAAATTGCCGCTGGCGTCAATTTCTTCACACTGGCCGTGCAAGCTTTCCATGCGGCCGCGCGCCAGGCTGGTGCCGGTGCCCGCCACGGTGTAGTTGCCGGGGTAATCATATTGTTCGTAGGCCGACTGGCTGAATGCCGCGGGGATCGCGGACTTCACAAGCAAGCCACCGCTGGTGCTGGAGGCGGCCTTCTCGAAGTCGAAATCGTTGAGCACATAGCTGCTGGCCTGGATTTCACCGTTCGCTTCCCACTGGTAGACGGCTTCCAGGTCGACAATGCGGCGCCCTTCTTCTCCTGAAAATTCGACCTTGGCATAACCGGGAATCGTGGCATGGGCGCCATACGAATCGGCCAGCACCATGGTGTGCTTGTCTTCGTCGTGCTTGAAGTAGAAATAGATGCCCGCCTCTTCCAGCAGGCGGCAGACGAAATTAAAGTCGGTTTCGCGGTATTGCACGCAATACGGCAGCGCCGCATAGGTGCCGGAGAGCGCGTTGACATCGAGGTTCACCACACCGCCATACGAACTGTCCTGGCATACCGCCTTGACGATATCGACCACCGACTTTTCCTGGAAGATGCGGCAATTCGATGCGCGGGTCAGCAGCCAAAGCCACGGACGCACCGTGGCTTCATAGCGCGAAAAGCCGCCGCTCCAGCCCTGGCAGGTAAAGCGCGTGACCACGCCATGCAGGTGGCGCTTGCCGCCGTCCGCCAGGCCCACGTGCACGCCCAGCGGCTTGCCCAGCACGTCGGCGATCTTGACGTCATGGCGGGTGGACAGCAATTGCACGCGGAATTCAAACAGGCGGCCCAGCTCTTCGCCGCCGCTCAGGCGGTCGAACAGCAGCACATTGGCGCCGGCCCCGGTGGTGACGGAAATTTGACGGTTGGTTTGCGTGACTGGCATGGAATGAAATGGCGTAAGGCTGGCGCTTAGGGAATCATGGTCTTGACGGTGCCGGCATTGGTGAAGCCGATCACGCCGCCCCAATTGCACATGCACTTGGACACATTGTCCAGCGCAGGCATATTGGCGATCAATACCGTCGGGGCGCCCGGCACCCACGGAGCGGACGTCATGGGGATGCACGGCATCGGCGTCAGCACCCCCAGGGCGGCGGCGGTGGCGGCGGCCACGGTCGGGTTGGCCGGCGAATTGCACATGCCAAACGGCATGATGTTCATCATCGGTACATTGTCCATGATGTTCGCCGCCGGCGGGCCTTCCGCCAGCACCTTATTCTTTGGCAGCACCACCAGCGATGACGGTGCGGCGCCAAACGTGCACGTCATCATGGCGCCCATCGATACCTGGTTAGGCATAGTTCCCCCAAATTACTACAACGGCATGCTTGCCCAATAGCCTATTATGACTGATAAAGCTGTCTTAAAGGTAAGGTTTTAGAGTAAGCTGCGCGCACGCGCTACAGCACTATCCACCGCAGCATAACCATCCAACGGAGACTGTCATGGCGACTTCGCTGATTTTCGAATTGGGCTTTGCTTTACCGGACGCCGAGCCGGCCGCTCCGGGACAGCCGTTCCGCATCCTGCTGCTGGGCGGCTTCAGCGGAGGAAGCAACCCGCAGCCGCTTGCGCAGCGCCCGGCGCGGCGCATCGATATCGACAACTTCGATGCGGAAATGGCACGGCTTGCGCCTGCCATCCACGCCGCCATCGATGGCGAGGCCATCACGGTGCCGCCCCGGGAACTGGACGATTTCCATCCCGACCAGCTGTATCTAAAATCCCACGCCTTCACCGGCCTGCGCGCCCAGCGTGACCGGCTGCGCAATCCCGCCACGTTTGCCCAGGCGGCCCAGGAACTGACCGGCCTGTCCCACGCCCCGGCGGCATCGGCGCAACCGGCCGCCGCGCAATCCGCGCTGGAACGGCTGGTGCGGCAACTGGTGGGCCAACTGCCGTCCAGCCCCGATCCGCGCCAGGCCGATTACGTGGCGGCGGCCGATGCGGTGATTGCATCGCGCATGCGCGCCCTGCTGCACGATCCGGCCTTCCAGCAGGCGGAAGCGGCATGGCGCGGCGCGCATTTGCTCACCACCAGCCTGGAACTGGGCGACGAATTACAACTGCACGTACTCGATGTCAGCGCGGCCGAGCTGCGCGCGGAGCCGCAGGCATTGCACCGGGTGCTGGCCGAACGATCCGGCGCGGACAGTGAACCGTGGTCGCTGCTGTGCTGCCTGCACGCGTTCGGCGCCGGAGAGGATGACGTCCGTACCCTGTCGGTGCTGGGCGCGCTCGCGGCGCAGGCCCAGGCGCCGCTGCTCGCCGGCGCAGACCCGGCGCTGGCCGCTGGCGACGAACCGGCCCCGCCGGCTGGCGATGGCACGGCAGACCAGCATGCCGCGGCGCACTGGCAGCAATTGCGGGCCAGCCCCCAGGCGCGCTGGATCGGCGTCGCCCTGCCCCGCATCTTGCTGCGCCTGCCGTATGGCAAAGGGACGGACCCGGTCACCGCGTTTGCCTTCGAAGAAACCGATGGGGCGTTTGAACACGAGCATTACCTGTGGGGCGCCGGTTCGCTGGCCTGCGCCGCCATGCTGGGCCGCGCCTTCCAGCAAAACGGCTGGGACATGACGGCCAGCGACGTGCTGGACCTGGACGATTTGCCGGCCCATGTGGTCCGCAAGGAGGGCGAAGCGCATCTGCAACCGTGCGGCGAAAGGCTGCTGGCCGAGCCCGCCCGCGACGCCCTGCTGGCGCTGGGCCTGATGCCACTGCTCAGCCATAAAAACCGCGCCGCCGTGCGCCTGGCCCGCAGCCAGTCGATCGCCAGCCCCGCCGAGGAACTGGCCGGCCCGTGGAATGCGTGATATTTGAGAGCACCGAATGAGAAAATCCAACACCAAGATGGCGCGCAAAGCGGAGCGCCAAAAAATTTCGCTGGACGATGCGCTGCAACTGGCCATCGACACCCACCGGCAAGGCCAGCCGCGTCTCGCTTCGCAGCACTATGCGGCGATCCTGGAAGTGGCGCCGCGCCACCCGGACGCGCTGCACTACATGGGCGTGGCGCAGCACCAGCTGGGCCAGCACGACGCGGCGCTGCGCCTGATCGGCAATGCGCTGGAAATCGCCCCGGATTACGTTGATGCCCGCAACAACCTGGGCAACGTGCAAAAGGAAATGGGCCTGTTTGCGGATGCCGAACACTCGTACCGCCAGGTACTGGCGGCCCGTCCCGATTTCGCGCTGGCCCACAACAACCTCGGCGTGGTGCTGCGCGCCCAGGACCGCTTGCCGGAAGCGGCCGAATGCTACCGCGCCGCCCTGGCCATCGCGCCGACGTTTGCGCAAGGCTGGATCAACCTCGGCCACGTCCTGAAGAAAAACGGCGACGAAAAGGAAGCATTGACGGCTTACCGCAACGCGATTTTGCACTCGCCGGAAAACCCGGAAGCGTACCGCAACCTGGCCCGCGCACTGGTGTCCCAGCAGCGCCGCGAAGAAGCGCTGGAAATCTACCGCCAGTGGGAAAAACTCGAACCGGACAATCCCGTGGTGCGCCACCATATCATCGCCTGTGAAGGCGCCGGATCGGGTGCGGCTATGCCGGAACGCGCGTCCGACGCCTATGTGCAAACCGTGTTTGACCGCTTTGCCGGGTCGTTTGACGGGGTGCTGGAAAAGCTCGGCTACCGCGCCCCCGCGCAGTGCGGCGAGATGGCGGCAACCTTGCTGGGGGCGCCGCAAGGCGCGCTTGATATCCTCGACGCGGGTTGCGGCACCGGCCTGTGCGGCCCGCTGCTGCGGCCCTTCGCCCGCAAGCTGGCCGGCGTCGACCTGTCCGGCGGGATGTTGGCCAAGGCCAGGGAGCGCGGCGGCTACGACGATTTACAGGAAGGCGAACTGACGGCCTGGCTGCAACAGCAAACTGCCGCATGGGACGCCATCGTGTCGGCCGATACGCTGTGCTACTTTGGCGCGCTGGAAGCGGTGTTTGCCGCGGCATCGGGCGCATTGCGGGCCGGAGGGCACCTGGTGTTCACGGTGGAACAGACGCCCGACGCGGCGCCCGGCGCCACCTCGCTGCTGCATCCGCACGGACGCTACAGCCACGCGGAACACTACGTGCGCAATGCGCTGCAACAGGCGGGGTTTGAAGTGCGGGACCTGCAACACATCACGCTGCGGCAAGAGGCGAACAAGCCGGTGGCGGGCTTGCTGGTGGGCGCGCGCAAACAATAATGGCGACGCACAATCCGTAGGGCGGTTTCCGCCTTGGCGGAAGCCGCCATGCACGCGGACCTGTATTGCCCGCGCCATCTGCGGCGCACGCATGGCGGCTTCCGCTTCGCGGAAACCGCCCTACGGAATACCGCCCCGGACTCCGGAATCAGGCGAATCCGTACGCGAACTCGCCGCCCTCCACCGTCACATTGACGCCCTTGATTTCCCGGCCCTCGATCATGCGGTTCAGGAATTCGCGGCTGATATCGGGCAGCATGGTATTGGTGAGGATCGCGTCGATCATGCGGCCACCCGACTCGCCTTCGGTGCAGCGCGACACTACCAGCTTGACCACCTCGTCGCTGTAGTCGAATGGAATCTTGTAGCGCGCTTCCACGCGCTTCTTGATGCGGTTCAGTTGCAGGCGCACGATCTGGCCCAGCATCTGGTCCGACAGCGGGTAGTACGGGATCGTCACGATACGGCCCAGCAGCGCCGGCGGGAACACTTTCAGCATCGGCGCGCGCAGCGCCTTGGCCATGCCCTCCGGATCCGGCATCAAGTCCGGATCCTTGCACAGGCCCGCAATCAGGTCGGTCCCCGCATTGGTGGTCAGGATGATCAGCGTGTTCTTAAAATCGATGAAGCGGCCTTCGCCATCTTCCATAAAGCCCTTGTCGAACACCTGGAAGAACATTTCGTGCACGTCCGGGTGGGCTTTTTCCACTTCATCGAGCAGCACCACGGAATAGGGACGGCGCCGCACGGCTTCGGTCAGCACACCGCCTTCGCCGTAACCGACATAGCCGGGCGGCGCGCCTTTCAGGGTCGACACCGTATGCGCTTCCTGGTACTCGCTCATGTTGATGGTGATGAGGTTCTGTTCCCCGCCATACAGGGCCTCGGCCAGCGCCAGCGCGGTTTCCGTCTTGCCGACGCCGGACGTACCGGCCAGCATGAACACGCCAATCGGCTTGCTCGGGTTATCCAGGCCCGCGCGCGAGGTCTGGATCCGCTTGGCGATCATTTCCATCGCATGGTCCTGGCCAATCACGCGCTGGCTCAGGATGGACGCCACCTTCATGATGGTTTCCATCTCGTTGCGCGCCATGCGGCCCACCGGGATGCCGGTCCAGTCGCCCACCACCGACGCCACCGCCTGGTAATCGACGGTCGGCAGGATCAGCGGCGATTCGCCCTGCAATTCCGCCAGCCGGGTTTGCACGTCCTTCAATTGCGCCATCAGCGCTTCGCGCTGGGCCGGGTCCTGCACCGCGTTGGCGGCCCCTGCCGCGGCGCCTTCCTGCTGCGCCGCCGCTTCCAGGCTGCTGCCGGTGCCTTCGACCGGCTGCGCGCCATCGCGCAAAGTCGCGCGCAAGCCCAGCAATTGATCCACCAGTTCACGCTCCGCATTCCAGCGCGATTCCAGTCCCGCCAGGCGTTCTTCCTCCGCCGCCAGCAGGCTTGACGCATCGGCTTCCCGTTTCAGGGTATCGACGCCGATCGCATTTTCACGGGCGATAATCGCCAGTTCGGTTTTCAGCGCTTCGATGCGCTTGCGGCTGTCGTCCACTTCGGCCGGCGTCGCGTGCAGGCTGACCGCCACGCGGGCGCAGGCGGTATCGAGCAGGCTGACGGATTTGTCCGGCAACTGGCGCGCCGGGATATAGCGGTGCGACAGTTTCACTGCCGCTTCCAGCGCCTCGTCGAGAATTTGCACCTTGTGGTGCTTTTCCATGGTGGAGGCGACGCCGCGCATCATCAGGATCGCGCGCTCTTCGCTCGGCTCATCCACCTGCACGGTCTGGAACCGGCGCGTCAGCGCGGGATCTTTTTCAATGTGCTTCTTGTATTCCGCGAACGTGGTGGCGCCGATGGTGCGCAACTGGCCGCGCGCCAGCGCAGGTTTCAGCAAGTTGGCCGCGTCGCCGGTGCCGGCCGCGCCGCCCGCGCCCACGAGGGTATGGGTTTCATCGATGAACAGGATGATCGGCTTGGCGCTGCCCTGCACTTCATCGATGACCGAGCGCAGGCGCTGTTCGAATTCGCCTTTCATGCTGGCGCCGGCCTGCAGCAGGCCCACGTCCAGCACCAGCAATTGCACATCCTTCAGGGTCGGCGGCACGTCGCCGCGCGCAATGCGCTGCGCGAAACCCTCCACAACGGCGGTCTTGCCGACGCCGGCTTCACCGACCAGGATCGGGTTGTTCTGGCGGCGTCGCATCAGGATGTCGACCACCTGGCGGATTTCATCGTCGCGTCCCACGATCGGGTCCATCTTGCCGCTGCGGGCCTGTTCGGTCAGGTCCACCGTGAATTTTTTCAGCGCTTCCTGCTTGCCCATCGCGGCCGGCGCAATGGCGCCGGATGCTTCGCCCGGCGCGGCGCCACCGCCGCTGGCCTGGAAGCCATCGGTGGCCGCCATGCTGGACTCCGGCGAATCCTTCAGCAACGCCGCGAATTTCTCGCTCAGGTCATCGGCCTTGATCTTCTGGAATTGCTGCGAAAGGCCATACAGCGCATTGCGCAAGCCGGAGGTTTTCAGCATGCCGACCAGCAGGTGGCCGGAACGCACCTGCGATTCGCCGAACATCAAGGTGCCATACACCCACGCGCGCTCCACGGTTTCTTCCAGTTGCGACGACAGGTCGATCGACGCGGTGGAGCCGCGCGGCAGGCGGTCCAGCGCGGCCGTCAGGTCGCGCGCCAGCGCGGCCGCATCGATTTCATAATGCTTGATCAGGCGCAGCAGGTCGGAATCCTGCAATTGCAGGATCTGGTGCATCCAGTGCGACAGTTCCACGTAGGGATTGCCGCGCAGTTTGCAAAACACGGTACTGCTTTCAATGGCGCGGTAGCAAAGGGAATTCAGTTTGCCAAACAGGGCGACGCGGCTGATTTCTGCCATGATGTTTTCCTTAGCCCGCGAGGGCGCTTGGGTTGATGTTGGGGTTTACAATCAATTGATCCGGATTGCGCTCCGGCGGCCTGCCGGCCGGCCACGTGGTCCAGCCAAGACGGGGGCCATGCCGGCCCCTGCCGCCCAGCCGCAACGCCGGTGTTTCTTCCTTCTTCAAAACCAGTTTCACGTCCCAGTCCAGCGCCAGCCCGGCATAGCTCTTCACCCAAGCCACCAGGCGCTGCATGCTGTCGCCGCCGGGCAGCAGCCGTTCATAGTCCGCAAAGCCCATCGGGCCGATCACGAGGCGGA
Organism: Pseudoduganella sp. GW821-FHT12E03; assembly: GCF_058807115.1. Classification (NCBI taxonomy): domain Bacteria; kingdom Pseudomonadati; phylum Pseudomonadota; class Betaproteobacteria; order Burkholderiales; family Oxalobacteraceae; genus Pseudoduganella; species Pseudoduganella sp. GW821-FHT12E03. The sequence goes on along the minus strand of NZ_JBXAQJ010000001.1, from coordinate 401,974 downwards.
ATTTGTTCTGGCAATCCCAGACGCTCTTGCCCAGCACCGTGGTCATGCCAAGCCTGGCGCCTTCTTCATGGCGGCCCAGCCGCGACTGGATTTCCGTGGGCAGGCGCATCCAGTGGCCGACGAATTGCTCGACCCGCACCGGCAAGTGGAAATAGGCGGACAGGATGACTTCCAGTCCGCTGGCGGGGCGCGCATTGTTGGCCAGCAGTCCGGCGAAATGCAGTTTGGCGAAGTCGCCGATGGCGTCGCGCTGGCGCATCGCCGGCGAGCCGATGCCGAACAGCGAACCGACAAATTCGCCAAAGCGGTCCGCGTCGGCGCGGTCCAGGCTGATGGCCGGTTCATTTTGCGCGCGCGCGCGGTAAAACAGCGACAGCAGCCGGTGGTGGAAGACGTCGAGGAAGGCCAGCATGGTGCCGTCGCCGCCATTGCGCAAGCGGTCGCGCACGTATTCCGTGATGTGGGTCGGCATCGGGCCGTTGGCGCCCAACAGGCCAAAGAAATTCACGGCCAGGCGCGCTTTCGCGTCGCCGCTGGCGCGCTTGAAGCCGTGCAGCATGGTCGGGTGGAAGGTCAGCGACGCTTCCTGGCCAAAGCGCACCGCGTCGTCGCGCGGCCGCAGCGAGGCGCCAATACGCGGCAAATGCGGGTGCGCGTTTTCGATCATGCGCAGCACTTGCGTGAAATCCATGCGCGCCGCGTCGCGCTCCAGCGTGGTTTCGACGCTTACAGGATCGCGCATACGCCTCCCCTGGCCGGCCAGCGCATGATGTCGCCGCGGCTGACGGTGCGCACCACGGTTTCCGTGAATGAATTGATCGACACGTATTGCGCAAAGAAGTGCGCCAGCACGCCGCCCAGCAGGAAGGCGCCGGTGCCTTCAAAGGCCGCGTCATCGAGCGTCAGGGTCAGTTGCAGGCCGCGCGCAAAGGCGATCGGTCCCGGCGACGGCATACGCCGCGTGACCGGCGACGTCGCGATCGATTGCACCCCTTCAACCTGGCGCTGGCCGTTCATGTCGGCCGGGTGGCAATACAGCGACAGCATTTCACGCAACGCGACGGCGCCCTGGCGGGCGTCGCTGTCGGTCAGCGACAGGTAATTCAGGGACAGATGGTTCAGCAGGCGCCAGGCCACCGAGCCTTCCGCGAACGACGCATGCGGCTGGCTCGGTCCCGCCACGCAGCGCACCGACGTCACCGGCGCGCCGGAATCGAGGATGAAATCGGTCTTGCCGACGCCAAGCGGCATCGACAGCGGCAAATCGCGGTTGGTGCACCACACCGTCAATCCCAGCTGGCGCAAGTCTTCGCTGTATGGCGCCTCGTTGGCGTCGACGATGGAAATGAAGGCTTCGCTGCCGATATAGCTGGAGCGCGGGCCCACGCGGCGCTGCCGCTGCGACACCACGCGCGGTTCACGGCGCAAGTGGTAAAACGCTTTTTCCTGGTGCAGGCTGCCGATGTCGCGCGCGGTATAGAACGGCCTGAACACCTGTTCCGCGCTGGCGCCGGAGCCATAGCCCGTCACTTCCTCGACCTGGAACACTTCGAAATCCATGGGCCGCGTGCGGTCCACCAGCACGTGGTATTCAAACTGGTCGCCACTGATATTGATGCGGTCCGCGCGGCGCTGGAACAAATTGATGGCGGGCGTGCAATTCAACGCGAAGTTGGACGCATCGAGTACCTGCTCCAGCTGGCTGTCCCCCTTGTTCAGCAACAGCACGATGTCGGCTTCGCCACCGGCACAGCGGGCCAGCGCCTGCTGCAGTCCGGCGACGCGCACGAACAGGAAGCGCGCGGGGAAGGCAAAATATTCCTGCAGCAGGCGATAGCCTTGGAACGTGCGGCGCCCGCCCGGCAGCAGCGCTTCGTCTTCCGCATAGCCGCGCTGCGACACGGCCGACTTCGGCAACAGGGTTTGCGCGCCGTCCGGACTGGTCACCAGCACCCCCTCGATATTGCCGAGGATTTTTTCAACGATTTTCACCGGCAATTCATCGCTGCCGCGCACGTGCAAGTCCAGCTGGTCCAGCGCCAGCGCGCTGAAATTCACACCGCCGGTGGTGCGCAGCTTGAGCCGGATCCCCGCCTTGACGGCCGGCGGCAATTGCAGGTCCAGTCCCGCTTGCGTGAAGAAGCGGGCTTCCTGCAGCTCGACCGGCCACATGGTGACGTTGTGCGCGGTGCGGTATTCGCAGGGCGTGCTGTCGCCCTTGCCCAGCACGCTGCGCATGGCGGTGCCGCGTGGCACCAGGAAGCCCTGCTTCAACGCGGGATTCGACAAGTCCGGCTGCAACTGCACCACCGCCATCGACGGCGTCGGCGCCAGGAAGTGGGGGTACACCAGTTCCGACAAATGCTGGGTGAAACGGGGGAATTCCGCATCCAGTTTCATTTGCACGCGGGCGGCCAGGAAGCTGAAGCCTTCCAGCAGGCGCTCGACGTACGGGTCCGCGCATTCAAAGCCTTCCAGGCCCAGCCGGCCGGCAATCTTGGGATATTCGCGCGCGAATTCCCCACCGACTTCACGCAGGTGCTGCAATTCCTGACTGTAGTAGCGAAGCAGGCGCGGATTCATGACGACTCCCGACCGAAACACCGCCGCGGGTGCGCAACCTTGCCAGATGCCTGGATGATATAACTTAGCAGGCGCGGGTTCATGACGAGACGATCCTGAACGGCGCCATGGTGGGAACGAAGGTGGGCGCCTGCGTCGGCACGGCGCCGCCGGTTTCCTGCAGGCGGATCGAGGCGCGGTCGATATCGAGTTCGGTTTTCAGGTACAGCCGTTCAGGGTAAGGCTGCGCCCACATATCACCTTCAATTTCAAACATGATGGTATTGCCTGAGGATTCTTCCGCGATGGCGCGCACCGCCACCGACGCCCGGATCAGGCGCGGCTCGAAGTCCCAGATCGCCTGGCGGATGCCGCGTTCCAGGTCCATTAAATTCATGCCGGCGACCGACAGGCCGGAAATGTCCGGCATGCCGTAATTGACCACCGACCCTGACACATGGGGCAGTTTCGGCAAATTCGTGACAGACAGCAAATTCGTAGTATTCAGCAGCCAGCCCAGGTCGCGCAGCACGCTTTCGCGCAGGGTGCGCAGCGACAGCACCCTTCGTTCGCGCGACTCGACCGACTTGTCCGGCTCGTCATCGGTCAGGCGGTCCAGCAGCGACGGTTGCAGCCGCTCACGTGGCGCCAGTTCAGCCATTACCGCCTTCGCCGCCTGCATCACCGGAGTCGCCGGCTTCGCCGAATTCAATCGTGCGCACGTCCATCAGGGCGAATTCACCCGCATCGGTGGCAAACATGCGCTGGCCAAGGGCGTGGCCTTCGTCATTCCATTCGGTGCGGCGCGCCAGCAGCAGCGCATCGTCGGCGCCGGCGCCGGCGTGCACGGTGCCGCTGTAGCGGGTCGGGATGAAACCGACCGTGGTGGCGCCATTGGTCCAGGTGAACGTGGCCGGCATCCACACGTTGTCGCGCAAATCCACCGGCGCCGCGATCTCGATCCTGGAAATATGCATCATCGGCACCCACAGGTAGCGCCCATTGAGGATGGTTTCCAGCACGGGTCCGAGACGCGTGTCGCTGTCGGCCAGCCATTCGAACGGCGTGCCGTTGATGGCGCCGCCAATGGCGGGGGCATCGGCAAAGGCGCGTTCGCGCGCGGCGGCGCCGGCGTCCGGTTCGCCTTCGGCTTCCAGTTTCAATGCTTCGAACAACAGCGCAACCCATGGTTGCGGTTCGCCGAAGACCACCGGCACGCGCTTGCCCGCGATGACTTCTTCGCGCAGCGCTTCGCACTGGATCGTTTCACGGTAAGCCTGCGCCATCGGCAGCGCGGCGGCATCCATTTCAGCCGTCACATTCAGCTGGTTCAGCGCGCGGTTCCATTGCCCTTGCACGCACAGCAGCTGGAACAGGAAAGTACGGAGGCGGGAATTGGCGGGATCCTTGCGGACCTGGTCTTGCAATGCGGCGAGCGCGGGAGCCAGTTGTCCCTCGCTGATGAGCTGTAGCGCGTCCATGGCTGAGAGGTTCTTTCAGTCTTGTGAGGGAACCGCCGCCAGCGCCCACATAAGGGCGGCGGCGGCGGGAGGGAGGCGTTGCCGCCTCCGGGTAAAGCTTGCGTGCTATTACTTGCTGGCGTTGGCGGCGATGTCCCAGTTGAACACGCCACCGGACGCGGTCACGCCCTTCTCGTTTTGCAGGAAGTACTCGAACTTCACTTCAGCGAAGTTCAAGGTGACGTTTTCCGTCAGGCGGTCTTCGCCGCCGGAACCACCGGTCGAGCACGACGTCACCAGGACCTTGGTCATGGTGATTTCCAGGTACTTTTGCTGGCCTTCGCCGGCTTTGCGCACCAGCAGCTTGGCGGTCGGGATGTGCGAGCCTTTGGCCAGCGCGATCAGGATCGCTGGCGAAGCCTTGTCCAGGTATTTGGTGAACGAGATATCCTGGAAGTTGGCCTTGCCGGCGCCACCGCCGCCGCCGGCGTGGAACGAACCGGAGTTGCTGGCGCCCCAGCTCCACGCCAGGATGTCGATATCGCCTGCTGCTTTTTGTGCTTTGTCCTGGGTTTCGCCTTTGATGGTGGCGCCCAGATTCAGGAACATGTCTACTGCCATTTTAATCTCCTAGTAAATTTAACGTTGGGTGACGTCGGATCAGCCGCCTTTGGCGGACGGCAGTTTCGAAACCAGGCGCAGCGACACGGTCAGGCCTTCCAGCTGGTAATGCGGACGCAGGAAGAACTTGGACGTGTAGTAGCCTGGATTACCTTCAACTTCTTCCAGCAAAACTTCAGCCGCGGCCAGTGGTTTCTGGGCCTTGGTGCCTTCGCTCGAGTTGGCGGGATCGCCGTCAACATAACGGTTGATCCAGTTACTGAGCCAGCGTTCCATTTCATCGCGGCCCTTGAACGAACCAATCTTGTCGCGCACGATGCACTTCAGGTAATGCGCGAAACGGCAGGTGGCGAACAGGTATGGCAGGCGCGCGCCCAGGTTGGCGTTGGCGGTCGCGTCCGGATCGTCGTACTCGGCCGGCTTGTGCAGCGACTGCGCGCCGATGAAGGCGGCGAAGTCGGTGTTTTTCTTGTGGATCAGCGGCATGAAGCCATTGGCGGCCAGTTCCGCTTCGCGGCGGTCGCTGATCGCGATTTCGGTCGGGCACTGCATCGCCACGCCGCCGTCGTCGGTCGGGAAGCTATGCACCGGCAAGCCTTCCACCGCGCCGCCGGATTCGATGCCGCGGATGCGCGAGCACCAGCCGTATTCCTTGAACGAACGGTTGATGTTGACGGCCATGGCATACGCCGCGTTGGCCCAGGTGTAGTTTTTCGAACCCGGAGCCGAGGTATCTTCTTCAAAGTCGAAGGCTTCGACCGGATCGGTCTTGGCGCCATACGGCTGGCGCGCCAGGAAGCGCGGCATGGCCAGGCCGACATAGCGCGCATCTTCCGATTCGCGGAACGAACGCCATGCGGCGTGTTCCGGGGTCTGGAAGATCTTGGTCAGGTCGCGCGGGTTCGACAGTTCGCTCCACGATTCCATCAGCATCACCGATGGCGCGGCGGCGGAAATCAGCGGCGCGTGCGCGGCGGACGCGATTTTCGCCATGCCGGACAGCAGTTCCACGTCCGGGGCGCTGTTGTCGAAGTAGTAGTCGGCCACGATGGAACCGAAAGGTTCGCCGCCGAACTGGCCGAATTCTTCCTCGTACATCTTCTTGAAGATCGGGCTCTGGTCCCATGCGGTGCCCTTGTATTTCTTCAGGGTCTTGGCCAAGTCGTTCTTCGAGATGTTCATCACGCGGATCTTCAGCGTTTCATCGGTCTCGGTATTGTTGACCAGGTAATGCAGGCCACGCCACGCCGATTCCACTTTCTGGAATTCCTCGGTGTGCATGATCAGGTTGATCTGTTCCGTCAGTTTTTTATCGAGGCCGGCGATCAGGCCTTCGATCGTCGCCAGCACATCGCCGGAAACCAGGTTGGTGCCGGCCAGCGCTTGCTCGGCCAGGGTTTTCACCGCGTTTTCAACCGCTTCCTTGGCCTTGTCCGACTGCGGTTTGAATTCTTTTTGCAGCAGGCTGCCGAAGTCGCTCAATTCGAGCGTACCGGTTGCCCCTTGCTGCGCTTCTTGGGTCTGAGCCATCTGTTCCTCCGTTTATTCTTGTGGTTTCGGCGCCGACGTCAGCGCTTGCATCAGCGCCGGATCGTTCAAGACCTTGCCGATCAATTCTTCCGCGCCGGTCTTGCCATCCATATAGGTCAGCAGGTTCGACAACTGGCTGCGCGCTTCCAGCAGCTTGTTCAGCGATTCGACCTTGCGCGCGATGGCGGCCGGGGTGAAGTCGTCCATGCTTTCAAACGTCATGTCCACCGACAGGTTGCCTTCGCCAGTCAGCGTGTTCGGCACCTGGACGGCGACGCGCGGCTTCATGGATTTCAGGCGTTCGTCGAAGTTGTCGACGTCGATTTCGAGGAACTTGCGGTCCGCCACTGGCGCCAGCGGATCGGCGGGCTGGCCCGACAGGTCGGCCAGCACTCCCATCACGAAGGGCAGCTGGACGCTCTTTTCGGCGCCATAGACCTCGACGTCGTACTCGATCTGTACGCGCGGCGCACGGTTGCGTGCGATGAATTTCTGGCTACTTTCTTTGCCCACGATTTACTCCTCCATGAAAAATGCTGCCAGGGTCAGTATTCCTGCTGCTGTTGATCTTCCGGGCGCGGGCCGCTAACGGCCAGCAATTGCGTCATGCCATCGGGCGCGAGGTCTTCCATGATTTCAAAGAAGTTCTTCGGCACCAGGCGCTTGGCCCTGTCCAGCAGCAACGGCACCGGGCTCGATGGCTCGTACTGCTGGTAATACTTGTTGATCTTGTCGAGCATGCGGATCACGTCCGCACGGCTGGCGATTTCGCCACTGATGGCGGCCGGTGCGCGGGCGGCGCGGCGGCCCGCCGGCGCGGCCTGGCCATCGCCACTGTCCTCTTCATAGCCGGCCTCATCGCCGCCGGCGTCGCCCTCATCGGCACCCTGCCCGGCCGCGCTACCGCCCTCGCCGGCGGCGTTGGCTTGCTGTTCCGACAGGAAGTCGCGGCCACGGCGCAAGGTGCGCGTCAGGCCGTCAATATTGAGCGCCTGCGAACTGCCGACCTGGCGCACCAGCGTGAGTTCGGCTTCCGAGGCGGCATCGAAGGCGCGCGTCGCGGCGTCGAGCGCGGCCGCCATTTTTTCAGGATCGGCATCCAGCGCGGCCGCCTCGATCGAATGCAATTCAATCTTGGCTTCGCCTTCCGGCGTGGGAATTTCACCGCTGGCCAGTTCCAGCAGGCGCACCGACAATGGACCCAGTCCCGGCAGCATCAGCAAGGTCGCATCCTTGACCTCGCGCAGGAAGCTGCCGTCGGTCAGCATGGCCAGCGAATTGATGCGCAACATCGGATCCATGCCATCGTCGGGATCGAGTTGCGGATGCACGCTGTCCCAGCGCTCGTCGAGCAGGCGGCGCGCCAGGGTCATGCTTTCAGCCAGGCCGTCCATGCCGTGCAGCGCCAGGCCGGCACGGGCCAATGCCATGACGATACGCAGGTCGCGGCTACGCTCGAGCAAGCCGGTTGCCAGGCGCTTGACTACTTTCCATTCAGGAGGGACTGCGGGAGTGATCGTGTCGCCGTACTGGACTTCCGGCTTGCCTTGCAAGGCTTGTTCAAGTTCCAGGAATTCAGGATCGTACTCGAGGTTCGGGCCACACGGCTCGTCCGGCGAGACTTCCTGAAGCAAAGCGTCGATGTCCACCATACTCATGGGCTGTTTTTCTGCTTGTTAATGCCGATCACGACTATAAAGGGAAATTCCATTAAATTCCAGAAAATAATTCTATTTCTGCCATAGGCTGTTGCCTGTGTTTTGGAACCAGTATAGGCGCATGTAACCGCTTGTTTATTTGCTTGTTAAGGCGGCGCGGATGATGGCATCAAAATAGGGAGGAATTATGGAGATCCGCCCGCATCGCCGCCGCGCTGGCAAAGCGTTGTCCGCAGTCCGCCGACAGCGCGCGCGCCAGCACCGCGTCGAATGCCGCGCGCATCGGTGGCGCCAGCCACGGCAAGGTTCCCGGCAGCGGCGGCACCTGTCCGCGCAACGCCTGCTGCATGGTTTCAAACGGGGTGCCGCTGAACGGCAGACGCCCCGCCAGCATGCGGTACAACACCACGCCCGCCGCATAAATATCACTGCGCACCGTGACACTGCCACGCATTTGTTCCGGCGCCATGTAACCCGGGGTACCGTGCGCTGGCGCCGCCCCGGGGCGGCATGCAAGGCCGAAGTCAACCAGTAGTAGTCGCCCATGGTGATCGACCATCAGGTTCGATGGTTTGACGTCGCGATGCACGATACCGTTCGCGTGCACATGGGCCAGCGCATCGAGCAACTCCAGGATCCACGCCAGCGCCTGCGCCGGCATCACGCTGCCCGTCCCCAGCCGGGCCGCCAGGGTCGTCCCTTCTATATAAGGTGTCGCGACATAGGCGACCTCGCCGCACAGGCCGTGGGCCGATACGGGAACGATATGGGGATGCGGCGGCAAGCCGGCGGCCAGTTGCGCACCGGCCAGCCACGGCGCACCGGCGCCAGCTGGCGCGCATTTAAGCACCACGGGCAGTCCCGCGCCATCGACCGCCAGCCACGCGCCGGCATCGAGCGCCGACTGCACTTTATAAACGCCACAAGTTTGCATATTTAAGGAATCACGACCATGACGTGCAGAGTTCCGCACCTCGAAAAGCCGGAAGTGCCTTATCATACGCTCAGATGTTTCTGCTATACACTTCCCTCTTTGCCGGATCTAGCCAGTTATTAACCGCCACATAACCGTCACATGAATGAATTGAAGCAGCTGGGCCGATACCAATTGTTGCGCGTGCTGGGACGCGGCGCGATGGGCCTGGTCTATGAAGGCGTGGACCCCAAGCTGAACCGCCGGGTCGCCATCAAGGTGATTCAAATGAGCCGGATCGACGATCCGGCGCTGCGCGCTGAATATGCCGCGCGCTTCATCATTGAAGCGCAGGCGGTGGCGCGGCTGAACCATCCCAACATCGTGACGGTGTATGACTTCGGTGAAGAAAGCGGCGTCGCCTACCTGGTGATGGAATTGATCGCCGGGGAAGAACTGGGCAGCTACTTCGACGATAGCCAGGTGTTTTCACTGGATTTCACCCTGGAAGATTCGGTACGCATGACGTGCGAATTGCTGGACGCGCTTGATTACGCGCACCAGCAAGGCATCATCCACCGCGACATCAAACCCGCCAATGTCATGCTGACCGGCCAGTTGCGGGTCAAGTTGACGGACTTTGGCGTGGCCCGCATGCAAGACGTGGAAGCCAACCATACCCAGGCCGGCACCATGGTCGGCACGCCAAGCTACATGTCGCCGGAGCAGATCATGGGCCAGCCGGTCGGCCCGCGCGCCGACATTTTCGCGGCCGGCATCATCCTGTACCAGTTCCTGACCGGCGAACGCCCCTTCAAGGGCCAGGGCCTGTTCGCGCTGCAGCAGCAGATCGTCTATGGCCAAGTGGCGCCACCCAGCACGCTGAGCCCGCTGATCAGTTCAGCCTTCGACCGCGTGGTATTGCGCGCGCTGGCCAAACGCCCTGACGACCGCTACCCGAGCGCCCGCGCCTTCCGCGACGAATTGCAGCGCGCACTGGCGGGCGATGGCGCCAATCCGGCGGAGACGTTGCCGCCGCCCGTGCGGGCGCCGTTTATGGCAGGGCCACAACCGGGCATGTCCTATGCGACGTCGCCTGGCATGCCGGCGTGGCAGCCTCCCGCGCCGCCGGCGCCGCGGCATGCGCAGCAGCCACCCGGCTGGCCGGCGCCGCACGGCGCCCCGGACGACATGCAATCGATCCTCATCATGCCCTCGAATGCGCGGCCCGTGCCGGCGCCACTGCCAGACGATGTCGACCCGGACGCCACCCACGTGTCAGGCACCGGCCTGCCGGTGACGCCGCTGCCAATGCCGGCGGCGCCTGCGTCCCCCGCATCGGCCACCGCCGCTGACGCCGATTCCACAGTCGTCGGCGCCACCACGCCGCCCGGCGGGGCGCGCCAATGACGTCCGCTGAAGACAGCCTGTATTTTTTCAAGCGGCTGCAGCAACTGACCAATAAAATCCATGCCACGCATGATATCGACGACATCATGCTGGACATGTCGGCCGAGCTGTGCGACTTGTTTGGCGGCGACCGGCTGACGATCTACCAGCTATCCGACGACAAAGCCAGCATGGTATCCAAGGTGAAGACCGGACTGGCATCGTTCAAACAACTGAAACTACCGATTTCCAAGCAAAGCATTGCCGGTTACGCGGCGCTGTCGGGCCGGATGCTGAACTTGCTGGACGTCTATGATGAACATGAATTGCACCGCGTCGACCCGGAACTGAGCTTCCAGCAAGGCGTCGACCGCCGCACCGGTTACCGCACGCAGCAAATGCTGGTCGCGCCCATCGTCGACGAGCGCGGCGCAGTGCAAGGGGTCCTCCAGCTGATCAACAACCGCAAGGGCGGCCCGTTCGATGGTGTGGTGGAGGAAGGCATCCAGCACATTTGCGATTCGCTGGCGATTGCCATGCTGAATAGCCAGAAAGCGCCCACGCGCGAGCGCGGCCGCTTTGCCGCCATGCTGCCGGAAACCGTGCTGCCGCGCGCGCAACTGGACCAGGCCATGCGCAGCGCGGCGGCGCGCAGGCTCGACATTGAAGATGTGCTGCTCGACGAACTGGCCATCCCGCCCGCCACGGTGGGCCGCGCACTGGCCGATTTCTTCGGCACCCCCTATTTCATGTTCCAGGTGGACCGCCGCCGCCCGCAGGGCTTGCTGGATAATTTCAACCGCGAATACGTGGTGCAGCACCAGTGGATGCCGATCGAGGAAAGCCGCAACGGCCTGTATGTGCTGGCGGTCGACCCGGACCAGTTGAAAGCATCCGGCGCCGTGCAGCGCGTGTTCCCGCACGCGGCGCCGATTTACTGTGTGACCACGCGGCGCGAATTCAGCTGGATGGTCAACCAGTTCTTTGGCGCGGCACCGCCGGAAGTCCCGCAGGAAACCACGACGCCCCCCGCCGCCGGCCCCGACCTCGACGCCACCCAGGTCGGCCCCGCCGCCAGCGCGGCACCGCCATGGCCACCGCGCCACCCGGCCACCCCTCCCGCGCAACCCGACGTCGCGCAAGCACTGGTAGCCAATGCGGTTGGCCAGATCGTGCAGACCGCAAGCCTGCACGGCATCACCGAACTGCACATCACGACGTCGCTGGGCGAACATGGCGAGATACGCTTTACCGTAACCGGAGCGCTCACAAAAACGCAACAAAACACAACAAATTAACCAAATTCACCGATTTTTTTATCGAAATTGATGAATGTTGATAAGTTGGATAATGACGAGTTGATGGATTGTGTCCTACATTGAGGCACATCAGGACCATTCACGGAAGGACCCGTCGTTATGAACGTCAATCGCTGGAAAATCGGCGCCCGCCTGGCGGCCGGCAACGCCGTCATGCTCGCCCTGTTGACACTGGTCGCGTTGACAGGGATGAATGGCATGTCGCGCAGTAATGATGCGCTGCACCACATCACCCGCGTCAACGTCGCCAAGCTGGCGCTGCTCGAAGAAATGTCGGAGTCCGTGCACATCGTTGCACGCGTGATCCGCACCATGGCCCTGATCGACAACCCGGCTGACGCGCAGGCGGAATTCTCCAAAATCACGGCCGCGCGCAGCCACTACGACGCGGCGCTGGCCAAACTGCAAGCCATGCCACTCGACGGCGCGGGGCTTGCCGCCGTGTCCAGCATCAAGCACGCCGGCGACAGTGCGCGCCCGCTCAATAACCGCTTCCTGGAACTGGTGCGCAGCGACCGCCCTGCCGCAATCCAGCTGTTGCGCACCGACGCGGCTGCGGCGATGGCGCACTGGCAAGAGGAATTGCACACGTACGAAAAGCTGCAACGAACCAGGAATGAGCAGGACGAAGTCAGCGCCGAACAGGCTTACCAGCAAGCGCGCCGATGGATGCTGGCGGCGTTCGGACTGGCGGTGGGCGGTGGCGCCGCGCTCGCGTGGCTGCTCAGCCGCTCTATCGTTCATCCATTGCGCGATGCCGTTTCCATCGCACGGCAGGTGGCGGCAGGCGACCTCAGCACTGCTATCGCGTGCAGCGGCCGCGACGAAACTGCCGATTTGCTGCGTACGCTGGCGGACATGAGCGACAAGTTGCGCGCCCTCGTTGAGCAGGTGCGCAACGGCGCCGAATCAGTGGCGGCCGCCTCTGCGCAGATCGCCACCGGCAATCTCGACTTATCGGAGCGCACCGAGCAGCAGGCCGGCGCGCTGGAGGAGACCGCGGCATCGATGGAACAGATCACCAGCACGGTGCGGCAAAGCATGGATCATGCGCAATCGGCACAACAACTGGCCGAGCGGGCGGCCGACGATGCGCGGCATGGCGGCCACGTCGTGACGCAGGTCATCGCCACCATGGGCGCGATCGACACGGCGTCGCGCAAGATCGCCGACATTACCAGTGTGATCGATGGCATAGCGTTCCAGACCAACATCCTGGCCCTGAACGCCGCAGTGGAAGCGGCACGGGCCGGCGAACAGGGACGCGGCTTTGCGGTGGTGGCATCGGAAGTGCGCACCCTGGCGCAACGCTGTGCCACTGCGGCGCGCGAAATCAAGGCACTGATTGCCGATTCCGGCGCACAGGTCGACGAGGGTTCACGCCAGGTGAACCTGGCCGGCACGGCGATCGCACAGGTGGTCGAGCGGGTGCGCGAAGTCAGCCAGGCCGTGTGCGAGATCAGCACCGCCAGCCGCGAGCAAAACGCGGGCATCGGCCAAATCAATGAGGCGCTGACGCAAATGGATACCGCCACCCAGCAAAATGCCGCGCTGGTCGAGGAGGCGGCATCGGCCGCCGACGCGATGCAACGGCAGGCTGCGGCGCTAACCCGGCTGGTCCAGGTATTCCATACTGGCGGGAACACTGACCGCGACGTCGGCCCACTGGTGAAGCGCCCGGCCGGCGCTATGCAACATGCCGATACAGATAGACACACTGCACTGTTGCGTTATGCGTAATAGTTACAATTGGTGAATTTTTCTCTCTGGAAGCGCACTACCGTGTAATCTCTCCCCGCCCGTCTTGGGCATCATCAGATAGGAGCAAGCAGGAATGAAGAAAATCGTATTCGCGGCATTGATGGCCTGCGCCGGCACTGTTATGGCCGCCGATGGCGCAAAATGGACGTATGAAGGTGAGACCGGTCCGCAGCAGTGGGCCAAGCTGACGCCCGATAACTTTGCCTGCACCGGCAAGAACCAGTCGCCGATCGACATCAAGGGCACTGTCCATGCGGGCCTGAAGCCGCTGAAAATGGAATACAAGGCGGCCGGCAATGAAGTACTGAACAATGGCCACACCCTGCAAGTGAACTTCGCCCCCGGCAGCACTTTGCAGCTGGATGGCACCCAGTTCGAGCTGAAGCAATACCACTTCCACGCCCCGAGCGAAAACCTCGTCAATGGCCAGTCGTACCCGCTGGAAGTGCACCTGGTGCACGCGGACAAGGATGGCAACCTGGCCGTGATCGGCGTGATGTTCAAGGAAGGCGCGGAAAACAAGGCATTGAAGGCGTTGTGGCCGCAATTGCCGAAAGAAGCCAACAGCAAGAATGCGCTGGCCGCCCCGCTGTCGGCCGCCAGCCTGCTGCCGGCCAAGCATGCGTACTTCCGTTTCTCCGGCTCGCTGACCACGCCGCCGTGCTCGGAAGGCGTGCGCTGGCTGGTCATGAAAAACCCGGTCACGGTCTCGAAAGAACAGGTTGCAGCGTTTGAAGGCATCCTGCATCATGCAAATAACCGTCCGGTGCAGCCGCTGAATGGACGCGTGATCGTCGATTGATCGACAATTAATCGGCTGTCTGGCAACGGGAATTTCCGCGCTTGGATGCCGGCTCCGTTGCCAGACGCCTTGCCGGGGGCGAAGGGTACCGCCGGCTCATTGGCGCCACTGTCCGCAGGATTGCAAGGATGCCCACTTTGAGCACATGGCCCACAGTTTGGTTCACCGGCGCGCTGGTGCTCAGTGCGCAATCCCTGGCGCAGGCAGGGCCGGACCAGCCGTCCGGCGCCGGCGGCCAGATCGACCGCGTCGTCGTCACCGCGGAACGCCGCACCACCACACTCGACACCACGCCGGCCGCTATCACGGCCCTGAACGGCGAGCGGCTCGCCGAGCAAGGCGCCACCAGCCTTGCGGACGTGCTCAACCTAGCGCCGAACACCGCATTTTCCTCCCAGGGCTCGACCCAGATCTTCATTCGCGGCATCGGCGACGTGTTCCTGCTGGCCGGCGGCGATCCCGGTGTGGCGCTGCATGCCGACGGCGTCTATCTGTCCGACCAGACCAGCACCAATCTTGCCCTGTTCGACACGCAGCGCGTGGAAATCCTGCGCGGCCCGCAGGGCGCGCTGTACGGACGCAACGCCACCGGCGGCGCGATCAACCTGATTTCGGCGCGGCCGACAACAACCTTCCAGTCCCGACTCGGCATCGAGGCCGGCGCCTACGGCAACCGGCAGGCCGAGGGCTTCATTTCCGGTCCACTCGGCGCCAGCGCCACCACGGCCCGCCTGTCGTTCCAGCGCAAGGACGCCGACGGCTATACCCGGAACCCGCTGGCGGGCCTGCCGCCCGCCCCGATGGTATCCGGCGGCCCGGTCTTCGCGCCGCCCGGCGGGCTCGACGACCTGCACTCCACCGCGTTGCGGCTGCAGACCGCGACACGCTTTGCCGGCCAGGCCGGCTTGCGCCTGATCGCCGGCTATTACCACCAGAATGACAATGGGCGTAGCCTGCCGCTGTTGCTGGACCCACTGATGAATTCATCCTTGCTGTATGGCTTGTATCCCGAGGCCGATCCACGGCGCCAGGCGAGCCAGGGGGCCACCAACCGGATCGATGTGCGCTCGCTGCAGGCCGTCTACGAACAGCCGCTCGGCGGCGGCGCCCTGAGCCTGACCGCGGCGTGGCGCAAAAGCGCCGTGCACCGTGCGTGGGATGGCGACGAGACCGCGGCGCCCAGCGCCATGGTGCGCTTCATCACCGCCAGTATCGACCGCAGCATCGGCCTGCATTTCATTTCCCCGGACCAGGCCAGGCTGCAATGGCTGGCGGGGCTGGCGGTGCTTGATTTCAGCCAGCGGCAAGACGTTTCATTGCAGGCCCAGGTACCGTTTGGCTTCGTGGCGCCCGGCCAGTCCCTGACCGCGGCGCTGCCGGGTGGCTTCCGGGTCGAGCTGGGCGGCCCCGTCCGCACCCGTTCGGCCGCGGCCTACGCCGACCTGCGCTATGCGCTGACGCCGTCGCTGGCCTTGCTGGGCGGGGTACGGCTGAACCGCGACACCAAGCGCGCCGACGAATACCAGGCGCTCACGATACCGGCATTCGGCCTGGCCGGAACGCAGACCGGCACGCCACGCGATGGCTGGACCAGCCTGACCGGCAGCGCCGGGGCCGAATACACGCTGGCGGCGGGCGCGCTCGGCTATGCGCGTCTGTCGAACGGTTTTAAATCCGGCGCCGTCAACCTGGGGGCGCTGCAGGGCAGCCTGGTCCGGCCGGAAAAGGTCAGCGCGCTCGAACTCGGCCTAAAGACCCGCTTCCTGGACCGGCGCGCCGCCTTCAATGCCGCGGTGTTCAGCAGCACCTACAAGGACATGCAAGTGGCCCAGACCAGCAGCGCCAACGTCATCCTGGCCAATGCCTCCCGGGCCAGGATCCATGGCGCGGAATTCGAGCTGATGCTGCGCCCGGCGCCAGCCTGGCTGCTCAGCGCGACGCTCGGGCTGATGGATCCGGCCTACCGCGATTTCACCAATACCGATACACGCAACGCTCCAGGCCGCGCCGTCAATGTCAGCGGCAACCAGCTGGCGCAAGTGTCCAGGAGCCAGCTGGGCATGGGTGCCGAGTACACGCGCCAACTGGACGGCCTCAGGCTGTCGTTGCGCGGCGACACCATGCGGCGCGGCAAACTCTACTTCACGGAATTCAACACCGCCGACGCGATGCAGAAAAGCTACAGCCTGCTGAATCTCGCCGCGTCCATCGCGCCGGCCTCCGGTGGCTGGAAACTTTACGGCTATGTCCGCAACGCCACCAATACCACCGCCATCACCAGCATGCTGATCACCGGCACCAACCTCGGTTCAGCCCGGCAAGTGACGTATACGCCGCCACGCCAGGCCGGCATCGGCGCCACGGTGGAATTTTGAACTACTGGACAATCCGGCAAAATTTTATGCCGGACAAGGGCGTGCAATTTACCCTGGCGTGTCACTAGTTATGTAATATTCTGTACCAGGGCAAGGAGACGCCATGGTCATTCCCGATCACCGCATGCTGACTCTGGACGCGGTCCAACCGGATGGCGCTTGCTTGGACCTGGCCGATTGCCTACGCATCGCCAGCCAGGTGGCCCAAGCCCTGGCCGGCCTCCACGCCGCCCAGCTCATCCACCGTGATATCCGGCCCGCCAGGATCGTCGTCACCCGCAAGCATGGCGCAATGCAACTGGCGGACCTGGGCCCGGCCCTGGCCGCGGAAAACGCCGCGCCTGGCGACTGGGCCTATGTCTCGCCCGAGCAGACCGGGCGCATGAACCGCCCGGTCGACTACCGCAGCGACTTCTATTCGCTGGGCGTCACGCTGTACCGCATGCTGACGGGGCAATTGCCATTCCAGGGCGGCGATCCGCTGGAGTGGACCCATTGCCACATCGCCCGCAGCGCGCCGCCACCCAATAGCGTGAAGGACATCCCCGAAGCGGTTTCGGACATCGTGATGAAACTGCTTGCCAAGCGGCCCGAAGACCGCTATCAAAGCGCGCGCGGGCTGGAAACCGATCTCGCGCGCTGCCTGGCGCAATGGCAGGCCGGGGGCCGCATCGCGCCCTTCCCGCCGGGCGCCGACGATGTCTCCGGGCGCTTCCAGATTCCGCACCGGTTGTATGGACGCGAGCGCGAGCGCGCCGCCCTGCTGGACGCCTTTGCCGACATGGCGGCCAGCGGCGACGCGGCGCTGGTGACGGTATCGGGCTATTCCGGCATCGGCAAATCCGCGCTGGTGCACGAGCTGCAAGAGCCCATCGTGCGCGAACGCGGCTACTTCATCTCCGGCAAGTTCGACCAGTTCATGCGCGACGTGCCCTACGCCACACTGACCCAGGCGTTTCGCGACCTGGTCCAGCAACTGCTGACCGAGAGCGAAGAGCGCATCGCCGACTGGCGCCAGCGGATCCAGGCCGCCGTCGGCGCGCACGGCCAGTTGATCGTCGATGTGTTGCCGCAAGTCGGGCTGATCATCGGCGCGCAGGCGCCGGTGCCGGCACTGCCGGCGGCCCAGGCGCAGCATCGCTTCCACCAGGTGTTCCAGCGTTTCATGGCGGTATTTACCAGCCACCGCACGCCGCTGGTGCTGTTTCTCGACGATATGCAGTGGGCCGATGCGGCCAGCCTGCAATTTCTCGAGCATCTGCTGCCGCACCCGGACGCCGGCCGGCTGCTGCTGATCGCCGCCTACCGCGACAACGAAGTCAGCGCCACGCATCCGCTGATGGCGGCGCGCGAAGCGGTGCGCGCCAACGGCACGCCGGTGACCGGCATCGAGCTGACGCCGCTGTCGGTCGCGCACCTGAACCAGTTGGTGGCCGATACCTTGCATGCGGCGGCCGACACCTGCCTGCCGCTTACGCGGTTGATTTTTGAACGCACCGAAGGCAACCCCTTCTTTTTTACCCAATTCCTCGGCGCCTTGCACAAGGATGGCGTGCTACGGCATGATCCGGCGCGCCGGGCCTGGTGCTGGGATGTGGCCCGGATCCGCAGCCGCGATTTCGCCGACAACGTGGCCGGCCTGATGTCCGGCAAGTTGCGGCGCCTGCCCGAACCCGTGCGGGATGCGCTGCGGCTGGCCGCGTGCCTGGGCAACAAGTTCGACCTGGGCCAGCTCGCGCTGGCCGCCGGACTGCCCATCGATGAAACCCGGCGGCGCCTGGCGGCCGCGGCCGGCGAAGACTTGATCGTGCTCACGGGCGGCAGCGGCAAATTCCTGCACGACCGGATCCAGCAGGCCGCCTATGCGCTGATTCCTGCGCAGCAGCATGCGGCGGTACACTTGCGCATCGGCCGCCTGCTGGCCGCGCATCTGAGCGCCGGCCAGATCGACACCGAGCTGTTCGACCTGGCGAACCTGTTCAACCACGGCGCCGCGCTGCTGACCGAGCCGGCCGAGAAAGAGCGGGTGGCCACGCTCAACCTGCGCGCCGCCCGCAAGGCCAAGGCCTCGGTGGCGTATGCATCGGCCTGCGTCTACCTGGCGGCGGGCATGGGCCTGTTCGGCGAACCGGATTGGGACAGCCGGCATGAACTGATGTTCAGCCTGATGCTTGAGCGCGCCGATTGCGAGTTTCTCAGCGGCGGCCTGGCGGTAGCCGGACAACTCATTGCCGAACTGATGTCCCATGCGCGCTCGAAGGCTGAGCATGTTGCGGTGTACCACCAGAAAACCCGGCTGCACGTGATGCGGTCGGAATGTGCACAAGCGGTCGACAGCGCGCTAGCCGCCCTGGGCCTGTACGGCGTCGGCCTGCCCGCGCATCCCGGCTGGAAACAGGTCGAAGACGAGTACGAACTGGTCTGGCGCAACCTCGGCGCAAGGACCCTCGACGACATCGCCAGCCTCGCGCCCATGCCCGATCCGGACCGCCTGGCCGGCATGGAGATATTGGTGGTGCTGACCGCCCCGGCGGCCTTCACCGACTTTCCCTTGTTTTGCCTGACGGTCTGCCGCATGGTGAACCTGAGCCTGCTGCACGGCGCCAGCAACGCCTCTCCCTATGCCTACGCCTTGTTCGGCTTTTTGCTCGGTCCGACGTTCAAGCGCTACGCCGATGGTTACCGTTTCACCAGGCTGGCCAGCGAGCTTGCCAACCGGAATGATCAAACCACCAACAAGGCGGAGATGTACCTGCTGGCGAGCGTCAACACACTGTGGACGCAACCGGTCGGGACCGCCATCGACTTCCTGCGTGCGAACTTCCACGTCGGCCGCGAAACGGGAGACGTTTTCAGCGCCTGCAACAACTGGGTCTTGCTGGTCGGCGCGCAACTGTTGCAGGGCGCACCGCTCGATACCGTGTGGCGCGAGGCTGAAAAAGGCCTCGACTATGTGCGCAAGGCAAAATACCAGGACGACATCAACGTCATCACCAGCCAGCAGCGCTTCATCGCCAACATGCAGGGACGGACCGCCCACTTTTCCACCTTCAGCGGCAGTGGCGCCGAGGCCTTCGACGAGACCGCCTTCGAAGCGCAACTGCAAACAGACCAGACCGCTCAACCCATCTGCCGCCACTTGCTGTTCAAAATGCAGGCGCGCTACCTGTCGGGCGACTACGCCGAAGCCATGACGGCGATGAGCGCGCTGCACGCCCAGGCCTGGGCGTTGAGCAACCTGCCACTGCTGTTGCTCGAGTACCACTATTACGCCGCGCTGACGCTGGCCGCCGCGCACGATACCGTAGTCGCCGGCGCCGCCGGCCCGGCCGACGAGCGCGCAGGCTGGCGCGCGCAATTGGCCACGCACGCGGACCAGTTGCGCGAATGGGCCGAACATTGCGCGCCGACCTTTGCCGACAAGCACGCGCTGGTTGCGGCCGAGGCCGCGCGCCTCGACGGCTGCGACGGCGACGCGATGCGCCTGTATGAGCACGCCATCGAATTGGCGCACGATAACGGCTTCGCCCACTACCAGGGCGTCGCGCACGAAGCGGCGGCCCGCTTTTACCTGGCGCGCGGCGCCGCCACCGCCGCCCGCGTTCACCTGGGCGAGGCGCGCGCCTGCTTTGCACGCTGGGGCGCCGGCGGCAAAGTCCGGCAACTGGACACCCGCTACCCGCAACTGTGCGCGCAGCCGATTCCGGCGGCCGCCGCCGCGCCCGACACCGGCGCGGCGCGGCTGGACACGCTGTCGGTGGCCAAGGCGTCGCAAGCGATCCTGGGCACGATCGTGCTCGCCGAGCTGACCGACACGCTGATGCGCATCGTGCTGGAAAACGCCGGTGCGCAGACGGGCGCCCTGCTGCTGCTGCGCAACGATGAACTGGTGCCCGCCGCGCAAGCGGGCCCGCTCCCTGGCCAGGCGCAGCCCGCGTGCCGCGCGCCCGAAACCATCCTCAACTATGTCCGGCGCAGCCACACGGCGGTGCTGCTGCCCGACTCCAGCAAGCCGAATCCATTTGCAGCCGACCCCGACCTGGCCAGCCATCGGCCGAAATCGGTCTTGTGCCTTCCCATCATCCGGCAAGCCAGGCTGGTCGGCGTGCTCTATCTGGAAAACACCCTGACCACCCACGCGTTCACGCCGGAACGGGTGACGGTGCTCGAACTGCTGGCTTCGCAGGCGGCGATCTCGCTGGAGAATGCCCTGCTGTACGCCGACCTCCAGCAGGAAAATGCCGAGCGCAAGCGGGTCGAAGCCGCCTTGCGCGAACGGGAAGCGCGCATCCGCCGGCTGATGGAATCGAACATCATCGGCATCGTCTTCTGGGACTTGCAAGGCGATATCAGCGACGCCAACGACGCCTTCCTGGACTTGATTGCCTATCGCCGGGACGAGCTGGCGTCCGGCAAAGTGCGCTGGAAGGATTTCAATCCACCCGAGTACGCCGCGGCTGACGCGCAAGCCAGGGAAGAAGTCTTACGCACCGGTAAATTGCTTTCTTACGAGAAGGAATTCATCCGCAAGGATGGCCGGCGCGTGCCGGTCCTGATTGGCAGCGCCCTGCTGGAAGGGTCGCAAGACCACGCGGTCGGCTTCGTACTCGACCTCTCCGAGCGCAAGCAAGCCGAGGCCGAACGCAGCGCGCGCCTGGCGGCCGACGCGGCGAACCGCGCCAAGAGCGCTTTCCTGGCCAACATGAGCCATGAATTGCGCACGCCGCTGAACGGCATCCTGGGCTATGCGCAAATCCTGCAGCGCGTGCCCGGGCTCGCCGACAACCAGCGCACGGCGCTCAATGTCATCCACCATAGCGGCGAGCATTTGCTGAACCTGATCAACGATATCCTGGACTTCGCAAAAATCGAGGCCAGCAAGCTGGAACTGCACGGCACACCAATCCGGCTGGCTGAATTCCTCGACATCGTCAGCGAAATCGTGGCCGTCAAGGCAACCCAGAAAGGCCTGGCCTACCACAGCGATATTGCGCCCGATTTGCCGGAGGCGATACAGGCCGACGAGAAGCGATTGCGCCAGGTGCTGCTCAACCTGCTGTCGAACGCCATCAAATTCACCGACCACGGGCACGTGACACTGCGCGTGCGCAGTCCCGCTCCCGCGCGCTTGCGCTTCGAAGTGCGCGACACCGGGGTCGGCATCGGCGAGCTGGAACGGGAGCTGATCTTCGAACCCTTCGAACAAGTCGGCGAGCGCCAGCGCCGGCATGGCGGCACCGGGCTGGGACTGGCGATCAGCCGCCAGTTCCTGCGCCTGATGGGCAGCGACATCCTGCTCGATAGCCGCCCCGGCGAAGGCAGTACCTTCTGGTTCGAACTGGAGGTGGAACCGGTGGCGCCCGCCGCCCCGTCCCGCGCCAAAGGAGCCGCGTGCGGCTATCGTGGCGCACGCCGGACCATCCTGGTGGTCGATGACGTGCGCGAGAACCGCATGGTGCTGAACGATATGCTCGGCCCCCTGGGCTTCACGGTTGCCGAGGCGGCCGACGGCGCCGAAGGGCTGGCGCAAGCCCAGGCCTTACGGCCGGACCTGATCCTGATGGACCTGGCGATGCCCGGCATGGATGGCCTGGAAGCCATGCGCCGGCTGCGCCAGTCGCCGGATCTCGCCGCCGTCACAGTCATCGCGGTGTCGGCCAGCGCGGGCGACAACCACGCGGCCGGCAGCATCGCGGCGGGGGCCAATGCCTTCCTGCCGAAACCGGTCAATCTCGATCGCCTGCTGGACGAGATCGGTGCGCAGTTGAAACTCGAATGGATCATTGCCACACCGGAAACACCGCCCACGGCGGAACCGGCCGACCTGCCGCTGGTCGCGCCGCCGCCGGAGGAAATGGCCATCCTGCACCAGTTGGCCCTGCGGGGCAACATGCGCGATATCGCGCGGTGGGCCGACCACCTGTCCGGACTCGACCCGCGTTACCGGCCATTCGCCAGCAAGTTATCCGAACTGACCAGGGAGTTTCGCTCCAAGGCCATACTCGAATTGGTGACACGGTGCATGGGGCGCGGCGAAACAGAATAGTGTCGCATCGTCTATAATGCTCGATGCACACGGCCCCTGCTGCCGCGCTCAACCGTTCACTGATGTCATCGATGTCCTTTGAATTAAATAAAGTTTTACCGAAACCCGGCAACCGCTTCGTGTTGCCTGCTTTGTATGGCTCGGCCGATGCGTATGCGCTGGCGCGGGCCGCGTTGCAACTCAAGGCGCAGGGCAAGATGCTGGCCGTGATCGTGGCGCAAGCGTCCGATGGCCAGCGCCTGCTCGATGAAATTCCCTGGTTTGCCAATGGCCAGCTGCGCTGCCACTTGCTGCCGGACTGGGAAACCCTGCCGTATGACGCGTTTTCGCCGCACCAGGACCTGGTGTCGGAGCGCCTGGCCACCCTGCATGAAATCCAGACCGGCCAGTGCGACGTCATGATCGTGCCGGCCACCACGGCGCTGGTGCGCATGGCGCCGCCGTCGTTCCTGGCCGGGTACACGTTCTTCTTCAAAAAAGGCGAATCGCTCGATGAAGCGAAGCTGAAAGCACAGCTGACCCTGGCCGGCTATACCCATGTCAGCCAGGTGATGTCGCCCGGCGAATATTCGGTGCGCGGCGGCCTGATCGACCTGTTCCCCATGGGGTCCGCCCTGCCCTACCGGCTGGACCTGTTTGGCGACACGATTGAAACCATCCGCACCTTCGATGCCGACACCCAGCGCTCGCTGTATCCGGTACATGAAGTGCGGCTGCTGCCGGGCCGCGAATTCCCGATGGATGAAGCGGCCCGCACCACGTTCCGCTCGCGCTGGCGCGAACAGTTCGAAGGCGATCCGTCGCGCGCCGTGGTCTATAAAGATGTCGGCAGCGGTATCGCCTCGGCCGGTATCGAATATTACCTGCCACTGTTCTTCGAAGACACCGCAACCCTGTTCGATTACCTGCCCGAAGGCAGCACCCTGGCGCTGGTGGGCGACATCGATGCCGCCATCAAGCGCTTCTGGCTCGACACGGAATCGCGCTACCGCTTCCTGAAATCCGACCGCGAACGCCCGCTGCTGCCGCCGGAAGCGCTGTTCCTCGGCGACGAGCAATTCTTCACCCTGGCCAAACCGCATCCGCGCCTGGCGATCGGCACCGTGGCCGACAAGGCCGGCGCGCCGTCCGAACTGTCCGCGCCGGTGCCGGACGTGGCGGTCAACCGCCACCTCGACGATCCGCTGGCCAACTTGCGCGCCCTGTTGCTGAACACGCAGCGCCGCGTGATGATTTGCGCCGAGTCGAACGGCCGCCGCGAAACGCTGCAGCAGTATTTCAGCGAGTTCGACTTGCATCCGGCGCTGACCGAAGGCTTTGACGGCTTCCTCGCGTCCGATGCGAAAGTCACCTTGGGCGTGGCGCCGCTGCAGGCCGGCTTTGCGCTGACGGCCGACAAGCTCGACCTGCTGTTCATCACCGAGACCGAACTGTATGCCGGCAGCGGCCGCCGCGCCGGCAAGAAAAAACAGGAGGCCGTCAGCCAGGTCGAATCGATGGTGCGCGACCTGTCGGAATTGAAGATCGGCGACCCGGTGGTGCACATCAATCACGGCATCGGCCGCTACCTCGGCCTGGTCAGCATGGACCTGGGCGAGGGAGAGACTGAATTCCTGCACCTGGAATATGCGAAGGAATCCAAGCTGTACGTGCCGGTGTCCCAGCTGCACGTGATTTCCCGTTATTCCGGCGCGTCGCCGGACGATGCGCCGCTGCACACGCTCGGTTCCGGCCAGTGGGAAAAAGCCAAGCGCAAGGCCGCCGAGCAAGTGCGCGACACCGCCGCCGAACTATTGAACCTGTATGCGCGCCGCGCGGCGCGCCAGGGCCACGCGTTCGAGTATTCATCGCACGATTACGAACGTTTCGCCGAGAGCTTCGGCTTCGATGAAACGCCGGACCAGGCCGCCGCCATCATGAACGTCATCAAGGATATGACGTCGGGCAAGCCGATGGACCGGCTGGTGTGCGGCGACGTCGGCTTCGGCAAGACCGAAGTCGCGCTGCGCGCCGCCTTTATTGCCGTCATGGGCGGCAAGCAAGTCGCGATCCTGGCGCCCACCACGCTGCTGGCCGAACAGCATGCGCAAACCTTTGCCGACCGCTTTGCCGACTGGCCGGTCCGGATTGCGGAAATGTCGCGCTTCCGCACCGGCAAGGAAATCGCCAACGCCATCAAGGGCATGCAGGATGGCACGCTCGATATCGTCATCGGCACCCATAAATTGCTGTCGGACGACGTCAAGTTCACCCGCCTGGGCCTGGTCATCATCGACGAGGAACACCGCTTCGGCGTGCGCCAGAAAGAAGCGCTGAAATCGCTGCGGGCCGAAGTGGACGTGCTGACCCTGACGGCGACACCGATCCCGCGCACCCTGGGCATGGCGCTGGAAGGCTTGCGCGACTTTTCCGTGATTGCCACGGCGCCGCAAAAGCGCCTGGCGATCAAAACCTTCGTGCGCGGCGAGGCCGAGTCCATCATCCGCGAGGCCTGCCTGCGCGAGTTGAAACGCGGCGGCCAGGTGTACTTCCTGCACAATGAAGTGGAAACCATCCAGAACCGCCTGGCCAAGCTGGAAGAATTGCTGCCGGAAGCGCGCATCGCCGTGGCCCATGGCCAGATGCACGAGCGCGACCTGGAAAAAGTCATGCGCGATTTCGTGGCGCAGCGCTACAACATCCTGCTGTGCACGACGATTATCGAAACCGGTATCGACGTGCCCACCGCGAACACCATCATCATGCACCGCGCCGACAAGTTCGGCCTGGCGCAGCTGCACCAGTTGCGCGGCCGCGTCGGCCGTTCGCACCACCAGGCTTATGCCTACCTGCTGGTGAACGACATGCAGGGCTTGTCGAAGCAGGCCCAGCGCCGCCTCGACGCGATCCAGGCCATGGAAGAACTGGGCAGCGGCTTTTACCTGGCCATGCATGACCTGGAAATCCGTGGCGCCGGCGAAGTGCTGGGCGAAAACCAGTCCGGCGAAATGCTGGAAGTCGGGTTCCAGCTGTATACCGACATGCTGAACGAAGCCGTGCGCGCACTGAAAGCCGGCAAGGAGCCGGACCTGGCCGCGCCGCTGTCGTCCACCACGGAAATCAACCTGCACGAGCCGGCCCTGTTGCCCAACGATTTTTGCGGCGACGTGCACGAGCGCCTGTCGATTTATAAACGCTTGGCCAACTGCGAGCGCCAGGACCGGATCGACGACTTGCAGGAAGAATTGATCGACCGTTTCGGCAAGCTGCCCGACCCCGCCAAGGCGCTGATTGAAACGCACCGCCTGCGCATCCTGGCCGCCACGGTCGGCATCGTCAAGATCGACGCCCATAGCGAAGCGGCCAGCTTGCAATTCATGCCCAAGCCGCCTATCGACCCGATGCGCATCATTACGCTGATCCAAAAGAACAAGCAAATCAAACTCAATGGGCAGGACAAACTCAAGATTGCCGCCAGCATGCCGGACTTGCCGGCCCGCGTCGCGCAAATCAAGAACGCCATCAAACAACTCACAAGCTAAATGAACACGAACGACTACACCATGAACCTGGTGCTGCAAGGCCTGGGTTCCTGCATGCCAGCCCTGGAACGGATTGCCGCCCTGACCGCGCCACAACGCATCGTGCGCATCGCCGACAACGCGATCCGCTGCGAAGGCATCACGTATTCCGTCGCGCTGCGCCACACCATCGAAGTGGCGGCCCACGCCGCCCAGCTCGACGCCACCTACATGATGGGCGTGCACAAGCTCAATGAATTCCGCCTGGTGGCGATGGACATGGATTCCACGCTCATCACTATCGAATGCATCGATGAAATCGCCGACATGCAGGGCTTGAAGCCGCAAGTGTCGGAAATCACTGAAGCGGCCATGCGCGGCGAACTGGATTTCTCGGCCAGCCTGCGCAAGCGTGTCGCGCTGCTGAAGGGCCTGGACGCCTCGGCGCTGGAACGCGTGTATGACGAGCGCCTGCAACTGTCACTGGGCGCGGAAAACATGCTGGCCGCCGTCAAGGCCGCCGGCCTGAAAACCCTGCTGGTCTCGGGTGGGTTCACCTTCTTTACCGCACGCCTCAAGGAACGCCTGGGCCTGGACTTTACGCTGGCCAATGAACTGGAAATCATCGATGGCAAGCTGACCGGCGAAGTGCTCGGTGAAATCGTCGATGCCGACGTCAAGAAGCGCACCGTCGAACACGTGTGCGCGTCGCTGGGCATCGATCCCCAGCAAGCCATCGTCATGGGCGACGGCGCCAACGACCTCAAAATGATGAGCGTGGCCGGCATGTCGGTGGCGTTCCGCGCCAAGCCGGTGGTGCGCGAGCAGGCCAGCGTGGCGCTGAATTTCGTCGGCCTCGACGGCATCCTGAATTTGCTGGGTTGACCGTTATTCGTACGCCGCCAGCCGCTTCTGTTCCTGCGCGCTGAAACCGGCGTCGCGCAAGCGCTGCAGCGCCGGCATATCGTCCGGCGCCAGTTGGCGGCGCTGCTGCTGGTAAGCGGCGATACGCGCCTGCCATTGCGCCTGCTCCTTGTCCAGCTCCGCCAGGCGGGCCGCCGCTTCCGGCGTAAACGCCGCCGCGCGGGCACGGTACACTTCATTATCCCCCGCGCCCTGCGCCCGCATTGCCGCCACCGACTGTTCCACGTTGACGATCGCCAGCGGCGCCGCGCGTTGCGCCCGCTGTTGCGGGCTAAGGGCCGCATCGAGCCCGGCCAGTTTCGCCTGCCGCTGCGCCGCGGATAACTGTTTGTCTTGCGAGACTTCGAACCGTGCCAGCGCATCGGCGTCATAGGCGTCGGCATCGCCAAACATGCCGGCGATTTCCCGCTCCGTAAAATAAGCCTTGCGCAGTTTCAGCATCGCATCGCGCCGCGCGCGGGCCCCGGCCAGCATGTCCCCGCCGGGCTTGAGCGTCTCTTCCAGCGTGGCCAGCGCCCGCTTGTAGTCAAGGTATTTCCCCAGCAATACCTTGGCCTGCCGCGCCGGGCCCGGCGCCAGCCGCCGCTCCAGCTCGCGTTCAATTTCCGCGCGGATCGCATCGAGTTCGCGTTCGCCCAGGCCGGCCAGGTAGTAATCAAACAGGTAACCCAGTTCCGCATCGACCACCAGCTGCCGCGCCGCATCCTGGCGTACGTTGCCATCGGGACGGGTGCCCTCCATCGAGCGCACGAACGGCGCGGCTGGGGCCGGCGCGGCGGCGGCCGGTGCTGGCGCCGGCTCCGGACGCTGCGTCAGCCACACGGCGGCCGCCAGCGCCAGCGCGGCGCCAGCCATCAGTTTGCCGTCCATGCCTTACAGCCCCAGCCCTTGCAAGCGGTTCGCATGCTGGCGGTACAGGGTCAAGGGATTGGTTTCAAACAGGTTGGTCAGGCCGAACATCTGGTTGACTTCATCGAGGTGGTTCAACTTGTAATTGTCGCGGATGACCTTGCCGAGGTGGGTGGAACAGGTTGCCACCAGTCCGTCATTCGGTTCACCATTGAACGCTTGCGTCGTCAGCAGGAAATGCAGATCGACCACATCGAGCGGATTGGTGATGATCTTGGCGCCACTCCACGAAAAATAATGAATACCGTTGACCTGGTATGCCCCTTCACCGCACGCGGTGGCGGGTATGCCTTGCGGATGCTGCGCATTGAAGGCCAGCGAACCCGCCGTGCTCAGCGACCGCGCCGCGCCATGCGCATCCTGCGGCAGGGTTGGGTCGCCGCCCAATGCGCTCATCAATGCTGAAAAGCCTTCCAGCACCGGGTATACGGGCTCAGGGGCATTGCCGATCAGCACGTCCGCCACCTTGGACCCTTTGTTGACCCCGCCAACGCTCGTCACCGACGCCACCAGGTCCGGCCGCACCGAAGCGACATAGCGCGAAGTCGGACTGCCATGGCTGTGGCCAATCAGGTTGACCTTGGCGGCGCCCGTCACCGCCAGGATTTGCTGGACCTGCGCCAGCAATTGCTCGCCCCGCACTTCCGTGGAATTCGTGGCCGACACTTGCACCAGGTAAACGCTGGCGCCGCCGCTGCGCAGCGCGTTGGCCACGCCGTAGAAATAATCGTAGGGACCGATGCTGTCATAGCCAAACAAGCCGTGCACCAGCACGATCGGATATTGGGTTTGCGTGTACCCGGCCGCATGACCGGTGACGGAGAACCACGACAGGGCCAGCAATGCGCACAGCTTCAGCACGAACTTTTTCATTCAGGGTCTCCCGTAAGTACCGCCCGGCCCCACGCCGGACATGCTCTGGACAAATATAACATTGCCATTTCAACATCCCGGCCCGCACGATAGGACGGTCTTGGCTTGTTGTTTTTATGGCTGACTCAACTGCAATGCCCAGGACAACTTCATTGGAAACACAAGCAAACTAAAGGAAATATTGCTAAAATTGACATATCGAATTGCTTCGCACTATGGGAGATGGAAATGGCTTCGAATCTAGTCCTGGACAGCCAGGTGGCGTCCGAGAAAAACACCGCATGGTGGCTGTATATCGTCCACGCGGTGAGCTTTGTGCTTTCACTGGGCTTGTTTTCCTTCATTCCGTTGATCGTCAATTATGTGAAACGCCCTGAAACCGCGGGCACCTTTGTGCACAGCCATCACAGCTGGCAAATCCGCTCGTTCTGGTGGTATCTGATCTGGATGTTTATTGGCGGCGCGCTGTGGCTGACCATCATCGGCATTCCACTGGCCTTCCTGGTCTGGGGCGGCGCTTGGCTGTGGAAGGCGTACCGCTTGATCAAAGGCCTGGTGGACTTGAATGAAAACCGCCCGATGCCATGAAGCTTGATCGAAGATAATATTTCCAGTTGGAAATTGCATACGCTGGCACCAGTGCATCACCGGAGGAGAAGTGAACATGGTCAATCCCGTCCCGAGTTTTGTGGCCAGGTCGCGTCCCAGCTGGGTAGCTGGCCAACTGTATGCGCATCATCATCAATTTGCCGCGCATAACCGTGCCGACCTGAAAGTCCGCATGGAAAAAATGGCCAACGCCTCGTCGGCGTTTCCATTTTTCCGCGCCACGGCCCATTTGTTTTACCTGGACATGGCAACCCACCCGTCGGCATTCACGACGGAACAAACCGGCTATACCTGGCTGACCGGCGACGCCCACATCGGCAACTTTGGCGCCCGCCGCGACAGCACCGGCACCGCCGTATTCGGCATCGCGGATTTCGATGAAGGCTATCTCGGCCAATACCTGTGGGACTTGCGCCGCCTGGCCGCCAGCATGGTGTTGCTGGGCCGCCAAAACCATCTGACCGATGGCGGCATCACCAGCGCGATCCAGGCGCTGGCCGGCGCTTATGAAGACCGCATGGCGGCGTTCCGGGGCAATTCCAGTGAACTGCGCTTCCGCCTGACCGAGGACAACACCAGTGGCGTCGTCCAGGACACGATCCGCCGCGCCGCACAGGCGGACAGTACGCGCCTGCTGGATAAATATACCGAACGCAGCGAAGGGGGCTTGCGGCACTTTGTGGCCGCCCACGAAGACCTGGCGCCGGTGGCCAGCGGCACGCGCGGCGCCCTGCTGGCGGCAATGGACAATTACGCGGCATCGATCCCGCCCGCGGTCCGCCAGGGTCCCGCGTTCTACAACGTGCTCGATGTGCGCCAGCGGCTGGGCGCCGGCATGGGCAGCCTTGGCAAAATGCGCTGGTACCTGCTGTTGCAAGGCAATGACGACCAGGTGCTGCTGGAAGTCAAGCAGGCGATGCCCAGCGCTGTCCGTGGCGCGGGCGGACCGATGATGCCGCCGGAAACCTATGGCGGCCACGAGGGCTGCCGCCAGGCCCGTACCCAGCGCGCGCACCAGGTGCATCCGGACCCGATGAATGGCTGGACCATGGTCGAAGGCATGCATTGCTACGTGCACGAAAAGCACGGCAGCGAACGCGACTTCGATCCGCAGGATTTATCCACGGCCGGCAAGCTGGAAACCGCGGCGCGCTATCTTGGCATGGGACTGGCTTCGGCCCATGCGCTGGCCGATCAGGATTTCGACAATGACGTGTGCCGGTACAGCATCGACAAGCACATTACGGAATTACTTGGAAGCAGTAGCAGTTTCCAGCAGGAACTAGTATCCTTTGCTTACGGCTACTCTGTGCAAGTGGAGCTGGACTGGCAGGCATTCCGCGATGCCAGGCGGGCGGGAACAGCACTCTATTGAAGGACGGAGGGCACCATGGGTACCTCATTCAACATCACCTTATTGACCGCATTGACCACCCTGGCGCTCAGCCAGCCTGCCAGCGCCGCCGGGGCGGATGAGATCATTTGCCCCGCCACCATTCTGGCCTCGACCGCCGTCACCACGGCCGAGGGATGGGAACCGGTCGGCGGCGCCGCTGAATTCCGGCTGGCGCAAACCCAACTCTACATGGGCAATCCGGCCGATGACCGCCGCCTGCAACCGGAAGAGCATGCCGGCGACGACCCGCGCTGGCGCCTGCCTGACAGTAAAAACGGCGAAGCGTGGGTGGGATGCACCTACAGCAACACCACCGTGGTGCTGGCGCGCAAGCTCGATCCACGCCTGACGCA
The DNA here is from genome assembly GCF_058807115.1 of Pseudoduganella sp. GW821-FHT12E03. Lineage (NCBI taxonomy): Bacteria > Pseudomonadati > Pseudomonadota > Betaproteobacteria > Burkholderiales > Oxalobacteraceae > Pseudoduganella > Pseudoduganella sp. GW821-FHT12E03. The sequence continues at coordinate 370,974 of NZ_JBXAQJ010000001.1, read as the reverse complement.
ATGTGTGGTGAAACGGGAAACCGTGGAACGCCAAGGCAAAGGCACGGACAGCAACCCGATGGAATTGCAGCCCACCATCACCTGCAATTAATCACATCTTCCCGAGCGCCTGCGCGATATCGGCAATCAAGTCGTCAGGCTCTTCCAGCCCGATATTAAACCGCACCAGCACGCCGCCATGCTGCCACTGGCGGCGCATGGCCTGGATACGGTATGGCACCGCCAGGCTGTTGGCGCCGCCCCAGCTGTAACCGATGCCGAACAGTTTCAGCTCATCGACAAAGCGGTCGGTCTGCTGTTCCGTATAGCGGGGATCGAACAGCACGGAAAACAAGCCGCCGGCGCCGGTGAAATCGCGTTTCCACGTAGCGTGGCCCGGGCAATCCTCGAATGCCGGATGCAGTACGCGGTTGATTTCCGGCCGTGTTTTCAGCCAGGCAGCCACTTTGCGCGCGCCCCGGTCATGCGCTTCGAAGCGCAGCTTCATCGTGGGCAAGCCGCGCAACACCAGGTAAGTATCGTCAGCGCCCACCCCCATCCCCAGCCGCATGTGCGCCATGGCGATGCGGTCCTGGATGGCCCGGTCGCGGGTAATCACCGCCCCCATCAGCACATCGGAACCACCCGACTGGTATTTGGTCAGCGCCTGCATGACGATGTCGACACCCATGTCGAACGCGCGCAGCGCCAGCCCGGCCGACCAGGTGTTATCGAGCGCCACCAGCGCGCCTTTGGCATGGGCCGCCGCGCAAATCGCCGGCAAATCCGGTACTTCCATCGACACGGAACCGGGCGCCTCAGTCCAGATGAGTTTGGTGTTCGGCTGGATCAGTTCGGCAATACCCGCCCCCACCAGCGGATCGTAATAGCGCGCCGTGACCCCGAAGTCCGCCAGCCACCGCCCGAGTTCGCGGTTCGGGTTATAGACGTTCTCGGGCAACAGCACGTCGTCGCCGCTTTTCAGCAGCGCGAAATCAACCATGGCGATCGCCGCCAGGCCACTCGGCGCCAGCAGGCAATACAAGCCCCCTTCCAGGTCCGCCAGCCGCGCTTCCAGCGTGAACGTGGTCGGCGTGCCGTGCAAACCGTAGGTGTACGCGTTCTTTTCCTTCCACTCGCCCGAACGCAGCGCCGCCACATTCTTGAACAGCACGGTCGACGCATGATGGATCGGTGTCGGGAAGGCATCGAAGCCCGACGGGGCTTCATAGTCGGTGTGGATCAGGGACGTTTGCAGGGATTTTTTGTCGGTCATGGCTCAGAATCAAAAAAGGCGGAAACGCTGATGCGGTTCCGCCTTGATTTTACTGCGATTTAAGCAAGCTTATGCTTCGCCCCACAGATCATGTGCGTCCGCGCGGGTAATTTCCACATCCACGAACTGGCCGACCACCAGTTTCTTGTGCGGCTCGAACGGTTTCTTCACGTAGACAATGCCGTCGATTTCCGGCGCGTCCGCGGCGGAACGGCCCTTGGCGCCGCTCGGCGTCAATTCATCGATCAGCACGCGCACGGTCTTGCCGACCTTGGCCTGCAGGCGCTTGCGGGAAATCTCTTCCTGCAGCAGCATCACGCGGCCACGGCGCTCTTCGCGCACTTCTTCCGGCACCGGATTGGCCAGCTCATTGGCGGTGGCGCCTTCCACCGGCGAATAGGCGAAGCAGCCGAGGCGGTCGATTTGCGCTTCCTTGAGGAAGTCCAGCAGGTATTCGAATTCCGCTTCGGTCTCGCCCGGGAAGCCGGCGATGAAGGTCGAACGGATCGTCAAGTCCGGGTTCATCGCGCGCCAGGCCTGGATGCGGTCCAGGTTTTTCTCGCCGCTGGCCGGACGCTTCATGCGTTTCAAGACATCCGGGTGCGCGTGCTGCAGCGGGATATCCAGGTACGGCAACAGGTTTTCACCCATGAACGGGATCACCTGGTCCACGTGCGGGTAAGGATAAACATAGTGCATGCGCACCCAGGCGCCATACTGCTTGGCCAGTTGCGACAGCGCTTCGGCCAGTTGCGTCATATGGGTCTTGATCGGGCGGCCGTTCCAGAAACCGGAGCGGAATTTCACGTCCACGCCGTAAGCCGACGTATCCTGCGAAATCACCAGCAATTCCTTGACGCCCGACTTGAACAGGTTTTCCGCTTCCAGCATCAGTTCCGCGATCGGACGCGACACCAGGTCGCCGCGCATCGACGGGATGATGCAGAAACTGCAGCGATGGTTGCAGCCTTCGGAAATCTTCAGGTACGCATAGTGTTTCGGCGTCAGCTTGACGCCCTGCGGCGGCAGCAAGTCAATGAACGGCTCGTGCGGTTTCGGCAAGTGGTGGTGGACTTCCTGCATCACTTCGCCCAGCGCGTGTGGACCGGTCACGGCCAGCACTTTCGGGTGGATCGATTTGATCAGGTCATTGCCGTCGCCATCTTTCTTCGCGCCCAGGCAACCGGTCACAATGACTTTACCGTTTTCCGCCAGGGCTTCGCCAATGGCGTCCAGCGATTCCTGCACGGCCGCGTCGATGAAGCCGCAGGTATTGACGATCACCAGGTCGGCGCCGTCATAGGATTTGGCGGTCTCGTAACCCTCGGCGCGCAGCTGGGTCAGGATCTGTTCGGAATCGACCAGCGCTTTCGGGCAACCGAGCGAAACGAATCCGACTTTCGGCGCCGCGCCGGTTGGGGTGACGGCAGCCTGTTTGTCCTTGGTAATGCGGGAAATTTCGTGCATGGGGAATCACTATCGAAAATTTGGAGCGAATCGGCCATTATAGCGTATTCAGGCGCATTCCCCTCCGTGCTTCATGGTTACCCCGTGTTACCATGACGTTTCGTCAAGAAAAGGAGTGCGTGTGGCAACACTGAACGATGTCACGCAATTGGCAGGCGCAGGATTGCCGCGCCTGCACCGGGCCGGCGTGCGGGTGCCGGAACAGGTATCGATCGCCGGTTACGACGATGACTATTCCACCGCGTTCACGGCACCGACGCTGACCACCATCCATACCCCGATCAAGGAAATGGCGCAACGCGCGGCGCGCCGGCTGTTGAACCAGCGCCATGGGACGATTCTTGCGATTTGCCGGGAGTTTTCCGTCGAAGCGATGGAGCGCGAATCCGTGGCGCGGTTGAAATGCTTCGAATCGTGAGCGACCGGTCTCGGAGACTTCAATACCGCCTCGCTTGTCTTGGCCCGATCAAACCATTGCGATGCATCGCGTTTGCACTGGCGATTTACGGTTTCCTGACTTTCATTAATCCCTTCAACGACGACTTCGATGCAGCCGCATGGGCACGACCTGTCTCCAGGGACCGCTTTGACACCTGTTTTCGAGGCGGCATGGCGGAAGACCTTCAAAAGCGCTGGCTGCGCCGGGGCATGTCCATTCCCGAGGTGGAGCGTCTCCTCGGCAAACCGGACACTCGCGAGCGCGCAATCGAATATCGTTACACGCTGGGCATGTGCAACAGCGTCATTGACTACGACATGCTACACATCTACTTCGATGCGCAGGGGCAGTTACTGCGTACAGAGATACTCGAACACTAAGCCATGTAACTGACAATCATTGCATTTCGTAAAACTTATGTGTTATATAACCAAAGCAGTATATTTTTGGTTAAGTAACTATTTCGAAAGAGTCAATGATGAGCAATGTCAAAAAATGGTCAGCCGAATTCCTCGGCACGTTCTGGCTGACGCTGGGTGGCTGCGGCAGTGCCGTACTGGCGGCGGGTTTTCCCAACGTCGGCATCGGCCTGCTGGGGGTGTCGCTGGCGTTCGGCCTGACGGTGCTGACCGGCGCCTATGCGCTGGGTCCGATTTCCGGCGGCCACTTCAATCCCGCCGTCTCGATCGGCCTGGTGGTCGGTAAACGTTTTTCCGCCGCTGAACTGCCTGGCTATATCATTTCCCAGGTCCTGGGCGCAATCGCGGCGGCCGCCGTGCTGTTCCTGATCGTCTCCGGCAAAGCCGGCTTCACCGGCGTCGGCGGTTTCGCCTCGAACGGCTATGGCGCCAATTCGCCCGGCGGCTTCAGCATGGTGTCGGTACTGGTGTGCGAAGTCGTCATGACGGCCATCTTCCTGATCGTGATCCTCGGCGCCACCGCCAAGCGTGCCGCCGGCGGCTTTGGCGGCATGGCGATCGGCTTGTGCCTGACCCTGATCCACCTGGTGTCGATCCCGGTCTCGAACACCTCCGTCAACCCGGCCCGCAGCACCGGCCCCGCGCTGTTCGCGCAGACCGGCGCGCTGGGTGAATTGTGGCTGTTCTGGGTCGCGCCAATTGTCGGTGCGGTGCTGGGCGCGGTGATTTACAACACGCTGCTCGATCAGGAGTAACGGTCAATGGCTGCCCGGCCACGTGCATTCGGGCCGGGCAGCCAGCGCCATCCTGGTTTTTCATCCATCACCACTTCTCATCGCCTTCCTTCCGACCACGCGCGTAATCGAGTTCGTTATTGCGCCAGTGCTGAAAATCCGGCCCGGTCAGTGCAGGGTTCGAGATCGGTATGCAGGCATTAAATAACTATAGTAATGATTGCGATGTATTAGATATTCATAACTATGATTGGGCGGATGTAGGTGTATCTGCGGCGGTGGGTGCGTTAGCACCAGGAATGTTGGCTGTGGGAAAAACAGCCTGGAAGTCAGGCAATGCGATTAAAGAACTTTCATCTCAGGCGACAAATACCGCTAATCTGGCCGCCAAGATTGCGAATCGTATAGCTACTCACCAGAGCAGCATTAAAGGTGTTGTGGCAGCACAAGGTGCTTTCCAAGCGGCCAAGGCGGTCGGTAAAGCTGCAAATGGTGAAGCGGATTCATGTGGATGCAAGCGATAACATGCAGAGAATCCATATTTATATTATTGGTATCACCTTGCTAGGCTTGATGTATGCCCCTGCAAAGAATGCAGTCTCTGATGAGATGCTTTTTTTGCTGATTACAATTATTTATCTTGTGATTCTTAAGTTTGTCGCCGAAAAATTTGGAAAGTCATAGACCGTATTGCAGAGTGATCCAATTGGGTGCAGCGGGCCACGATCCCATCGTAAGCGTACAGCCACACCATCTGTGATTCCGCCGTGGATTATCCGATACTTCGATTTTTTTGATCGGAGACCGGAATGACAAGGCTCGGCGCACCACAGGAGAAGCGCTTCCATCTGACCTATGCCTACGTCTACGGCGACTCCGGTGCCGCCACCGGCCACATGACGGCAATGACGTATCCGAGCGGAACCCGTATCGACATAACTTACGACAGCGCTGGTCAGCCAGGTGATGTCACGTTGACCTATCCGGGCACGACTGGCCCCTTACCGCTGCTCAAGGAGATTGCCTATCAACCGTTTGGTGCCGCTTATCGGTGGACATGGGGCAACAGTACCGACGCGAATCAGAATGTTTATGAGCGCGGCTATGACGTACAAGGACGGCTGGCCACCTTCCCTCTGGGACATCCGCAACAGGGCGGCGTGGTGCGCACCTTACATTACGACGAGGTCAGCCGCATCACTTCGGCAACCCATACAGGCGGCGCCAACGCTGCAGTACTGGACCAGCGCTACGATTACGGCACAGGAACCTCAGTCAGGCGGGAATGTGGGCAGCAGAATGACAACCAAAGTAGCGCGCAGCGCTGTATGGAAAGGTATGGTGCAGGCGGCTTATTGGGACTAGGAGACGCACAAATGATTCCGCCCTCTCCCAGGAAATGAAAGGGACTATATGAAGATCAACTTTGCCTTCGTATCCTTGCTTTTTTTGATGTTGGTGGGATGTGGAGAAAATCCAGCGGCATGGCCGAGCGTACCTTTCGACAAGGCGAAGTGGACTACGACAGCAGATGAAAAAAGATTCGTTTTCGCTCGCGATTTGATTGAGCAGAAGCGTCTCCATGGCATGAGCAAATCTGAAGTCATTGATGCCTTGGGATCACCATCTTTCACCGATAGTCAAGCACTTTATGTAACTTATGTCCTCAAAGTTAGCTCTGGCAACCTATACATCTTAGATGTACGTTTTAAGCAGGACGACAAAGTTTTAGTCGTTGATGAGGTGTTTGTTCGTACCGATTGAGTAGCCGATAGTTGCAATGAAGAGCCTTACCATATTCATTACAACTACTTCCGGGATTATGATCCGCAGACGGGCGGTATGTGCAGAATGATCCGATTGGGTTGGCGGGTGGCATTAACACCTACACCTATGTTGAGGGGAATCCAGTCAATGCCATTGATCCGATGGGACTGTTCAATCCGATGAAACCTACCTGCCGAGAAGGTTGAGCATTCGTGGGAAATATTGAAGGAGGTCGGTACAATTTTTTAGGAGCCTTCGATGGTAAAAGCTACGCATTTCATCAATGTGACTTGGGACCTCACGCTTGTCATTGGGGCTATCTTAGTCTTAGCCGTCGCGCTATTCCGACTTGTGAGATGGATTGTTAGGGGTGGGAGCATCTACACCGGTATCAAGCAGGCACTGGGTATTATTTTTCGAAATTTGCCTTAAAAGGAGGCTTCGAAATGCCGGGTGCCACGACCCACTTCATTCCTCAGGGCGAGGCAATTCCTCCTGGATTGGCCGGGGCACTTGGGAAATTTGGGCCATGATGACGGTAACGAAGGGAGGGCGTGTGTTGGTCATCCCATTGTCGGTTGTCGGTGCGGCAGCCACCGGAAGCATTGGCGCATGTTCCTACAAGTCACACATGCGGAATTCCGCGTTCGATGCAGTTGTAAGACAGGTCATGGCAGGAAAAGAGCGGCCACATCTTTTTGCTCGACTATAGCTTGGAACGCCTGAAAATCCGCGACTGATGCGAAAATGCGTCAGGGCGCAAGCGTGGCCTGTAGTACAATTATCCCAAGTCAAGATTTTCCTAAGGGAAAAAGTACCTTGCTCAGCATGCACACAAACCACGCCTCGCTTGCCGCAATCAACGCGGCCGGCCGCTCGCAGCGTTCGCTGAGCGTGTCGAATGAGCGACTCGCGACCGGTTACCGGATCAATTCAGGCCAGGACGATGCCGCCGGCCTGCAAATCGCCACGCGCCTGCATGCCCAGAATACCGGCATGAAAATTGCGATGCGCAACACCCAGAACAGTATTTCCAAGCTCCAGACCATGGATTCCATGCTGGAAAGCTTAAACCGTTCCATGTTCCGCATGCAGGAATTGGCCACCCAGGCGGCCGATGGCAGCTATACCGACGCCGACCGCGCCGCCATGCAACTCGAATACGATGAACTGGGCCTGCAAAACGAACGCCTGGTGAAGGAAGACTTGCTGTACGGTGATAATGGACTGCTGGCCGGCAAAGCCGCCAACGACTTCATCACCCGCTTCCAGTTTGGCGCCACGGCCGAGGAAAGCACGGAATACGAGTTTGAAACGCTGTACAACAATGCGCTGGATGCGACCCGCAACACGTCCGGCATCAATGTGCCCTACCAGGTGGTTTTGCCGGGCAATATCATTGAAACCCGCGTGACCGATACCGGCGCTGAATTGCTCAGCTCGGGTGGAGCGAACGCCGTGATGGGCCGCATTAACACGGCGATCAACCTGGTGGCGAAATCCCGCTCGGAAGTCGGCGCGCTGATCAACCGCCTCGACCACACCTTCAATAACCTGCAAACCGCCGTGGAAAATGGCATGGTGTCGGAAAGCCGCTATATGGATGCGGATTTCGCCGATGAAACCGCGAATGCCACCGTGCAATTGATGCTGCTGCAATCGAGTACCGCGATGATGCGCAGGAGTAATGTGACACCGGCGCTGGTGATTTCACTGCTCCAATAAAAAAAACCGGGTGGCGACCCGGTTTTTTTACATCCTGCTTCAGCTTATTTCTTGTCGGTTGGCGGCACCACCGGCGCCATGAACGGGAAGGCGCCGAACAGCGATTTGCTCTGGTTTTGCATTTGCTCCTGCATTTGCACGAACAAGGATTTGCTCTGGTCGATGTAATTGTTCATCATGCCTTGCATGATCGGCCCCTGCACATTCATAAACTGGGACCACATTTCCGGGCTGAAGGGTTTGCCATCGAGCGTGGCGCTGGTGAATTTGCGCTGGATATCGGTGAACGCTTCGACATTCTTTTCCAGGTAGGAGCCCATCATCCCCTGCATGGCGTGGCCATAATAACGGATGATTTGCGCCAGCACACTGGTGGAAAACATCGGCACGCCACTGGCTTCTTCTTCGAGGATGATTTGCAGCAAGATGCTGCGGGTCAGGTCTTCGTTGGATTTGGCGTCGACCACCGTGAATTCTTCATTGTCGAGCACAAGCTGTTTCACATCGGTCAGCGTGATGTAGGAACTGGTTTGCGTGTCGTATAAACGGCGATTCGGGTATTTCTTGATCAAGCGTTCCGCGTTTTTTTTAGCACTACTCATCACAAGTTCCATTTTTTGCGCCGCAGCGCGCGCACGGTTATTTTCAAAAAAAAAGCGGACCAAGGTCCGCTTTTTTACGTTTGCCTCTTGCGCCTATTATAGAGTGAAAAAAACACAGTGGGCATAGGTTTTCGCGAAGCAATACGAGAGGGATCGCATTGCAACAGCTGAGATCGAAAGATCAGTCGGCGCGGGCTTTCACATAACGGCCCGGCGCTGCTTCAATCGGCAAGTATTTCTTACTACCATGCATTTTCGGCGCCGGCACATCCTTGCCGCCGTGTTCCGCCAGGAACGCGGCCCACTGCGGCCACCAGCTGCCTTTGTGCTCGGTGGCGCCGTCAAACCACGCTTGCGCGTCCGGGCGCTGGGCGCCTTTCTTTGGCGCGGCATCGTTGGTCCAGTAGCTGCGCTTGTTTTTCGAGGCCGGATTGATGACCCCAGCGATATGGCCCGACGCGCCCAGGATGAAGCGGTTGTTTTTCGGCTTGTTCGGATTCAGGATGTCATTCGAACCATATGCGGCCGCCCACGGCACGATATGGTCTTCACGCGACGCATAAATGAAGGCCGGCGCATCGATGGCCGACAGGTCGACTTTCTCGCCCGCCACCGTCAATTTACCGGGATGCTTCAAATTGTTTTCCAGGTACGTGTTGCGCAGGTACCAGCAAAACATCGGGCCCGGCAAATTCGTGGCGTCCGCATTCCAGTACAGCAAGTCGAACGGTGGCGGTTCATTGCCCTTCAAGTAATTCGACTGCACGTAATTCCAGACCAGGTCATTCGGACGCAGGCTCGAGAACGTGGTCGCCAGGTCGCGGCCCGGCATCAGTCCGCCGGCCTTCAGGGCCTGCTCACGCAACGCCACCTGGGTTTCGTCGACAAACACGCTCAGCACGCCGGTATCGCTGAAATCCAGGAACGTGGTCAGCAACGTGACGCTGGAAGCCGGATGCTCGCCGCGCGCCGCCATCACGGCCAGCGACGTGCTCAGCAGGGTGCCGCCGACGCAGAAGCCCAGCATGTTCAACTTGTCCTGGCCGGAGATTTCCCGCACCAGTTGCGTGGCGTTAATGACGCCGCGCTCGACATAATCGTCCCACGTGGTTTTCGCCATCGACTGGTCCGGATTACGCCAGGACACCAGAAACACGGTATTGCCCTGCTCGACCGCATAGCGCACCACCGAATTTTCCGGCTGCAAGTCGAGGATGTAAAACTTGTTGATGCAGGGCGGCACCAGCAGCAGCGGACGCTCGCGCACGGTTTCCGTGGTCGGCGTGTACTGGATCAGCTGGAACAAGTCATTTTCATACACCACTTGGCCCGGCGTATTGGCCAGGTTTTTACCCACTTCAAAGGCCGATTCATCGGACAGCGAAATGTGGCCCTTGTTCATGTCGGCCAGCATATTGGCCAGGCCCTTGGTCAGGCTTTCGCCCTTGGTTTCCACCAGCTTTTGCTGGGCTTCCGGATTCGTGGCAAGGAAATTGGCCGGCGACATGGCATCGACAACTTGCTGGACCGCAAATCGGATCCGCTGTTGTTGTTGCGGCGCGGCATCGATGGATTCCGCCATCGCGGTGAGGAATTTCGCATTCAGCAGGTATGATGCCGCATTGAATGCCGTCACCGGATTGCTTTGCCAGGCTGCCGACGAAAAACGGCGGTCGGATACTTCCGGAGATTTGCCTCCGATAAAGTCCTGCCACAGCGTGGAAAACTGGGCAATGTAGTCGTTTTTCAGTTGCTCGATCACTTCAGGCTTGATGGCGGCGCCCGCGTCGCGCAGGACCGCCGTCACTGGGTGCGACTGCACTTCGGGCACCATGTTGAACCAGGATTGCCACTGATTGGGGTCGCTGAACTGCGACATCCAGGCGTTGGCAAAGGCTTGAGGATCAGGCAATTTCATGTTTAAGTCCAATCTGATAAGTTTTAACCGGGACTGCTTATGCTGCTGATTGCTGTTGCTTGGATCTACGTGGTCGCGCTGATGGCGCTGACCGAACCTACTGTCGTTGCGGGCATTATGACGTTTTTAATGTACTGTGTCTTGCCATTAGGAATACTTATTTATATAACGGGCGGAGGAAGAAGACGGCGCCGCAAGGCTGCCATGATACAGGAAAATGTTGCGTCGCAACATACAACAGAACAGGGAAAATCGCCGGACTGAGCCGGCGACTGACAAGGATTAACGCGCAGCTTTGATCCAGATCAAACTGGCCTGCCGCCCAGTGACGCCATCGCGGCGGTAGGAGTAAAAGCGCCCGGAATTTGACACGGTGCAATATTCCCCGCCAGAAATTTTCGTCACGCCGGCCGCATTCAGCAGGCAACGCGCCAGTTGATAGATGTTGGCCAAGTATTTGCCCGGTTTGGCGGCGATGGGACGGAACGCGCCGCGCAGGGTTTTTTCCATGTCGGCATCGGCTGCGCGCGCCACAAACGCTTGCAGTACCTCCTCCCCCACTTCGAATTTCGCGGGCCCGATCGCCACGCCCAGCCACGCCATCACTTCGCCGGCGCCATCATCGCGCATGGTTTGCACGGTCTGCTCCAGCACCCCGCTCGCCAGCCCGCGCCAGCCCGCGTGCGCCGCGCCGACCATGGTGCCGGCCGTATTGCAGAACAGCACCGGCAGGCAATCGGCGGTCATGACCGTGCACACGGCGCCGGGGCGGCGCGCCACGGCGGCATCGGCTTCCGGCACTTCGCCGGGACGGACCCGGTCGACCTTGGCCACCGCGACGCCATGCACCTGGTTCATCCAGACTGGCTCTTCCGGCAACACCGCCGTCAGCGCGCTGCGGTTGGCCGCCACGTGGTGTGGTGCATCGCCGACATGGGTGCCCAGGTTGAGGCCACCACCGCCCTGCCCGTCGTCATACGGCGCGGGACTGGCGCCGCCGCGGCGCATCGTCATCAACGCGCAGACGCTGGCCGGCAGGTCCGGCCAGTCGGCCGGCGCCCAGCCAGGGCCGGTCATGCCGTCACATGCGGATGATTTCAACATCGTGTTCGTCGTCTTCATCGTCGTCATCGTCCACGCCGAAGTCGTAGTCGTACGCAACTTCCTCATCTTCCGCGCCCACATCGGACAGGCCCGGGTTTTCAATGCCGCAGGTTTCCAGCAATTCAGCGAAGTCGTCCGACAGCGGCACGCGCCATTCGACGGCTTCGCCGGTGGCCGGGTGGATCAGGCCCAGGCGGCGCGCCTGCAGCGCCTGGCGTGGGAAGAAGTGCGTCAAATGCGCCTTGCCATAGACCTGGTCGCCAATCAGCGGGAAGCCCACGTGCGCCATGTGCACGCGGATCTGGTGGGTGCGACCGGTTTCAAGACGGCACTGCACCAGGCTGACCGGACGGTCTTCCAGCTTGCCCGATTCGATCCGCTCGTAGCGCGTGATGGCCGGTTTCGAGCCCATCGCGTTCGACACCGCCATTTTCACGCGGTCGCGCGGATGGCGGCCCATCGACAGGTTGATGGTGCACGTGGTTTGCGGCGTGCCCCACACCAGGCACCAGTATTCCCGCTTGACGGTGCGCGCCTGCAACTGGCGCACCAACTCGGTTTGCGCCGCCAGGGTCTTGCCGACCACCATCAGGCCGGAGGTATCCTTGTCCAGGCGGTGCACGATGCCGGCGCGCGGCACGCCGCGCAGTTGCGGGCAATGTTCCAGCAAGCCATTGAGCAAGGTCCCGGACCAGTTGCCGGAACCGGGGTGCACGACCAGGCCGGCCGGCTTGTTCACGACGATCAAATGGTCGTCTTCGAACACGATATTGAGCTCCATGGCTTCCGCCTTGAAGGCTTCCGATTCCTGGTCGGGTTGCGGCAGGATCACGACTTTTTCATCGCCGTACACGGTGGCGCGGGTCTTGGTTTTCTTGCCGTCCACCGTGACAAAGCCTTCCTCGATCCACATTTGCAGGCGGCCGCGCGAAAACTGCGGCACCAGTTTCGAGATCACCTTGTCCAGGCGTTCGCCGCAGACATCCGGCGCCAGCTGCAGCTCGATGGGCGCCAGCGGATCACCGGCCTCTTCATCAGGCAGGAAGTCATCGGTGTCGGCGTCAAATTCGTTATTGTTTAAAGTCACAGCATTCCCATCGGCTATAATCAGCCAGTTGTATCAAATTTGGTTAAACGTTCTTGCGAAACAACATGCAAAAAAAATTATCGGTAATTGCAGCAACGGTAGTACTGCTTGGCTTATCCGCGTGTAGTTTGCTGCCGGAAAAGGCAGATGAGACCAAAGGCTGGTCCGCGACGAAATTATACTCGGAGGCCATGGAGGAATTGAACGGCGGTCATTATGAGCGCGCTGTCCAATTGTTCGAAAGGCTGGAATCGAGCTACCCGTTCGGTACCTACGCCCAGCAGGCGCAAATGAATATCGCCTACGCGCAGTATAAAGCACAAGACCAGGCTCAGGCACTGGCCGCTGTCGAACGTTTCATCAAGCTGCACCCGAACCACGCCAACGTCGACTACATGTATTACCTGCGGGGCCTGATCAATTTCAACGATCAGATCAGCTTCCTGAACTTTATTTACGAGCAGGATCCGACCGAGCGCGACCCGAAAGCCACGCGCGAAGCGTTTGCCGCGTTCAAGGCGCTGGTGGAAAAGTACCCGAACAGCCAGTACACGCCGGACGCGCTGGACCGCATGAAATACCTGATCAATGCGATGGCGTCGTACGAAGTGCACGTGGCGCGTTATTACTACCGCCGCGGCGCCTACCTGGCCGCCATCAACCGCGCCCAAGGCGTGGTGGCTGATTACCGCGATTCGCCCTCGATCGAAGAAGCGCTGTTCATCATGATCCGCGGCTACGACAAGATGGGCAACAAGCAATTGCACGACGACGCCATGCGGGTCTTCAAGCAGAATTATCCTGAAAGCAAGTTCCTCAAGGGCGACGCGGCCAAGGACAAAGCCTGGTGGAAGTTCTGGAGCTGATCGCCGCCTGCAGCCTTGCCTGATGCATGCAACGGACCGGTTTTCACCGGTCCGTTTGTCGTTCAGGCATCGGCCAGCTTACGGCGGAACAGCCATTTGCGGTCATCGGACGCTTCCGGCACGAAGGCGTAGCCATCGGTATCGAAGGCCTTGAGTTTCTGCGGATCGTTGATGTGGTTGACGGCGGCGTAGCGGGCCAGCAAGCCGCGCGCACGTTTCGCATAAAACGAAATGATCTTGTATTTGCCGTTTTTCCAGTCTTCAAACACGGGCGTGATCACCGGCACGTTCAATTTCGCCTTGCGCACCGATTTAAAGTATTCCTCGGACGCCAGGTTGACCAGCACCCTGGCGCCCTGCTCATCCGCACTGCGGTTCAGCGCGTCGGTGATGGTGTCGCCCCAGAACGCATAGAGATCCTTGCCGCGAGGATTGGACAGGCGGGTGCCCATTTCCAGGCGGTGCGGGTGGATCACATCGAGCGGGCGCAGCATGCCGTACAGGCCGGACAGGATGCGCACGCGCGACTGCGTGTAATCGAGCTGCTTCGGCGTCAGGGTGCGGGCGGCCAGGCCGTCATACACGTCGCCATTAAAGGTCATGACGGCGGGACGGGCTTCCGACGTGTCGGTGCTCCATGACGCATAGCGCGCCACGTTCAGGGCCGACAAGGCGTCGGAAATGTCCATCAGTTCGCCGATTTCGGCCGGCGCGAATTCGCGCAGGCGGCTAATCAATTGCGAAGAGTGGTCGAGGAACTGGGGTTCGGTGCGCAGGCGGGTGGTCGGAGGGGTGTCCAGGTCCAGGCTCTTTGCGGGCGACAGTACTATCAGCATACAATCCAAAAAACTTACTTAAAAACAAGCGACATGATAACCGATACACCGCTGCCCCCCAAACGCCTGGTACTCGATACCAATGTCTGCCTCGATTTATTCGTGTTCAAGGATCCGCGCCGGGCGGAATTGCTGGCCGCGCTGGAGTCCGGCGCGGTGGAAGCCATCACCCGCGCCGATTGCCGCGAAGAATACCTGGTGGTGCTGCATTACCCCCATTTGCCGCTGACCGACGACACCCGCCCCGCTTGCGCGGCCCGTTTCGACGCCCTGATCAAAGTCGTGGCGCCGCCGGTGTCCGGCATCCGACTGCCGGTGTGCAGCGACCGCGACGACCAGAAATTCCTGGAACTGGCGCGCGATGCCGGCGCCCACACCTTGATCACCAAAGACAAGGCCCTGTTGAAACTCGGGCGCAAACTGGTCAAAGCCGGCATGTTCCAGGTGATCCAGCCCGACGCCTGGCGCCTTGACGCCGAGGCTCTGGAAAAATAGGCATAAGAGCAACACTTCCTTGCGGGGCGGCGGGTCTGGTGCGTTAAAATAAGCTTCACGCATCTTTCACCACAGATCAATGAACAGCCGCCAAACTCCCCCGGTTTCCGCCCAAGCCGCCGCGCAAATTGCCGCCGGCGCCCCTGCCCTGACGAGCCGCCTGCCGGCCGTCGGCACCACGGTGTTTACCCGCATGTCGGCGCTGGCGCAGGAACATGGCGCGGTCAACCTGGGCCAGGGCTTCCCGGACTTCGCGTGCGCCCCGCAACTGACCGACATGGTGTCGGACGCCATGCGCGCCGGCTTCAACCAATACCCCATGATGAGCGGCGCGCCGGTGCTGCGCCACGCCATCGCCAGCAAGGTCGCGGCCATCTATGGCTGCCAGTACCACCCCGACACGGAAATCACCGTCACCTGCGGCGCCACCCAGGCCCTGACCACCGCCATCCTGTGCGCGGTCCACCCGGGCGACGAAGTCATCGTGATCGAACCCGCGTACGATTCGTACCAGCCCGCCATCGAACTGGCCGGCGGCGTGCCGGTCAGGGTTTCGATGACGCTGGGCGAACAGGGGTATGCCGTGCCATGGGACCAGGTGCAGGCCGCCGTGACGGCAAACACCCGCATGATCCTGATTAACACGCCGCACAATCCCACCGGCGCCGTGCTGCGCGAGCCGGACATGCGGGCGCTGGCCGATATCGTGCGTGGCACGAACGTGCTGATTTTGTCGGATGAAGTGTATGAACACATGGTGTACGACGGCGCCCGCCATGAATCCGTGAGCCGCCACCCGGAACTGGCCGCGCGCGCCTTCGTGGTCTCCAGCTTCGGCAAAACGTATCACGTGACGGGCTGGAAAATCGGCTATGTGGCCGCGCCCGCCGCGCTGATGGTGGAGTTCCGCAAGGTGCACCAGTACAACGTGTTCTCCGTGAATACGCCGATGCAGCACGGGATCGCCTCCTATATGGCCGATCCGGCGCCATACCTGGAGCTGCCGGCGTTTTACCAGCGCAAGCGTGACCTTTTCCGCAACGGTTTACAGGGCAGCCGCTTCACCTTATTGCCGGCGGACGGGACTTATTTCCAGTGCGTGCGTTATGATGGGATATCGGACATGCGCGAAGCAACATTCGCCGAATGGCTGACTACGGAAGTCAAAGTGGCCGCTATCCCCGTGTCCGCGTTTTACCGGCAAGGCACGGAATCGGGCATCGTCCGGTTCTGTTTTGCTAAAAAAGATGACACGCTGGCCCTCGCACTCGAACGGCTGGCGCGCATATAAAAAGCGCCCGTGATCCACGAGGCGCCCGGTGGTTGGGGATGATCATGAATCAGTATGTCAGTAGCCTGAAAGACCTTGTCATGGGCGATGCCCCCGCGCCGCACACTGCGGCGCCTTCCGTGCTGCATGAATTGAATGCGGCGAACCGCCGGCTGGAAAAACTGCTGGCGGATTTGCGCAGTGAGCGCAACGCGGAAAGCGAATTACGCGCCATCGCGCGCGACGTGATCCGCGCCGTCGAACTCAATCCCGATATCGCACTGGCCTGCATCTTCCTGAACCAGATCAACGGCACGTACGCGGTGCGTCACTGCATCGAGACCGCGATTGTCGCCATCGTGGTGGCGCAAGGCTTGCGCAAGACCGAAGGCGAGATGCTGACCATCA
Organism: Pseudoduganella sp. GW821-FHT12E03; assembly: GCF_058807115.1. Classification (NCBI taxonomy): domain Bacteria; kingdom Pseudomonadati; phylum Pseudomonadota; class Betaproteobacteria; order Burkholderiales; family Oxalobacteraceae; genus Pseudoduganella; species Pseudoduganella sp. GW821-FHT12E03. The sequence continues at coordinate 354,582 of NZ_JBXAQJ010000001.1, read as the reverse complement.
CCGCCGCGTCGCTGACGATGAATGTCGGCATGCTGCGCTACCAGAACACCTTCCATAAATCGTCGGCGCTGACCAGCGAAGAAATGTCGATCGTGCGCCGCCACCCGCTGGAAAGCGTGGATCTGCTGCGCGACGCGGGCGTCAGTGATGAAGACTGGATCGCATGCGTGCTGCAGCACCACGAAAACGATGACGGCAGCGGTTATCCGGTGGGTTGCTCCGGTGTGGAAATCCAGCAAAATGCCCGCCTGATCAGCCTGGCGGACCGCTATTGCGCCCAGGTCTCGGCCCGCAATTACCGCTGCTCCGTGTTGCCGGACAAAGCCCTGGCCAGCATGATCGATGATGAAACCAAGTTTGGCGACAAGGCGCTGTGCACGCAATTTTCCAACCGCCTGGGCAAGTTCCCGCCCGGGACGCTGGTGCGGCTGCAAAATGCGGAAATCGGCGTGGTCACGCTGCGCAACGGCAATGGCGAAGTGCAGGTGCAATGCCTGCGCGACGCGGCCGGCAAGCCGCTGCGCGACGCGTCGGGCATCATCCAGGTGTTGCGCAAGTCCGATGAACCGGAATGCGCGATCAGCGAAGCGCTGAGCGAAGACCAGGCCGACGTGCGCTTTTCAATGAAACAGATCTGGGGCGAGCAGGCAAGCTTGTAACGACCGGGCCGCATCATCAAATGCATCCCGGGGTAAACCACCTTGCCCGCTATCGCGGCATTTGCGCCAGCTTGCGCTCCACAAACGACGCCAGCTCCGGCGACAAGCTGCCACTGGCCTTGGCGCGGTGGTAGGCGTCCACCGCTTCGGCATGGCGCTTGTCGGCCTGCAGCGAAATCCCCATCCCCATCCACCACACGCCGTTTTGCGGCATCAGGCGCAGCGCAGCCTGGTACTGTTCCACGGCTTCCTTGTGGCGCTGGCCTTTTTGCAAGGCGCCAGCCAGGAACGCCAGGTAATCCGGGTTGTTGCCCGCGTAGGGCAGCGTGCGCGTCAGGGTTTCCACCGCCGGTCCGCCCCGCTCGATTTGCAGGCGCGCCAGCAGCATGGCCATCTGCTGCTGCTTCGGATCAAGTCCCAGCCCCAGTTGCAGGTGGCGCATCGCTTCATCATGGCGGCGCGCCTCGAGCAGCAAACCCACCAGCGCCTGGCGCGCCGCGTCATGGCGCGGATAAGCGAACACCGCCTGTTCCAGGTTGGACAACGCTTCCTGCACCCGCCCTTCCTGCAAGGCCGCCAGCGCGCGCTTGTAGGCATTTTCGCCCTGCTGCTGCGATGTCACGGTGACGCCGGAAACTTCGGCTTCTCGCGCCGGCGCGGCTTTGGCGGCCACGCGCGGCTGGCTGCGCGCGGTAGTCGAGGCTTTCGCCGTTGCAGCCGATGGCGCCGCCAACGTTGCAGCGCCGCTTTCCGCACCGTTATCGGCGCCCTTATCAACGGCCCTGTCAGCGGCCTTCCCTGCGCCTTTCCCGCCACTCTTGTCCGTACCCGCATGGGCTGCCGCCAGCGCCTTCGCATCGGCCCGCGCTTCGCTGGCCTTGCGTTTGGCTTCAGCCAGTTGTTTGGCCAGGTCGGCCTGCTGGCCAGCTGTCAATGCCTGCCCCGGCTTCTGTTCCGGCGCCGTTTCCTGCCTGCGGCGCGCTTCGATCCGTTCGGCCCGGGCAGCGCGGCTTGCCTGCTGCGCCGCGCTCACGGAATCCGCCGCGGCGTCCACTGGCGCCGATGCTCCCGCCGATACCGAGGCCGGCGTGTTTGCCAGCGCCGGTGCCGGCGACGACCCAGCCCGCTGTGCCGCAGCCGCAGCGGAAGCGCCATTGCCAAGCGCCGCCGGCGTCGCCACCACGCTGGCGGGTTCAAGCACCTTGGGCGGCTTGAAGGCCGGCTTGCGCATCTCGGTCCAGCCATACCATCCAGCCAGCGCCAGCGCGACCAGCGCCACACCGGTACGCACCGCCAGCATGGCCGGCGTGCGCGCACCCGGCGCCGTCACCGAACGCACCGATTCGCCGCCGGCTTTGGTCCCGGCGCCCCCCCGCGCATCGAGGTCTTGCAGCATCTTGTTAATCAGACTCATAGACCGCCGTTCACTTCACAAGCGCCCACGCCAGGCCGCCGCCCGCCGCCAGCAATCCAGCGGCAAGCGCCGCAATCCACGGCCAGCGCGCGCCGCGCCGTCCGCCCACGGTATCTGACGCCGCGGCCTGCACATGCTGCTTGTCCACTTGCTGGCGTCCTTCGCCATAGGCCAGCATCAGCGACTTGTGCGCAATGATGTTGACCAAGCGCGGAATACCGCCGGTCGCCGCGAACAGCTTGCGCACCGCCGCCACTGAAAACAGGCGGCCGCCCCCATAACCCGCCACCCGCAGGCGGTGCGCCAGGTAGTAATCAAGGTCGTCGCGCGACAAGGCGCCCAGGTGGTAGTGGAACGTGATGCGTTGCGCCAGTTGCCGGATCACCGGGCTTTCCAGGTGCGCGTTCAATTCCGGCTGGCCAAACAAGACGATTTGCAGCAGCTTGCGCTTTTCCGTTTCCAGGTTGGTCAGCAGGCGCAGCGCTTCCAGGCTTTCAATCGGGATCGCCTGCGCTTCATCCAGGCACAGCAGCACCTGCTTGCCCTGCGCCGCCAGCTCCAGCAGGCGGAAGGTGATCGACTTCAGCATCTGGTGCTGGTCGACGTCGCGCGCCAGGGTCAGTTCCAGTTCATCGGCCAGCGCCAGCATCAGGGTGCGCGGTTCGAGGTAAGGATTCGGGATATACGCGGTGACGAATTCCTCGCCCAGGGTGGACAGGAACTTACGGCACAGCAGGGTCTTGCCGGTGCCGACTTCGCCGGTAATCTTGATAAAGCCTTCGCCGGTGCGCGCCGCCACCAGCAGGGTATTCAACGCTTCCTGCGAGTGCGGGCTGGTGAAGAAATAGCTGGTGTCCGGCGTAATGGAAAACGGGACTTCACGCAAGCCAAAATGGGATTCGTACATGAGTGCAGCCTATTGCCTGTTAGTTGCGGGCGCCGTTGCCATTGCCGGCGCCATTGCGCGTGCGCCCCGGCGCCAGCTGCTCGATGCGGCGCGCCGCATCTTCCGCATCCTGGCTCCAGGCGCCCGGGCCATCGACGATGGTCGGCTTGATCAGCACCACCAGTTCGCGCTTTTGGGTTTGCTGGTCGGTGTTGCGGAACAGGTTGCCCAGCACCGGTACCCGGTCCGCTCCCGGCACCTGCGACGCGTCATTCGTGGTGGATTGGCGCATCAGGCCGCCAATGGCCACGATCTGGCCATCCTGGCCACGCACCATGCTGTCCATTTCCGACGTGCTGGACGCCGCCAGCGGCAGGTTCAGCGAGCCGGCGCTGCCCAGGTTGACGGTCTTGTTGACGGTGGTGACCTGGCTGACCGACGGGTGCACGTGCAGCATGATGCCGCCTTCATCATCGATTTGCGGTGTCACGTCCAGCACCACGCCGGAAAAGAATGGTTGCAGGGTCACGTTCGGGCTGGTGGTGTTGCCGGACGCCGAGTTGTTGGTGGTGGTGGACACCCCCGTCACATAGAATTCGTCGGTGCCGATCTTCAGCACGGCTTTCTGGTTGTTGATGGCGGTAATGCGCGGGCTGGACAGCACGTGCACCGAGCCTTGCGACTCCAGGAACGAAATCATGGCGGCGAAATTACTGGTCTGGAACGCCAGGCCAAACAGCGAACCGGCATTGGCCGCCGCATTGGCAATATTAAAGCCGGTGCTGGCGGCAATACCCGCCCCGCCGCCGCTGGTCATGGTGGGCGGCTGGCCGCCGGCGAACGGCAGTGGCGCCAGCGACGTGCCCGGCGCCAGGAAGCCGGCGGACGCGCGGTTGTCATGACCGGTCTTGAACGACGCGAACGAGGCCCAGTTGATGCCGGTCTGGAAGCCCGTGTTCAATTGCACTTCGAGGATTTTCGCTTCCAGGATCACTTGCCGCTCCACCGCCAGGCGGGTGGCTTTCAGGTACTGGTCCACCGAGCGCAACTGGTCCGGCATGGCGCGCACCACGATCACGCCCGATTGCGGCGAGATCACCACACTGCGCCCCTCGCCCTGCCCGCCCACCAGCGCTTCCAGCGCGGCTTTCAAATCTTTCCAGAAGTCCGACTCCATCGACGTCGTGACATTGCTGGCGTCCATTCCCTGCTGGCCTTGCTGACCCTGCTGGCCGGGTTGATTATTCTGTTGCTGCGGCTGGTTCTGCCCCCCGCCGCCACCAGTGCTGCCGCCACCGGACGTTTGCGCGCCAACCGAGCCCACTGACGTGGACGACACGCGCACGTTCGACGAGCCCTTGCGGGTCGCGGTTAGGTAATTGACCTTGAACATGCGGGTCTGCATCGTCAGCGGACGGATGTAAATGCGCGTCCCTTCGACCTTGTAGTCATAACCATACAATTCGCGGATCGCGTCGAGCGCTTCCAGCAACGTCACATCCTTCAGGTGCGCCGTGATGTTGCCGGTGACTTCCGGGTGGATCAGCATGTTGTAGCGGGTGCCCGCCACGATGGAATTGAAGAATTGCTGGACCGGCACATTGTTGAACGAGACATTGAAGCGCTCGTCGAGCACCGGACGCGCTTTCGGCAATTGTGACGCCAGCGTGGGCAACGGCGGCAGCAGCGCCGCTTCCACCGCGTCCGGCGCAGCGGTGGCGGGCGCCTTGGCGGTGGCGTTGCGCATTTCCTTGCCGATCGCGTCATACGTGTCGCGCGTGGAAGGCGCCTGGCAACCGGCCAGCGCCAGCAGGGTGCCCAGCGCGCAGGCGGCCATCGTCAGTTTTTGCATGTTCGTATCGTTTCGCATTGTTTATTTTCCCGCCGCCTTGCCGGCGTTGGCGGGGAACAGGCGCAGGGTTTCTTTATGTTTACCACGGCGCAGCACCACGGTGTTTTCGCCGACACTGTCCACCACCGCATCGCCGATTTTAGCGCCGGTGCGCACCACTTCGCCATTGATGACGGCAACCCGGCGCCCGCCCGCTTCGCGCGAGACCAGGATCGATTGCAATTGCAGCGGCGCGGGCTCTGACGGATCCGCGACCACAACGCCGGCCGGGGCCGACAAGACGGCGGGCGGTTGCGTCGGATCGCCCAGCGATTGCGCCCACGCGCCACCGGCAGCCAGCGAGGCGGCCAGGACAAGGCTCATCAAGTGTGGCACTCGCATCACAAAGCTATCCATTTCTGATCCAGGCTCAGCGTATATAAAGTCAGCGACAACGTGGCTTTCGGGTATTGCTGGGCGTTCAAGGTGGCCTTGCCCCAGAACAGCTGTTCCGGCATGGCTTCCAGCGCCTGCATGTACGCCACCATATCCAGGTAGCTGCCTTCCACCACGATTTGCACGCCGTGGCGGTACAACAGTTCTTCCTTGACGACCGGCTTGGCCGCGGCCGTTGCCTGTCCGGCAGGCTGGCCCGCCTGCGGCGCGGGATTGGCGGGCTGCGGCGTCATTTGCTGCACCAGCGACATGCCTTGCGCCGCCGGCGCGGCGGCCGCCACCGGTTCCGGTTCGGCAAATTTGCCATCGCTCATGCCACGCGCCGGCAATGTTTTCAGCGATACCAGCCGCAAGCGGCTGTTGCCCAGCAATTGCTGCAGCAAGGCGCCCATCCGTTCCGGCGCCACCAAGCCTTTTTGCATGGTCCGCAGCGTTTCGCGCATGCGCTGGTTGTCCTGCGTCAGCTGCGCCAGGCGCTGCTTGGCATCCTTGTCCGGGTCGGTCGCCGCCGCCAATTCGCGCTGCACCACTTCCAGGCTCAGCGTGCCGATGGCGGTGCGCTGCTCCATGATCTGGCGCTGCAATGCTTTTTCACGCGCCAGCGCCGGCTCGATCATCAGCGTATTAATGACGAACACGATCCCGGCCAGCACCGCGCCGCCCACCATCAAGCGCTCGCGCATGCTGATCGCGTCGAATTTCGCCGACCATTGTTTCCAGCGCTGTTTCATTTCGCCTCCGCCGTGCCGGGTGCGCCACGGGTCTGATGCGCCTGCAAACTGAACTCCACAAAGACCGGCGCGGCCGGTGCGCCGCCAGATGCGGCCGGTGCGACAGGCGCCGCGCCGACTGCCGGCGCCGGCTGGCCGCCCTGGTTCATTTCCAGCTGGCCGAACGCTTTACCTTTCAAGACAGGTTCGCGCGCCAGCCCGTTCAGGTAGCCGGGCAACAGCCCCGCCTGCAAGGTACGGCCCTGCAAGCCGATTTCATTGCCCGCGCCAACGATTTGCACCCCGGTCAGCCACAGTCCCTGGACGCGCGAGCGGGCAAAAGCGCTGAAGTAGGCGGAATAGCCGCGCGTATTGCCCAGCTCGCCTTTTTCCAGGATGGCCGATACTTCCTGCAGGGCGCGCTGATCGTATTCCGCCTGCGCCAGCAATTCCGCCACTTGCGGATTCTTTTGCGCCGGCGCCTTGTTGCCCGACTCTTTCTGCTGCCGCTCCACCTGGTCCATCTGGCGCTGCACTTTGGCCGCCTCGGCCTGCAAAAACGCCACCCGCTGTTTGACCATCATGGCAAACGCCAGCGCGCCCATCAGGGTGACGATGGCCAGCGCGGCCAGCGCATTCAGGGTCACATAGTTGACCTTCTTGCGGAAGCGCGGGTTAAACAGGTTGATTTGCTGGCTCACGCGGCGCCCTCCTCACGCAATGCCGCGCCCAGTGTCATGAAATAGCGCGCTTGCTGCGCCGGATCTTTCAGTTCCGGCACTTTCTCGAGGTCGAGCACGGCGTCGAGGTCCAGCATCTCGACCGGCAGGTACAGGTTGCTCTTCAAATAGCTGAACAGGTTGCTGCCGCCGGTCGGCGCCAGCACCAGCTTGGACACCGCGACAAAATGGAACTGGCGCTCGAAGTGGTCCAGCGACCGCTGCAATTCCAGTGTGATGCGGTCATAGTGCTGCTGCTTCTTATCGTCGTCATCACCCAGCAACTGGGTCAGCGTGACGTCCATCCGGCGCGCCAGATACAGTTCGCCGCCAAACGAGACCGTCAGCAGACCGCCGTCGAGATCGAACGACAGCACGGCGACGCCCCGCCCTTCCGGCTCCAGCATGGCCGAGATATTGCGCTGGGCCATTTCCGGGATATCGATCGCGGACAGGCGTACTTTCCCCGCGGAGAACAAGTTCTGGTGAGGCTCGATGGTGGAATTGCGCGCCGCCACCGCAAACACTTGCTTGTTGTGGGCCGGCGCATTTTTCGCGGGCGGAATGTGCACCACATCGACGGTGGCTTCCGCGACCGGGAAATCGATCATATCCTTCAAGCGCCACGTCACCGCGGTCTTCAATTCGTCCGCCGGCACGTTCGGCGCTTCGATCATCAGCAACTGGTATTCGCCCAAGCCGAGCAGGCTGGAACAGTGGTACTGGTCGGTCTGCATATCCTTGTGCACCCGCGCCAGGATCGGGCCCGCGAGCTGTTTTTCACCGGGATAAAACAGGGCCGCCAGAACGGCGGGTTTCGCATCGCGGCGGCGCTGGACCACGGCAGCCAGCACACCGTCCGCATACAGCGCAACAGCCAGCCAGCCATCTTTCTTTTTAGTTTTTGTCCAAAAACCCATGCACCATGTCTCGTTGATAACTGCACGTCATACAAAAGATGCGCAAAGACGCGCAGTCGCTTGATTATATTCAAGAATCAGTGTTTTTCAGGAGCAAATTCGCGAATAGACAGGAAAAAGCCATCGTTTTTTGTCCACGACGATACAAACCCCTGTGGTAACGACGGTTTTTCACACGGGGCAGGCACGATTCAGTATGCCAACTTGACATATTCCTCCCCAGCATGATCTGATGCATGCATCCACCGTTCGCCCGTTTTGTCCAGCCCATGAATCAATCCTTGCAGGTCGAGTCCGGCCCTGGCCGCCTGTTGACGACCATGCGGGCGCTGCTGTTGTCGCTAACCGCGCTGAGCGGCTTGCTGACCACGCCCGGCAGCTATGCCGGCACCCTCTACAACATCCCGTCCGCCCTGACGTCCGCACCATTCAATTGCACGCTGAAAAGCGGCACCTACGAATGTGGCACGATCAATCTCGATAAAGATACCGACCTCAACCTGACGGCCGATGTCACCATGTGGGTCAAAGGGGGCAGTTTCACGTCCCAGAAAAACCTCACCACCATCAACAATGGCAAGACGTTTGCCTTGTCGGTGGATAATGCGGTGTCGATGCAAAAAGACACGGACATCGACATGAACATCACGGCCAGCGGCGCCGTCTCGTTTGCCAAGAATGCCCGCATCGATGGCAACATCACGTCCAGCAGCAGCGTCACCTTCGCCAAGGACACGACCGTCAACGGCAACCTGATCGTCAGTGGCAACCTAACCGGCGCAAAGAACGTCGTCATCAATGGTTCCTGCATCGTCGGCGGCACCAAATCCAGCATTACCTGCACCGGCGGTACGGCGTCGCTGCACCACGTGCGGGTCACGTACAACGGCAGCGCCAGCACGTGCGCCGGCAAGTCCGTCACCATCACGGCATGCGCCGGCGCCGACAGCAATGGCAGCTGTACGCCCTATACCGGCGGCATCTCCGGCACACTGGATGCCGATTCCGAGACGGACATCACACTGGCCAGCAAAACGTTCGCCATCAGCGCCGGCAACCATACCGTTACCGAAGTGCTGCCCACGATCACGTCCGCGCAAACCGCCTATCTGAGCTTCAATGGCCTGAGCAGGGTGACCTCGAACCAGGGCACGTGCTGGGACAGCAGTGGCGGCGGCAATACGTGCGCAATGAGCGTGACCAGTTGCGGCGTGCACCACTTACGGCTGGACCATGGCGGAACCGGCGTCACCTGCGTCCCCGCGGACGTCACCATCAACGCCTGCAGCACCACCGACACCAGCGGCACCTGCACGGCCAATACCAACGGCATCAGCGGCAACCTGCTGGCGAAAGCCGGTAGTACCGTCGTGGCGACGGTACCGTTCTCCATCCCGGCCGGCACCAGTTCCATCACCAAGAAAGTGTCCATCACCACAGCTCAAACGGTCACCTTCAGCACCGCCGACTGGCCGAGCGCGCCGCAGAACGGCGATACCTGCTGGAATGGCACCGCGAGCAATTGCAATTACGCGTTTGCCGATTCCGGCTTTGTTTTCGACGTCCCGGACCACCTGGCCGGCAATACGCAAACCGTCTCCATTAAAGCCGTTAAAAAAGACGCCACCAACAGCACCGCCGCGTGCCAGGCCACGTTGCCGGACTCCGACGTGGATGTGGACTTCACATGCAATTACTCCTCCCCTTCGACGGGCACCCTGGCCGCCAGCATCGGCAAGGCCCTCACCCCGCTGAGCCAGACATTCAAATGCGATGGCAGCACCGGCAAACTGAACCTGCACTTCACCAGCGGCGTGTCCACGCTCTATGTCAACTATCCGGACGCCGGCAAGGTCAAGCTCAATGCCAGCTATACCGGCGCCAATACCGGCACCATCCTGGGCAATGATTTCTTTGTCGCGGCCCCAACCCGGTTCGCCATCGCCACCCCCAGCCCGTCGACCTTGAAAGCCGATACCTCCTTCAGCGCGACCGTATCCGCCGTCAACGCGTCGGGCGCCGTGACCCCGAACTTTGCCAGCACACATATCGCGTCCCTGACCTTCACGCAATGCGGTGGCCCCGCTGCCGGCGCCTTCAGCGGCAACCTCAACAGCAACGGCCTGATTTACGTGCAGCCATTCACGAACGGTGTCGGTACGGTGAGCGGCTTGAAGTACAGTGAAGTGGGCAAAGTGGACGCCACCGCCATCATGGTCGGCAGCGACTACACCACGCCCAGCACCTATATGGACCTGGGCTCCGGCTTTGGCGTCACGGGCACCACCGACACGGTTGCCGGCACCGGCTGTTCGGGCAGTTTCGGCACCTTCCGCCCTGCCCGCCTGGTGACCACGCTGGAACCCACCACAACCAAGTTCATCTATTCCGGCGTGCCGTTCCAAATCCGGGTCACGGCAAAAAACTCCAGCAACAACGTCACACAGAATTACACGTCCGAATACGCAACCGACATCGCGCTGTCCGCCATTCCGATTGCGAACTCGGTTGGCACCCTGACGGTCGGGAGCACAGTGCCTGCTTCCGCCATCGTTCCAGCCGCCAGCTTCGGCACCAGCGCCGGCGGCTACGCGATCGCCACGCCCACCTACACCTTCCCGGCCGTAACGGGAGGCGTCAATGGCACCAAGCGGGGGCCGCAATCGTTTTACCTGCGCGCCGTGGAAAACAGCGGCACATCCCCGGCCTCGTCCATCGGCATCGGTTCACCGTACGAAGCCAACATAACGGCGCGCTATGGACGCCTGCGGCTGTTCAATGTCTACGGCAGCTCGCTGACGTCGCTGCAAATGCCGGTGCAGGCGGAGTACTGGACAGGCTCGGTTTGGGTGGTGAATGGCGATGATTCGACCACGAAGATAACGGCGGCGTCGATTGGATTCCCGAGTGGCGGCGACTTCACCGCATCCGCCGGGTCCACGTCGGATGTCACGCTGGTGGCGGGCAAAGGGACCATTTCCGTGGCAAGCAGTAACAAGAAAAAAGGGTATGCCAATGTGACGGTCCACCTTGGGAATAACGCCAATACCGCCGCGACCGAAAAGGTCAACAATTCGTGCATCACGACTGCCACCGGCCTCACCGGCGCCGACATGCTGGGCCTGCGCTCGTACCAGGGTTGTGGCACAGGCGTGTATACCTATGACCCGGCTGCACGGGCCAACTTCGGCACACAGTCGCAGGAAACCAAGGGTGTCGTTCACGTGCGGGAGGTGTTCAATTGACTCGCCGCGTCAGTGGATTCACGATGGTGGAACTGATCACGGTGATGATCGTGTTGGGTGTTATTTCCGCCGTCGCATTGCCGCGACTGACAGGCAATGAAATGGCAGCGCCAGCCTTCCGGGCGGAATTGGTCAGTGCACTGCGCTATGCGCAAAAGACCTCCGTCAGCCACCGCCGGCTGGTATGCGCCACGGTGACGGCCAATTCCGTCAGTCTGTTCATCGCATCGGCAAGCAACTCCAGCGCGTGCAATACCGCTTTGACATTGCCGGATGGCAGCACCAGCTATGCCAGCAAGGACAGCGCCGTTACTGCGACGGCCAGCACCCTGTATTTCCAGCCGGCCGGCACCATTACCAGCGATGGCGCCGGCGCGACGACAACGTCCGCGTCCATCGCCGTTACAGGAATGACGACGATTGCCATCCAGGGGGCGACAGGCTATGTGGAGTAGACATCAGACTGGCACCACACTGGTGGAATTGATTATTGCCATGGTCATCATCGGCATTGCCGTGGCGGGGGTACTTCAGTTATTTAACGTGACGGCCATCGCCAGCGCCGACCCTATTGTGCAGAAACAATTGCGGGTAGTGGCGGAAGGCATGATGGATGAAATCCAGCGCCAACCGTTTGCTCCGTCCGCGAACGATGCGTCGGCTGGTTGCGCTCGCAATACCTTTAATGATGTGCTCGACTACAACGGATACAACCCAGGCATGATTTGCCTGGTCACCGGCGATGCGGTTGCCGACCTGGCAGGCATGACCATTACCGTAACCGTCGCGACCGACACCACTAACACGCTGGGCATCGGCGCCGCCGATGCCTACGTCATCACCGTGACGACCAAACGGGGCGACAATTCGTTCAAACTAACCGGCTGGCGCGCCAATTACGCCAAGGGAGTGTCTATATGAAGCGCTCCCAGGGTTTCACCTTGGTCGAGCTGATCGTTGTGATGGTCATCATTGGCGTCCTGGCGGGAACCATGACGATTTACTTTGTCCCTGCAATCAGGAGTTACCTGGATGTTAATCGACGAGCCAACTTGACAGACTTGGCCGATACTGCGGTGCGCACGATGACTCGCGATATCCGCTCTGCCGTCCCGAACTCCATAAACGCACCGGCCAGCACCTGTTTCGAACTGGTGCCCACTTCCGCTGGAGGCCGCTACCGGACAGCACCGGATACGGCCTTCGATAGTGCCAACGCCGGGAATCCTACTCAATGGGTCAACACCCTAACCACCACGAACCAATTTGACGTGCTTGCCCTATCGCCCACCGGAGCCGTCCCCGCAGTAGGTGATTTTGTCGTCATCAATAATCAAGTGACTACAGATGTGTACCAAACGAATAATAGCCCGTCGCGCACCGCCATCACCGGCGTTGCCACCTTGCCTGCCGCGAATAATATTGGTCTTTATCGCCTGAGCGTCAATGCGTTAAAAGTGGAGACCGGCTATGACAATGCACGTTTCGTTATCGTTCCCGCAGCACAACAAGCCGTGTTTTATGTCTGCGCCGGTGCGGATGGTGATGTCGATGCAAACGGCGATGGAAAAGGCACGCTGTATCGGTTCAGCGGTTATGGTTTCAGTGTCGCCAATGCCTGCCCAGTTCCGATCGCCACTACACCGGTGGTTGCGACCAAGCTGCAATCGTGCACCTTCACATATGACCCGAATGCCTCATCCAGTGGCTTGAATACCGGCTATATGCAATTGAACTTAAGGCTTACGCAAGACAACCAATCGGTGCAAATTGTCGTTGGTACGCATACTGATAACGCGCCATGAAATCCATCCGCAGACATTCCAACGGTTTCGCCTATATTGCCGCCGTGGTATTGCTGGTGGTATTGGCCACTATTGGCATTACAGCCGCCCGATTGTCCGATACCCAGCAGATCAACTCCGCAGAAGATGCCATGCAAGCCTATGCCTTGCAGGCCGCACGGGCTGGCACGGAATGGGGGCTTTTCCAGGCGCTGCAAAATGGCGCATGCACAGGCACAGCGACCAACGATCTGAGAACTTCAAGTGGTGGTTTTGCCGTAACGGTTCAATGCAGTGTCAGGCAGTTGAACGAAGGCTTACAGTCAAACGGCACAACCGTCCGGATCATCAATATCTATACAATCACAGCCACCGCGTGCAATGCGGCTAGCTGCCCGGACGATACGGCTGCAGTCAAACCAGGGTATGTGGAACGGCGACGGGTAGTAACACTGTGCACAACGGGAGTGCAGACGCCTTGCTGAGGTGAAGAATGATGCGAAATAGCGGCACATGGTAAAACCGCTATTTTTGAAGACACCTAAATGAAGACGGACTAACCAAGCTGAAGTGCACCCACTGCCAGCGGGCGCACAAATCAGCTAATCATCGTTCTTAGCAAGACGCGCCGGTAGCGGGGAAGCCTGCAATCAAACTGGACGAAATTACCGTAGATGTGGTGCTTGGCGTATAGGTGAATTTGCAACTCGTATGCGTGGAATCGACTTGTATGGTCGTGGTGCCGCTGGACTCGCTTACGCTAAAATCCGGCAAATCCATGGCGTTTGCAAGGGTCGCTGCAGTGATCCATCCAGCAGTGTTGACAATCACGCCGTTATCGAAAGTGGTTGCTCCAGCAGTAGGCGAACCTGCCGCCAGCCAACGACCATGATACATATTCAAAGCGCTAATCGCCGCGCCCTTGGCGGCTTGAAGCTTGCCGAAACGAGCATCTGCCCCCATATCCGCAAACTTCGGCAACGCCGTCGCCGCCAGAATGCCCAAAATCACGATCACAACGATCAGTTCAATCAGGGTAAAGCCGGCTTGAGCAGTACGACGCAGCGAACCCGTTTGTTTCATTTGCATTTGTTAAATCTCCGAGGTGTCAGAAAGGGTATGTGTGACGAGCAGGATGCAAGTATGTGTGAAACATTTATCCTGAGTCAACTTGGACCAAGGTGACGCCCGGTTCAGCCTGGGACGTTTCAACCTGCTTGGCGTTGTTCGTGGGCAAGCGGTTGAATTTTACCTTGAAATTCCAGCGTTCAAATGAGTCCCCAAGAAAACTTTTTTTACTGCTGAACATATATACAAGTTTATGTTCCAAAACGTCAAAATACCAGCAACCGGGCGCAAGTATTTCTTTTGTCGAGTTGGCAATTTCACCTCGATAATTGTCCGGCGGGGATTGCAACCAAGTCATGGGATTTTCCAGCAACAGCGCGCGCGTATCGAGTTTGCGTCCCTGCGCGATCGCCTGATAGTGCTTGCCGTTTAAGGCTGTCCGCATATTGACCACCAGCCGCTGCACCGCCGCCTGCTCCGCCTGGCCTTGATAGTAATAAATGCTTTCAAGTATGGTTCCCAGCAGCACACTGAAAATAATGATCACAATGATCACTTCCAGCAGCGTAATGCCAGCCTGCCGCCTTTGTGGCGTACGAACCACACGCGTTTTACATTTTTTCATCAGTGCATGGCCGCTTTACCCAGGTTCCAGATCGGCAGGAAGATGCCCAGCGCCAGCACCAGCACCATCGCCCCCAGGAAAGTGATCATGATCGGTTCAATCTGCGCCGACAGGGTTTTCAATTCATAATCAACTTCGCGTTCGTACATCGCCGCGATCTCATCCATCAAGTCATCGAGCGAACCGGACTCCTCGCCCACGGCAATCATTTGCAGCACGATCGGCGTAAAGATGCCCGCCGCCACGGAAGTGCGCAAAATGCTGTCGCCCCGCTCCACGCTATCGCGCATGGTTTCAATCTGCTTGCTCAAATGGGCGTTGTCGACGGTCTGCGACACCACCGTCAGCGCATGCACGATCGGCACGCCGCTCTTGCTGGACAGCGCAAAGCTGCGGGCAAAGCGCGCCATCGTAGCCTTATGAATGATCTTTCCGGCAATGGGAAATTTCAGTTTGTAGCGATCCCATTTCAGCAAGCCAGCCGTGGTTTTCGTCCACGATTTAAAACTGAAAAACCCGGCAACTGAACCCATGAGCAACATGTACCAGTAATCCGTTGTGAATTTCGAACTGGCAATCAGGATGCGCGTCATCAGCGGCAATTCCGCCTTAAAACTTTCAAATACTTTAACGAATTGGGGAATCACAAACATATTGACGACGACCATCGCCAGCACCATGGCAATAATCACAAACGTCGGATACCGGGTCGCGCTTTTCACGCGGTTCTTCATTTCCCGTTCGAATTCCAAATGATCGAACAGGCGCAGCATGACTTCATCAAGGCGGCCCGTCATTTCCCCCACCCGCACCATCGACAAGTAAAAATTGTCGAACACGGTTGGATGCTTGGTCATCGCGGCGGACAATTCACGGCCCGCGTCGAGCGATTCGCGCAAGTCCGCGATCACCCGGCCAAACGACTTGCTGATGGCCGACTCCTGCAAGCCCGCCAGCCCCTTCATGATCGGCACGCCGGACTTCAGCAGCGTATACAACTGGCGGCTGAACAGTTGCACGTCCATCGACGTGGGTTTCTTTTCCGTGAGCCTGGCCACCCAGTCTTCGCTGCCGCCCGTGGCGGCGGCTTTGGCCGCCTTGGTCGCCGTGATCGACACCGGCGTCACCCCGGAACCGATCAGCTGCGTGGCGACCGCGTTTTCATCGGCCGCCTCCAGCACGCCCTGCATCAATTCCCCGCCGCTGCTGCGGCCTTTGTAGGCATAAAACGGCACCGGCTTATTCCTCGATCTGGTTACTGATGCGCATTGCTTCCGAAATCGTGGTGCGGCCCTGGATCACCAGGTGGACCGCATGGCGGCGCAGGGTTTCGCCGCGCATGGCGGCATTCGCGACTTTCAGGAAATGGTTCGGATCGGGATCGTTCGACGCATCGACCACCGCCTGCGTCACTTCCAGCAATTCATAGACACCGGTACGGCCCCGGTACCCCATGCCATTGCAATGCGAACAGCCCTTGCCATGGAAGTAGCGGGCCATGTTGACTTTATCTTTCAGCTCCAGCTTCAGCCATTCGCTTTCCGTCGGCGTCGGCGTGTAGGGCGTGTTGCAGCTCTCGCAAATCACCCGCACCAGGCGCTGCGCCAGCACCGCCTGCAGCGCGCTGCCCACCATGTAGCGCGGCACGCCCATGTCCATCAAGCGCAGCGGCGTGCTGGCCGCATCGTTGGTGTGCAGTGTCGACAGCACCAAGTGACCGGTCATGGCGGCGCGCAAGCCAATCTGCGCGGTTTCCTGGTCCCGCATCTCGCCCACCAGCACGATGTCCGGGTCTTGCCGCAGCGCGGCGCGCAGCACGCGTGCAAAATTCAGGTCGATCTTGTCGTTGACCTGCACCTGGTTGATGCCGGGCAGCCGGTATTCGACCGGGTCTTCCACGGTAATAAGTTTCTTTTCTACGGAATTCAACTCCGCCAGCGCGCTGTATAAGGTCGTGGTCTTGCCGGAACCGGTCGGCCCCGTCACCAGCACCAGGCCGTTCGGACGCTGCACGATGGCGCGGAAGCGCTCCACCAGGCTGCGCGGCATGCCGATCGCGTCCAGCTTCAAATTCGTATTACTCTGGTTCAGCAAACGCATGACCACCGATTCGCCATACTGGGTCGGCATGGTGGAAATACGGACGTCGATCCGCTGGTTTTTCACCCGCACCACGAAGCGGCCGTCTTGCGGCAAGCGCTTTTCCGAAATATCGAGGTCCGACATCAGTTTTAAACGCAGCGCCAGCGCGGGCGCAATCTTGATATCGGCTTCGGTTTGCAGGTGCAGCACGCCGTCGATACGGAAGCGGATTTGCAGCCGGGTTTCCTGCGGCTCGATGTGGATGTCCGAGGCCCGCACCTGGGTCGCATCGTCAAACACCGATTGCAGCAGCTTGACGATCGGGGCTTCTTCCAGCCCCGGGTTGGCGGCCAGCGCGCCGAAGTCGACCGAGACGTCGCCCAGGTCTTGCTCCAGCTCGCGCGCCAGGTCGGAAATGTCTTCCGTGCGGCGGTAGGTGCGGTCGATAACGCCCAGCACTTCGGTCTCATTGACCACCGCCAGCTCGATATTCTGCTTGACCAGGCGGGCGATTTCATCGTAAGCGAACAGGTCGGTCGGGTCCGAAATGCCGACCAGCAGCGAGCCGCGCCGGTCTTCCAGCACGATCGCGCGGAAGCGGCGCGCCTGCGTTTCCGGCAACAGGCGCACCAGTTCCGGATTGATGTTGTAGAACTTGAGGTTGATGTACGGGATGTTCAGCTGGCGCGCCAGCGCGCCGGAAATCTGTTCTTCCGTCACGAAGCCGCTGTCAATAAAGACCCGGCCCAGTTTGCGGCCGCTGCGCTTTTGTTCGGCCAGCGCCAGCCCCAGCTGCTCCTCCGTCAGCAGCTTTTGCTGCACCAGGATTTCGCCTAATCGGACTTTTTCCGGCCTAGCCATAAACCATATCTCCGTATTGACCGCACACAATTACTACACATTTCGACGCGGCCATTGTATGCCAGAAGGCATCACTTCTCCGAATATAGTTGCCCATACTGGCCGAGGCAGTCCGATATTTGCTACAGTGGTGGCCATTGTTGCCGCCTTGTGTATTGATCTTGTCCACCGACCGCCCATCCGCCCTCTGTTTTACCCGCGTCGCCAAGCGCAACGGCGGGCGCGAGGTGCTGCGCGGCGTGTCGCTGGAGGTGCGGCCCGGCGAACTGTTTGGCCTGGTGGGTGTCAACGGCGCCGGGAAAACCACGCTGCTGCGCTGCCTGCTGGATTTCTGCGCACCGGACCACGGCGACATCACCCTGTTCGGCGTCGACAGCCGTGACAGCCGCGCCCGCGCCCCGCTGGCCTTCCTGCCTGAACGCTTTGAACCGCCGCCGTTTCTGACCGGCGCGGAATTTCTCACCTATGTGCTGCAGTTGCAGGGCCAGCGCTACCATGCCGGCCGCGCGTCGGAGACCCTGGCGGCACTGGATCTCGATGCCGCCGCACTGACCCGGCGGGTGCGCGATTATTCGAAAGGCATGACGCAAAAGCTGGGGCTGGCCGCCGTATTGATTTCCGATAAGCAACTTATCATTTTGGACGAGCCGTGCAGCGGCCTCGATCCCAAGGCCCACGTGCTGTTCAAGCGCCTGCTGCAACAGTTGCGTGCGCAGGGCCGCACGATTTTCCTGACCTCGCATGCGCTGGCCGATGTCGATGCGCTGTGCGACCGGTTGGCCATCCTGCATGACGGCGCCTTGCAATTCATCGGCACGCCGGACGAATGCCGCCGCCACTATGGCGCCGCCACCCTCGAACAAGCCTTCATGGCCAGCGTGCATTGAGTATGGAAACGCCCGACTACCTCGACCACTTCCGCCTGAACAGCGCCCCGTTTGACGCCCCGCCGGACGCCACCCTGTTTTACACGCAAGGCGCGCGCACCGAATTGCTGGGGGCGCTGGCTTACGCGGTCACACATGGCGATGGCATCGTCAAGATCACCGGCGATGCGGGCAGCGGCATGACCATGCTGTGCCATGCACTGGCGCGGCAGTTGACCGGCCAGGCGGTCATCATCCACATGGAGCCAGCCAGCCTCGGACCGCTCGGCGTCATCCACGCCACCGCGCTGGCCTTGGGACTGAACCCCGACGGCAAGCGCAGCGATGAAGTCTTGCGCGAGTTGCAAAGCCTTTTGACGGCCATGCGCGCCGGCGGCCGCCATGCCGTGCTGATGGCCGACCACGCCGACTTGCTGCCCGCCGACGCGCTGGAAGAAATCCGCCTGCTGACCAACCTCGATGACGCCAACGGCAAGCTGCTGCAAATCGTCCTGCTGGGCCAGCACGCGCTGAACAACAGTCTCAAGCAAGCCGCCATGCGCCAGTTCCGCGAGCGCATCACGCTGAGCTTTGTCATGCCGCACCTGGCAAGCGACGAAGTGCCGGCCCTGCTGGCGCATCGGCTGCGCGCCGCCGGCTATGAAGGCCTGGACATATTCGCGTCCGATGCGGCGCACCAGTTGGCGACCCATGCCAAAGGCGACTTGCGGCGCGTGATCCACCTCGCCGACCAGGCCCTGGCGGCGGCGGCCAGCGAAGGCGCGGTCTCGGTGACGACGCGCCACGTGCAGGCCGCGATCCGGGGCCATTTGCCCGCGTTGAAACCACGCGGCAAAGTCCGTCCGGTGGTGCTGGGCGCGATCGGTGTGGCGGCGGCGCTGGGCGTTGGCGCGGCCTTCGTGTTGCAGCAGGCGCCGCCGCGCGCCACCGCCGCATCGTTACCGATGCATACGGGCGTCATCAAATCGGCCGCGCCCGCGGCGGTCACCACGAGTCCATCAAATGGCCCCTCCGCCAATGCGTCCGCTGTTGCCGCTGGCGTTGCACCGGCGCCGGCACCTGCAAGTACCGCAGCGACGGTAACGACAAGTCCACAACAAGCAGCACCTGCAAGCGCTGTGACCGCAGCCTATGCAGCCGGCCTGTCCGCCAACCATCCCGCCCCTGCCGCCGCATCACTTGCCGCGACACCCGCACCAGCAGCAATCAAGCCCGTCACCGATAAGCAGCCCGCCACCGCGCCCCTGCTGCAACAAACCCTAAAGGCAAGCAAGACCTGGCTGCGCGACGAGGCCGACAGCCACTACAGCATCAAGATCGAAGACATCCCCGCCGGCGAAGCGGCACGCGCCGAAGCCTTCCTCACCGAGATACGCGGCGCCATCGGACTGGGCGAGGTGCACGCCTATCCCACGCTGAACAAAGGCGAACACCGCATCGGCATTGCTTACGGCAGCTTCACCTCTGAACAGCAGGCCCGCAAAGCCATGGCGGCATTGAAAGGCCGCTGGTCCTATGCGCCGAAAATCCGCAAAGTCGGCGACATCCGCGCCGCCGTGGCGCGCGCGGGACAAGCTCAGCCGCGCGCTCTGCAATAACGGAATCCGCTACGCTATCCCCACTCGCAAACCCCGATGGTTTGCGCAATACGTTGTCGAGTCTATGTCCTTCGCATGTCTACAACGAAAGGGGCACACCGATGAACACATTTCCAGTTCTGACCGCGAACAGCGCCCAAATCAGGGCCTTTGAAATCGAGCATCCTTATATCACCGCCGAGGCCATGGCCCGCCTGCTGGCTGCCACGGACGGCGTCTCCGACATCTACCAGCGCAGGCCCGCCGGGGATGTCAGGATCGTGTTCCAATTCCATGCGCGGCCATACATTGTCTGGGTACCGCAGGAGCGCGACGGGCGCTACCGCATTGCGCCGGACGGCGACGACGCGTCGTGCAACGCCGACGTCGCCACCTTGCGCACCGTGTTCGAGCGCTATCGTCCGCCCATGCTGCGTGCACTTTATGCCAGCCTGGTGACATCCCGGCTGTTCACCCATCCCCTCAAAAAAACGCCACGACCGGCATAGCTCCCCGCCACCGGCCGGCGGAGTGCCGCGCCAGCGCACGAATATTTCACAAAAACAATGTTAAAAAGTAATCGTGCGCCACTGTTGCCATTTTTAATAGATGATGAGCGAATAATTTCATAAACACAACATTTCTTGAGCTTGCCAGCTGGGGCGCCGCCATGAAGAAACAATTTGCCGCACCCTTGATCCCGGTGGCATGTGCGCTGCTGGCCGGGTGTGCCGCACCACAGTTCCCGCTGTCGTCCGCGCATATCGGCGGCGAGGCGCCCGCCTCGGGCGCCATTCCGGAACCCGTTCGCCAGAGCGCGCAATTGCCGCCCCCGCGTCCCACGCCCAAGGTGGAAACCTACAGTGTCACCGTGCACAAAGTCGGGGTGCAATCGTTGCTGTTTGCGCTGGCGCGCGACGCCGGCCTGAATATTGATATCCACCCTGGCATCGAAGGCAGCGTCACGCTCAATGCGCTGGACCAGACCCTGCCCCAACTGCTACACCGCATCGCGCGCCAGGTGGATATGCGCTATGAAATTTCCGGCCGCACGCTGTTCGTGCAGCCGGATTCGCCGGAGTGGCGCAATTACAAGATCGATTACGTCAATATCGCGCGCAGCACCAGCAGCAGCGTCAACATCGCCACCCAGATTTCCACCACCGGCGGCGGCGCCAATGCCAATACCAGCAACCCGGTGGCGGCCGCCGCCGCGCAACCGGCGGGCGCGCAAGGCCAGTCCCAGGGCATGGGGTCCGGCAACAACAATTCCACCACGTCGGTGAGCAACCGTTCGGACAATAACTTCTGGTACAGCATCGAAAAAAACATCCGCGACATGCTGCGCGCCTCCACCCTGGCCGACACGCCACAAGACCCGCTGGCCGCAACGGTTCCACCGCAGCCGCAAAATCCGCAATCGTATCCTCAAAACACCCCGCAGCAGCCCGGACAGACCGCGTTCCCGGGCGGCGCCGCCCTGCCGATGGCGCCGCCGCCGGCATACCAGGACACGGCGCTGGCCAGTCAACCGCTGCCAACCGGCCGCAACCGCAACCGCTACGATCCGTCGATCGTCGTCAACGCCGAGGGCGGCCTGATTGCCGTGCGCGCCACCGCGCGCCAGCACGAGAAAATCCAGGAATTCCTGGACCTGGTGCTGGCCAGCGTGAAACGGCAAGTGCTGATCGAAGCCACCATCATCGAAGTGCGGCTGGGCGACCAGTACCAGCAAGGCATCAACTGGTCGCGCCTGGGCAGCCGCCTGAATATCACGCAGGGCAGGATCGGCACCGAACCGTTGCCAACGGGAGTGTTGCCCAATACGTCGCCCGGCATGTTCCTCCTTAATTACGTCAATCCGGGCAACTTCGCCACCACCATCCAGTTGCTCGAATCGTTCGGCAAGGTAAAGGTGCTGTCGAGCCCGAAGATCAGCGTCCTGAACAACCAGACCGCCATGCTGAAAGTCGTCGATAACAACGTTTTTTTCACCATCAAGGTGACCCCGGCCGTCCTCAATGCCAGCGGCACGGTGACGGCGCCCGCCACCTATGAATCCAGCCTGCAGACGGTGCCGGTCGGCTTTGTCATGAGCGTCACGCCGCAAATCGCCGACAGCGACGAAGTCACGCTCAACGTGCGCCCCACCATCACCCGTATCGTCGGCTATGTGCAAGACCCGAATCCCGCGCTGGCCGCCGGCAATGTGGTGTCGCGGGTGCCCGTGATCCAGGCGCGCGAACTGGAATCGGTCATGAAGGTCCACAGTGGTCAGGTGGCGGTCATGGGCGGCCTGATGCAGGATTCCGTCGACAACAACAAGGATGGCGTTCCACTGCTGAGTGCCCTGCCGGTGGTCGGCAATATGTTTTCGTATCGCAATGAAAATGCCGTGAAAACCGAACTGGTGATCTTCATGCGGCCGGTGGTGGTCAAGGATGCCAGCATGACGGGCGACTTCCGCGACTACCGCTACCTGTTGCCGGAAACCGCGGCGGGGCCCGACGCGCCCTATGGGGATACCGCGCGGAGGGGGCTATGAGTTTGCTGATGCAGGCGCTGAAAAAGGCCGAACGCAACAAGCAGGATGCGCTGCCCGATGAGGACGAAGCCGCCCTGCCTTCCGAAGCGTTTGACCGGATCCTGGCGCTGACGCCGGACGACATCATTGCCGGCCGCGTGCCGCCCGCACCCGATGCACCGGCATTTTCACTGGAACCGCTCGAAGCGGCGGAAGCGCGCGCCACGGAACCGGCTGGCAGCGTCGATGAACAGACGCCCGCGCTGGAACCGGCCATCCCGGCGCCGCATGATCCGACGCCTCGGCAATCGCGCCGGCATGGCGACGTCGCCGCCCGCCCGCCCGTCACGCAGCCGCCGGGGGCGCAGTCCGGGTTGCAGGAACTGACACTGCAGGATGTGCCTCCGGCGTTGTTGCCGGAGCCGCCATTCGTCAGCGAAGCGTCGCTGGCGGACGATATCGCGCCCGCGCTCAGCACCGAGCCCATCGCCCCCATGCTGGAATTTGAGGCCACCGTGGCCACCGTGGCCACAGCGGAGGCGGCGGAAGCGGCGGCGCATGGCGCCGGACCCGCGCTGGAATCGCAGGAGGCGCTCGATGCCTATGCCAGCGCGGGCACCGTGGCGTATTCACCGCATCCGGATAGTCCGGCGGCGCGGCAGCACGGCGCCCGGATACCGGATGACGGCAGGGCAAGCCACGCGGCGGCCCCCCTTTCCCGCCTTGATCCCGGCACCGGCGGCCGGACCGATGCGGATGCCGGTGATGGCGCCAGCTCTGATGCTGTCGGCGGCAGCGGCGCGGGAATTGGCGCCCGCGCCGCTGGTGCAGGTGCTGGTGCTGGTGCTGGCGTTGGTGCTGGTACTGGTGTTGGTGTTGGCGTTGGTGCCGGTGCTGGCGTTGGTGCAGGTGCCGCCGCCAACCCGGCACACGGCGCCGCCAATCAACAGCCCGCTGACACCAGCCGAGCCAAAGGCACGGCCGCCCGCGCCCGCGCGGCGGCACAGGCAGCGGCCCAGCAAGACCAGCCGCGCCGCGATCCCGCGCGGGTCCGGCTCGCGATGCTCGGCGGCGCACTGGCGCTGGTGGCCGGCACATTGGCCGGGGTGTACTGGTACGCGCTAACCTCGCCCGGCCCCGGCGCCAGCCTGCCGCCGGTGCCGATGCCGCCCCCCGGCGCACCGGCCGGTCCGGCGCCGGTGGCCGTGGTGGCGCCGGCATCGGTCCAGCCGGACGGCCAGCCCCTGGACGCCGCCGACCATGCGGAGACGATGGCGTCCGGCGCATCGGTGCTGCCGCCGGCCGCACCGGAGACGTTGCAGCCGGTAGCCGGCAATACCGGCTTGCCCTCCGCGCGCGCCACGGCCACCGCCCGTCCGCACGGCGGCAGCCGCATGCCGTCCGACGACGACTTGCAGCGCGCGCTGCAACAGCAGTCCCAAACCGCGCCGCAAGCCGCTGCGTCCGGTGAGCCGCCCGCCGGCTCCCGCCAATCGGCGGCGGGCAGTCCGTCCAACCCGGCCCATGCTGCGAATTCGGCCAATCCGTCCAATACGACCAATACGACCAATACGTCCAACCCGGCCTACACCATCACCCCGCCCGGCGGCGCCGCGTCCGCCAGCGACATCCACGTGGCGCGCGGCGTCGCGCCCCAGCGCATCAACGCCGCGCTGCAAGACGGCTACCAGGCATTCATGGCCGGCAATTACACGGCCGCGGCCCAGCACTACGCCAGCGCGCTGCGCCAGGACCCGAACAACCGCGACGCGCTGCTGGGCAACTCCGCCATTGCCGCCCGCCGCAACGATGTCGCCGCGGCGACCTCGGGCTACCAGCGCCTGCTGGAACTGAACCCGAATGACGCCGATGCACAGGCTGGCTTGCTGGCGTTGCGTCCGGGCGACCCGGGTCAAAGTGAACTGCGCCTGAAAGACTTGTTGCGGCGCGACCCGGGCGCCGGTCCGCTGGAATTCGCGCTGGGCAACCTGTATGCCCAGCAGGGCCGCTGGCCCGATGCGCAACAAGCGTATTTCCGCGCTTATTCCTCCGTTCCCGACAACGCCGACTATGCGTTCAACCTGGCCGTGGGCCTGGACCGCCTCAGCCAGCGCAAGCTGGCGCTGACCTATTACCAGCGCGCGCTGGATTTGTCGCGCACCAGCCCCGCCGCCTTTGACCGCACCGCCGCGCGCCGCCGCGCCGACCAGCTGGCGGCGCCGCCGGGGACGCCGACCGGCACGCCGCCAGGCGCGCAAAATGCGGCGCTAACCGGTACGCATGCCGGTACGCAAAGCGGGACCCACACCGGCACACAGCCCGCGCCGGGATCGACCGCCACCCCGGCGGCGGCCTCACCCGCGCTGCCGGCTGCCGGCATACCGCCAAGCCCCGCCGCGGCATTCACGCCGCCCCCGCCACCCGACAGCGGCAGCGCCAATGGCAACGGCGGCGGACGCCAGCCATGAACGCCTTGCATCAACCGGGCGGCGCGCCCGCCATCCCGCTGGGAAAATTACTGGTGCGCCAGGGCGTCATCAGCGAAGACCAGTTGCGCATTGCGTTGATCGAGCAAAAACGCGGCGGCGAACCGCTCGGGCGCATGCTGATTGCACTGGGCTTCGTGACGGAAGCCACGATGCGCGAAGCGCTCAGTGAAAAACTGCAAACCCCGGCCGCCGACCTGACCAGCCTCGTGGTCGATGCGGTGGCGCTGAAACTGATACCCAAAGACGTCGCCAAGCGCTACCGGGTATTCCCGATCGTGTATCAGCGCGACCAGGACAACCTGGTGCTGGCCATGGCCGACACCAGCAATATCGTGGCGCTGGACCAGATCCAGGCCATGCTGGTGCACGGCATCCGCATCACGCCGATGCTGGTCAATGAATCCGATATCAGCCGCGCCATCGACCAGTATTATGGTTTTGAACTGTCGATCGATGGCATCCTGCATGAAATTGAAACCGGTGAAGTCAATTACGCCAGCATGAAGGCGGATACCGATGAATACAGCCATCCGATGGTACGGCTGATCGATGCGCTGCTGGCGGACGCCGTGCAAAACGGCGCGTCCGATATCCACTTCGAGCCGGAACAGGGCTTTTTGCGGATCCGCTACCGCATCGACGGTATCCTGCGCCAGATCCGCAGCCTGCATAAATCGTACTGGCCCGCAATGGCGGTGCGCCTGAAAGTCGTCAGCGACATGAACATCGCGGAAACCCGCGCGCCGCAGGATGGCCGCATATCGATCCGCTTTTCCGGCCGCCAGATCGACTTCCGCGCATCGAGCCAGCCCACCACCCACGGCGAAAACATCGTGCTGCGCGTGCTGGACCGGCAGCAGGGCATCGTGCCGCTCGACGGCCTGGGCCTCGATGACGCCGAACTGACCTTGTTGAAACTGATGATCGCGCGGCCGCATGGCGTGATCCTCGTTACCGGCCCGACCGGCAGCGGCAAGACCACCACCTTGTACTCGATCCTCAACCACATCAATACCGAGAGCGTCAACATCATGACCCTGGAAGATCCGGTCGAGTATCCGATGAACATGATCCGCCAAACCTCGGTCAACGATGCGGCGCGCATCGGCTTTGCCGACGGCATCCGTTCCATGATGCGGCAAGACCCGGACATCATCCTGGTCGGTGAAATCCGCGACCGTGAAACCGCGGAAATGGCGTTTGCCGCCGCCATGACGGGGCACCAGGTGTATTCCACACTGCACACCAATTCCGCCATCGGTTCGCTGCCACGGCTGCTCGATATCGGCATCGTGCCGGACGTCATGGCCGGCAACATCATCGGCATCATTGCCCAGCGCCTGGTGCGCAAGCTGTGCCCGCACTGCCGCGCTCCCGGCGCCGCCGACGACATCGAACGCCGCCTGCTGGGACTGGCGCCGGGCGACGCGCCCGCGATGATTTACCGTGCCGTGGGCTGCCCGCGCTGCGCCCACCAGGGTTACAAGGGACGGCTGGCCATCATGGAAGTGCTGAAAATGAACAGCGAACTCGATGAACTGGTGGGACGCCGCGCGTCCGCGCGGGAAATGCACGCCGCCGCCGCGCAGGCCGGCTTCCGCTCGCTGGTCGATGATGGCATGCGGCGCGTCCTCGCCGGCGTCACCACGCTGGAAGAAGTCGCGCGCGTGGCAGACCTGACTGACAGGCTGCGGTGATGCCGCACTACCTGTATAAGGCCATGGACGCCACCGGTGATCTGGTGCCCGGCAATATGGAGGCGGCCAATGTGCCGGACCTCGAACTGCGCCTGGGCCGCATGGGACTGGACCTGATCGACTACACCGTCACCCGCACCCGCAAGCTGGCGCTGGGACGGCGCAAGGTCACCCGCGCCGACCTGATCAATTTCTGCTTCCATATGGAGCAAATGACCGGCGCCGGGGTACCGATCCTCGAAGGGCTGGGCGACCTGCGCGACAGCATGGAGCAGCATCCCCGCTTCCGGGAAATCATCACGTCGCTGATTGAATCGATCGAAGCGGGCCGCCAATTGTCGGAGGCGCTGCAGGCGCACCCGGAAGTGTTTGACCGCACCTTCACCAGCCTGGTGCATGCGGGCGAGCAAAGCGGCCGCATCACCGAGGTCTTCAAGAACCTGGCCGACAGCTTGAAGTGGCAGGATGAACTGGCGGCGCGCACGCGCAAGATCCTCACCTATCCCATCGTCGTCAGCGTGGTGGTGCTGGCCGTGACGTTTTTCCTGATGATTTACCTGGTGCCGCAACTGACCGCGTTCATCCACAACATGGGCAATGAACTGCCGCTGCATACCCGCGCCCTGATTTTTGTTTCCGGCATCTTCATCCGCTGGTGGCACGTGATCCTGGCCGCGCCGGTGCTGGCGTGGCTGCTGCTGCGCTGGCGCCTGCGCCGCAGCGGCACAGCGCGCAAGCGCTGGGACGGTTTGCTGCTGCGCCTTTGGCTGCTGGGCCCCGTGCTGCACAAGATCATCCTGGCGCGCTTCGCCACTTATTTCGCGCTGATGTATGCGGCCGGCATCCCCGTGCTCGAATGCCTGCGGCTGTCCGAAGGCATCGCCGGCAACCGCGCCATAGCCGAAGGGTTCCGGCGCGCACAACAACAGATCGCCGAAGGCGCCAGCGTGGCGGCGGCGTTCCAGAACACCGGCATCTTCCCGCCGCTGGTGGTGCGCATGCTGAAGGTCGGCGAAGCCACCGGGGCGCTGGACCGTGCGCTGCGCAATGTCAGCTATTTCTATGACCGCGAAGTCAGGGAAATGACCGACCGTGCGCAAGCCATGATGGAACCGGCCATGACGGTGACCCTGGGGCTGCTGCTGGGGTGGATCATGCTGTCCGTGCTGGGCCCGGTGTACGACACGATAGGAAGCATCCGTCTGTGAGCACGCCATGAGGACCGCCCCCACAACGCACCTGGCCTACCTGTGCAGCGGCAGGCTGGAAACCTGGCGCTGGCGGCGCGGCGTGCTGACGGCGGGACCGGTGTTCGTGCCGGACCATGGCGGCATCGACGCTTTTGCCGATTACATGGTGGACCAGGGCCGCCCGCCCGTGCACCTGCTGGCCGACCTGGTCGAAGAAGACTTTCACCGCTTGCTGCTGCCCCACGTACGGGGGCGCGCCGGACGCAACCTGCTGGCGCGCCGCCTGCAGCAGCATTACCGTGAAACGCCCTACCGCCGCGCGGCGCTGCAGGGACGGGAACCGGAACAGGAAGGCGCCGCCGGCCGCCGCGACGACATGGTGCTGATGTCGGCGCTGACCAATCCCGTCGCCGTCCAGCAATGGACCGAAGCGCTGACCCTGGTGGAAGCGCCGCTGGCCGGCATCTGGTCTTGCGCGCTGCTGGGCGCCGCCTTGCCGCCCCTGCTCGGTTTCACGCAAGCGCATGTGCTGCTGGTGACGTGGCAAAGCTGCGGCATGCGGCAAAGTTATTTCAAGAACGGACAGCTGAAGTTTTCGCGCCTGGCGCCGGCGCAGGCCGACTGTGCGGCCGAAACGGCGCGCACCCGCCAGTTCCTCGTCAGCGCGCACTTGCTGGAACGGGGAGAAATGCTGCACACGGTGATCGTCACGCACGACGACGCCATCGCACCGCTGTCGGAACGGTGCGGCAGCGGACCGGAAAACACGTTTCACTTCACGCCGCTGGCAATCGCGTTTGAGCGCTGCGGCATGGCCGCCGACGATAACGGCGCGCCATTGCTTGCCGACACCCTGCTGCTGCACCTGCTGGCCCGCAACCCTCCGCGCAGCCATTACCCGACCGGTGCGGATGTGCGCTACTACCGTCTGTGGCAGGCGCGGGCCGCGCTGTATGCCTCGGCGCTGGCGGTGGCGGCGTGCGCGCTGGTGTGGACCGGCTTCAATCTGTGGGCGTATGCCGAGGCGAATGTGGCGGCAGGCACCCTGGCCGAGGAAAGCCGCCATTTCACGGCACGCTACCGCGGCGCCATGGCCCCGCTCGGCCCCACCGCCGCGCCCACCGCCGATATGCGCGCCGCCGTGATGGTGGACCGCCTGCTGGCGGACCAGGGCCCGGCGCCGCTCGCTATGCTGTCATTGGTCAGCGCCGCGCTGGACCGCACGCCGCAAGTGCAGCTGGTGTCGCTGGCCTGGCAAGTCGAAGCGCCTGCCGGCGCTGGCGGTGCGGCCGGCGGGACCGGTGGCGGGCCGCGCGGCGATGCCGCGAATGGCGGCGGCGGTGCTGCGGGTGCTGCAGGTGCTGCCGGTGCTATAGGTGCTGGAAGCCTCGCGGCACCCGGTGGAACCGGTGGGCTCCCTGACGCGGACCCGGTCCCATCCGCCCTGCTCGGCATCCCCGTGAAACCGCGCCAGTCGCTGCGGGTGGAAGCCGAAGTGCGGCTGGAGCGGGCCGATGCGCGGAACGCGGTCGACAGCATGCATGCGTTTGCCCAGCACCTGGCGCGCCATCCGCGCCTGGCAGTGGCCATCGAACGGCCGGTGCTCGATGTGCGGCCGGACGTCAAACTGAGCGGCCGCGCGACCGGCGACGCGCCGCCGCCGTCGCAGTTCACCTTGCGGCTGGAGCTGGCGCCATGAATACCGTCACCGCCCATCGCGCGCCGCCCTGGTGGCTGCGCGACTTCCGCCATATCCGGCTGGCCGCGCTGGTGTTTGCCGTCGTGGCGGGCGGCGCCATCACGGCGGTGGCCGCAACCCGGCTGCTGTGGCATGAAGCGCGCGACCGCCAGTTGGCGGCGGCACAGGCGCGCGACCTGGCGCGCACGCAATTCGCCCAGGTCGAACAGGAAAAGCGCGACATTGCCCTGTTCCAGCCGATTTACCGGCAATTGCTGGCGCGCCGGCTGGTCGGGACGGAAAACCGGCTGGACTGGCTGGACGCCTTGCGCCAAATGCAAGACCAGTACCACTTGCCCCCCATCTCGTACGACATCGCGCCGCGCCAGCCGGTCGTGGTGTCGCCCGCCATGGACCTTGGCCGCTACCGCCTGTACACCACCCGCATGCGGGTGCAAATGGACTTGCTGCATGAAGGCGACCTGTTCGCACTGCTGTCCGGACTGCGCGCGCAGGGCCACAGCACGGTGCAGGAATGCACGCTGAAACGCCCCGCCTCGGCGCCGAACACCCCGCTGGCGCCCACCGTGACGGCGGCCTGCACGCTGAACTGGGTGACCCTGGCCGCGAACGCCGCGCAGGCCCCTGGCCATTCGGCGGCCGTGGCGCGGCCCGCGTTTGACGGCGGCATGGCCGGACACGGCGCGCCGCCGCAAGCGGCGCCGGCAACGCCCGTGCTGGCGCAGGGAGTCGCGCCATGATCCGCAAGATGCACAGGACGTCCCCGGCGTGCCCGCCGCTCGCCGGGAACAAGATGTTGTCCGCGCCCGCAAGGTTGCTGGCAGGCGCCATGCTGGTCCACGCCTTCGCCGCCCATGCCGCCGAACCGCCGCCGCTGGGCCGCCTGTTCAATACGCCGCAGCAGCGGGCCCAGCTCGATGCGCAGCGCTATGGCACGGCGCAGCCAGCCGCCGGTGCGGACGCCGCGCCGCCCGCACCGGCGCCGCCCCCGCCACCCCTGGTGTTGAACGGCGTGGTGCGTCCCGCGCAGGGTAAGGCCACGGTCTGGCTGAACCAGGAAGCCGTGCCGGACGGGCAAAGCATTGTCGGGCGCAATGGCAAGGTCACGCTGATCCTGCCGTCAGGCCGGCGCGTCACCTTGAAACCGGGCCAGCGCTACGATGAAACCACCGGGGAGGTACGTGATGTCCGCCACGATACGGGCCAATAAAATGCGCCGCGCCGCCAAAAAACAATCCGGCGCCGTGCTGCTGATCCTGCTGGCGATCCTGGCCCTGGCGGGTTCGTCGCTGCTGATGTCCGTATTCGGCAGCGCCCACCCGCAGGCGCGTCGGGAACAGCAGACCCTGCTGCTGCTGGCGCAAGCCAAGGATGCGCTGGCCGGTTTTGCGGCCGTCAATGGCCGCCTGCCCCTGCCTGCCGCCTCCGCGTTCGACGGACTGGAACGCAGGGCGCCCTGCGCCAGCGATGCCGATTGCACCGGCTTCCTGCCCTGGGCGGCGCTGGGCATCGAAGGGACCGATGCCTGGGGCCAGCGGTTGCGCTACAGCGTGACCCCGGCGCTGACCACGTACGCCTATGCCGCATCGACCGCGATAGCCAACCGTACCGTGCAAACCCGCGACAGCGAGGGCGAACTGCATTATGTGGCGGGCAGCCCGGCCTGTTCCGTGCAGGCCCAGTGCGCGCCCTTTGTCGTGCTGTCGCACGGGCGCGATCGCTTTGGGGTCAGCGAGGCGGGGATCGGACGTGCCGGCGGCGACACCGGCAATGACGATGAACTGGCCAATGCGGAACAAGCGCTGCACTTCATCACCCGCTCCGCCACCACGGACCCGCGCCGGCCCGGCGGGCAATTCGACGACCTGGTGGCCTGGCTGCCCCTGGACTTGCTGTACCAGCGCATGCGCGCCGCGCGCACGCTGCCAAACTAAGAGAAGACACCATGCGCCATGCACAGCAACGCGGATTCAGCCTGGTGGAAATTGCCATCGTGCTGGTGATTGTCGGCCTGATGATCGGCGGCCTGCTGACGCCGCTCTCGGTACAAATGGAACAGCGCCGCGTGGCCGAAACCCGCCGCATGCTCGATGACGCCAGGGAAGCGCTGGTCGGCTACGCGGTGCGTCACGGCCATCTGCCCTGCCCCGCGATTTCCGCCGCCAATGGCGAAGAAGACCGCAGCGGCTACCGCTGCACGGACGAGCGGCGCGACGGCTTCCTGCCCTGGGCCACCCTGGGCTTGCCGAAACTCGATGCGTGGAACCACCTGTACCGCTACAGCGTCACGCCGGCCTTTGCCGACAGTGGCCAGCGCTTCAAGCTGATCACCCCGCGCGACATCACCGTGCATACCCGCGACGCCTCCGGCGCACTGGCCTATGCCGCGCCGGCGCAGGATGTGCCGGCGGTGATCGTATCGCACGGGGCCAATGGCGCCGGCGCATACAGTGAACTGGGCGTGGCCGTGGCCAGCCCCGCCGGTTCGGCCGGCGGCAATGACGATGAACGCGCCAACGCGCAATCCGATGTGAATTTTGTCGTCCGCCAGCACAGCGACAACCGCGCGCAGCAAGGCGGCGGATTCGATGACATTGTGGTGTGGGTCTCGCCCAATATCCTGTTCAACCGCATGGTGGCGGCGCAGGTGCTGCCATGAACGCCATGACCGCGATGACCGCGATCGCCCGCTGCACCGTGTTGGAAGCCTGGCGCGGACGCTTGCCATGGGTGATGGCGGCGCTGGCCGCCGCCGCGGTTGGTATCGCAGGATTCGCCGGCCAGCTGGCGCTGACCGAAGGTGGCTTGCTGCACACCGCGCTGCTGGGCGCCCTGCTGCGGCTGGCCTGCGCCGGCGGCATTGCCGCCTTTGCCGTCCTGTCGGTGATGCGGGAAGCCGAGGGACGCGGCATGCAATTATTGATGGCCATGCCCCTGCCACGCGGCGCCTGGCTCGCAGCCCGGTTCGCCGGGCTGGCGCTGCTGGCGGCGCCGATGGCATTGGCCAGCGGGGCGTTGCTGGCCCTGTGCGCGGCGCCCGGCCAAATTGTGCTGTGGACCTTATCCCTGCTGTGCGAACTGTGGCTGGCGGCCGGACTCGGACTGCTGTGCGCACTGGCGCTGGCGCATCCGCTGCCCGCGCTGGCGGCGGCGCTGGGCTTTTATGTGCTGTCCCGCTCGGCCGCGGCGCTGCAACTGGCGGCGCAACATCACTTGCAACCGGACGATGCGCTGCGCCACTGGACGGCATGGACGTTTGATGCGATTGCCGCGCTGCTGCCCCGGCTCGACCTGTACACCCGCGCCAGCTGGCTGATTTACAGCGATGGCGGCTGGGCCGCGCTGGCCGCCATCACCGGGCAAACCGCCGTCTATGTCGCGCTGCTGGGCGCGGTGGCCTGGTTCGACTTGCGGCGCAAGGAATTGTGATGGACCGCCATGCTGCGCCGCGCTCCGCCGCCTGCGGCAGTCAACAGCAACCGCCGCCAGCGTTGCGCAGGACGTGGTCCGCGCATGCGCCGCATTGGCTGGTAACAGCGGCTATCGCGGCGCATTTGTTGTATGGCGCCTTGCTGCCGCCTCCGGTCATGCACGCGGAACCGGTGCCCACAGCCCCCGCCACCGCCTGGCTACGAGCGGCCAGCCTGGGCGAACCGGAAGTCTTGTCACGGATGCTGATGCTGCACGTGCAAACTTTTGACGAAGGCGGCGGCTGGCGCGAGCTCGATTACACAGCGCTGGCGGCATGGCTTGACCGGGCGCTGGACCTCGATCCGCGCGGACAAGCGCCGCTGCTGGCGGCGGCCGACGTATATGGCGCGGTCCACGACCCGGCCCGCGTGCGCGTCATGCTGGACTGGATCGAGCACCGCTTCAGCGAAGACCCGGACCGGCGCTGGCCATGGCTGGCCCACGCGGCGCTGCTGGCGCGCCACCGCTTGCACGACACCGCCCTGGCGCTGCGCTATGCGCAGGCGCTGCGCCGGCACGCCACCGGCCCGCACGTGCCGCCGTGGGTGCGCGAACTCGAACCCGTGCTGGCGCAGGCATCGGAACGCGACGCCACCCGCATGGTTGCCGGCGGCCTGCTGGCCACGGGCCAGGTGCGCGATGCCGCGCAATTGCACTGGCTGGAGCGCCGGCTGCGCAGAACCGAACAACCCATTTCATCCACTTCGGAGACGATTCCATGAAACCCATCAAACCACTGCAAGATCCCCGGCACAGACACGGCTTCACCCTGGTGGAAATCGCCATCGTGCTGGTCATCATCGGCCTGTTGCTGGGCGGCGTACTGAAAGGCCAGGGCCTGATCGACAGCGCCAAGGTGAAAAACATCATCCAGCAATCGAATTCGCTGACGGCGGCCGTCAACGCATACCAGGACAAGTTCCGCGCGCTGCCGGGCGACGACCCGCTGGCGACCTCCCACGTGCCGGGCGCCACCGGCAACGGCAATGGCGACGGCCAGATTGCCGAATACCACCTGGCGCCGCAGCACCTGGCGCTGGGCGGGTTTATCACGGGCTCGTATAACGGCACCACCGACTTCATGAGCAGCGCCCAGGGCGGCGCCGTCTACCTGTATAACGACGTGGTGGGGGGGCGCGGCGGCAACGGCATCCGCTTCGACAACTTGCCCGACACCTTCGCGGAACAGATCGACGCCAAGCTCGATGACGGCAAACCCGGCACCGGCACGGTGCGGGCCAACACCGGCGCCGCCGGGGCCTATACCAACTCCGGCGCGATTGTGACCCGCACCGCCATCTTTTTCTGACGATTTCTCAAAAAACGCACGCACGTTCTATTTTTTGGGCTAGAATAAAAAACACCACAAGACTTCTACCCGGGAGATGCACGATGTTTGAAGAATTCATGGGCACCAAGGCGGTGTCCGAGCGCCACCAGTTCGACACGGCGGCGCTGGACGCGTACCTGGCGCGGCATATCGACGGTTACCCGGCCGGTGACTTGACCGTGGTGCAGTTCAAGGGCGGGCAATCGAATCCCACCTTCAAGCTGTCCAAGGGGAACCAGCACTACGTGCTGCGCACCAAGCCGGCGCCAGCCGCCAAGCTGCTGCCGTCGGCCCATGCGATCGACCGCGAATACCGCGTCATGGATGCGCTGAACAAGGCCGGCTTCCCGGCCGCGCGCCAGTACACGCTGTGCCTGGACGAAGCCATTATCGGCCGCGCCTTCTATGTGATGGAATTTGTCGAAGGCCGGGTCCTGTGGGACCAGGCCCTGCCCGGCATGACCCCGGCCGAACGGCAAGCCATTTACGCGGAACAGAACCGCGTCATCTCGCTGCTGCACACCATCGATTACAACGCCATCGGATTGCAAGACTATGGCAAGCCAGGCAATTATTTCCAGCGCCAGATCGAGCGCTGGTCGAAACAATACGTGGCCTCGCAGACCGAACCGATCGATGCGATGGACCAGTTGATCGCGTGGCTGCCCGCCAACATCCCGCCTGGCGATGAAACGTCCATCGTCCACGGCGACTTCCGCCTCGATAACATGATCTTCCATCCGACCGAGCCGCGCGTGCTGGCCGTGCTGGACTGGGAACTGTCGACCCTGGGCCACCCGTTTGCCGATTTTTCCTACCACGCGATGGGCTGGAATATCGATCCGGGCCAGTTCCGGGGCATCGCCGGGCTGGACCTGAAAGCGCTGGGCATCCCGTCGCAACAGGAATACATCGCCGCCTATGCCGAGCGGACCGGCCGCACCCTGCGCCTGGAAGATTTTAATTTCTACCTCGCTTTTAA
Organism: Pseudoduganella sp. GW821-FHT12E03; assembly: GCF_058807115.1. Lineage (NCBI taxonomy): Bacteria > Pseudomonadati > Pseudomonadota > Betaproteobacteria > Burkholderiales > Oxalobacteraceae > Pseudoduganella > Pseudoduganella sp. GW821-FHT12E03. The sequence goes on along the minus strand of NZ_JBXAQJ010000001.1, from coordinate 319,476 downwards.
TATGTTCCGCCTGGCCTCCATCATGCAAGGCATCATGAAGCGTTATGTCGACGGCACCGCCGCCAGCGCCCAGGCGCTGGAATCGGGCAAGATGGCGCGCCCCATGGCGGAACTGGCGTGGGCTTACGCCAACGGCAAATCCATTTAAATAAGGGACCAGCATGGACTTCGAATACTCCGACCGCTGCAAAGAATTGCAAGGCAAATTGCTGGACTTCATGGACCGCCATGTGTATCCGGTGGAAAACGTGTTTTATGAAGAAGTCGACCGCAACGGGCGCGAAAAAAACAACCGCTGGATTCCCACGGACATCGTGGAACAATTGAAGCCGCTGGCCCGTGAACAAGGCTTGTGGAATTTGTTCCTGCCCAAATCGCCGCGCGCGCCGGAAGGCTTGTCGAACCTCGATTACGCGCCACTGTGCGAAATCATGGGCCGCGTGCCCTGGGCGCCGGAGGTGTTCAACTGTTCCGCGCCGGATACCGGCAACATGGAAACCCTGGAACGCTATGGCACGGAGCAGCACAAGCAACAATGGCTGGAACCGCTGCTGCGCGGCGAAATCCGTTCGGCCTTCGCCATGACGGAGCCAGCGGTGGCGTCGTCGGACGCCACCAATGTCGAGATGAAAATTGACCGCGACGGCGACGACTACGTCATCAATGGCCGCAAATGGTGGATTTCCGGCGCCGGCGACCCGCGCTGCAAGCTGTTCATCACCATGGGCAAGACCGATTTCAACGCACCGCGCCACCAGCAGCAATCGATGGTCCTGGTGCCGTCCGATACGCCGGGCATCACCATCACGCGTCCGTTGCCGGTGTTCGGCTACGACGACGCGCCGCACGGCCACTGTGAAATCGTGTATGACAACGTGCGGGTGCCGGCCTCCAGCATCTTGTTGGGCGAGGGCCGGGGCTTTGAAATCGCCCAGGGGCGCCTGGGCCCGGGCCGCATCCACCATTGCATGCGCGCCATCGGCGTGGCCGAACGCGCGCTGGAATTGATGTGCAAAAGGTTGAACAGCCGCGTCGCGTTCGGCAAAAAGATCGCCGACCAGGGCGTGTGGCGCGAACGCATCGCCGAAGCCCGCATCCAGATCGACACCGCGCGCCTGCTGACCCTGAAAGCGGCGTACATGATGGATACCGTCGGCAACAAGGGTGCACAGGCGGAAATCGCCATGATCAAGGTGCTGGCGCCCAATGTGACGCAGCAAGTGCTGGACTGGGCGATCCAGGCCCATGGCGCGGGCGGCGTGTCGGGCGACTTCCCGCTGGCCTACCAGTGGGCCGGCAACCGCACCCTGCGCCTCGCCGATGGGCCCGATGAAGTGCACCGCAATGCCATCGCCAAGCTGGAACTGGCCAAGCATGTGGCGCTGAAAGAAGACCTGGCACTGCCCGTCACCCGCGGCTGAAGCAGCGCGGAGACATCCGCGCACACGGCCGGCGCCACGCCGGCCGTGTGAGGGAAACCCTTGCTATCCGCCTGCAAGCAAGATGCTACTGTTGCTGTCCAGCACAAAAGCATTTTGCTGAATTCCCGCGCACAGGTATCATCCAATGGCCACCGGACCAACTGGAGACGCCGCAGTGACCACGGAAAACGGAAAGCTGCCGACCATACGCTCCCAAATCGCACTGCTGGTGCTGGTTTGCGCCTTGCCGTCCGTGGTGGGCCTGGGTGTCATGGTGCAGCACTTTTACCAGCGCGAAACCGTGCAAGTGTCGCGCGACGCGCTGGAAACCGCCCGCGCCGTGGCGGCCGCCATCGAACACGATGTCAGCGAAGCGGAAAGCACGGCGCATGCGCTGGCCGGCTCGGTCAGCCTGGCTAAGGGCGACTTTGCCGCGTTCTCGGTGCGGGCCCGCAAACAATTGCGGCCCAGCTTCCCCGGCGCGCAATTCATCCTGACCGATGCGGCCGGCCGCCAGATACTGTCCATCGCCGCGGACACGCCAGCGCCCATCCTTGCGCCGCCAGCCCCGCCCGCTCCGGCGCCGGAACAGACGGCCGCTGCCGCGGGTCCGCCAGCGCGGCTGCGGCCCCTGTTCGAACAGGGCGCCACCGTCGCCGCCAACCTGCCCGCCATCACGCCGGACGGCCAGAGCCGGCTGGCCGTTGAGGTGCCCGTCGATATCGACGGCAAAGTTGTGTACGCCTTGACGACGATCTTGCGCCACGACCGCCTGACCGGCCTGTTGGCCGAACAGCGCCTGCCCCCCCACGTCATCGCCAGCCTGATCGATAGCGACGGCATCATCCTGGCCCGCACCAAAGACCCGCAACGCTTCGTCGGCAAGCCGGTGCCGCCGGACATGCTCGACGCATTGCGCGATGGCGACGAGGGAACCATCCGCACCTTGTCGATGGAAGGCATCAAGGTCTACGCGGCGTTTGCCAAACTGCCCCGGCACAACTGGCGCATCGCCGTGGCCATGCCGGAAGAACATGCGCTGGACGGCATGATGCCTTCGGTGCCGCTGGTCAGTGGCGCCGTCACCTTGCTGGTGCTGGCGGGTTTTGCCATGTCGTGGCTGATGGGAGGCCAGATCGGCCGTTCAGTCAGCGCGCTGACACAGCCGGCGCGCGCGCTGGCCACCGGTGAGCCGATGGTGCTGGACCAGTCGAATTTCCAGGAAGCGGAAGACGTCGCGAAAGCGCTGCGCCAGGTCGAAGGGGATATCCAGCGCCACCGCCACCAGCTCGAATTGCTGGTGGCCGAGCGCACGGCGGAACTGGCGGCATCGAAGGCGCTGCTGGAAAACGTGTATGCCAGCGCGCCGGTCGGGCTGTCGTTTGTCGACCTCGACCTGCGGATCGTGATGATCAATGAATACCTGGCCAAGATCAATGACAAGCCGGTCAGCGAACACATTGGCCGCCATTTTGGCGACGTGATCCGCGACCAGCAAGTGATCCTCGATGTGGAACGCGATTACCGCCAGGTGCTGGCGACCGGCAGGGCGATTTCCGGCATCGAACTGGCCGGCACGGCGCCCGGCCAGCCGGACGAAGTGCGGCACTGGCTGACCGGCTATTTCCCGGTCTGGTCGGCCGAAGGCAAGCTGATTGGCATTACCGGCTTGCTGCTCGACATCACGCAGCAAAAACGCACTGAACAAGAACTGCGCCAGTCCAAGCAATTGTTCAAATCCGTGGTCGAACACATGCCGGTGACCCTGTTCGTCAAAAACGCCAGCGACCTGCGCTTTGAAATGCTGAACCGCCAGGGCGAACTGACCTTTGGCATGCCGCGCGACGTCTTCATCGGCAAGAACGACCATGACCTGTTCCCTGGGGAGCAAGCCGATGCCTTTAATGCGGCCGACCGCCTGGTGCTGGCGTCCGGCGACGTGACGGAAATTCCAGAGGAACCCGTGACCAGTGCGGACGGCCAGCTGCGTTACCTGACCACGCGCAAGGTGGCGCTGCGCGACGACAACGGCAACCCCACCCACTTGCTGGGCATCGCCATCGATATCACCGAGCGCAAGCAGGCTCATGAAACGCTGCGCGCCACATCGGCCAGCCTGGAACGCAGCAACGCCTTCATCCGCGCCATTGCCGACAACGTGCCGGGCATGGTGGCGTACTGGGACGAGCAGATGCGCTGCCGCTTCGCCAACCGGTATTTCGCGGAATTCATGGGCCGCCCGCGCGATGAGTTGCTGGGCGCGACCATCCAGGAAGTGCTGGGCGAACGGCTGTACCAGGAAAACCGGCCCCACATCGACCGCGTCATGGCGGGCCAGGCGCAAAGTTTTTACCAGGACCGCCTGCGCGCCGATGGCGAAATGCGCTTCGTGTGGGCCAGCTACTTCCCGGACATCGACGAGCAGGGCAAGGCGCGCGGCTTCTTTGTCATGGTGTCGGACGTGACCGACTTGAAACGCAGCGAATTGCGGCTGCATGACTTGAACGACCAGCTGGTCAAGGCGCGCGACCGCGCTGAAGCGGCCAGCCGCGCCAAGAGTGAATTCGTGGCCAATATGAGCCATGAAATCCGCACCCCGATGAACGCCATCCTCGGGTTGGCCCGGCTGCTGGAAGAAGCGCCGCTGGAACGGCGCGAACGCAGCTATGTCGGCAAGATCCAGCTGGCCACGCAATCGCTGCTGGCCGTGGTCAACGACGTGCTGGATTTTTCCAAGATCGAGGCGGGCCAGCTGAAACTCGATATCAGCCGCTTCAACCTCGACCATATCCTGACCAGTATCGGCGTCGTCATCAGCCAGGCCGCGTGGGACAAGGGCGTGGAACCGATCTTCGCGGTCGGTTCGGACGTGCCGATGGAACTGGTGGGCGACGCCATGCGGCTGCAGCAAGTGCTGCTGAACCTGGCCAGCAACGCCGTGAAATTCACGCGCGAGGGCGAAGTGGTGCTGAGCGTGCGCCAGGTGGGCGGCACCGCCACCCACGTCAACCTGGAGTTTGCCGTGCGCGACACCGGAATCGGCATTCCCCATGGCCAGCAGGAACACATGTTTGACGCGTTTTCGCAGGCCGACTCCAGCACCAGCCGGCAGTATGGCGGGACCGGACTGGGGCTGGCCATCTGCCGCCGCCTGGTCGACCTGATGGGTTCTTCCATCACGGTCCAAAGCGAGCCGGGACGGGGGTCGGTGTTCCGCTTCACGCTGTCGCTGGAACGGGCCGTCCCCGGCATTCCCGCGCCGGCGCCGCTGCACGCGGCGCTGCAGGGCTTGTCGCTGCTGATCGTGGATGACAACGCCACGGTGCGCGACATGCTGGCGCGCCACTGCCTGGCGCTGGGCTGGAGCGTATGGACCGCCGACAGTGGCGCGGCCGCGCTGGGCATGCTGCACAAGCTGGCCCGTTCGGTCGGCCCGCGCCAGCTCGACTTGCTGCTGCTCGACGCGCGCCTGCCGGACATGGACGGGATCGGCCTGCTGACCCAGGCCCATACCGATCACGGCTTGCAGTTGCCGCCCGCCATCATGATGGCGCCCGACCACCTGACCGAGGAAATGCAGGGCCTGGCGGACACCTTGCACATCGCGTCCGTGCTGGCCAAACCCTCGACCCCGAGCCGCATGATGGCGACGATTACCGCCGTGCGCACCGGCACCGCGCAACCCTCCGCCCTGCCCGCCTCGGTGCCGCTGACGGGACGCCTGGCCGGCGTGCGCGTGCTGCTGGTGGAAGACAATGAAATCAACCAGGAAATGGCCCAGTACATTCTGCTGCACGCGGGCGCGCGGGTGGAAATCGCCGCCAATGGCAAGATTGCCGTCGACATGCTGGCGGCCGACAAGACCCGCTGCGACGCCGTGCTGATGGACTTGCAAATGCCGGTCATGAATGGCTATGAAGCGACCTCCACCCTGCGCAAGATGGGCTTCAAGGATTTACCGATCATCGCCATGACCGCCAACGCGATGGAAGAAGACCGCCGGCTGGCGATCGAAGCCGGGGTCGATGCGCACGTGCCGAAACCGATCGACGTGGAAGAAATGATTGAAACCCTGCTGCGCTTTACCGCCGTGCGCAGCGACCCGGGCGCGGCCAGCGCCGGCGGCTGGGCGATCGAACAAAATGACCGCCCGGCCGAGGTGCCCGGCATCGACCTCGAGGCGGCGCTCAAACGCTTGGCCGGCAACTACCCGGCGTTTGTCGGCTTGCTGAAACGCTTTGAAAACTCCCAGGGCGGGACCGTGACCGATGTCCGAATGTTGTTAGCAAACAACAAACGGGAAGAAGCCGCGAAACTGCTGCACCGCTTGCGCGGCGTGGCCGCCAACCTGGGCGCGGGCGACATTGCCCGCATCAGCGCCCAGGCCGAGGTGGCGCTGCATCAGGACAATGATGCCGAGATGGCCTTCCTGTTGACCGCGCTGGACCAGTCGATCGGCATCGTGACCACGGCGGCCCGCACCCTGCCGCTGCCGCTGCCGACCGGCGCGCCCGAGACCGAACAAGGGATGGAACGGGACCTGACGCAAGCGTTGCAAGAACTGGTATCCTTGTTACAGACTAACAATATGAAAGCCTTGACACATTTCCAGTCCGTCCGCCCCCTGCTCGATTCGAACGGGCACGGCACGGTGCTGGCGCTGGCCAATGCGATCGAAACGCTGGATTTCGCCGCCGCTGAAGCGCTGGTGCGCGACCTGTTAAAGCGAAAGGAAAACGCATAATGAGCTGGTCCGACCTGGCCATGAATGGCCGCATCCTGATCGTCGACGATGCCATGGAAAACATCCAGATCCTGCATCACGCGCTGCGCGACGAACATGATGTGTTATTCGCCTTGAATGGCGAAAAAGCGCTGCAGATTGCCCACAACCAGTTACCCGATCTGATTTTGCTCGACGCCGTGATGCCGGGCATGGATGGCTATGAAGTCTGCGCCGCCCTGCGCGAATCGGCCGCCGTGCGCGATATCCCGGTGATTTTCGTGACGGCGCTGACGCATCCGGAAGATGAAACGCGCGCACTGGAAGCGGGCGCGGTGGACTTCATCAGCAAGCCGTTCAATTCCGCCGTGGTGCGGGCCCGGGTCCGGACCCAGCTGACCATCAAGCGCCAGGCCGACGCCATGCGCGAACTGACCCTGACGGATGTGCTGACCGGCGTGGCCAACCGGCGCAGCTTCAATGAAGCGATGGACAATGAATGGCGCCGCTGCGCCCGTGCGGAACAGCAGCTGGCCGTGATCATGATCGACATCGACCACTTCAAGAATTACAACGACGCCTATGGCCACCAAGCCGGCGACCATTGCCTGCAACAGGTGGCGTCCACCATGAAGCACTGCGCGGGCCGCCCGCCGGATTTGCTGGCGCGCTATGGCGGCGAGGAATTCATCATCCTGCTGCCGGCGGTCGGCGCCGATGGCGCCGAAGTCGTGGCCATGCGCATCCTGGAAGAAGTGCGGGGCCTGGCCCTGCCGCATTCCGCATCGTCGGCGGCGGACCACGTGACCGTGTCGATGGGCGTGGCGGCGGTCCAGCCCAGCGACGACAACGACCCTGATGCGCTGATCCGCGCAGCCGACGCCATGCTGTACCGGGCCAAGGAAACCGGGCGTAACCGTTACTGTATCGGTGGCGGGAATTAACCGGGCCTGCGGCACCGGGCTGCACGCACGGCGGCTTTGCTGTTGCAAAACCGCCCTACCGAGTCATTGTCAACGATATAATCATGGCTGACCACCTTGCACCAGCCATGCACGAACCTACATCTCCTCCTCTGTCGTCCTCCGACGCCGCCGATGCGGTCCGCTTCCGTCAACGCCTGACCGTCCTCGGCGCCATCGCCCTTATTGGCCTGGTTGCGCTGACCGCGCGCCTGGTTTGGCTGCAGGCCTTCTGATTTACTGATTATTCCCGTATGACCCCGTTACCGTTGTGGCGCCGCGTGCGTCCGTATATTGCCGTCGATGCGCGCTTGGCGCTGCTGGTCGGCTTGCTGGTGGCCGCCGGCCTCGGCACCCTGTATTCCGCCGCCCTGGATTTCCCGGGCCGCTTTGAACTGCAATTGCGCAATGTGCTCATCGCCATGGCGCTGATGTGGGCCGCCGCCAACGTGCCGCCGCCAACGCTGATGCGCTTTGCGGCGCCGGTCTATGGCCTGGGCGTTGCCCTGCTGCTGGCCGTGTTCCTGTTCGGGATCAGCCGCAAGGGCTCGCAGCGCTGGATTTGGATCGGTTTTGAATTCCAGCCGTCGGAAATCATGAAGATCGCCATGCCGCTGATGCTGGCGTGGCTGTTCCATCAATTCGGCGCCATGAAGCGCGCGCATTTATTCCTGGCCGCGGGCGTGCTGCTGGCGGTTCCCGTCGGCCTGATCATCAAGCAGCCCGACCTTGGCACCGGCTTACTGGTGCTGGCGGCCGGCATCTATGTTGTGCTGCTGGCGGGACTGTCATGGAAAGCGCTGGCCGCCATGATGGCGGCGGGACTGGCCGCGATCCCCCTTTCCTGGCCATTGCTGCACGATTACCAGCGTAACCGCGTGCTGACCCTGCTGGACCCGGAAGCGGACCCGCTGGGCAAGGGTTTCCAGATCAAGCAGGCCGGGATTGCCATCGGCTCCGGCGGCGTCTCCGGCAAAGGCTGGCTGGAAGGCACGCAAGGGCACCTGGGCTTCGTGCCGGAACGTTCCACCGATTTTATCTTTTCCGTGTTTGCCGAAGAATTCGGGCTGGCGGGCAACCTGGTCTTGCTGGTGCTGTATGCCTTGCTGATCGTGCGCGGCCTGCAAATCGCGGCCGATGCGCCCACCGTGTTTTCGCGTCTGCTGGCGGGCGCCATCACCTTGATTTTCTTTACCTATGCCTTCATCAACCTGGGCATGGTGAGCGGGATTGTGCCGGTGGTGGGGGTGCCGCTGCCCTTCTTCAGCTATGGCGGCACCGCCCTGATGACGCTCGGTACGGGCTGCGGCATGCTGATGAGCATACGGCGCGCCGCGCTGGCGCCACGGTGACTATTGCACGGTCAGGATCACCTTGACGCTGTCGTCCACGGCGGATTTTTCAATGTAGCCAATCGCATTGACATCGGCCGCCACCGCCTTCCTGACGTCGGCGCTGCTGGCGAACTCCTTGGGGGCATTGCCCTTGCCGGTAAACACCAGCTTGGACCACGCCGCCTTGACCTGCGAGATATCCTTGCCCAGCACTTTCTGGCTGAACTCGTTTCGCAGCGGCCCTTCCGTGTGTTCGATCGGGGTGAACAACGCGGATTTCCCGACAAAGAATTGCGCCGCCTGTTCGCTGAACATGCGCGTGGCGGGGTTCTTCGGATTGACGATGACGACGATTTCCGCCGCCGTGGCCGATGCCACGGCACTGAAAAGAACAGCCGCCGTCACGGCAACTTGCGCGGTTACTTTCGTGATCGGCTTCAATGATCTGATCATGGCAGCCTCCTAGAACACGAAGTCGATACCGGCGGCATACACATTCACCGGCCCGGTGAACCCTGGCGCGGGCTTGATGAAGGCGCCCGCCCCTTCCTTGGGCCTGATGCGGTCCCACTGCACCTTGAGCGCCATCGAATCACGGAAGTCCCAGCGCACCCCGACCGCGTTGGCGCTCTGGATCGCAGCGCGGATCGCGCCATTGACCGCCGCCGTCAACGGCGCCGCCGGTCCCGTGGCGGGCATGCCGGGCATGGTGCGGATGGATTTCTGGTCGATATTGCCGTGGTAATAATACGGCAGCACCTTGCCAAAGCGGTAGCCACCCATCACGTACCAGGAATTGGTGTGCATCACGAGCCGGGTATCGGTGCGCCGCATGGCGTACTCGCCCTGCAGCACGATGTTTTTCCAGTCCATGGTGCCGCCAAAGGACGTGAAGCTGCCGTCGACGTCGCTGATGCGGATCTGGTCGGCGACGGCGGCGAAACCAGAGGCGCGCAAGGTCGTGCCCAGCCCGGTCAGCGCGGCGCTGCCGGTAATGGAAAACTTCGCATTGGCGCGGCCGAAACGCAGGGTGAACGGGCCGTTTTCCGCCACCACGTGCAGCGACAGCACCGGATGGTATTCGATGTAATTGCCGACCAGCTTTTGCCGCGTATGGCCGCCGCCGAATTGCACGGTCAGGGTGGTGTCGCCAAAGGTCGGCTGCCAGACCAGGTCCGCGCCATCGAAATAGTCGCCGCTGACCTGGCGGTACACTTCCGCTGGCGGCCGGATCATGGTGTTGGCGTAGCCGACCTGGCGGAAGTCGGAAATCATGTAGACCGGCACGCCGATGCGGCCGACCCGGAAGTTCAATTCATCCGTGGCTTTCCACTTGGCGAAGGCCCACGCCAGTTCCGCGCCCACGTCATCGACCGGGTTCTTGCGCACCAGTCCCTGCACGGTGAACGACAGGCTGTCGGTGGCTTTGGCGGTCGCTTGCAGGCCGAAGTTCGAATCAATGCCGGTGCGCCAATCCTGTTTCGCGCCGGCCGACTGGTTGGGCCGGATGAATTCCGCCTTGTCGGTATCGGTGCGGGTGGCGGCCAGGGTGCCAAAGCCGCTAATGGTGACGGCCGGCCAGTCTGCCGCGTACGTGGTGGGGGTCAAAGCGGCGCCGGCCAGCGCCGCGCTCAGCAAGGTCAGTCGAAATCGCATGCAGTCTCCCTTTCGATGTCGATCGGCGCCCGGAGCTAAAAGCACTGCGCGGTTCAGGGCGGCTGGCTACCAGTGTCGGATACCGCCGTCCGACTGTCAGTTGAATCTTGCATTGATTTCACAAAGATGTGGCAAGTGAACAACATCAGCGCAGCGGCTCATGGCGGCCCTGTGGCCTGCCGCGCAGCATCGCGCCGGCATGGAACAGGGCTTCGAAGGGTTTGCGGAACCAGTGCTTGCGCTGTTCCGTCAATTGCCCCGCCAACCAGGTGCCGCCGGCAATCAAGGCCGTCAGCGCCAGCATGTGCGCGACGCTGTCGCGGTCATGGCCATGGAAAGTGCGCCAGCAGGAAATCACCAGTTCATGCGCCAGGTATAGGGTAAAGGTATAGGCCGACAGGGTGCGGATGGGTTTGGCCAGCACTGCCGGTATTTCCAGCTCGGCAAAACGGGCGCAGGCAAAATGCGCGACGACCAGTAGGCACACCACATAATCGGACAGGAAGCGGTCCGCGCTGCCCATGCGCATGCCAGGGAATGGCCAGAGCGACCACGCCAGCGGACGCCATGCATGTTCGGCGCCGGTGGCATGGAACGCCACCAGCAGCACCAGCGACAACAGCAAGCCCGCGCGCGCCGCCGCGCGCGGGATGGTGCAGTGTTTCAGGCCATGGTACAGCGCCACGCCGCTGAGCCACACCGGCAGCAGCAGCCACAGTTTGGGGCCCAGCAGCATGAACACGGCAGCGGTCACGCCATAGCGCCACCAGCCGCGCAGGTAATGCGCGCAGCCGAACAGCACGTAGTACCAGACTTCGTAACCCAGCGACCAGTACTGCGGCATCCACGGCGGCGTTTCCGACAGCGACCACATTTCCCCCATAAACAGCAGGTGGAACGGGATATACAAATGGGGGCGCAACAAGGCATACGATGCCGACACATCCACGTCCAGCCAGTACAGGGCAATCGCACCGGCCGCGAACGAGGCCAGCAGCAGCGGCAGCGCCACCGAATAAATGCGGGCGCAACGCGCGATCACGTATTCCCGTGCGGAAGCGCCTTTGTGTTCCGTGGTGTACGCGATGACGAAACCGGACAGGACAAAGAACACCATCACGGCTTCCCTGCCCCAGTACGGCAACACCGCGGCGACCGGCGCGCTGACGAGTTCATGCTGCACGTAATGGGCCAGCACCACCAGGATGGCGGCGCCAAAGCGCAGCACATCGAGGTACAGTGAAAAAGCGGCAGGCAGGGGGGAGTTGGTGCGCGGCATGACGGGTCTGGGTAAGGCAAACCCCGCCATTCTACCGTGTGTTGACAGATGTCCACGGCAACAACCGTGGATTACTTCAACTTCCCTGCCGTTTCAGCCAGCGTTTCAGGCCCCAGCCGCCGACGCCCAACAGCACGGCGGTCAGCACCAGCAAGCCGATACCGAAGCCGGACGGCTGTTTCATCGAAGCGATGATGGTATCGACAAAGAACATCATGAACACCGTGCTGGGGGACATGCCGATGGCCGTGCCCAGCAACAGGTCGCGCAGCCGGATATGGCTGGCGCCGGCCACCATGTTCACAATCGGGAATGGCGCCACCGGCACCAGCCGGATCAGCACGATGGCCAGCAAGCCGCGCTCACCGAGGCGCTGGCTGACCATGTTGATGCGTTCTCCCGCCAGCCGCGCCACCGCTTCACGGCCCAGCAGCATGCCGGCGCCATAACTGATGGCCGAGCCGATCAGCGCCCCCGGCAACGCCACGGCAAAGCCGGTCCACGGACCAAACGCGACGATCGCCACCAGGGTCAGGAAAGTCAGCGGCACCGCGGTCGCCACCGCCAGCGCAAAGCCGGCGATGGCGGCCGGGACGCCGAACGACTGGCCAAAGCCGCGCAGCGCGCCGACGATGACGTCGAGGTCCAGCATGGATTTCATCGGCGACCAGGCCCAGCTGGCGGCCAGCGCCAGCAACAGCGCTATCGCCACCCCCAGGCCGACCAGGCGGCCCCGCAGCGCGCGTTCCGATGCGCCGGAGACAGGGGATGCATCCGACGCCGGCTGCGGCGGTGGCGGCCGCGCTGGGTCGTGCGGCTCACGCCGCATGACGCTCATCCATGACACTGCCCAGCACGGCAGCCAGTTCGGCGATGTTGTTGGCCTCGAAAATCGAACCGTGCAAGCCGGGCACGCGCCGCTCCGTCAGGCGGTCTTTCATCAGGCGGCGCCACTTGCCGAAGAATAGCCGGTCCCAGTTGGCCAGGCCGGACGAGCGCACCAGGCACGTCTGTCCGTCAAACTCGCCCGGATGGAAGCCGCGCAGCGCCATCACCTGGGCCACCAGGCCCGGATCGCCGACCAGGCCGCCGAGGCGGCGGCCATTCATGCTGAGTTCCTGGATGCGCAAGGTGCGCACCAGCCAGCCCAATGCGCGCCACGATCCGACGCCGCCGACAATCGAGCGCGGGTGGATAGTATCGAGCAGCACCAGCAGGCGCGCCGGCGCGCCGCTGCTTTTCAGCAGGCGCGCGGTTTCCAGCGCCGCCACGCCGCCCACCGAGAAGCCCGCCACCACCCCCGGTTCACGGCCCTGCGCCACGATGCAATTGAGGTACAGCTCGGCCAGGCTGGTCACATCCTTCAGCTTGCCCTCGACCGGCGGCTGCAGCATATAGACGTCAAACTTGTTCGACACCAGCTTCGCCAGCTCCGTGAAGCGCATCAGGTCGCCATGACCTGAGGCCGCCAGGTACAGCGGCGTACGGCCATTTTCCGCCGACAGCGGGAGGATCATGTCGGGCGGCGTGATTTTCTTGCCCAGCGCAATGGCCAGCCGCTCGATGGTCGGGTGTTCCGTCAGCGTATACATCGGCACCTTGCAGCCCAGCTTGGCGTCAATGCCCGACAGGATCGCCACGGCCGCCAGCGAATCGCCGCCGATATCGAAGAAATTGTCCTGGATGCCGATGGCGCGCCCCGGCAGCGCGCTTTCCCATATCGCCACCAGTTCCCGCTCCAGCGCGGTACCGGGCAGGCGCGCCGGTTCCACCAGCGCGCCCGGTTGCTGCACCGGCAAGGCGTCGTAATCGATCTTGCCGACGCTGCTCTCATTCAGCCGGGGCAGCACGCACATCGCACTGGGGATCATGTAGTCGGGCAAACGCTGGCGCAGCACGGTTTGCAGCCGCTGCGCCGTCACGTGATCGGCGGCGCCTACCCACGCATGGATTTGCGGCTTGCCGCCCACGTCCACCAGGCGCGCGGCGGCCTGGCCCACGCCGTTGACCTGCATGCAGGCCGCCTCGATTTCTCCCAGTTCGATGCGGTAGCCGCGTAATTTCACCTGGCGGTCGAGCCGCCCGACAAAATGCAAATTGCCTTCCACACCCAGCCAGCCCCGGTCGCCCGTCTTGTACATGCGCGAGCCCGGCTGGAACGGATCGTCGAGGAATACCGCCGCATCGAGTTCCGGTCGGTGCAAATAGCCACGCGCCAGCGTATCGCCGCCGATGTAAATCTCCCCGGGAATGCCTAGCGGCATCGGGCGCAATTGCGCGTCCAGCACATAAATGCGGGTGTCGTCGATCGGACGGCCGATCGGCAGCGGCGTATCGTCGCCCGTGCCCGGCTGCGCGGCGGCGCCGGCCCCCGGTGCTGTGGGCGTGCACTGCCACGCCGTGGCGAAGATCGACGCCTCGGTCGGTCCATAGACGTTGAACAGCCGCGCCCCGGTTTCATTGACGAAGCGGCGCGCCAGCGCGGGCGACAGCACTTCCCCGCCGCAGCACGCCACCCGCAACTTGAGACCCGGCATGCCACTGGCCCCGTCGAGGAAGCGCTGCAAGGTGGTTGGCACAAACGCGATAAACGTCACGCCGTGGCGCACGCTGAACTCCGCCAGCGATTCCGGCAACAGCCGGCCCGGCGGCGGCAGCGCCACCCGGCCGCCGTTAATCAGCGGCAGCAGCAATTCCACCAGCGACGGATCGAACGTGTACTGGGTCGACTGCCCGGAACAATCGCGCCAGTCGACGCCATAGGCGCGCGACAGCCACGCCAGGCGGCGCGACAGCACAGCGTGTTCCACCATGACGCCCTTCGGGCGCCCGGTGGAACCGGACGTGAACAGGACATAGGCCAGGTCGCGCGGCGCCGGTTTCGCCGTCAGCGGCGGCAAGACCGAATCGGGCGCCTCGACCAGCGCTTCATTGGCGCGCACGCGGACAATGTTGGGATGCAGCGGTCCCAGGCGGCCGCCGGCGGCCGGATCGATCAGCAGCGCGCAGGCGCGGCTTTGCTCGAGTATGTCGGCCAGGCGCTCCAGCGGCGCATCCGGGTCCAGCGGCAGGAAGGCGGCGCCGGTCTTGGCGATGGCCAGCATCGCCACCACCATGGCGCAGGTGCGCGCCATCGCCATCGCCACCACTTTATCCCGCCCCGCCCCGAGGGCGATCAGGCGCTGCGCCAGCAAATTGGCGCGCCGGTTCAGGTTGGCGTAATCGATGCTGCCGCCGTCGTCCCACACCACGGCCGGCGCCTCGGGGCGCAAGGCCACCTGGTGTTCGAACAGGGTAATGAAGGGCGGCGGATATTCGTGGGTGGCGATATCGCGGTGCAAGCCATACAGCACGGCCCACTGTTCCTCGTTCGGCACGATGGACAACTGGGCGATGCCCGCCTCGGGATTGGCGCGCATGGACTCGGCCAGATGCCACAGGCGGCGGCCCAGCAATTCCGGCTCGCCTTCCGCGAAACACGCTTCGCTGGCGTCCAGGATCAACTCCAGGTCATTCTCTTTATGGAATTCGCACACCGTCACGCCCAGCGGATAGCGCGCCGACCCCGAAAACGCCTGGCGCGCCCCGAGAAATGGCGTGTCGCCAAAGTGCACGGTGTAATCCTGCCGCTCGAACGACAGGAAAATATCGAGCAGACCGTCGCGGCCCTGGCGGATCACTTCCAGTTCACGCCCCAGGTCGGACAGGGGATAGCGCGGATGGCGCAGCGCGCCGCGCATCGCGATGCGGGTGGCCGCCAGCAATTCGTCGACCCGCATTTCCGGGTGCACCGGCACTTTCACGGCCAGCACGCCCGCGAACATGCCCATGGTGCCCTTGTAGGCGCGTCCCGAGCGGTTCAGGCTCGGCACCCCCACCACCACTTCCTGCACGTTGTTCACGCGGGCAAAATACAGCGCCAGCGCCGCCAATATATAGTTGAACGGGGTCAGTCCGGCAGGACTGGCGTGTTCTTCCAGGCGGTCGTAATCGGCGCGCGGGATGCGCTGCTCAACCAGCCGCGATTGCGGCAGCAGCCCCGTGCCCGCCGCGCCGCCTGCGCTGCCATTGCCATAGCGGCGCTCGATCAGTTGCGGCGGCAATTCCGGCACTTGCGTATGCCAGTACTGCGCGTCATCCTCATACGCCTTGGAGTCGCGGTAGGCATGCGACTCCGCGATGAATTTGGTATAGCCCGGCGCAGCGGTCGGTGTGACCGGTTCGCCCTTGAGCAATGCGCTGTAGATTTCCGCCCAGCGCCGGATCACCAGGGTGGTGCCCCAGCCATCCATGATCAAATGGTGGAACTGGATCGACAACCCATACAGTTCATCGCTGCCGCGCAACAGCGAAAACCGCCACGGCGGCGTTCCATCGAGCACGAACTGGTCGCGGATGCGGGTTTGCCACCACAGGCGCATGGCTTTGTGGGGGTCAAGGCTGGCGGACAAGTCCACCACTTCCAGTTCGCGCTCGAAGCTGGGCAGCAAAACCTGGCGTCCGGTCGACAGCGGCGCCAGGCGCAGCGCCTCGTTTTCCTGGACCATGCACACCATGGCCCGGCGCAGCACGGCCAGGTCCATCGGTCCTTCCAGGTAAGCGGCGCCGCCGATATTCAAGTGCGGTGAATCGGGCCATGCCCGCTGGTCCAGCCAGACTTCCCTTTGACTCAGCGACAGGCGCAGTGTGTCGTCAGCCGGCTCCAATTTGGCCGAGCTGCTCAGCCCCTCATTGAGGCGCGGCCTGATGTAACTGGATGCGTCCATTTTTCAATTTTTTCGATGGCGTAACGATAGCCCACCTCGGCGATTTCACGCGAGCGGCTATAGCCCATCAGCGAGAATTCCGCGACGGGCGGTTCGAGATAATGATCCGCCTGGGCAATCGTGCGGCCGCGCTGGGCGGCCCCGCCGATATGCCCGGCGCTGTAGAGAATGGACGCGATGCTGGGAGTGGGGTTGGCGCTCGAATTGAAGTACCCTTTTACGGTCTTCCAGACGGACAATCGGCTCAGGTCGGGGTCCGCCCCTGGGCCTTCGCGCACATCGACGTCGATGGCGATGATGGTGCCGTTACCGCGCCGTTTTTCCAGCGGCGTGCCAAGCCGCACGCGCATGGCTTCCACCGGCACGTTTTCCAGGATCGCGCCGTCCACCAGCAAGTCGCCCCGGTCCAGCACCGGCGGGAACAGGCCGGCCGGCGAATTGCTGGCCAGCACGGCGCGCCACAGCGGGCCCCGGTCCTGGACACTGGTAATGCCCTTGGACAGGTTGCAGGCGGCGGCAAAGAACGGCGTCCACAAGTCATCCATGGTGGTATCGCCGAACATGCGTTTCAGATCGCGTTCGACACGGCGGCCGGACACGATGGAAATCACCGGCAAAGTGAGGCGCTCGCCGCCACCGGCAAACGCTTGGGTGCGCTCGCGGATTTCTTCCAGCGGCACGCCGCACGCGAATTGCGCGCCAATCAGCGCGCCCATGCTGTTGCCGCCGACCAGGTCGACGGGGATGCCGTTTTCTTCCAGCGCGCGCAGCACGCCCAAATGGGCAAAGCCGCGCGCACCGCCGCCGCCCAGCACCACCCCGACCGCGGTACCGGTCAGGAAGCGCGCCAGGCGGGAAAAGTCGGCCGGACGGCCTTCACGCACCGGATAGGTCCGCTCAAATTCACGCACCTCGCGCCACAGGCCGATGTCGACCGGGACCCGCGCGCCATCCTTGTGCACCAGCACCAGGTGTTTGCGTTTCAGGTGGAAACCCGGTTCCCGGGTCAGGCGCTCTTCAATTTCACCCACGGCCTGGGTCGAGCCGGCGCTGGCGACAAAGATCACCTGGTCGGCCTGGCGGAACGCGCGCCGGGTCCATTCGGACGGCCGGGCTTCCGCCTCGTACACGAGGTATTCGTATTCGCCTTCGAGTTCGTCGGCGTGGCGGCCGTCGTGGTTGCTGCCGTTTTCTGGCGGCCGCAGGTGATGCGCGCCCCCCATGGAGGCAAACGCGGTGGCCAGTTGATGGGCGACTTCGGCGGCTTCCGCCCCGTCATGCAGCGGCACCACCGCAAACGATTGCGCATATTGCTGGTGCGCGACCGGCGTATGGCGCATGAAGTTATAGACCGTCTTGACGAACACCTGGTTCAGCGCCAGCGGGTGCTTGATCAGCAATTCCTCGTAGCTGGCGCGCGACAGGTAGGCCACGGTGGAGTCACGGATCGCGGTGACATCCGCCGTGCGCGGCTGCTGCAGGATCAGGCCCACTTCGCCGACGCTCTGGCCGGGGCGCACTTCGTTATACAGGTTCAGGTCGGCGCCGGCGCCGCGCGAGACGCGCATGCCGCCGCTGACGCAAAACAGCATGCTGTCCGAATTCTCGCCTTCCTTGTAGACCTGCGTGCCGCCCGCGACGTCGCGGAATACCAGGGCCGACGCCAGGTCGTTCAGTACCGCATCATCGAGCACGCCAAAACCGCGGCTCGCGCGCAATACCCTGATTGCCTTTTCATGCAGGTCCATATGAGCCATTCATTTGTTAGACGGATCCGCACCGGATCGAGGGTGCGGCACTACCATAAAACACAGCCGACCATAGAGAGATGCACTAAGGCATTCCTTATGATGAGCGACAGCGACGCGGTTTGTCAATCTGGCATTCAGCGGGCGCAACGTTGTCGTAAGTAACGTATTATTATATACACAATCGTTGCTCGACATCAATTGAGTTGTTTTTGGTAAATTTTTTGGCAACTATTTCCGCGCCTGTTGCCACCGCTATCCCCACCGCATGCCTTCGCTGCGCGATGCCTCGACGCGCCACTCGCCGGCGTTGGCGGCGGGGTCCGCCAGGAAGCGCCGGATCGCCTCTTCCCGTCCCGCAGGATCGAGCGACACGCCGACCCACGCATCGCGCCAGCTGCGCTTGGCGGCATACAGCGCGGTATCGGCCAATTGTTGCAAACTGTCCAAGGTCACGCCATCCATCCGGCCCGGCACCGGCGGGCACGCCGCATAGCCAATCGACACGGTCTTGCGCAGCACGGTGCCATCCGGCAGCGTGAAGGCGTGCATGGCCACGGCCGCGCGGATCTTTTCCGCCATGGCCGGCCCCTGGCTGCGGTCGACAAAGCGCGCCAGCAGCAGGAACTCTTCTCCGCCCCAGCGCACGATGTGATCGGAACCGCGCATGCACTGGCGCAGCACGGCGGCCGCCTGCACCAGCACCGCGTCGCCCGCCGCGTGGCCATACTGGTCGTTGACGGATTTGAAGTGATCGAGGTCCAGCATGAACAGCAGCAGGTCGGCGCCCTGCGCCGTCTCCGGCGGCGGTGCGCCGTTGGCATGGCGCCGCGCCACCAGGTCCAGGTCGGCCGGGAATGCCTGTTCCAGGAAGCGGCGGTTGCGCAGCCCCGTCAGCGGGTCCGTCAGGCTGGCTTGCTCGATGTCGCGGTAAGCCGATTCCAGGGCGGCGGTCCGTTCCGCCACGGTACGCTCGAGACGCGCGGCGCGGCGCCGCAACTGGCGCAGGCGCAGCCGGAACAGGCCGAAGACGGCCGCCGCACCTAGCAGCCACATCAGCGCACGGAATTGGACGGTCTGGTAAAACGCGGGCGCCACGGTCACCTGCAATGTCCATTCGCCGTGACCGGACCGGGGCCACGGCGCGTCGCCCATGGCCGCCTGCACCCGCAAGGTATATTCCCCCGGCGGCAATCCGGTATATGCCGCGACACGCTGGCGCGCGCCGGCTTCGGCCCAGTCGGCATCATAGCCATCCAGACGGAAGCGGTAGCGCACCAGGTCCGGCGCGCTGGCGCCCTGCGCGGCGAATTCCACCCGCAAGCTGCGCTGCGGCGCCCGCAATTCCAGCTGCGCCAGTTCCCCGGCGCCCGGCACGTCATGCCCGGCCACCGACAAGACCGTCGCCACCACACGCAATGGTTCGCCGCGGCCGCGCAACAGCGCGGGCCGCACGATCAACAGCCCTTCCGGCGAGCCAAACAGCAGGTCGCCGTTGCGCGCCATGGCGCGGCTGGCAATATAACGGGTGCGGAAATCGGCGCCATCGGCCGGGCCATAGGTCTGGAATTGCCACGTGGCGGGGTCGATACGGGTGCGTCCATTCAGCCACACCATGCCTTGCGCATCTTCCAGCAACGATTCGGCCGGCTGTGACGGCAAGCCAATGCGGCGCGACACCACGTCGAAGCGCGCCTGTTTGCCATCCCACGCGTTCAAAATGGCGACGCCGGATTGCGTCGCCAGCCACAGCTTGCCCTGACGGTCCACCATCAAGTCCGGCACCCAGTTATCAGGCAAGCTGTCCGCCCGATGCGGATCGCGCACGATGCGCACCGCCACACCCTGTACCGTATCGAAGGCATTCATGCCGTGGTCCGTGCCAACCCACAGGATGCCGTCGCGGGTAAACGCCAGCGACTCAACTTCGCGCCCGGACAAGGTGCGCTCGTCGCCCGCCACATGACGGTATGCCGACACCTTGCCGCCCGGTGCGATGCGCCCCAAGCCTTTTTGCGATCCGATCCACAAGGCGCCATCCGGCCCGAACGCCATGGCGCGTATCGGCCCGCCCGGCAAGCCTTGCACTTCGCCATAGCGCTGGAATGCCTTGGCGCCCGCGCGCAAGTGGTGCAAGGTGCCGTCCAGCGTGGCAATCCAGATGCCGCCCTGCGCATCCTGCGCCAGGCAGGTAACGGAGCCGTCCGCCAGTGCGCCCGGATCGCCGCGCCGCGCGCGGTGGCGCGCCACCACGTGGCCGTCCGCATCGAGCACGTCCACGCCTTCGCCATTGGTGCCCAGCCACAGCTTGCCGTCCGCGCTTTCCATGGCGCGCACGATGCCGGGATGCCCGGGTGTGTCGGGATTGATGGCGCTGTGGCGGATTTTTCGGAACGCGCGCGTGGCCGCATGGTGCTGGGCGATGCCGCCGCCCCACGAACCGGCCCACATGGTCCCGGCGCGGTCGCTCAGCAAGGCGCCGATGCGGCTGGCGCCTATCGAGTTGGTGCTGCCGGCATCGTGCCGCAAGCGGTCGATCACCTGCAGCGATTGCGGATCGATCACATCGATGCCGTTGCCGAATGTGGCGATCCAGATTTCACCGTTGGCCGCTTCGGCCATGGTGTAGACCCAGTAGTGACTGAGGCTCGATGGCCCGGGAGTCAGCGAATCCGGCTTGTCCGACGGTCTCCAGCGCACCAGCAGCTGGCTGGCCGGCGGCAGCGAAGCGCCGCTTCCCGCCGCTTGCGGCAGGCGCGCCGGATCCAGCATGGCGGCGCCGTGGTTGCGGGTGCCGATCCAGATGCGGCCCCGCGCATCCTGCATCAGCCGCGTAATATGCTGGCCCGCCAGCGACGCCGGCGCATCCGGTTCCGACGCCACGCGCAGCCAGCGGCCGTCCTGCCACAGTTGCAAGCCATCCTGGCCGCCCGCCCACAGGCGCCCTTCCCGGTCCGCCAGCACGGCGCGCACCTGGTTGCTGGCCAGGCTGGACGCATCCTGGGCATCGTGGCGGAAATGGGTGATGTTGCCGGTACGGGGATCGAGCCGGTCCACCCCGTTATCCGTCGCCAGCCAGAGTATTCCGGCGTGGTCTTCCGCAATGCTTTCCACCCGGTCGTGCGCCAGGCCGGTATCGTTTTGCTTGTGCCGGTATTGGAAGAACTGTTCGCTGCGCGGGTCGAAGACCGACACGCCGCCGCTGATGGTGCCGGCCCAGATCCGGCCATCGCGCGCCACCGTCAAGGCCCGCACATAACTGCCGCCCAGCGCGGCCGGATCGCCCGCCCGCGCGCGATACACCTTGTAGCCGTAGCCGTCGTACCGCACCAGCCCATCCTGCGTGCCGAACCACAGCATGCCGCGCTGATCCTGCGCGGCCGCCGTGGTCAAGTGGGCCGGAACGTCGTCGGGAATGGCGATGCGCTGGAATGAAACCAGGCCGGGGCGGGTTTGAGCAGTCGCGCCAGGCATGCCGGCACACAGCAATGCCGCCAGCAGCACGGCCACCACACTGCGCCGCCGGGGGCGCGCCCGGAAATGATCAATCATCGGCACAGGAAAAAGTCACATTATTGCATGCTTGCTAGCAACAAATAAGTTACTTCTCACATATGTCTTTTGAGGGCGCTGTCGCAAGAAGAATGTTGGATTATCTGTCCAAGGCAAGCACATGTGTTACAGTTGAAATAATTGCAAAATACACAATGAACATGCCACTCGACTCTACCGACCTCCAATTCCTTGAGATCAGCAAGCGCGTCATCGCCATCAGCGTCCAGGCCGCCAATGCGTATGCCGCCGAACAGGCGAAACTGCAACTGGAACGCATCCTGTCCCCGCAGCGGCTGACCAGCGAGGAAGGCACCCTGGCTTCGTTGACCGACATCGACCAGTTGGCGGCACTGACTGCCGCCCACAAGCAATTGTGCGAGCAAATCATCACGGCTTCTTCCGCGGAGTATGCCAGCGTCATCAACACGCTCCCCGCCGCCGAGCGCCAGGCCCGGACGACGGAACACGCGGACCGGCTGACCTGGCTCCTGCATTCGCAAAGCGCGTTTTACGCGGCGCGCGAACAGTGGCTGGACGCCGCCCGCAACATCTGCGCGCTGATGCAATCGTGCCGCGACACGGCCATCTTTACCGACACCGTCCAGTTTGCCAATGCCGACGAGTACGACCGGTTCGATGCGGAGATGGCGCGTATCGAGGCCGCGCACCAGGAGGAAGTGCGCATCATGAATGACAAGGCGGGACGGATGCAGGCCGCGATGGCCGGGCTGGGCCTGCTGCGGCAAGGGAGCTGATATCTTATGCACATCCGCCAATATCACCACACCGACTGGGCGCGCATTTGTGAAATCCACGACGCCGCCCGCAAATTTGAACTCGATGCCAGCGGCCTGGCCGACGCCTTCCTGACGCTGGAAGAAACCGGCGAAACCGAAGGCTTGTTCGACGCCACCTTATTCGTCGCGGTGGAAAATGGCGTCGTCGCCGGTTTCGCCGGCTACACCGATGATGAAGTCACCTGGCTGTATGTCGATCCGGCCCGCTACCGGAATGGCGTCGGGCGGGCATTGCTGCGGGCGGTGCTGCGCGCCGCCGGCAAGCCGCTGGCGCTGGATGTACTGGAGGGAAATGACGCGGCACTCGCGCTGTACCAGAGCGAAGGTTTCCGTATCGTCGAGACCATCAGCGGCAAGCTGGCCGGCAACGAGCGCTTTGCCGCGACGGCGCATGTTCTGCGGTTCCACGCCGCCGGATCAGTACCGGCGCATCAATAATTCCGCCACGCATACCGGCTTGTTGCCCCCTTCGCGCTCGATCACCACGCCCCATTCCACCTGGGCGCCGCCGTCGATGTCCTCGATGCGCTGGATGGTCAGCCGTGCGCGCACGCGGCTGCCTGCCGGCACCGGGGCAGGCAGGCGGACTTTGTTCAAGCCATAGTTGACACCCATTTTCATGTCGGTCATGGTCAGCGCGGACTCCAGCATGGCCGGCACCATCGCGATGGTCATGAAACCGTGCGCGATGGGGCCACCGAACGGTGATTCGCGCCGCGCCCGCTCGACGTCCGTGTGGATCCACTGGTGGTCGCCGCTGGCGTCGGCAAACTGGTTGATGCGCTCCTGCGTGATGTCAAACCACGCCGACACCGCCACTTCCTGTCCGACCAGCGCTTTCATGTCGGCCAGGGTGGCGATGTTACGCATTGCCGCCCTCCCCGGACGGCGCGCGCCGCCCGAACATGCCCATGCCTTCCACCGTGGCCACCAGGTCGCCATGCTGGTTGACCGCCTTCCAGACCGACACCACCACGCCCCGGTCCGGCTTCGATTGCGATGCGCGCACGGACTTCGTGCAATACGACACGGTCAGCGTATCGCCCGGATACACGGGTTTAAGCCAGCGCACTTCATCGACACCGGGCGAACCGAGGCTGGTGGAATGCGACAGCAGGTTGTCGACCACCACGCGCATCATCATGCTGCACGTGTGCCAGCCACTGGCGGCCAGCTTGCCGAAGATTGACTGTTCCGCCGCCGCGTGGTCAAGGTGGAACGGTTGGGGGTCGAACTGGCGGGCGAAGGCGATGACCTCTTCCTCGGTCACCAGTTTCTTGCCCAGTTCGAATTCCTGGCCGGGCTCAAAGTCGTCGAAGGTCCAGTGTTTTTTTGCGTTCATGAGACTCCTTGTGGGAGGGACAGAGCGGGTGCGCATGCAGGCGGCGCAATCGACTCACTCCAGTCCCAGGTACTTCTGGTAGATAGCGGTAAAGCGCCCGGTGTCTTTCAGGTACTTCAATCCCGCATTGAAATCGTCGCGGACGGTGCTGTCCCGGAACACGGGCCGGTAGTCCATCAAGTTCATCTTGACGAAATTGTGCTCCACCACCGGCTTGGGCTTAAACGATTTGTTCAGTTTCAACTGCAGCGTGAAGTACTTGAAGATATTGCGGTCGCTGAGCACCACGTCGTAGCGGCCACGGTCCAGGGTCAGCACCTGCAGGGCTTGATCGTTCTGCTCGAAGTAATGGCCGCTCTTTCTGACGTTATCCAGCCAGGCCGGATAGCGCTTTGCCGCGCCCACGAAGGAAATCACACTCAGGCCGTTTAAATCCTCGGGCTTGTTGATGACCAGGTTGCGCTCCTTCAGGCTGATAAAGACGTTGTCATACGTGACAGCCGGGTTGCCATAGAAAGCGCCCCAGGCGCTCATATCCTCGCCCAGATCGGTCATGGCGGCATCCACTTCGGCGGCCTTGAAGGCGACCGGAATGCGCGCAAAAGAATAGTAGCGCGGCTTCAGCACATGGCCACGGTAGGCCAGCGCTTCGCGCATCACTTCGATTTCAATGCCGGAATCGGTTTCAGGGAAACAGAATGGTGGAATCTTTTCCCCGAAAGCCATGGCCACCTCAACAGCTTGCGCCGCCGGGACCAGTGCAATCAGCGGCGCCAGCGCGCATGCCAGCGCCAGCATGCCGTTCCCGGCGATACGCGTCAGTTTGGCCGCGCAATCCATATTCGCTCCCGTTCAGAATTGATGCCGCAATCCACAGGTGACCAGGCGCCTGCCGCCGCCCGGCGCCGAGGCCTGGTATTTGGCTGCGCTGTCATTGTCGAGATTCGAAGCGATCAGGTACATGTTGGTCCGCTTTGACAGGAAGTGATAGTAACCCAGCGCTATCTGGGAGGCGTCGGCGTTCGGGCGGAACTGGTCCTGTTTGCGCACATAGGTGGCGGCGACCGTCGACAGTCCCAGCGGCACGCTGGCGCCGAGCAGGAAATCCCGCGTGTCCAACCCCGCATTGCCGCGATTGCGCGCCAGCAGCAGCCAGGCCCGGACCTTGCCGAAGTTGTAATTCCCGCCCGCCAGCATGCTGCGTACCAGTTTGACGCCACGCGCATCGTTGGTGGTATGGTAAGCCATCACCGCGTTCAGCGGCCCGGCGGCATAGCCGGCGTCCATGCTGATCTGGCGGTTGGCGGACTGGTTGCCCGCCGTCTCGCCGAAACCATACGCCAGGTCGCCATAAAAACCATTCAAGTTGGCCGGCAGCGAATACCGGATCGTGTTATCCATGCGCACGCCGGAATCCTGGAACAGCCGGGTCGCTTCGCCCGGCCCCTTGGCGTCGAAAGGATCGTTGGTGGCGATGGCGCCGAAATAGGGCGTGAACATGCGTCCCAGCTTGATGCCGCCCATCGGGCCGGACAGTCCCACCCATGCCTGGCTGCCGAACACGCGGCCGGTAAACGACGGATTGCCCGTGTCGGATTCTATCTGGGACTCCAGCACAAAGCTGGCCGTCATACCGCCGCCCAGGTCCTCGTTGCCCTTGAAACCTAGCCGGGAAGCCGTCTGTTGCCCGCTGTCGACCTTCATCGCTGTCTTGCCGGAATCGGTGTCGCGCACCAGCCCCAGGTCCACAACCCCATACACGGTGATCGCCTGCTGCGCCATTGCCGATTGCGCCAGCAGGGTTATCGCAAGCAGTGCCAGTCTTTGCCGTTTCACTGTAGCCCCTCAAGGTTGCCCTAGGTATACAAGTTCTACACCCAAATGTGCAGTGAATCAATGTGAAAGCCAGTGATATCCCTGCAATTGCCGGCATACGCGGCACGGCTGCAACGAACTGTGCCTCGTTGCAGCCAAACTGAGGCAGGAGGCTTGCGCGACTCAAGCGGCGTGCTTGAATCCCGGCTGGGCGATGAAACGTTCCAGGTGGTGGTCCGCATCGCCCAGGGTCAAATCTATCATGGCCAGCCGCTTGAAGTGGTGGGCCGCCGGCAGTTCGTCGGTCACGCCCATGCCGCCATGCAGTTGCACCGCTTGCTGGCCCACGAATTTCGCCGCCTGGCCGACCCGCGCCTTGGCTGCCGAAACAATGCGGCGGCGTTCTTCCGCTTCCAGCGAGGCCACTTTGACGGCCGCCAGCATGGCCATCGAACGGGCTTGCTCGAGGTGGATGAACATGTCCGCCATGCGGTGCTGCAGCGCCTGGAACTTGCCGATCGGCGCGCCAAATTGCTGGCGTGTTTTCAGGTATTCCAGGGTGGCGGCAAACACCGCATCCATGGCGCCCACCGCTTCCGCGCACAACAGCGCCGCGCCATAATCGGCGGCTGCTTCGAGGATGTCCCAGCCCTCCCCTTCCGTGCCCACCAGCGCCGACGGCGGCACTTGGACCTGGGTCAGGCGCACGGTGGCGGCGCGCATGCCGTCCAAGGTGCGGCAATCCGCGATGTCCACGCCGGCCGTCGCGGCCGGAACGGCAAACAGGGAAATGCCGCCTTTATCGCGCTGGCCGCCGCCGCTGCGTGCCGACACGATCAGCACACCGGCTTGCGCCCCGTGCAGCACCACGGTTTTCAGGCCGTCGATCACATAGCCGTCGCCATGTGGCGCACGGACGGCCGTCACGCCGATATCGTGCAAATCGTGGCGGGAATGGCGTTCGCCCAGCGCGGCGGCCAGTTTCAGTTCACCCGCCGCCACCTGCGCCAGCAAGTCGTCATGGCCACCGGCCAGTTTCAGGAATTGCGCACCCAGCACGGTGGCGAAGTACGGCTCCACCACCAGGCCACGGCCCAGTTCCTGCATCACGGCCAGCATGTCGATCGCCGTGCCGTCAAAACCGCCCTGCGCTTCCGGCACCGGCAGCGCCAGCATGCCCAGCTCCGTCAGCGTGGCCCAGGCCGCGTCCGAGGCGCCAGCGTCCGAATGGATAATGCGCTTGCGAGTCTCGAAACCGTAATCCTTGGCGATCCAGCGGCGCAGCGCGTCGGCAAATTGCTGCTGTTCTTCATTGAATTGGAAGTCCATGGTGTCTCCTTACAGGCCCAGGATCATCTGGGTGATGATGTTTTTCTGGATTTCATTCGAGCCGCCGTAAATCGACGTCTTGCGGAAATTGAAGTAGTGGCCGGCCAGCGGCGCGGCGTCGTCGTCACCGCCCAAGTTATGCTCACGCTCGCCGGACAGGTAGAGCGGATCAAACGGCAGCGCGTTCGGCCCCACCGCTTCCATCATCAATTCGCTCAGCCATTGCTGGATTTCCGAACCGCGCACTTTCAGCATCGACGCTTGCGGCCCCGGCGCATGCGCTTCCTGGGCAATGGTGCGCAGCACGGTGGTTTCCAGCGCCATCAATTCGATTTCCAGGTTGGCGACTTTCGCGGCAAACAGCGGATCTTCCAGCAGCGATTTGCCCTTCTTCATCTGTTTGGCGGCAATCCGCTTCAGCAAATGCAATTCCTTGCGCGAGCGGCCCACGGCGGCGATGCCGGTGCGCTCATGGCCCAGCAGGTACTTCGCATAGGTCCAGCCCTTGTTTTCCTTGCCGATCAGGTTTGCCACCGGCACCCTGACGTTATCGAAGAACACTTCATTCACTTCGTGGTCTTCGTCGAGCATGATGATCGGGCGCACCGTGATGCCCGGGGTCTTCATGTCGATCAGCAGGAAGGAAATGCCTTCCTGTTTGCGCACGCTGGTGTCGGTGCGCACCAGGCAGAAAATCATGTCGGCGTGCTGGCCCAGGGTGGTCCAGGTTTTCTGGCCATTGACGATGTAATGGTCGCCGTCGCGTTGCGCCGTGGATTTCAGCGAAGCCAGGTCGGAGCCGGACCCCGGTTCCGAATACCCCTGGCACCACCAGTCGTCGCAATGCAGGATGCGCGGCAGGTAATGGGCTTTTTGTTCGTCATTGCCGAACGCCATGATGACGGGCGCCACCATGTTGACGCCGAACGGCAGGATCGGCGGCGTCCCGGCGCGGGCGCACTCTTCTTCCCAGATGTGGCGCTGCACGGCATTCCAGCCCGGACCGCCGTGTTCGACAGGCCAGGCGGGCGCGGCCCAGCCCTGCTTCGCCACGATTTTGTGCCAGCGGACGTAATCGTCACGCGTCAGGCGCAAGTGGCGCTGCACTTTGCGCTGCAAATCCGCCGGCAAGTTCGCTTCGAGGAAGGCGCGCACGTCGGCGCGGAACGCCTGGTCTTCCGGCGAGTAATTCAGATCCATGCTGTGTCCCTTTATTGTTCGGTCCGCACAAGAAAAAGCACGACCGTTCAGTAAATTGTACAGCAGACTTCCGGGAGATCAACAGGGATTTTTGAGAAGTGTGGCAAGGCGGTCAATCTTCCGCCTTGCCGTGGTGTTCAGTGCAAGGTTAATGGACGCTGCTGAGGATCACCTGCTCGCTGCGGAAGCCAGCGGCCTGCGGCCGTTGTTCCAGCAGGGATTTGGTCACTTCGACCAGTTTTTCACGCCGGATCTGCACGATTTCATTGAGCGTGGCCAGGTCGGCCGGCATGCAAACGATCACCCACTTCGGCAGTTTCAACAGTTTTTCCAGCACGTCGAGGTGGGACAGTTTCGCATTCGCGCTGAACAGGTTGTGCGCCGGCGATCCGATGTGCTGCACCGTGTGGCGGAAGTTGCCAACCTGGATGCTGATGGTGTCGTTGTCTTGCCCGATGCCCGTTTGCGGCAGGCCGGACGGATAAATGATGCTGGCCAGTTCTTCCAGTCCGCGCGGGCCTTTGGGGCGGGTGCCGCACCAGTCATCGTCGTCCCAGCCAAAATACACGCGGGCCTGTTCCTTGGTGGCTTCGGCGGCGGCCAGCAATTCCTTCTCATCGGCGGCGCCCCGTTTGCCGAAGAAGGGGAAGTGATGCAACTGGCAGCCGAACAGGGTGGCGGTTTGCGTCAGGTACAGTTCCGTGTCCTGCAAGTGCGTGTGCCACACATAGTCGATGTATCTCGACGGCGAGACCGGCTTGCCTTGCGCGTTATGGGTGAGGAACAGGAAACCCTTGTATTTCGTGATGGCGTCCGCGGTCTGTTCCAGCGACATGCCCGGACGCTCTTCCGGATTCATCAGCTTGAAGGCCAGCGGACCGAAATCCAGGCTGTTCAGCTTTTGCAGGAATTCCCGCTGTGTCTCATTCAGTCGTGCCTCTGTGGTTCTGGACATGATAAAACCTCCGTGTTGTGACCGTCGACAAGGCTGGCTCCAGCCGCGCCGGCCACAACGCGGCCGTACCAGGCGCCCGCTATCAACTGCCTGCTTCGACGGGACTTATAACCTTAGTTAACAATGCTATTTCAATCACTCACGGGGATTCTCACCAATACTCACAGGTGCACATAATTATTATCATGATACGGACTCGGCTGATAGGCGTCCGCTCTTGCTCAGCCATGCCGCAGGGCGGGAATATAAAAATTGCTATCCAGAATTTATTGCCTTTCGTCATGATGGTATTGAATTGAAACCATAAAATGCCTATTCAATTCTCATTCAATCTGGCGTACGATAAATAGATACCATGTTCAAAAGTCAAAGTCAGGCAACCACAACGATAAGACCCGGACAGGAGGGATCTCATGAAAGACATTGCCGAAATTGCATCAAATGTAACAGACCCTATGGCAGTTATCAGCCTGTGCGCCCTGATTTTTTTTGGAATATTAAAACTCGTAATAAAAAATAATTTAATCCCACAAGTTGAGCAAAACCACGCCAAAGAAGTAATTCTAACCATAATCAATAAGTTGTTTATCATATCGATTACAGGAATGATGATGGGATTTACTGGATTCGTCATTTCGAAGATGTCTATCTCTAGGGAGCATATTCAAAAAATCGAAAAAGCTGATGATGCAACAAACAAACTACAGACAACGGTTGCGCTTTCAATCAATGCACTGCAACAGTTCAGCAACAAAATCCCAGAACAGCGCACTCAACTTTCTACCTACGCAGAAAAACTTCACAATCAAGCCGGCTCACTCCGTGAAACCCTCAGGGATAATACACATTACAATATCGCCCCTTCCCCTCAAGCAACCCGCTATCTGCATGCCGCAGAAGAAACTGTAAAGTCAATCAGGTTCGCCTTGTCGGCGCCGGAAGTTCTTTCCGTACCGTCAGCCCCGGAGCCAAATATGCCACTGGATAAGCCGATTTTTTATAGTGCCCCCGCACTACCACCGCCAGCTAAAGATTATCCGCGACCATCAAACTCTTATGAAAAGCCTTTACCGCACACAATATCAATACCAGTCTTGATTGCCATGAGACTGATCCATCCCATCGCCGAAAAGCGCATTGCAGGCATTCTAGGCGGAGATACACTTCTTCACCAAGTACACCAGCACTATTTGGAGATTCCACGCGCTCGTTTTGTTTTTGATCGCCATTTACCAGAAATTCCAGCTAGTGAAGAATACTTAAAATTAGACCATGACTGCGTAAAAAAATGCATTACCACCATACTATTTGAAAAAATACATGAGCTAAGAGACGGGTCGATAGAAAATAAAAAAATTGCTTTGAATGAGATCGTCCTAATAATAGCCCGCCTGCATGAGCCATTATGCTGCACCATACCGCAACGCGACAAGAAACAAGCTTTCGTTGTATACGAAGGCAGGCCAACCAATCTAGCAACAATTTGGAACAGCGTGATGCCGAAAGAAATAATCAGCGATAGTGAAATTTTCGATTACGCAACCAATCTTCTCAATAATAATCAGGAATCCCTACCAAACGTAACTACAACAAATCCACAAAGCTGGATTGCTGATAGTCACAAACAAGCAATCCGCATTTACAAGGATCTGGAAAATTACAATTCAAGACATTATATCAATCGCATGTACCTGAAACTTCCTGGCAACAGGGAAATCATTAACCTTCAATTATTGCATTCAGGCGTCCGATTGGCCTATATTCTAAATAGTGCCCTAATGTGATCGTTATTCGATATTCAAAGGCAAGTCGCGCCCCTCGGCCGCCACATTGCCGGCGTAATCATAGGCATGGATACGCAAGATATACGGGCCCGGCGCCAGTTCGGCAATACGCCAGACACCCGGCGTGACTTGGCCGTGTTCCAGCCGGTTGGTGACGGTATAGGCAAAGCGCGTGGCCTTGCTGCCATACACGGTGATGCCGCTGCTCGGCGCATACGCGAATTTGACCGCGTCGCGGTTGCGCGGCAACTGGTCATACAGTTGCGTCATGACGGGCTGTTTATAGCCCGAAGCCGGACTGCCGTCCGCGTTCAGCAACTGGTAACCGAGGCGGTACAGCCCGAGGCGGCGGCGCGCTTCATTGCCGTTCATCTGGTCCCAGGCATCGGCCACGATCACCAGCTCGCCCAGCTCCCGCTTGACCAACAGCGGTTTAAGCGGCTTGATTTCGGCGGGCGCCTTGTTCTTCTTGCCGGCTTTGCCTTTGGCGCGCTCCCGTGGCGCCCCCAGTGGCTGGCCATGCGGGTCAAACAGCGTGATGCCGGCGATGCGTGGCGCGATGGTGTCGCGCAGGCCGGGAAATGGCAGGCTGAGCGGATTGAGCGCCCCGCCCTGCCGGAAGTAATCGAGGTGCACGTGGGCCATGCCGTTGACCATGCCCAGCGTATCGCCGGTTTCAAAACGGGCGCCACGCCGCACCCGGATACGTTCCGGTTTGCCACGGGCATTGCGCAGCAGCTGGAAGCGTTCGTCGAGCGGCATGTTTTTCGCATTGCGGCCAACACGCATGTGGATGTAGGAGATATTGCCGAGGCTGATGCCTTCGCTCAGGGAGCCATAGCCCCAGTTCGGCAGCGGATCGCTGACTTTCACCGGGGCGATCGCCAGTACCGGCTGGCCGACATCGGCGCGGATATCCAGGCCCGAATGAAAATGGTCGCGGGGATCGCCTTCGAAATTGCCACGCACTTCGCCCATCACGCCAACCACTTCGTGCGGGCCGGTTTGCGGCGACAGCGGCCAGGGCATTGGTTTCAGCGGCGCCCCCTGGCGCCCCGCCACCGGGGAGGCACCTGTCCGCGCAACTGGCGGCGTAGCTGGCGCAGCGCTTGCCTGCCCGGCCCCCTGCGTGGCGGCACGCGCCCCGGGCAACGGCACCGCCGCCATCAATGCCGCGTCGACAGGACGCGGCGCGCCCTGCGACGGCGCGGACTTTCCACTGTCCACGCGGGTAATCCGGTGCACGCGCTGGGTGGCGGCATCGGCCACCACGATGCCGCCATTGGCGGCCAGGGCCAGCCCGCGCGGCTGGAACAACTGCACTTTGCCATCGCTGCCATAGCCGGGCTGCACCACCTGGTCGACATCGCCCAGCGCATCCATGCCATTGGCAGGTGTCAGTTGCAGGATACGGCCGCCATGGGCCGCGATATACACGTGACCATCATGGGTGCGCACCAGCGCCAACGGCCTGCGCAGCAGCGGCCGGCGCTCGCCTTCCGGCGCGCGCGCCACGGTGCTGACCACGCCATCCTTGCCGATACGGCGGATCGCATCATTACGGGTATCGGCCACCAGCAGCGCGCCATCGGTATCAATCACCAGCGCGCACGGCGTATCGAACGAGGCCTTTAATGCCGGACCATCCACGTCACCAGGCATGCCGCTGCCCGCCAGCGTCGTGACCGTGCCATCCGGCGCAATCTTGCGGATCGTATCGTTGTAGGTATCGGCCACATACACGGCGCCGTCGCCATCCACCGCCAGTCCAACCGGACCATTGAATTGCGCGGCCTTGCCCAGGCCATCCGCCGTGCCGGCCACACCGCTGCCCGCCAGGGTGCTGACCGTACCGTCCGGTGCTATTTTTCGGATCGCGTGGTTGCCGGTATCGGCCACATACACGTTGCCCTGCTGGTCGATGGCGAGGCCGGAGGGCGTGTTAAAACGGGCCTGCTTGCCGGGACCGTCCGCATATCCTTCCACACCACCGGCGACGGTGGTGACGGCGCCGTCGGGCGCAATGCGGCGGATGCGGTTGCCATCGCCGCCGTCGGCAACATACACATTGCCGCCGGCATCGATCGCCACGCCGTACGGATCGGCAAACTGGCCGTCGTTTCCGGCCACCAGCGATACCTTGCCGCTCCAGAAATTCGGCGTGGCTTGCGGCCCGGTGTCCGGCGGTGCTTCGGCACGGCGCGGCTCCGGCGCCCTGCTGTCGCGCGCATTGAACCAGTAGGCCGTCGCGCCCAGAACGGCCGCGGCGCCCAGCGCCAGCAAAATTGGTTTAGAAGTTCCCACGGCGGCCGGAAATGATTGCAAAAAACACTATTGTAAGGGTTGAACCCGCGGCGAGGTGCTTCCCTGTATTTTTCGTCGCCTACTATTTTCTGCGATCCCTTACTATTTCGCGCGCTTCCCCGCTACCTCGCGCTAGCGGGGTGCCTTGGCACCGACCTTGGTCTCGAATTTTGCCTTGTTGATGACAAATCGCTCGTGGCGCCCCTGGGAAATCAAGTCCACGCCATCATGCGCTTCAACAGTAAAGGTCAGCTTGCGGCCTTCCACCGCGATCAGTTCAACGGTGGCGGTCACTTCCAGCCCCGGCGGCGTCGCCGCCACATGCGAGACATCGATATGGGTACCCAGGCTTTGCTCCTCCGGCCAATCGAGATGCGGATTAATCGCCCTGATGCAAGCCCATTCAAGAAAACCCACCAAGAATCCCGTGGCAAAGACTTCCGGCATGGCGAGAAATTCCTCGGCCTCGGGGTATAGCGCCGGAACCATTTTGGACCGGGGCAACGTGAATGTGTGCCTGAACTTAATGCCGGGTTTCAGGGTCTCTTTCATGGTGCGGCGTCCTCATAATTTCGTGTCCGGCAGGATCGCCGTCAAACCGCTACAATTGCCAAATTCTCAATAATTCCCACACTTTTGCATGCCTGCCGTTTCCTCCAGATACCGCGCCATTCTACCTGCCGTTGCAGCCGCCATTGCCCTGCTGCTCGCGTTTTTGTTCGCTGCCTCCTGGCTGGCAAAAGCGCCCTATGCCAGCAACCATGTCTTCGGCAAAGTCCGCACCGGCGAACTATGGAGCCCGAACGCGCGCTACATCGACGACTGGTATGCCGTGGAAAAGCTCGATGACAGTACGTTCATCATTGGCGAGCCCAAGTCCTCGCAATACAACATCGCTTATCTGCTGGCCGGCCGCGAACGCGCCTTGCTGATCGACACCGGCTCCGGCGAACGTCCAGCCGCCGCCCGCAGCATGCGCGATGTGGCCGAATCCCTGACCACCAAACCCGTCATGCCGATGCTGACGCACTTCCACTTCGACCACACCGGCGACCTGGCTGCCTTTGACAGTGCACTGGTGCTCGCCACGCCCGACCTGAAGGCCCGCGCCGAGGGCGGCACCCTGCAAATCCACGCCACGGAATCCCTGACCGGCGCGCACATTTTGCGCATCCAGCGCTGGGTCGTACCCGGCGAAGCGATCGAGCTGGGCGACCGCGCCATCGAGGCGCGCGCCACGCCCGGCCACGCCCACGAATCGGCCAGCTTCATCGACCGCGAACGCCGCTATGTCTTCACGGGCGATTTCCTGTACCAGCACCTGGGCGGCCTGGTCGCCTTCCTGCCCGGCAGCGACGTGACGGTGTATGCCAGCGAAATCGGCAAACTATTGCAAACCACGGGCGATGGTTACCGCTACTTCGGCGCCCACGGCGTGCCGGAGTTCGATGCCGCCTGGGGCCACAAAGTCCATCGCGCCATGCAAGACCTGGCAAGCGGCAAGGCCACGCCCCGCCTTGGCGAAAGCTACCTTGCCCCCGGCCTTCCCCTGCGCATGCACCAGCAAGACCAGTTGCTGATCTATCAGGCGCCGTTGTCGTGGGGAAACTTGGCGGCGCTGGCGGCCGTCATGGCGCTGGTCACCGCCCTATTCTGGCGGATCTTCCGCGCGCGGGGCGCTGACAGGGTTGGCGTCCTCTGAGACTGAAAATCAACCATGCGCCGCGGCCAGTCTTGCTGGTAACTCGGGCGTATTCTTTTACACCTGGTGCGCGGACGCCGAAATATTCCGAGGGCTTGGCGTCATGCGATGGACAGCATATGAGTCTGAGGTTCAGACGATTCTTGCTCGATTTCGCGAAGAGCGTCCTTGATAGGGATGTTAAAGGTTCGCTGATCCGAACGACCGTCCCGAGCTTCTCGTAGCCAGAAATCGAGGTGCTTGAGGTAGGGACGATCTACTTTTTGATCCCATTGAAAAGTTGTCAAGCTCCGGCTCAGCGCTTCGTGTGTAAAGGCAAGCGGCCAGATCTCAGTAGTGCGGATTTTTCGGCCTAGGCGTCGAACATCAAGAGCGCGAATACTGACGAAATAGACATCGCCAAGCAGTGTTCCCCGCTCGATATGCAGAATCTGAATGGTTGAAGCGCCCTCCCTGGAGCGTGTGTCATAGCTCCATATTTGCCCCGGCGCAAATGCGCGTTTGGGGCCGCAGCCCGTCAACGAGAGCGGGAATGCCAAGAGCAAAAGCAAACTGTTGAATCGTTGATTTCGCACGTGCGTGTGCTCGCCGGTCTTCAGGTTCCCATCGGGGTGAGGGGTGTCCCCACGTCTTGCAGCGTAGGCCGTCCAGTTGATTGCGCGCTTAGACATTTCCCCTCACTCGCGGCGCAAGCCCACGAAGTATTTCGAGTCGATTGGGCGGTGCATTCGGAGAGAAGAAATCAGGGATTGTAAATTCGTCGCGCTGTGGCCTGGACAGAAATGCGACCGGCCATTCCGTGACCCGCTCAGCTTGAACGTGCACGTATTGCCCCCGCTCAGGCTCATCAATGTATTCGCGCTGAAATACCAAGGCAAGGGGTTTTTCAGCCCAAGCATTTTCAGTTGAGAACGTTTCGGCTTCTTCAAATGTCTCGAACGCAAAGTAATAGTCGCTTCCGTCACCTTCATCCGGAGCGCCTCGTTCAGGGTGACACCAAACCCTGTATTCAAGTACAGCATCCCACACGAAACCGCCGCCAGCCTTTGCCGAGTTGGGATATTCGCCGACTTTTGATGGATCAAGAACTGTTGGATAAATCATGTTTTAATGTATTGAATTCAATGGCGCCGACGACGTCGGCTGGAACGAATTGATAAGCGCCGTTTAGTTACGACGATCTCCGGCAGCGAACCATCATCAGTATCAAAGCAATCGAGCAGTTTCATTTTACGCTTAACGTCTTCTAATTAATCGGGCTATTCAACCGCAACATCAGGCGTCGGCTGCAATGCTAACTTAGGATTGCCAGCGATCATTCAAGCGAATCCAAGGTTTTAGAGAACCTTGGCAACCCCAGTTTCGTCGACATGTTTTTAAAGTCCTCTTCACTCAACGGCCCCAAAACCACTTTCGCAGGGTCCGCTGCGACATAGTCGTTGACACTGTCAATGACAAAGTAGTTGGTGATATCTTTTTTCCCGTCTGGGTGCTGTTTGGCGACCAGATAACGTCCATCCCAACCGACCGCAAAAACGACGCCATCAATTCGTCCCGAAATCCGGTCGTTATCACTGGCGAAGCTCAAGGTAACAGCGTTTGGCTCATCTATCCAGCCAAGCCGATACGGCCCGCCTTGCCACTCGACACCTGAATCAAAAAGATAACAGCCAGCAATAAAAGGAACGATAGCGTAAAGTATGTATCGGAAAATATTCATCAATTGTCTAGTACAATGCCGAGCTTGCAGTCTGGGCTAGATCGAATTTTATATGCCAGCTAAATATAGAGCACGTCTTGGTGGCAGCCAGCATCAAGTTCACCGAAAATCGCCGTAATCTTTGCACCGCTCATGAAGGACAAAGTGGCGAGATCTGTCCGATACCAAGGCAGACAAGAGGTCAATCTTGCCCCATGAATATAAATTCACCTGTTTCGACATTAATAATTCCGGTTTGCGTTGAGTTATATGAAATAAGAATAAAATACCCCTTACCCTTTACGGAATCCAGCATCCACCGATGAACTTGGCCAATAAAAACGATTTTAGGTTGTGAAAAGCGATAAGATTCAAGACGTGCATCTTTGAACGGATTTTTACGCCAAATTATGTCACCCTCCGGGGAAATTGCAACAACATGCAAACCATCGTCCTCAACATATAAAATATTTCCAGACTTTGACTCTTTATAGGAAAGCGGCTCCGTAAGTTTTTTCGAGCTATTTAGATAAGGCGTTTCAGTGGCCTTTGCATAGAAAGAAAATAGAAGAAACAAGAGAAAAACAAAAACAACTTTGATAAAAATATTATCGCCATGCATATGAATATCATGCCCATCAAACGTACCGAATTCAGCCAGGCCGCATGCGCCGACTGGAATGCAGGGTTGGGCTCGTGTCTTATCAAGCTTCTTAATCTTTATCATTCGGTCGTTGATATCCGCACTCCAGCAGCGTTCCATTAGACCAAGTGCTTATGTAGCCCATGCCGTAGGGAGGAAACACTGTGACTCCTTCATCAGTATTTACAATATCGAAGTCTATTGATAGTGAATCTACGTCTGCCCGAATTTCAACAGTTTCACTTGGTCGCAGCCAAAAATCCTGGCCCTCTGGTTCCGTGAACAACAGCATCAGCTGAGACGTTTTGTTTGAAATCTTTTTGCACTTCTCCACAATCACTCCCATAGCATCCAACGAAGTAAGTTCAACCGCAACGCCAAGCGTCGGCAGCAATGCTTGGTTGGGTATTACTGTCCAATATCGATTTTATCCGCTGAGACCCGAATGGCATCTGCATAGCAAGCCAAGCTCGCGCTGTAGAACTTTGCCGACAAATACATTGATACTTCTCGCGCCTTCGGATACGCACGTCTTTGATCCTTGCTCATACTAGAAAACCGCTTAAGTACGTTGTCTTCAAGCATGCGCTGGCCGGCACAATCGCATATTTTTTCTGTTTTTAGGGGATGACTCGAAAATTTTGACATATCACGAACCATATTTTCATCGACTGCCTTTGCACAAAGAGGCTGCAATCCAGATATTAACTGCTGCGCAGGGTCTTGCGCGCTTGCCATTGTACAGAGAGCTAAGAGTGGCACTGCCAAAGCGTGAAATTTCATATAGTCTAGCATTAAACAAAAGTTAACAGTTTTATAACGATTAGCAAAGATTACGTATGCTTGTTCGATAGCAATTGGATCATTACCGTAAAGACTCAAATAATCGATGCCATCGGCAATGTAATGAGACCGCTAGTCATAAGGTATGCAAAGGTTATCCGTGCTCTACTGAAGTCATTGCTCAATTTCACGACACAATCTCCAAAGAGGCCCAACAAAAATTCACCGGACCGCCCGGTTTTCGCGCGGGTCGGGTGTACTGCTGTATTGGGCTACTTTCTGATATGTGGTTCGCCTTTAACACGAACCACCTCCACAATCTTTGCAACTCCAAATCCACCAAAAAACAGAGGTCTTGCCTCCAACTTAGCCCGGAGCGTGTAGCCCTTCTCCGCCATATCCCAAGGGGAAACCGGCGACAGCCTTACCTTATCTTCAACAGATAAATACAGCATCGGCGCAACGTCAAGCCTTGCAGGAGAATTTCCAACCAAGCTTTCGAAAAAAGTGCGGTTGTCACTCGGCAGTTCAATAAGCTGGTAGCGAACGTTTCCTTCAAAGGTTTGATTTTCCTCTCCGCTCGGGATCCGATAGACGGCAAGGGAAACCCCAGACCAAACAAGTGTCGATAGCGTGAGAAACAGTATCGTCCATTTAAGATATTTCAGCATTGTCCCCCCGGCCCAATGTGATCAATCAGCGCCGCTGATAGGTGTCCGGCTGGCCCCGTCTTTGGCTCGAATACGCGAAAAGATGACTCGTTCGGCTTTTCCCACATAAGCCGACCACATTTCGGGCACTCATAAAGCCGTCCAACGCATTTTCGCCAAATTCTGTCTCCAGCAGAGTCCATATTCTCATCGAGCGCATCGCCCTGCGCCTCTGCTTCGATAAGTGGCTCATAGTCTTTGTCAAGGATAGTCAGCCATCCTTCATCCGGAATGGGACTAAGATTGTGAACGAAGCCACACGGACAAGATAATTTTGGCATGTGCTAAGCAGATCAACGTGCCGGATAATCGGCGCGCTTCAGCGCGTCCGTGTTGATTAAGTTGTTAGCCGAGTTATAGCACATAGAGGCCACTTTTCTCGGCCAACTGCTTAATGTGATCAACAGCAGTAGGTTTAGTGAAAAAGAAATGATCGGTATCATCCCAGCTTTCAAGGTACACGCAATCTAACTCCGGCAACGCAACCTGGAAATGTCGGTGCCCTAGCGTACGACCACCGCGCGGCGTGCAATATGAATCCAGCGCGGCCTGCGATCTGAATTCCCGAAAAACTAAGCGGTCATTCCGCCGCCCGCGAAATACAAAGGACAAGGTGGAAGTTGTAGCCACTAGCATTCTACAAAAATTGACATGCAACGCGTCACGGCGAGACTGCTCGATAGCAGTTACATTTTCAAGCAAGTCGCACGCTTCTTCCCTCGATAGCCAGTGATCGAAGACCGTTACAGAAACAATTTGAACGTGATCAGGACGTTCGCCTTTAATCAGCTCTTTCAGCCATGGAAACTGGCGGCGTAACGCTTCCTGCTGGGAGCAAGGTAAATTCAGTAGGCGACGGTTGTGCATGGCTGCTAAACGTAACTGTTCAGCGGCGCCGTAAGGCATCCCTTGGAACTGTTGGTTGGAACGCAGCGTCACAATAAGCCCTATGTCTGGCTGAGAAAATAGGAGAGTTTTCGCAATGGAATGCCCCACAACAGGTTGAACTTAAAGGTCTCGAAACTTGCGAAAGTTGGACCACGCTCATAGCTCGCGCCACCAGTCCTTGCATTTATGCGGATAGACGATTTTTCCGACCGCCCACCGTAGCCAATTGAAACGGGCACTACCCATTCGCCATTGATAAGTTTACCTTCGCCGGGCCCGCCACACAGGCTAATGTACCCGCCAAAATATGCTCCGGCAATTTCGTGAGCTTCAATATCACTAATGCCATCGCCAACTTCGATATCGGCGAGCTCTTGGCGATAGCCATCTCGCGCCTTTGCCTCGTCGGCTGTAACAAGGACAAAGAGGACGCACGGCACCAGAAATAGCATCGCTATGCACCACCAAAATATACGCCGATAGCTAGCCACCAAATGTCTCCCAACGTTGGACGTAGCCGGACGCTACTGCGCGAAGCGATGTGGCGGTACGGTTGACGGAATTGTTGGGCAGTAACTGCATTCAAAACTCCCTTATCGACGTACGCGACGTAGCCTTTTTCCTGGCACACCAAAGTATCTGACCGCTGATCGCCGGCCACGGGCGTTTTCCACTGTGACGAGGAAGTGGCGCCCATATGCGGCATCAGTCCCGAATCGGACTTGAAGGAGTCTTAAATCTTCAAGTTCAACACCGTGCTTGGCACAAAATTCGGGAAGTACTTCTCGATAGAGCGAAACTGCGCGGGCGAGGCTAACGGATGCAGGCGAGCCCGTAGTGGTGGCGTTCAGGAAATCCACAAGGATATGCCCCTCTTTCGATGCAGCAGCTTCGGCAAAAACATCCATCGCATAATATCCAACCAGAAGACCGATTCCACTCGCAAACGAGTCGGCAAAGTTATGCCCAATTGCCTTGATCGTTCCCAGCTTCGCAGTCATATCTTCAGACTCATGTATTTACGCCCAACGTGAGAATTCACCGGACCGCGCGGCTTTTCACGCGGCTCCGGTGGAGTACGGGGTTGAGCCATTAATATGCCCCGCCTTGGGGAATACAGCCATCATTATCATGTAGCTTCCCCTCCGTGATCATATCCACTGGCTTGCAAGCATCGTTAAAGCTCCAGACATCGAAAGCATCACCCGGCACAGCATGAGCTTCCAAATGACCTTCAAACTCCTCGAAGTCATCAAAAGCAAAGATTCGAGGACAGTTTGCACCGCGATAAAACCCGTGTTGTACGATGATCGGGCCGCGCGAAAGAACCTCTTGAATCTTTTCGACGCTTTCTCCGATAGTATTTTCCCGTCGATCGTCCAGTTGTCCGGATCGTACTTATCAAATATCCGAGTCATATCCCTCTCGCGGCCCAACGCGAGAATTCAGCGGGCGCCGCAGACGCTCCGCTGGAATGAAAGGTTGGGCTTTTTAAATTCACTCCACACCGAATCCGTCTTGCCAGTGTACCTGACCCAATTCATAAGTATTGATCTCAAATCCATCTGGATGCTCTCGGAAACCAGGCTTGGGCAGCAATGTTGCGATTGTCGCTCTCGCTAGTTCCTTCGAAGGAAACACGCCAATGAGCTTGGCATTTTCCTTATATTCGTCATCACCCCGAACATGCCAGAGCAGATACACTATTTCCATTAAGCGGCCCAATGTGATGTAGCCCCCCCCTAAACGGTGCATTTCCTCCCGCCCATCGCAGAAAATCCCACCCCGAACAGACTACTTTTACTTTATTATCAAAAGCTTATGCCAATATAGCAC
Organism: Pseudoduganella sp. GW821-FHT12E03; assembly: GCF_058807115.1. Lineage (NCBI taxonomy): Bacteria > Pseudomonadati > Pseudomonadota > Betaproteobacteria > Burkholderiales > Oxalobacteraceae > Pseudoduganella > Pseudoduganella sp. GW821-FHT12E03. The sequence continues at coordinate 278,245 of NZ_JBXAQJ010000001.1, read as the reverse complement.
ACCCGAATCCAAGCAGACAAACCCGCCGTCCTGCCCGCCACGTCAAGTAAATCGCCACGCTTACCGCAAACGCCGCCGATGCCACCAAGCCCATTGGCATATCAACCGCCCTGGCGCGTTCCGGCCGTTGTGCCAGCGTGACTCGCGCGCGTTGCAATCAGTGCGGACCGGACCGCGTCCATGTAGTCTAAGTTTTAGTAGCCGATATCAGTGGATCGAACAGCGTCTTAATCGATAGCGGTCCTTGGTAAAACCGCGTTTCGCGCGGAAGACACGTCAGCTTCCCGGACTGGCGCCGCAGTCGGCTGCACGGTACGGCAAGTTTCCATCGGGCGGGTGTACGAACCGGTTCTTGAAGCCGGCGTAGACACCCAAAAACCGTGTAACGCCGTCCTGCACACCTGTGGATTCGCGCCGAATCAAGGATTGGCCATTTTTAGCCCAGGGACAACGGACCACGGGATTTGAGGATTTTCCTATACGGAGTCCGCAATAATTTGTGTACATTGAGGGAAATCAAGCCAAACGCATTTCCTATGAGCCTGCGTTTTCTTCCTCCCCTGCTGCTCGCCATGGCACTCCTGGCGCCGATTGGCGCTGCCGCCCAGCAATTGCCGCTGCAGTATCTCGGGCAAGGATTGAGCAACCTGTCCGTCAACGCACTGGCGCAGGACCGGCAAGGCTACCTGTGGGCTGCCACGGAAAACGGCTTGTTCCGCTTTAATGGCGCGGACTTCAAGCGCTATGCGGGAGCCGAAGGCCTGGCCGAGCAGAATGTCACGGCGGTGTACCACAGCCGCAGCGGGACGCTGTGGGCGGCCAGCTACGAAAACCTGTACCGGTTGCAAGAAGGCCGCCTCGCGCCGCTGGCTGCGGACGGCAAGGCCCTGCCGGTATGGCCCGGGCAGACCATGGCGGACAATGCCGCCGGCGACTTGCTGGTGATCTCGCTGGCGCGCCTGTTCCGCGTCACGGGCAGCGGCGTGGTCCGTCCCTACTTCAGCGCGGACCAACTGGAACAGCAGCCTGCGTTGAAATCCATCCGAGCGATTTACACGGATGCGGATGCCAGCCTGTGGCTCGCCTGCAAGGAGGCACTATGCCACCTCAGCGGGGATCGCGTGACGGTATGGGGTGCTGGCCAGGGCTTGCCGGCCGCGACCTGGACCAGCATCACACGCGACAGCAATGGCGCCTTGTGGGTGCGCAGCGCCAAGCGCGTGTTTGCCCTGCCGCCGCAATCGGCACGGTTCGAAGACCGAACGCCGCCGGACGACCTGTTCCGCAAAACCCATGTGCGCAGCGAGTTACATGCCGACAGTGATGGCCGGATGTTGACCAATGGCGACCCGGGAATATTACGCTGGAACGACGGCCAATGGCAGGTGCTGGGCCCGCGCAATGGCTTGAACGCCGGCGGTGGCGTCACCGATATCCTGACCGATCACGGCAACGGCACCTGGCTGGCGACACGCGGCCGGGGACTGGTGCACTGGCTCGGTTATGGCAACTGGGAAAACTGGACCACGGCACAGGGCCTGCCGGACGATGTCATCATTTCCATGCTGCGCGACCGCGCCGGGCGGCTGCATATCGGCACGCGCTCCGGCCATGGGCTGCAGGTGCCCGATGGCGGCCGCTTCGAGACGGCGCCCACGCCGCCTGATTTGTCCGGACACCAATGGGCCAGCATGGCGCTCGACCGCGCGGGCCGGCTGTGGGCCGGCACGTATTCCGGCCTGCTGATGCGTTATCTGCCGGAGAGCGGGCAGACCGAACTCATTGCCAAACTGCCGCTGGTCACCCAGGTTTTACCGGACGGGAAAGGCCAGATCTGGCTCGCCACCGGCAACGGCCTGTATGTGGTCCCGGAGTCGGCCGCCGCCGGCAGCGCGGTGCTGCGCGCACCGGTGCCGGCCGCGCCGGGACGCGACGCCGACACCCAGGTGGTGCACGGCTGTAAAGACCTAAAAGGCGACCTGTGGTTTGTCAGCTACCGCGATGTCCTGCACTATGACGGTACTGCGTGGCGCGTGCTGCCTTTTGGCGCCTTGACGGGCAAAGCCGACTTCAGCAGCATCGCCTGCGCACCGGACGGCACGCTGTGGGCCGGCAGTACCGATAAATTATGGCGGCTGCACGTGCACGGCGCGCCGGCCGCGCAGCGGATCGATCCAGCGGTCCTGCGCGAGCGATCCGTGCAAATGCTGTATGTCGACAGCCGGGGCTGGCTGTGGGTTGGCACCGATGCCGGCTTCGCGGTATGGAATGGTGCGCGCTGGCGCATGACGAACCAGTCGCTCGGCCTGGCGTGGGACGATATCAATGGCCGCGGGTTTTACGAAGACCGCGACGGTTCGATGTGGATCGCCACCAGCAACGGCTTGTCCCACCTGGCGCGGCCCAACCGCCTGTTCGATGCGGCGCAGCCCCGCGCGGTACTGGAAGAATCGCTGCGCGGCGCCCTGCCCGTGCGGCTCGATGGCAATGCGCTGGACTGGTCGGGCGATCCGCTGGTATTCCGTCTGGCCAGCCTGGCCTATGAAGACCGCCAGGGGCTGCAGTACCGCTACCGGCTGGCGGGCAGTGAGCAGCAATGGAGCGTTACAGCCGCGCCCGAAGTGCGCTATGCCGCGCTGCCGGGCGGCGATTACCGTTTCGAATACCAGGCCATCAACGGCGCCAGCGGCGAAACCTCGCCGCTGGGCCAGACGACCTTTACGATCCTGCCGCCATGGTGGCGCAGCTATCCGTTCTATGGACTGTGCGTGGCCGCCATCCTGCTCGGTTTCCTGGCCGTGCACCGCTACCGGCTGCGCGCGATGACGTTGCGCCAGATTGAACTGGCCGTCATGGTGCAGGAACGCACGCGCGAACTGGAGCAGTCGCGGGAAGAATTGCGCATGCGCGCCCTCAAGGATGGCTTGACGAAGGCGTGGAACCGGAGCGCCATGATGGAGTTGCTGGAACGCGAAATCGAAAAATGCCGGCGCACCGGCGAATGCTTCGTCCTGGTGTTGCTGGACCTGGATTTCTTCAAGCGCGTCAACGACACCCACGGCCACCTCGCCGGCGATGCCGTGCTGGTCGAAGTGGCGCGGCGCCTGGCCGTGGCCATGCGGCCCTATGACGCGGTGGGACGCTATGGCGGCGAGGAATTCATGGTGCTGTTGCCCGGGCTGACCTTGCCGGACGGCGCGCACCGCATCGAAGCGATCCGCCACGAAGTGCGCACCGTGCCGGTCGATATCGGTGGCGGACAGTTGCTGGAGGTGACGGCCAGCTTTGGCGCGGTCGCGTTCACACCGTCGCACCAGTTGGCCGCGACGGAATTGCTGCGCGAAGCCGACGAAGCTTTATACGCGTCCAAGCATGCCGGGCGTGACCGCATCAGCTATGCGGACGGGGCAAAAGACACGGAAAACGCGCTGGCGGAATAAAAAAAAGCCCGCTACGGGAGCGGGCTGAATCTATTTCCTTGGAAGGAGAATAGAGGAGACATAAGCATGATGCTGCACTGCGCCAAATATTTCCACTTTAGATTGGTGATGTCGGAAATAAGTGGCGCGTATATTTATCGGAACCGCAATGATTATTTGCCAAGGTCCGCAACATACGGCAGCACGCGCGATGCCAGGCGCGTATCGGTTTTCAACAAGCCCACCTCGTCGGCCAGGATGTGCACGGCTTCCATCAGCAGCACGTCCTTGGCGGCTTTGGCCGCCTTTTCCGCGTCGATGTCGGCGGCCAGGCCGCGTTCATCGGCCTGCAAGCCGTCATCGGTGCGCAGCGCGCCTTTGACGGCGGCGACTTTCTTCTCCGGCTTGCCGTTTTTCGCGGTGGCCGCAGCGGCGGCCGACGCGGCCACCGCCTTCACTTGCACATCCTTCGGATCAGGAATCAGCACCGGATCATCCGGCGACAGCGCCGCCGTGGCCAGGCGCTGTTCACGCACCTTGGCGCGTGCTTCCTGCTGGTCGCGTTCCTTGCGGCGCGCCACTTCGTTGAGCGAAATGACGTTATCCTTGCGCAGCTTTTTCACGGTGGCGATATCCTCTTCCAGGTATTGGAAGTCCTTGTCGCGCGCCACGCGCTGCTCGTGCTTCTTGTCCAGCAGCGGCACGATTTCCTTCAATTCGCCCGCCGGGATGTACACCGCCGGCTTGATCGAAGTCCATGGCAGCGCGTTGTCGTAGCTGGATTCACCGAAGTTGTCCGGGTCCGACATCGACGGCAAGGCAATGTCCGGCTGCACGCCGCGCAGCTGCGTGGTGCCGCCATTAATGCGGAAGAATTGCGCCACCGTCATTTTCAGTTTGCCGTAGCGCGGTTTGTCGGTGGCGTTATGGCCATCGAGGTTCCACAGGGTTTGTACGGTGCCCTTGCCAAACGATGGCTCGCCGATCACCAGGCCACGGCCATAGTCCTGCAGCGCCGCCGCAAAGATTTCCGATGCCGAGGCGGACGAACGGTTGATCAGGACGCCCACCGGACCATCCCATGCCAGACCCGCGTGCGTGTCGCTTTCGACTTCCACGCGGCCGGCGGCATTGCGCTGCTGGACCACCGGGCCCTTGTCGATGAACAGGCCGGTCAGTTCCACCGCTTCATTGAGCGAACCGCCGCCGTTATTGCGCAAGTCGATCAGCACGTTGTCGACTTTTTCACGTTTCAATTCCGCCAGCAGGCGGGCCACATCGCGCGTGGCGGACTTGAAATCGCGGTCGCCACGGGCGCGCGCTTCGAAGTCCTGGTAGAAGGTTGGCAATGCAATCACGCCGATGCGGCGCTTGGCCGTGCCGTCGCGTACTTCAAAGATGGATTTCTTGGCCGACTGTTCTTCCATGCTGATCTTGTTGCGCACCAGCGAGATCTGCGCCAGTTTGCCATCCTGCCCCGCGTCGGCGGGCAGGACTTGCAGGCGCACCGTGGAGCCTTTGGCGCCACGGATCTGCGACACCACGTCGTCAATCCGCCAGCCCACCACGTCCTGGAAGGCACCGCTGTCACCCTGCGCCACGCCCACAATGCGGTCGCCGACTTTCAGCTTGCCCGACAAGGCCGCCGGGCTGCCCGGCACGATTTCGCGGATCACCGTGTAATCGTCACGCTGCTGCAACTGCGCGCCAATGCCTTCCAGCGACAGGCGCATCGCGATGTCGAAGTTTTCCGCAGCGCGCGGCGCGAGGTAATTCGTGTGCGGCTCGATCGACATGGCGTACGCGTTCATGAAAGTCTGGAACACGTCTTCCGTCGACAGCTTGCGCGAACGGCTCACGTAGTTTTCATAGCGCTTGTCCAGGGTGGAGCGGATCGACTTGTCATCCTTGCCGGCCAGCTTCAGGCGCAGCCAGTCGTTTTTTACGCGCTTGCGCCACAGGTCTTTGGCTTCGGCCTCGTTTTTCGGCCAATCGGCCTTTTCACGGTCGATCATGTACGACTCGTCGGCCGTGAATTCGAACTTGCCCTTCAACAGCTCGCGCGCATACGCCATGCGCTCATTGAAGCGCTGCTGATAGAGGTTGTAGATCGCGAACGGGACTTGCAGGTTTTCCTGCATGATCGCGTCATCGAGCCGGGTGCGGGCCGATGCGAACTGGTCCACGTCAGCCTGCACAAAGAACAGGCGGTCGCTGTCGAGCAGCTTGAAATAGCGGTCGAAGATCTTTTCCGACATCGCATCATCGAGCGGCGTCGCCTTGTAATGGAAGCGCGACAAGACGTGAGAGGCGGCGACGGCGGCCTGACTTTGCGCAGCGACCGGTTTGGCATCGGCCTTTTCCGGTACCGCGGCGCCCACCTGGACTGAAATCGCCAGCGCGATTGCGCTCAACAGCATCTGCTTCTTCATCGGCATACCCCCTCAAAACTTTTCATGGAACCGGCGCACCATATATGTGCCGGCGCTTCGGCTTATTCTACAGCGCGTATAGCGGCTGCGCAGCCTATTTCCCGTACAGATACAGGCGGAAACCTTAAGGCAGGATTAAAATTGGCAGGCTGTCAGGCTCAATTGGCAAGGTTTGGCGGCTATACCCGCCAACGCGATGCTCGTGACTTTATGCGCGCCAATATTGCAGCGCGGCCCATGCCAGGCCGCCAATCAGCAGGTAAGGCCATGAGCGCAGGGAAATCTTCCAGTCCGCCGCCGATGGCCAGCAGGCAAGGAATTGCGGCGCCACGGCAAAGGCCAGCAGCAAATCAATGCCTTCGAATTGCCAGCCGGGCCGGGTCCGCCACAGCGCCACCAGCAACGGCACACCGGCCACCAGGAATGGCGCCAGCGCGGCGGGCGCAGCGTTATACCAGCGCACCCGCGTCAGGCTGACGGAACCGAGCTGCCAGCCGCCGGCCATCCGGCGCGGCATGACGGAAAACGCGGCGGGCCGCGCATACGTCAGCAGGCCGACAAGGAAATGCGCGAATTCATGGCAAATCGTGCCGGCCAGGCGAAACAGCAGGAAAAATGGGTGCCATGCCGCCAGGCGCCGGATCACCAGCGCCAGCATCAGCGACGGCGCCAGATACAGCAACATGTCGAACACCGCGCCGCGGTACTGGCAAATCCAGGCGGCGGCGATGGCGGTGCATTCGGGCATGATGAGGGAATTATTCTGAGTAGAAACAGCGCCCGCAAGCCTGCCGGTAGCGCTCGTTGCCGCCAATACTGATTTGCTCGCCGTCGCGGATGCGCTTGCCCTGCTCATCGACACGGATGTTCATTGTGGCTTTTTTGCCGCAGGTGCAAATATTCTTGATTTCCTCGATATCGTCGGCCAGGCCCAGCAGATAGGCCGAACCCGGGAATGGTTCGCCCCGGAAATCCGTGCGCAAGCCATAGGTAATCACGGGAATGCCCCGTACCTGCGCCAGCTTGTGTAACTGCTGTACCTGGACAGTGGACAGGAATTGCGCTTCATCGACCAGTACGCAGGCGACCTTTTGATCGACCGCGTGCAGGAAATCCGTTTTCGCGTCAAACACTTCCGTGGCGCGCTGCGGCCCCAGGCGCGACGTTACATGCCCCACGCCATAGCGGTCATCGATCGCCGCCGTGAATAGCCGGACGGCCTGGCCCTGTTCTTCGTAGTTATGTGCGACCTGCAACATGGCGGTCGATTTGCCGGCGTTCATGGCCGAGTAACGGAAATAGAGTTTTGCCACTTTGATACCAAATTATGCTGCGTTGATGACGCGGATTATACGGCGCGGGTGTTGAAAAAGGCGCATACTTTTCCTGCACTGTGCATAAAATGCATATACAAATTAATTAAGATTCGTTCCCGAAGTGAACCGTGCGGCTGAAAATCCGCGTCTTTCACGGAACGCATGCCGGCACAACCGGCCATGCGGGTCCCCCTGTAAAGGAGAACGCCTTGAACACACCCAAAGAGGCTGCCCTGTTCAGCCTGATCGGCGATACCCCGCTGGTCGAAGTCACCCGGCTCGACACCGGTCCATGCCGCTTGTTTTTGAAACTCGAATCGCAAAACCCGGGCGGATCGATCAAGGACCGCATCGGCCGCGCCATGATCGAGGCGGCCGAGCGCGACGGCCGTCTGAAGCCGGGCGGCACGATTATCGAAGCCACCGCCGGCAATACCGGGCTGGGCCTGGCGCTGGTGGGCCGCATCAAAGGGTACCGCGTGGTGCTGGTGGTGCCGGACAAGATGTCCACCGAAAAGGTGCTGCATTTGAAAGCGCTGGGCGCGGAAGTGCACATGACCCGCTCCGACGTTGGCAAGGGCCACCCCGAGTATTACCAGGATTTCGCGGCGCGTCTGGCCCGGGAAATTCCCGGCGCGTTTTATGCGGACCAGTTCAACAATCCCGCCAATCCGGCCGCCCACGAAACCACCACCGCCCCGGAAATCTGGGAACAAATGCAGCATGACGTGGACGCCATCGTGGTCGGGGTCGGTTCCTCGGGCACCTTGACCGGCTTGTCGCACTTTTTCCGCAAGGTGCAGCCGGAACTGGAATTCGTGCTGGCCGATCCCAAAGGGTCGATCCTGGCGGAATACATCGACACCGGCAAAGTCAACGACACCAGCGGTTCCTGGGCCGTGGAAGGCATCGGCGAGGATTTCATTCCGTCCATCGCCGACATGAAGTCCGTGCACAAGGCCTACACCATCACCGACCAGGAAAGCTTTGAAAGCGCCCGCGCGCTGTTGCAGGCCGAAGGCATCCTGGGCGGCTCGTCGACCGGCACCCTGCTCGCCGCCGCCCTCAAGTACTGCCGCGAACAGACCGAGGCCAAGCGGGTCGTGACGTTCGTGGTCGATACCGGCACCCGCTACCTGTCGAAAATGTACAACCACAACTGGCTGGTGGACCAGGGCCTGGTGCAGCGCCAGAAAACCGGCGATTTGCGCGACTTGATCGGGCGCCGCTATGACGAAGGCGACGTGGTCAGCGTGTCGCCAACCGACACCCTGCTGGTCGCCTTCAACCGCATGCGCACCGCCGACCTGGCGCAGTTGCCGGTGCTGGAAAACGGCAAACTGGTGGGCATCATCGATGAATCCGACTTGCTGATGAAAGTCGACAACCATGCGGAACAGTTCTCCAGCCTGGTCGGCGCCACCATGACCTCGCGCCTGGAAACCCTGTCGCCCGCTTCCAGCATCCAGGCCCTGCGCAGCACGCTGGACCGGGGCCTGACCGCCGTGGTGGCGGACAGTGCCGCGTTTTACGGCCTGATCACCCGCTTCGACCTGTTGAACCACCTGAGAAAGTCTCTCTAATGACCAAGAAAAAAGCTGCGCTGGCCACCCGCGTCATCCACGGTGGCCAATCCCCGGATCCGTCCACCGGCGCCATCATGCCGCCGATTTATGCGACCTCCACTTTTGTCCAGGAAAGCCCCGGCGTCCACAAAGGCCTCGACTATGGCCGCTCGCACAACCCCACCCGCTGGGCCTTCGAGCGCTGCCTGGCCGACCTGGAAGGCGGATCGCAAGGCTTCGCCTTCGCCTCCGGCCTGGCGGCGATTGCCACGGTACTGGAACTGGCCGATGCGAACGCCCACATCATCGCCGGCGACGACATGTATGGCGGCAGCTACCGCCTGTTTGAACGGGTGCGCAAGCGCAGCGCCGGCCACACTTTTACCTATGTGGATTTGACCAACCCGGAAAACCTGCTGGCCGCGCTGCGCCCGGAAACCCGCATGGTGTGGGTGGAAACGCCGACCAACCCGATGCTCAAACTCGCCGACCTGGCCGCCATTGCGAAGATCTGCCGCGAGCGGGGCATCATTGCCGTGGCCGACAACACTTTTGCCAGCCCGCTGGTGCAGCGCCCGCTGGAACACGGCTTCGACATCGTGGTGCACTCGGCCACCAAGTATCTGAATGGCCACTCAGACGTGATTGCCGGCGTGGCCGTGGTCGGCAACGAGCCGCACCAGCAGCCGTGGCGCGAACAGCTGGGCTTTTTGCAAAACGCGGTGGGCGCGATCCTCGGCCCGTTCGACAGCTTCCTGGCGTTGCGGGGCGTGAAAACCCTGGCAGTGCGCATCGCCCGCCACAACGCCAGCGCGCTGGACCTGGCGCAATGGCTGGCGCGCCAGCCGAAGGTCGCGAAAGTGTATTACCCCGGCCTGGAAACCCACCCGCAGCATGCGCTGGCCAAACGCCAGATGGAAGGCTTCGGCGGCATCATTTCCATCACCCTCGACACGGATTTGGCCGGTGCGCGCCGCTTCCTGGAGCGCTGCGAAGTGTTTGCGCTGGCGGAAAGCCTGGGCGGCGTGGAAAGCCTGATCGAACACCCTGCGTTGATGACCCATGCCACGATTCCACCGGAGCAGCGGGCGGTGCTGGGCATCGGCGATGGCTTGATCCGGCTGTCGGTCGGCATCGAGGATGTGGAAGACTTGCGGGAGGATTTACAGGCGGCGCTGGATGCGATTTAAAGGCTGCCGGCGCCAGGCATATCGTGCCTGGCGCGCGATACGTCACTGCGTGCGCCGCCCTTCTCCCTGCGCCGGCACCCCAAACACCCGCCGCACAAACGCCTCCAGCGCCAGGAACACCCCCTCCACGCCGAATCCCGCAATGAACGACAGCGCCGACCCGCTCAAGGTCCAGCTGGTCGCCAGCGCCGCGTCGGTGCCGGAGGTCGCCCCGGAAGGATTGACGAACAAGCCGATGCAGGCGCCGATGGTGGCGCCCAGCGCCAATTGGCCCAGCGCCAGCGTGTAATCGCGCGGCATCAGCATGCTTTCGCGCAGCTTGGCCCACAGGTTGCGCACGGTGGCGGCGCCGGCGCCGAGGATGCCATAGCACAGCGGCAGCACGGCGCCGCCGATCACATGGGTCAATACACGGGCCGGCTCTTCATCTCCGCCGTATTGCCCGCCGAAGACCGGCGCCGCTTGCACCCGGGCACTGCCAGATTCCTGTGCCGGCTCGAACGTCACCAGGCGGTACAGCTTTTCCCACGGCCTGATCCACACATGCAAATTACGTTGCGTGACCAGGCGCTCGTTTTCCAGCCGCTCCTTGTCGGTACACAGCTGCAATTCTTCCACCGTGCGGTACTTGCGCCCCTGGCGCTCGCTGATCGGTTCGCAAAACAGCACCGGTGGCACATCCACCGCGCCGGCCGGTCCCGCCTTGTTGCGGCGCGCCAGTTCATCGGCCGCTTCGGCCGCGGAAATCTTGCGCGCCAACTCCCCCTGCTGCGTGCGCAGGCTGTCCAAATGCGTCAACACCACATTGCCCGCCGTGATATCCCACGACAGCACGCAAGTCAGCACCATCCACATGATCAGGAACAGCACGATGCGCCAGATCCCACGATTGAAGTGGCTGGCGGGGCCGATCAGGCCGGGAAAGGCGGTACGGGCCAGCGACATGCGCGTGGGAGGACGGCTGAATCCGCAGCAGGGAAGGATCAAGTCACCATTGCCCGGCCCGGTAAACGGCGGTATCGGGGCTTGTTGGGCGGGAACAGGCGCAGGCTCCCGCGCCGCCGCTTCCCGCGTCCGGCGGCCCAGCCAGTCCAACGGCCACAGCCGCGACCACCAGCGGCGGGCGTGGCGGCGCGGGTCTTCCTCCCCCACCACCAGCAACGTAAACGCGATCGTGGCGCCGCTGGCCGGACGGGCCAGCGCATTCAAGCGGTCTTTGGCGCGCAGCAAGGTGGTCGCTTGTTCCGCCGCATCCAGGCGGTTGCCGTTGGGCGGCCAGCCGATCTTGCAGATGGCGGCGCGCAATTCTTCGCCTTCGGCGTCGAGCGGCTTGTCCCAGCGGCCTGAGATATGGTCGAGCAGCAAATACACTTCCGCCAGCTCGCGCACAAAGATGAAGTCGCGGATATCAGGCGGGCGCTGGCCGCCGCGTTGGTCTTCCGGGGTTGGCATGATGTGGTCCTCCTGTCCACAGCATGGCCCCGTGTAAATCAGCCTGTTTGCGCTTCGTCAACAGGATGTCAGTCACCCGGATGGTAGCGCCGCTCGGCATGTTTCTCGATGTCGTCCCGGTAAAACAGCACGTCCTTGAACTCGCCGCGCGCATACATTTCCGCCTGGTCGTTGAAGTGCGGCGATGCCGGATCGCCGCTGTTGCCGCCCGCCAGGATGCTTTTCGCACGGATGCGCTTGCCGAACTCCACCGCCGCGACAAAACTGTTGCCCCGTTCGCCATAAATGCGGCGGGTCTTTTGCGGCGAGGTCATGCCATACGCCGCCAGCGCGCCCCAGTTGCCGGAAACGTACGGCACGGGAATGCTGGGCTTGCTGTCATCGAATGGTTGCGCGATATCGCCGGTCAGTCTTTGGTAGCGGTTGATTTCGCCCCACGGTGTTTGCCAGGTCCCGAAATCCGCTTCCAGCTTCGCACTGGCGCGCGCCATGGCAAACAGCAATTCCTGCGGCCCCAGCCGGGTTTCAATAAAGACCGGCAGCGGCATGTCCAGCGCCCTGGCGGCCGGCTCAAAGATGCGTTTTAAATCTTCCAGCCAGAACACGCCCAGCGAGGTCGGCACCGAATTGAGCGCGTAGCGCATATCCCAGCGCCGCAGCACGTGCACTTGCGGCGCGATTCCCGACTTCAGCGCATCGCCATCGGGCAGCGCTTCCCAGGCCTCAAACAGCTTGGGCAGCAGCGGCTCGAACGCCGGCAACTGGTTGTCGTAGGCCGCCGCGATCAGGCCGTCCAGCGTAAAATCTTTTTTGTTGTCCAGCACCCGCACCGCATGGATGCCGCGCGCATTTTCCGGCTGGGCCGACATGTAGGCCGGATAGTCCGCCGCTTTCGGGCTGTTGGCGCCCGCCGCCGAAAACGGCCAGTTATTGGTGTTCTGGACCCAGCCATTGGCTGGGTTGAACAACTGGATGGTATCGCCGACCGGATGCAAGCCTTTCCAGGCCGTGGCCGGATCGCTGCCATCGACCGGCTTGCGGTAATTGAAACGCGCATCCCGCAGCGGCATGAAATTACCGTGGAAATAAGCGATATTGCCGTCCGCATCGGCGTACACCGTGTTGTTGGACGAATTGGTGCGCAAGTCCATCACGCGCCGGAACTGGCTGTAATTGCGGGCCTTGGTGCGCAAATACGATTGCTGCAGCGCCTTCAGCGGCTCGTTCATCAGGCTGACACTGATCCACTTGCCGTCGGCTTCCCGCACCACCGGCCCATGCACCGTGTAATACGCCGTCACGGTCTTTTCCGCCATCCCGGCCGCCGTGCGGTAGCGCAGGCGCACCGGCACGGCGCGCACTGGGCGTTCTTCCCTGCCATAGCGGTACGTCAGCTTGCCATCCTTGCTGCTGACGGTTTCCACGAATTCATCGATGACGTCGCCGCCGCCGGACGTGTGCATCCAGCCCAGCCGGTCATTGAAACCCTGGTAGACAAAGAACTGGCCCCAGGTGACGGCGCCATACGCGTTCATGCCGTCTTCGCTGACCATGTGCACTTCGGGACGGAAGTAAAACGACGTGTGCGGGTTGATCATCAACAGCGCGTGGCCGGATTTGCTGATGGCCGGCGCAATCGCGAAGCCGTTCGAGCCGGCGGGCTCGCGTTCGCGTTTCAGCATCGCATCCGCCGGCATGGGCGCCTTGGTATAAAACCGCTCCAACGCCTTGATGTCGACCGATTCGATATCGCCGCCGATCGAGCCTTCGGTAAAGCTCAGCGCCATCCACGGCTCGAAGCGGGTAATCAATTGCGGCTTCGCTTGCGGATGCGTCAACAGGTAAAAATTCAACCCGTCCGCAAACGCGTTCATCAACTGTTTCAACCATGCGGGACTGGCCGCGTATTGCGCTTTCAAGCTGTCCGTGTCGATGAACAGTTTCATCCGCAAGTCGCGGTAAATCTCGCTTTCGCCCTGGACTTCGGCCAGGCGGCCCATCGCATTGATGTAATTGAGTTCAATCCGGCGGAAGTCATCTTCCGCTTGCGCATACAGCAAGCCGAATACCGCGTCCGCGTCGGTCTTGCCATACACGTGCGGAATACCCCATTTGTCGCGCACGATGGTGACGCGCCGCGCCAGCGCACGCAGCCGCGCCGCTTCGGCCTTGCCGCCAACCACGGTTGCCTGCGCAGCGCCATGGCCTGACCGGCCTGGCTGCCCACTTTCCGAAGCGGCACAAGGGAAGTTCGCTACAGCCAGCGCGCACAGCAGCGCCGGGCCCAGGATTGGCAGTCTCGGCATGGAATCGCTCCAGGTCGGATTTCAGGGTCAAGGCCGGCGCGGGCCGCCGGCCAGGGATTACGACGCGTCGACCAGCGACGAAATGCGTTCACGCAATTCCGCGTTTTCCGCGCGCAGCTGGGCATTGCGCTCGGTCAGGCGGGCCACCTCGGCGCGCAGCAATTCCACTTCGGACAGCGAAGCGGCCGGCGCGGCCAGCGCTTCCGGGCTATCTTCCTTCGGCTGCTTGAGCGGACGGTTGGCGGCGCGCTGTTCGCGCACTTCCTTGGCCGCCTGCTGCAACTGTTTCTTGCCGCCGGCCACCGCCAGCACTTGCTCTTCCTGCGGCAGCGACGCCACCGTGGCCGCCGCATTGATGGAAATGGTGCCGGCGCGCACCGCCTCCACCAGTTCCGGCGTGGCCTGTTTCTGGATTTTTTCAATCTGACTGATGGTCGCGGTCGACAGCCGCGCCGCGCGCGCCACGTCTTCGCGCGAGGTGCGTACCTTGGCCGGGGCGGCGGCCTCCTCCGCCTCAGCCGGTTCCGGCGGCGCGATTTTCGCGTCTTCCTCGGCGTTTTGCGCCACGGTGTCAGCGGTGCGGGCTTCCAGGATATCCTTGCGGCGCAGTGCCAGCACACCGCGCTGGAAATCGGTGACGCTGCGGCGGCCCAGGTGGTTGTCGATCATCCACAGCATCACGTCTTCCATGCTGCGGAACGTGGTGTTTTGTGTCACCTTGAACGGAATGCCATGCTGCTGGCAAATGGAATAGCGGTTGTGGCCATCGACCAGCACGTCGTTCCACAGCACCAGCGCATCGCGGCAGCCTTCCGCCAGGATGCTGCGCTCCAGCGCCGTGTATTCGGCTTCGGTCAGCGGGTCGATGTAAGCGCGCAGGGTATCGTTGATTTGGATTTGCATAGTTGTCTAGATAAGCCACTAAATGTCGACCGGCATGATACGACATTTGGCGGCCGGTGTTATGCTTCGCCAAAAAAACCGGGTAAGACAGTATGGAAAAATTGATATCAGAACTGGGCAGGCTGTACCTGCCCGACGCCGTGGTCACGGACGCCGCATGGAACGCGCACCTGCACGGCACGGCCCCGCTGCCCCTGGCCGGCCCGGATGGCGCGGTGCGCGCCGCCGCCCTGCCCTTCCCGGTCCTGCGCGACCACGAGGAAGACCGCCACTGGAGCCGCCTGTGTGAAGTAGCCCATGAATTGCAGACGCGTTTCGGCTTGCCGGCGCCCGCCGTCAGCGTGTCGGGCGACAATGGCTATTGCCTGTGGCTGTCGCTGGAGCAGCCGATGCCCGCGGGCGACCTGCAACATCTGCTGGCCTTGCTGCACGCCGCGGTGATGCCGGACATGCCCGCCCCCGGCCATGCCGCGCCGCTGCCACCCTGCCTGCACCCCGCCTCCGGCAAATGGAGCGCGTTTATCCACCCCGGCATGGGCGCGTCCTTTGCGGACGGTTCGGGACTGGACATGGCGCCGCCGCTGAGCGGCCAGCTGGCGTTCCTGGAAGGCTTGCACAGCGTCACGCCCGCGCAAGTGGCGGAGTTGCTGCGGCAGTTGCAGCCGGCGCCGTCGGCAAGCTTGCCGGCCCCGGCGCCGCGCCCAGCGGCGGCGCCCGGGACCGATGGCTTGCTGTTGAAAGATGCAAGCCTGGAACAGATCGTGGCGTTTTTACACAGCAAAAACATCGAACCGACTTTCCGCTTCCTGAAATAATCCAGTCAGCGGCAGCCGGCCCTGCCGATGATCAGTGATTATGCCGCGCCATGTTCTCCGCCACCCCACGGTACGGCACCGCCAGCTCCATGCAGGCCCCGCTGGCAAGCTGCCCCACCGTCGCGCGGTACAGTTCTTGCCACGGCGTCTGGCTCGGCGGAATGGCAGGCACGCCAACCTTCTTGCGCTCGGCCAGTTCGTCGTCGCTGACCAGCACATTGCAGCTGCCGGCGGTCAAATCCACCCGCACAATATCGCCGGTGCGCAGCCACGCCAGCCCGCCGCCAACCGCGCTTTCCGGCGAGGCGTTCAAAATCGACGGGCTGTCCGAGGTCCCCGACTGGCGGCCATCGCCCAGGGTCGGCAAGTTCATCACGCCACGTTTGATCAGGGCATCGGGCGGCTGCATGTTCACCACTTCCGCCGATCCCGGCCATCCCACCGGTCCCGCGCCACGGATCACCAGGATCGAGTTTTCATCGATCTCCAGGGCCGGATCATTGATGCGCTGGTGGTAATCGTCGGAACTCTCGAACACCACGGCGCGGCATTCGAACACGTTTTCGTGACCCGGGCGGCTCAGGTAGCGGGTACGGAACTGTTCGGAAATCACCGAGGTTTTCATGATGGCGAAATCAAACAGGTTGCCCTTTAACACCATGAAACCGGCCTGTTCCCGCAGCGGCGCCGCGTACGGATAAATCACTTCGCGGTCGCCGGTGGCGCGGCCGGACAGGTTTTCAGCCATGGTCTGCCCCGTCACAGTCGGACGGTTCGACCGCAGTTTGCCGGCCTGCTCCAGTTCCCACATGATGGCCGGCACGCCACCCGCGCGGTGGAAGCGCTCACCAAGGAATTTGCCGGACGGCTGCATATTCAGCAACAGCGGCACGTCGTGGCCATATTGCATCCAGTCGTCCGGATGCAATTCCACGCCCGCATGGCGCGCCATCGCCATGATGTGCGGCTGCGCATTGGTGGAACCGCCAATCGCGGCATTGACCACGATGGCGTCCAGGAACGCGTCGCGCGTCAGCATTGTCGAGGGGCGCAAATCCTCATGCGCCATGGCGACAATGCGCTTGCCGGTTTCATACGCGACCTGGCCCCGCTCGCGGTACGGCGCGGGAATCGCGGAACAGCCGGTCAGCGACATCCCCAGCGCTTCGGCCAGCGCATTCATGGTCGAAGCGGTGCCCATGGTATTGCAATGTCCTGCCGACGGCGCCGACGCGGCGGCAATTTGCAGGAACTTTTCGTTATCGATTTCGCCCGCCGCCAGCTGCTTGCGGCCTTTCCAGATCGCGGCGCCGGATCCCACCAGTTCCCCGTCGAGCCAGCCGTCGAGCATCGGTCCGCCCGACAGCACGATGGCGGGAATGTCCACCGTGGCGGCGGCCATGAGCTGGGCCGGGGTGGTTTTATCGCACCCGGTGGTCAGCACCACGGCATCGATCGGATAGCCGTGCAGGATTTCCACCAATCCCATATACGCCAGGTTGCGGTCAATCGCGGCGGTCGGACGGCGGCAATTTTCAAATACCGGATGCAGCGGGAATTCCATCGCGATACCGCCCGCATCGCGGATACCGTCGCGCACGCGCTTGGCCAGCTCCAGGTGGATGCGGTTGCACGGGCTGATATCGCTGCCGCTTTGCGCAATGCCGATGATGGGACGGCCCGAGCGCAATTCTTCCGGCGTAATGCCGTAATTCATGAAGCGCTCCAGGTACAGCGCCGTCATGTCGATATGGTCGGGATTGTCGAACCAGTCTTGCGAGCGGAAACGGCGGGCGGGCTTGTTATTGTTGGTCATCTCAGTTCTCTGTTCAAGTCTCTGGCTGGAAGTCATGCTGGGGAAGCCCCGGGACGTCGGTACGGAAGCGGAAAATGCCGCCGGCCAGCGGTTCGCGGCTCAATTCATCGATCGTCAGCCCCTTGCGCGCCGTGGTGACAAACACCGTGCGCAGGTCGGCGCCGCCAAACGCCACCTTGGTGATGTTCGAGCACGGCATGGCGATGGAACCGATCAATGCGCCATCCGGCGCATAGCGGTCGATCCGGGCGCCCCGGAACATCGACACCCACAGCGCGCCTTCGGCATCGATGGCGGTGCCGTCCGGGTGTCCTGGCGCGGCGGTCCGGATCAATACCCGGCGGTTGCTCAGCGTACCATCCGGCGCCAGGTCAAACGCGTAAATCAGCTTGGCCAGCGTATCGGTGTGGTAAAACGTGCGGCCATCGGGGCTGATGCACGGGCCGTTGGTGATAATGTAGGCGTCATCGAGCTGCCGCAGGCGCTTGCCATCCCACCGGTACAGCGCACCGGTGGCGGCTTTTTCAGCATTATCCATGGTGCCGAACCACAGCCGCCCCGCCGCATCGATATAGCCGTCATTATTGCGGTTGCCCGGCAAATCCCCCTCCAGCGCCAGCAGCGTTGCCGGCGCACCGCCGGCCGGATCAAAGCGCACCACCTGGCCCGGCAAGCCGCACAGCAAGCCGCCGTCCGCCATCGGCAACGCAAACCCCACCTGGTCCGGCAAGACCCACGTCGCGCGCGCACCACCATCTTCCGCGCAGCGGTGCACCGCGTTGCCCTTGATATCGACAAAATACAGCGCGCCCTGCCGCGCGTGCCAGAACGGGCCCTCCGCCAGCGTCGCGCCGACCGGCCAGATGCATTCAACCGCGGAACTCAAGGCCGTCATGCTCCGTACCATCCCGCGTCGACAAAGTAATCGCGGCCCGAGCAGCGGCCCGCATTGTCCGACGCCAGGAACAGCGCCAGCGCCGCCACGTCTTCCGGTTCGACCCGCTGGCGCAGGCATTGCGCGTTGAGGATTTGCTGCTCCGCTTCCGGCGAATACCACAAGGTCATCTGGCGCTCGGTGCGCACGGAGCCGGGAATCACGCAATTGACGCGGATCCCGTCGGCCCCCAGGTCGCGCGCCAGTCCGCGCGTCAAGCCTTCGATGGCCGCCTTGGCGGTCATGTACAAGGTCAGGTTGCCCAGCGCCAGGTACCACGAAATCGACCCGAAATTCAGGATCACGCCGGTACCGGCCGCCCGCATGCCCGGCGCCACGGCCTGGGCGCAAAAGAACTGGTGGCGCAGGTTGACGGCCAGGCTGTCGTCCCAGTATTGCGGCGACACTTCATCCACCGTGTGGCGCTTGTCATTGGCCGCATTGTTCAGCAGCACTTGCACCGCGCCGATATCCTGCTCGATTTGCGCCATCACCGCCCCCAGCGCCGCGAGATCGGTCAAGTCGCACCGGTAATAGCGCGGCGCATGCGCGATGCCTTGCTGGCCAACCCGGGCCGCCAGCGACGCTTCCAGCGCACGCGATGCTTCCTCGGCGATATCAATGAACGCCACCCGCGCGCCCTGGCGCGCAAACGCATCGACCAGAGTGGCGCCGATGCCGGTGCCGCCGCCGGTGATCAGGACACGCTGTCCGGCCAGGCTCGGATAGAGCGCATACGCCATCGGCTGACGTTTCATGTTGTCCGATGCCGTCATTGCGCGCCTTTCAGCAGACCGCGCCGCGCCAGGTTGGAGAACAAAGCGCGCACGCCAAAGGTCCACGGTGCGATCGCGTCACTGCGCTGGACATGATTGACCAGCGTACCCAGCGCGCCACTGCTGATGCTGACCTTGTCGCCCAGCTTATGCGTAAAGCCCGCGCCTTTGGCGCCACGGTCTTTGATTGGCGAGAACATGGTGCCGAGGAACAGCATGAAGCCGTCCGGATACTGGTGGTGCGAGCCACAGGTTTGCGCCACCAGATCCAGCGGGTCGCGGCTGATTTCACGCATGCGCGATTCGCCATCGAGCACGAAATCATCGTCGGCGCCTTCGATGCGCAAGCGCACTTCGGCCTGGCGCACGGTGTCGATCGTATAGTGCTCGTCGAACAGGCGGATAAACGGACCCAGTGCGCAAGAGCCATTGTTGTCCTTGGCCTTGCCCAGCAAGAGCGCGCTGCGGCCTTCGATGTCGCGCAAGTTGACGTCATTGCCCAGGGTGGCGCCCACGGCCTGCGCGCGGCTGGTGACGGCCAGCACGATTTCCGGTTCCGGGTTGTTCCAGTGCGACTCAGGGTGCAAGCCCACGTCCGCGCCCAGTCCCACCGCCGACATCGGCTGCGACTTGGAAAACACTTCCGCATACGGGCCGATACCCACTTCCATATACTGCGACCACGCGCCGCGCGCAATGAATTGCTGTTTCAGCGCTTCCGCTTCCGGCGAACCCGGTTTGATCGCCGACAGGTCGCTGCCGATGTCCTGCAGCAGGCTGGCGCGCAGCGCATCGGCGCGCGCCGCGTCGCCGCCCGCCTGCTCTTCAATCACGCGTTCCAGCAGGCTGACGGCAAACGTCACGCCGCAGGCCTTAATGGCCTGCAGGTCGCACGGCGCCAGCAGGCGCGGCGCACCGCCTTGCGGGTCCAGCGAGGAAGCCACAAGCGCGGCGGCATCGCACAGCGCTTCGCCCTGCACGCTGCGCGCAAAGGCCAGCAAATCATCGCGTTCCAGCAAATCCGACACCGTGGCACACTGCGCCGTGATATCGAACACCTGGCCGGCGCGCACCACCACCACGCACGGGCCCACGTCGTCGCGCCAGACACGGCCCACCAGCAGGGCGCGTTCCAGGTCGGCCGGCAAATAGTCAGCTGCTTTCAAATCCATCGTCATGTTCAATCCTTTGCAAAACTTGGTTGTTTCGGGTTGTAAGTCCAGCCGGGCACCAGGTAGCGCATGGCCATCGCGTCATCGCGCGCCGTGGTGGCGACTTGTTTATAAAGCGCATGGGCCGCTTCGATGCGTTCCAGGTCGGGGCTGATCCCCAGTCCCGGCGCTTGCGGCACGGCCACGCTGCCGCCAACGATGCGCGGCGGTTCAACGGTCAGGCGTTCCTGTCCCTCCTGCCAGATCCAGTGCGTGTCGATCGCCGTGATCCGGCCGGGGGCCGCCGCCGCCGCGTGGGTAAACATCGCCAGCGACACGTCAAAGTGGTTGTTGGAATGGGAACCCCAGGTCAGGCCCCACTCGGCACACAGCTGCGCCAGGCGCACGGAACCCTGCATGGTCCAGAAATGCGGGTCGGCCAGCGGGATATCGACCGCGCCCAGCAAGTGCGAATGCGCCATTTGCCGCCAGTCGGTGGCCACCATATTGGTCGCGGTAGCGATACCAGTGGCGCGGCGGAATTCGGCCATGATTTCGCGGCCCGAGTAGCCATCTTCCGGGCCGCACGGATCTTCCGCATAGGCCAGCAAATGGCCCTGGCCACGGCACAGGTCCACCGCTTCGCGCAGCGACCACGCGCCATTCGGATCCAGCGTCACGCGCGCCTCCGGGAAGCGCGCCTTGATGGCCGCCACCGCCGCCATCTCGTCCGCGCCGCGCATCACGCCGCCCTTCAGCTTGAAATCCTTGAAGCCATAGCGCGCCACGCAGGCGGCTGCCTGGTCGGCAATCGCTTCCGGCGTCAGCGCTTCCTGGTGGCGCAGGTGATGCCAGTCGTCCGGTCCGCAGTTTCCAGACAATGCGCCCGGCAGGTAATCGAGATCGGTCTTGCGGCGGTCGCCGACATAAAACAGGTAGGCCAGCATCGGCACCAAGTCACGCTGCTGGCCCGCACCCAGCAATTCGCAGACCGGCACGCCAAGGTGCTGGCCCAGCAAATCGAGCAGCGCCGCTTCCACCGCCGTCACCACGTTTTCCAGCCGCAGGTTGATTTCATGGGGCTGTTTCAGCACGGCTGCCTCGGCGGCGGACGTCACCTGGTACTGTTGACCGCTCACATTTTTGTTGGCAATCGCGCCGCGTACGCTGTTCAAGGTGCGGTTGTAGCGGCCAACCTGCGTGCCTTCCACCAGCGGAATAACATTTTCCAGCGCGCGCAAAATACCCGCTCCGCCCGGCACTTCCCCCATGCCGGTGCGGCCGGCGCTGTCTTCCAGCAGCACCAGGTTGCGGGTGAAGAACGGGGCGTGCGCGCCGCACAGGTTCAACAGCATGCTGTCGCGCCCCGCCACGGGAATCACACGCATCCGGACAATCACCGGCGTGTTAGAAACATTTGTATTTGTTGCGTCAACCATTTTCATACCCTAAAATAAATAGCGCTAACATTTTGAGTTTGAAGGATTTGCCAAAGCAAGTCAACCCGTACCGGGCAAGTGGAGACAGCGATAATGAAAACTATGAGATCAATCACGAAAAACACCATGTTCACGTTCTGCCTGCTGGGCGCTACCATGGCCTTGGCAGCAGGGACCGGTACACCCGGCAAGGAACACTGGGTCGCCGCCTGGGGCGCGGCGCAAATGGTGCCCGAGGGCGACAACGCGCTGCCGGCCCCGCACTGGCGCGATGCCAGCCTGCGCCAGGTGGTGCGGCTGTCGCTGGGCGGCAAGCGGGTGCGGGTGCGGCTGTCCAATGCGTTCGGCACCGCGCCTTTGGTGGTGGACGCCGCCAGCATCGCGCTGGCGCCCAAGCCGGGCAGCGCCCATGTCGACGGCGCCACCCTGCGCGCGCTGACCTTCAATGGCCGGCGCCAGGTTCTGATCCCCGCCGGCGCCGAGTTTTACAGCGACCCGGTCGATCTCGACGTGACGGCCGGCGGCGACGCCGCGATTTCCCTGCATTTCAAGGCGGAACCGGCACGCCAGACCGGCCACCCGGGCGCCCGTGCCAGCAGCTACCTGTTGCCGGGCAACCGCGTGGCCGATGCGGCATGGCCGGATGCGCAGGCGGTGCAGCGCTGGTATGTCATCAGCGATGTCGAGGTGCTGGCCGGCGCCGCCACCCGCGCCTTGGTCGCGATCGGCGACTCGATTACCGATGGCTATGGCGTCGTCAATGACAGCAATACCCGCTGGACCGACGTGCTGGCCACCCGCCTGCGCACCGCGAATATACCGGTCGGCGTGGTCAATGCCGGCATCGGCGGTGGCCGCCTGCTGCGCGACGGCCTGGGACCGAACCTGTCGGCCCGCTTCCTGCGCGACGTGACGGGCCGCGCGGGCGTCACCCACGCGCTGGTGTTCATCGGCGTCAACGACATGGGCGGCCAGCACCGCAATGGCCCGGATACCCCGGCCGACCGCCAGCGCTTGCTGGCCGACATGCAGGCCGCCTACCGCCAGTTGGCCGACCAGGCGCACGCGCACGGCGTCTGCCTGCTGGGCGCCACTGTCACGCCCTACTCCGGCAGCGGCTACTATCACCCGGAGCCGGAAAATGAAGCGGACCGGGTCGCGCTCAATGACTGGATCCGTACCAGCGGCGTGTTCGACCACGTGGTCGATTTCGACGCCGCGCTGCGCGATCCGGCCCGTCCCGCCCATCTCGACAAAGCCTACGATTCCGGCGACGGCCTGCATCCCTCGGCCGCGGGCTACCGCGCGCTGGCGGACGCCGTGCCATTGCAGGTGTTCAGCCAGCCGTGCGGGAGCCGTCCATGATGGCCCGGGCAATGACCAAGGTGTTTGCCCTGCTTGCATTCCTGGCCGCCTCACCGGCGGCCTGCGCCATCGGCCAGCAACCCCTGGTCTCGTTCACCCGCTCCGCGCCGCAGGCGGTGGCGCTGGCGGAAAATGGCAAGGCCGCCATCCTGTTTGCCGATCCCGCTGACGACCCGGGCGTGCTGCGCGCCGCCGGCGACCTGCAGGCCGATCTCCGCCGCGTCACCACGCTGGCGCCAAAGCTGCGCCTGGACAAACGGGCGCAAGGCAAGGACGTCGTGATCATCGGCACCCTGGGCAAGAGCGCGCTGATCGACCAGCTGGCCGCCAGGGGCGTGATCGACGCCAAGGCCCTGCGCGGCAAGTGGGAAGCGTTCCAGCTGCGCACCGTCGCCAACCCGCTGCCGGGCGTGGAGCGCGCACTGGTGATCGCCGGCAGCGACCGGCGCGGCACGATATACGGCATTTATACGCTGTCGGAGCAGATCGGGGTATCGCCGTGGTACTGGTGGGCCGACGTGCCCACCGCCCGCCACGACAATGTCTATGCCCACGCGCCTGCCGCCATCAGCGATGCCCCCGCGGTGCAATACCGGGGCATTTTCCTGAACGACGAGCAGCCCGCCCTGACCGGCTGGGCCAGGGAAAAGTTCGGCGGCTACAACCACGCGTTCTATGAAAAAGTGTTTGAACTGATCCTGCGCCTGCGCGGCAATTACCTGTGGCCCGCCATGTGGGGTTCCGCGTTCTTCAATGACGACCAGCGCAACGGCGAACTGGCGCACCGCTACGGCATCGTCATGGGCACGTCGCACCACGAACCGATGATGCGCGCGCAGCAGGACTGGAAACGCCTGGGCGACGGCCCGTGGGATTACACCCGCAACAGCGATACCTTGCGCGAATTCTGGCGCGGCGGCTTGCGCCAGACGCGCGGCTACGACAAGGTCATCACCGTCGGCATGCGCGGCGACGGCGACGAGCCGATGTCGGCGGAAGCCAATACCAGCCTGCTGGAGCGCATCGTGGCCGACCAGCGCACGTTGATCGCCAGTGAAATCAACCCGAAAGTGGAACAGGTGCCGCAGCTGTGGGCGCTGTACAAGGAAGTGCAGCAATACTATGAACTGGGCATGCGCGTGCCGGACGACGTGATGCTGCTGTGGTGCGATGACAACTGGGGCAATATCCGCCGCCTGCCGACAGCGGCCGAACGCGCGCGCAGCGGCGGCGCCGGCGTCTATTACCACTTCGACTACGTCGGCGGCCCGCGCTCCTACAAGTGGATCAATGTGACGCCGATCCCGAAGATCTGGGAGCAAATGAACCTGGCGTGGGAATTCGATGCGCGCCGCATGTGGGTGGTCAATGTCGGCGACCTGAAGCCGATGGAAGTACCGATCGAATTCTTCCTGACCCAGGCCTGGAATCCGCAAGCGATGACGGTGGAGCGCATGGACGGCTACCTGCGGCAATGGGCCGCGCGTGAATTCGGGCCGGAACACGCGGCGGAGATCGCTGGCATCGTGGCGGCGTACACCCAGTACAATGGCCGCCGCAAACCTGAAATGCTGTCGCCCACCACCTACAGCCTGGTGCACGACGACGAGGCGCGCCGCATTGCGCGCGACTACGAGGCACTGGCGGAGCGTGCCGAAGCCATCAACGCGAAACTGCCCGCCGCGCGGCGCGACGCCTACTTCCAGCTGGTGCTGCACCCCGTCAAGGCCAGCGCCGTGCTGAACGCCATGTATGTCAGCGCCGGATTGAACGGACTGTATGCGCGCCAGGGCCGCAGCGCCGCCAACGACATGGCGGCCCGGGTCCGCACCCTGTTTGCGCAAGACGCCGCGCTGACACGCCGCTACAACCTCGACACGGCCGGCGGCAAGTGGAACCACATGATGGACCAGACCCATATCGGCTATACCTATTGGAACCAGCCGCCGGAAAACGTCATGCCCGCCGTGCGGGAACTGGCGCTGCCTGACGCGGCGGCGCTGGGCGTCGCGGTGGAAGGCAGCGCGCAAGCCTGGCCGGTGGACGGCAGCCCGGCCGCCCTGCCGGCGCTGGACGCCGTCTCGCGCAAGCCCCGCCATATCGAGGTGTTCAACCGGGGCAAGGCGCCGCTGCGCTATACCGTCACCGCCAGCGCGCCGTGGGTGATGCTCGACCCGCCGCAAGGGCTGATCGACAAGGAACAGCGGATACTGGTCAACGTGCGCTGGGACCAGGTTCCCGCCGGCGCGACCGGGGCAAAGCTGACGGTCAGTGGCAGCGACGGGTCTAGTGTGGACATCCCTGTGCCGCTGCGCCGCCCCACCGCTGCCGCCATGGCGCCATCCGGCACCTTCCTTGAAGCGGACGGCGTGGTCGCCATCGAAGCCGAGCATTTCACCGCTTCGTCCGCGTCTGGCGGCCGTCGCTGGCTGCGCATTCCCGGCCATGGCCGCACCCTGTCCGGCATGACGACCACCCCTGCCGCGCCCCACGCGGAACCGCAAGCCGCCGCCGCTCCGGTGCTGGAATACCGCATGCTGTTGCATACCACCGGCCCGGTCACCGTGCGCACCACGCTGGCGCCGACTCTGAATTTCCAGCCGGGCGAAGGCTTGCGCTACGCTGTCTGGTTTGACGATGAACCACCGCACATCGTCAACCTGCATGCCGGCCAGACCGAAAAGGACTGGGAACGCTGGGTCTCCGACGGCGCCGCGTTGCACCAGTCGCGCCATACCATCGGCCGCGCCGGCATCCACACGCTGAAATTCCAGGCGCTCGATCCCGGCATCGTCCTGCAATCGCTGGTGGTCGATACCGGCGGCCTGCGCGATACCTACCTCGGCCCGCAAGAAAGCCCCCGCGCGCCATGATGACCTTGACTATTTCCGGAGCCGATATGCCCCACCCGATGCCGCCTTCCCACCGGCCAATCCCGCAATGTATTCAGCGCTCCCTGGCGCGGCGCACGCGGTGGGCGGCCGGCCCACAGGCCGTGCTGCTGGCCCTGCTGTTCATCTTGCTGCCCTTGCCCGGCGGCGCGCTCGCCGCGCCAGCCTGCGCCCATCCTGCCGGCGCGCAGTGCCAGGCAGCGCCTGCCGCGCCGGCGCCACTGGCCGACGAAGATGGCTATGCACTCTGGTTGCGCTATGCCCCGCTGCAAGGCGCGGAACGCGGCCAACTGCAAGCGCAGGCCCGCGCCATCGTGCGGCTGGCGCCGCCCTCACCCACGGTTGACGCGGCGTTGGCGGAATTGCGGCGCGGCTTGCGCGGCTTGCTGGGCAACGCGCCCGCCACGGCCACCGCCCTGCGGGACGGCGCCCTGGTGCTGGCCCGGGGCGCCGACTTGCCGCCGGTGCTCCGCAACGAACCGGCGCTGGCCGCGGCGCTGGCGGCGGCAGGCCCGGAAGGCTATGTCCTGCGCCGCACCCGCCTGCAAGGGAAACAGGTGTTCCTGATTGCCGCCCACACCGATGCCGGCCTGCTGTATGGCAGCTTTGCGTGGCTGCGCGCGGCCGGCAGCGGCGCGCCGCTGGAATCGGCCAGCGCGCCGCGCCTCAAGCTGCGCGTATTGAATCACTGGGACAACCCGGACCGCCACGTGGAACGCGGCTACGCGGGCCAGTCGATCTGGGACTGGTGGGCGCTGCCCGATATCGTCGATGCCCGTTACACCGATTACGCCCGCGCCAACGCATCGCTTGGCATCAATGGCACCGTGCTCAACAACGTCAACGCCAAGGCGGAAATGCTGACGCCGGCCTTTATTGCCAAGACCGCCGCGCTGGCCAGGGTATTCCGTCCGTATGGTATCCGGGTCTACCTGTCGGTGCGGTTTTCCACGCCGCTGGAATTGAAGGAAACCGCCACCGCCGATCCGCTCGACCCGGCCGTCCGCGCATGGTGGCGGCGCAAGGCCGATGAACTCTATCAAGCGATTCCCGACTTTGGCGGATTCCTGGTCAAAGCCAATTCCGAAGGCCAGCCGGGACCGCAAGACTACCAGCGCAGCCACGTCGATGGCGCCAATATGCTGGCGGAGGCCCTGGCGCCGCACAACGGCGCCGTCATGTGGCGCGCGTTCGTCTATGCGCCGGGCGGCGCCAGGAACGATGACCGGGCCAGGCAGGCTTACGACGAATTCAAACCGTTCGACGGCCGCTTCGCGCCCAATGTGCTGGTCCAGGTAAAAAACGGCGCGATCGACTTCCAGCCGCGCGAACCGTTCCATCCACTGTTTGGCGCCATGCCGAAGACGCCGCTGATGATGGAATTCCAGATCACCAAGGAGTACCTGGGCTTTTCCACCGACCTGGCGTACCTGGGACCGCTGTTCCGGGAAACGCTGGCCAGCGAGACCCACCGTGGCATGCAGTCCTTGCCCGTCGCCGACGTGCTGGAACAGGCGCCCGGCAAGCTCACCGGCATGGCCGGCGTCGCCAATATCGGCACGGACCGCAACTGGAGCGGCTCGCATTTCGACCAGGCCAACTGGTATGCGTTCGGCCGCTTGGCGTGGGACCCGCGCGGCGACGCGCGGGCCATTGCCGGCGAGTGGGCGGCGCAGACCTTCAGCCGCGACGCGGCGGTACGCGACGCCGTCACCGCCATGATGATGGATTCGCGCGAAGCCGTGGTCGACTATATGACGCCGCTCGGCCTGCACCACATGATGGGCACCGGACATCACCACGGCCCCGCGCCCTGGGTCGACAACCTGGAACGGCCGGACTGGAATCCCGTGTATTACCACCGCGCCGCCAGGGATGGCATCGGTTTCGACCGCGGCGCCGGCGGCAGCAATGCCATTGCCCAGTACGCGCCCGCGCTGGCCGCCCGGCTGGCCGATCCGCGCACCACGCCGGAACAGCAACTGCTGTGGTTCCACCACCTGCCCTGGGATTACCGCATGGCGTCCGGCCGCACCCTGTGGCAAGAACTCATCGGCCACTACGACCGGGGCGTGGAGAGCGTGCGGACCATGCAGGCGCAATGGGCCGCGCTGGCGCCCTTCATCGACGCGCGCCGCCACCAGGAAACCGCCATGCGCCTGCGGCGCCAGCTGGACAACGCGCAACTGTGGCGCGATGCCTGCATTGCCTACTTCCAGTCGGTCAACGGCCTGCCGCTGCCGGCCGGCGCCGCGCCGCCACGGCACGATCTCGACACTTACCGCAAGCTGCGTTTCCCTTATGCGCCTGGCAATGGATAAAACCCTTGTGGTAAAGTCGGCCCATATAAATAGCGCAATCATTACCAATACCAATGACAACAACAACCGCGAAAAGCCAACCTGTCCCCGCTGACGGGCAAAAACCGCACGCCCCGACCATGTCCGACGTGGCGGAACTGGCGGGCGTGTCACCGATGACCGTCTCCAGAGTCATGAACGGCGACACCAAGGTCCGGGACAAGACCCGCGCCAAGGTCATGGCGGCCGTCGCCTCGCTCAACTACACGCCGAACCAGGTGGCGCGCCGCCTGGCTGGTTCGCATGCGATGCGCGTCGGCTTCCTGTACGCCAATCCCAGCGCGGGCTACATCAGTGAATTCCTGGTCGGCTTGCTGAACCAGGCCAGTTCCAACAACGTGCAACTGGTGGTGGAAAAATGTGAAGACGATGCGCGCGACCAGGCGCGCCGCCTGATCGCCAATGGCATCGACGGCATCATCGTGCCGCCGCCGCTGTGCGACGACGGGAAATTGATTGACCTGATTACCGAAGCCGGCACCCCGGCTGTCACCGTGGCGTGCGGCACACCCGATCCGCGCGTGGGCGGCGTCAGCATCGATGACTTCCAGGCGGCCTACAGCATGGCCAGCCACCTGGTGGCGCTGGGCCACCAGCGCATCGCCTTTGTGGCGGGCAATCCGAACCAGAGCGTCAGCGCGCGCCGCCTGGCCGGCTTCAAGGCCGCCATCGCCGCGCATAAACTGCCGGACGCGCCGGAACTGATCGTACAAGGCCTGTTCACCTACCGCTCAGGCCTCGACGCGGCCGAAACGCTGCTGGCACTGGCGGCCCGTCCCACCGCGATCTTCGCCAGCAATGACGACATGGCGGCCGCCGTGGTGGCGGTGGCGCACCGGCTGGGCCTCGATGTGCCGGGCGACCTGACCGTGGCGGGCTTCGACGATACGCCGCTGGCGACGACGATCTGGCCGGAACTGACCACGGTGCGGCAACCGATTGCCGACATGGCGGAAGCCGCGGTGCGCTTCGTGGTGCAGCAAATCCGGGGCAAGCGGGATGGAGAAGATGCGGGACCGGAGCAGATGGTGATGGATTATGCGCTGGTGCGGCGCCAGTCCGATGCCGCGCCGCGCCTGCGCCCGCCGAGCCGCCTGGCCGGCAAGGCCAAGGCATAGGCAAGGCCGGTAGCGTGTAACCCGTAGGGCGGTTTCCGCCGGGCGGAAGCCGCCATTGCATGCGCCAAGGCGGCGCGCACCGGCGCCACGCAATGCGCAAGCGCCGTCAGGCCACCACCCGCGTCCGTGGACGCACGCGTGGCGCCGCATCGGATTGCCGCCGGATCAGGGTAAAGTCCACCAGCTGCTGCTCCACCGCCGCAGGCTTGCACTGCCGGATCCCTTTCACCTGCTCCACCAGGCAGCGCACTGCCATCTCCGCCATTTCCGCGATCGGCTGGTGCACCGTGGTCAGTTCCGGCCAGATGGTGGTGGCCAGCGCGGTATCGTCGAACCCCACCACCGTCAAATCGCCCGGCACATCCAGTCCCATCTTGTGCGCCACGGCCACCACGCCGGCCGCCATATCGTCATTGCTGGCAAAGACGGCGCTCGGCCGTTCGGCCAGCGCCAGCAGGGTTTCCGCCGCTTCCAGGCCCGAACGGTAATGGAACATGCCCGGCGCCACCAGTTCCGGCGACAAATCCCCGCCGCACTCTTGCATCGCCGCGCGGAAGCCGTCCAACCGCGGCCCGGTGACCGACTGGTCCGGGTTCCCGGTGATAAAGCCAATGCGGCGATGGCCCAGGCGCAGCAAATGGCGCGTCATGTCGTAGGCGGCCTGGCGGTCGTCGATCATGATGGCGTTGATGCGGCTGTCGATCGGGCCGCACGCCACCGCCACCAGCGGAATCCCGGCAGCCAGCACCGGATCCGTGATCGCGGGGATGTCGCACAGCGGCGGCGGCAAGATCACGCCGTCGAGCTGCTGCGCCAGCATGCGCCCGGTGGGCGCCGCCGGCGGCTGCCCCAGCTCGCACTTTTCCACCACCAGCTGGATATTGTTGAGGGTGGCCGCCGCCAGCAAGCCGCGCAGGAATTCGGTCAGGTACGGGCCGGTCGGATAGCTGTACATGAACCCGGCCCGTATCGCGCGCGCGCCCGCCAGGCCACGGGCCAGCTGGTTCGGCGCGTAGTTCAGCGCCGCCATGGCTTCCGTGACTTTCCTGCGGGTGTCTTCATGCACCTTGTCGGAATGGTTCATCACACGCGACACGGTCATTTCCGATACGCCCGCCATCTTTGCCACATCGGACATGCTGGGCGCGCGCCGTGCGCTGCTGCTTTTTGGGTTTTTGGTTGCGGTGGACATTTTTGCAGTGTAGCACAGGGCCAAAACGCCCCCGTCATACCGCTTGACGCTGCCGCGCAATTCCGCCACACTTCATAAATGTTAGCGCCTTACATTTAATGTTTGAGTTATGTGATACGCTATCACCAGCATAATAATTACGACGAGACATTCCATGACACGCAACCAATCGGGCGATGCCGTGCCCACCCTGGAAAAGATCGGCTACAGCCTGGGCGACCTGGCCGCCAACCTGATCTTCCAGACCCTGCTGACATTCATCGCCTTCTTTTACACCGACGTATACCAATTGCCGCCCACCACGGCGGCCACGATCATTTTCCTCGGCGGCCTGGCAGGCGCCTGCTTCAATCCCTTGATGGGCCTGATCGCGGACCGCACGCAAACCCGCTGGGGCAAGTTCCGTCCGTGGATCCTGTGGACCGCGCTGCCCTTTGGCGCGATTGCCATCCTGGCCTTCAGCACACCGGACCTGCCGCCCGGCGGCAAGGTGGCCTATGCCGCGGTCACCTACGTGCTCTTGATGCTGGTGTACTCCGCCAACAATCTGCCCTATGCGGCATTGAGCGGCGTCCTGACCGGCAGCATGGCCGAACGCAACAGCCTGTCGGCCTACCGCTTCGTGGCGGTGATGGTGGCGCAATTCATTATCCAGGTGCTGTTGCTGCCGCTGGTGCTGATCCTTGGCGACGGCGACAAGATGCTGGGCTTCCAGCGCACCATGATGGTGTTTGCCGGCGCCGGCACGCTGTGTTTCCTGGCGACGTTTTTCACCACCCGCGAACGCATCGTGCCGTCGCCGGCGCAGCGCTCCACCGTACGGCAGGATGTGGCCGACCTGGCCAGCAACCGCCCCTGGATCATCATGCTGGTGCTGACCATCCTGATCTTCGTGACCCTGGCGCTGAAAGGCGGCATGTACATCTATTACTTCAAAAATTACCTGCACGAAGCGGCGCTGGCCGCCTTCCTGCGCGATATCGGTTTCAATGGTTTCATCGACAGCGTGAACCACGGCCTGACCAGCATGGGCCTGACCAGGTTCCAGTGGCCGGAAGACGCCGCCACCTCCGGCTTCAGCCTGTTCAACGCGGGCGGCATCGTGTTCATGATCGCCGGCATCGGCTTTTCCAAGCCGCTGGCGGACCGTTTCGGCAAGCGCAATACCTTCGGCGGCACGCTGCTGGTGTCGACCCTGTTCATGCTGGCGTTTTATGTGTATCCGCCGCACGCCATCGGCGCGGTGTTCGCGTCGCAAGTCGCGCATGGCTTCTTCTACGGCATCACGATCCCGCTGCTGTGGGCCATGATCGCCGACGTGGCCGATTACTCCGAATGGAAAAACAACCGCCGCGCCACGGCCTTGCTGTTTTCCGCGATTATCTTCGGCCTGAAAGCGGGCCTGAGCCTGGGCAGCGCGCTGGTGGCCGGCCTGCTGTCGCACTATGGCTATGACACGCACGCGGCGCTGCAGGCGCCGGCCACCGTGGACGGCATCCGCGTGGCGGTCAGCCTGTATGCGTCCGCGCCGTTCCTGCTGTGCGTGGCGTGTCTGGGATTGTATGAAATCCGCAAAAGCATGGAAGTGCAAATCGAGCGCGACCTGGCCGCGCGCCGCACACCCAAGGCAGCCTGAGACTGCCCGTATCGAATTCTTCACTGTTGACTTTAGACTGGACTGCCATGCCTCACCAACTGCAAGGCGAGCAAGCCGCGGCGCTGGCCGCGCGCGAAATTGCACCGCCGCTCGTCAGCCACATTTACACGGCCGACCCTTCCGCCCACGTGTTCGATGGCCGAATTTACATTTATCCTTCGCACGACATCGAAGCCGGCATTGCCTTCAATGACAATGGCGACCACTTTGCCATGGAGGATTACCACATCCTGTCGCTGGAGCATCCCGGCGCGGCGGCGACCGACCATGGCGTCGCACTGCACGTGGACGACGTGCCATGGGCCGCGCGCCAGATGTGGGCGCCGGATGCGGCACGCAAGGATGGCAAGTATTACCTGTACTTCCCGGCCAAGCGCGCGGACGGCATTTTCCAGATCGGCGTTGCGGTGGGCGACGCCCCCGCCGGCCCCTTCATCGCGGAGCCGCAACCGATCGACGGCAGCTACTCCATCGATCCATGCGTGCTGGCGGACGGCGACGCGCACTACATGGCTTTTGGGGGCATCTGGGGCGGACAGCTGCAAAAATACCGGGGCAACGCGTACCATGCGTCCCATGAAGAGCCACAGGACCATGAGCCGGCGCTGGGCCCGCGCATCGCGCGCCTGTCGGACGACATGAAGCAGTTTGCCGAGCCGCCGCGCGAACTGGCGATCCTGGACCCGCAAGGCCGGCCGCTGCTGGCGGGCGACCACGAACGCCGCTATTTCGAAGGCCCCTGGCTGCACCGGTATGGCGGCAAGTATTACCTGTCGTATTCGACCGGCAACACCCATAACATCTGCTATGCGACATCGGAAGACATCTATGGCCCGTACACCTACCAGGGCCGCATTTTGAGCCCGGTGATCGGCTGGACCACGCACCATTCGATCTGTGTATTCGAAGACCGCTGGTATCTGTTCTATCACGACAGCAGCCTGTCGCAAGGCATCACGCACCTGCGCTCCGTCAAGATGGCGGAGCTGCGCTACGATGCCGATGGCAGGATTTTGCCGATCGATCCGTATCCTGGCTGAGGCCCTGCGCTTCGCCTGAACCGGCCGTTCCTTTGCGGGCCCGATACCATCGGCGCCCGTTTTTTTTGGTGGGCCGCCACATAACTCAAGACCCGTGGCGTAACTCCCGTAGGGTGGTTTTGCCAAAGGCAAAGCCGCCATGCATCAGCCCAAGACAGAGCGGCATCGATTGGACGCGGCAGGTACCCCTCCCTGCTTTTTACGATCTTACTAATTCGCGCGATCCGCACATACCGGCCGCTTTCTGATTCCCTCCCGATCTTTCATCCAGGCGGGAACTTAAACCCGCGACACCTGTCCAAGTTTTAGTAACCGTTATAGCGAAGCCGTGCGGCTTCATCTTGGGTAGCAATCGATCGCGAAATCGGTTTTTGGGGAGGAGACCACCATGTCTTACATTCACCGCCATATTCACATGCCCACGGATTTGCTCATGGCATTCAGCAAGCACACAGGCCTGTTCTGGAGTGGGATTGAAATCGAGGGGGCGATTTGCGATGTGCTTGCCGCTGCCATGCAATCGCAGCCGGCGCAGGGGCCAGAGCAAACGCAGGAGGTGGATGCGGCCAACGGCTACCAATGGAAACAAGTCTTCCTGCCCGAAGGTACAGTACTGCGCGCCAGCTTCGGGCGCCAGCCTTACTACGCCGTGGTGGAAGGTTCCGAGATCAAGTATGGCAAATTCAGCCTGTCACCATCGGCTTTCGCCAACCTGCAAGGCAGTGGCAACCGCAACGCTTGGAAGGCGGTCTGGCTGCGTTTTCCGGGGTTCAAGGATTGGGTGCGCGCCGATGAATGCCGCACTGCGCGGCGGGCAGTGACGGCGCGGCTGTTCGAACCGCATCTGCCGGCGGAATCAGGCGAACCGGCGGCAATGCCGGCTGTTCCGATCGGGCCTCTCCAGCAACGCTACACTGAAAAGGCTCCAATGCAGCATGAGATCACGCCCCTTTTCCAGTTGCTTCGCGACTTCCCTGAAGGCGAAACTGACAGCACCGCCCCAGCGCCGGCACGCGAAGAACCCAGCCGGCCAGCACGTCCTGCGCCAGACGCTTCCTCGTCTGGCAAAAAGCGCAGCAGGCGTCAGCGCAAGGCCGGCAAGAACAGCGCGAAAAAGCGTCGCGGAATGACTCCCGACAATCCGCGATGACCGTTGCAAAGCCGCGTTAATTGGCGGTGCAAATGCCCGGGCGTGCAGGCCGGAATAAGCTACGCGGCCCGCTGAGGCATCCCTTTCAACACGTCTGCTATCGCCGCCCGCATCGGCTTGGCCTGCAATTGCGCGTCGTATGGCGTGGGGCGCGACGGCAAGCCATCGCGGCGCTTCGCATCTTTCCAGGTTTGCAGCCAGCTGACATCATCGCTCATGCCCCACAACAGAAAATCGCGGCAGCGCGGGTAACTCAAGGTCAGTTCCAGGAAATCGCGCGCGATGCCGGCGGCAGCCGCATCGCGCTGCGCCACGTCGGCCGGCAATTCCTTGTCGCTGACGTCGAATTCCGTGATCAGCAAATCCAATCCCATGCCGGTCGCTTCATCGAGGAAGGCGCGCCAGTCGCGCAGGCTGCGCGTGCGCGCTTCGCTGTCACCGGCGCCGCCCCAGGCGCCGATATGGCTTTGCAAACCCAGCGCATGCAGCGGCGTGCCGCGCGCCTTCAAGTCCGCCAGCAATGTCAAGACACCGGCGCGGTGCTTCGCGCTATCCTTCCCCGGTCCCATGTAATCGTTGTAGACCAGTTGCGCGTGCGGCGCGTGTTCCCGCGCCAGGCGGAACGCCACCTCGATCTGCTCCACCGCGCCCATGTTCTTGTTCAGCGCATTAACGATCAATTCGCCCGTGGCGGGATTGACCGCTTCGTTGACCACGTCATAGCTGTACACATCCTTGCCAAAGTGCCCGCACACGGCGGCGATATGGCTGCGCAGTTCACGTTCCGCGCCCCTGGCGTCATAGGTCTTGCGGCTGACCCAGTCCGGCAACCAGCGCGGATCTTGCCACACCAGGCAATGGCCACGGATTTGCATGTTGTTTTGCTTGGCCCAGCCAAACAGTTCATCGGCCAGGCGGAAGTCATGCGCGCCCGGTTTTGGTTGCAGCGCCTGCCACTTGCTTTCATTTTCCGCCACCAGCACACCGCACTCGCGCGCCATCAATGCGCGGTAGGCCGGATTGCGGAAGTGCGTCGCGCCCGCGCTGTCGTTCATGGTGCCGATGGCGTTGCCAAAGCGCAGTCCCTTGCGCGCGGCCAGTGCTTTCAGCGTGTCGCCATCGGCTGCCACGGCAGGCGCCTGTCCCTGCCCCGCGGCCCATGCCGTAGGCGCCAGTCCCAGCGCGGCCAGCTGCAGCATCGATTGTCGGCGTGTCGTCATTGATCTTGTCTCCATTGCTTGTTATTGAATGCCGGCGGGACAAGCATAGCCCCTGCCTAGCTACGGATTGATCACCACGGCCGTGGTTTGCAAGCCATCGGCTTCCGCCCGCACCGTGATCGGCCCTTTCCGCCCCGGTATTGCCCGCACGATGGCGAGGCACAGCCCATTGAACGCCGCCCGCTGCGCGGACGGGAATGGCGTGAAACTGGTGGCGTCGCCATTGTCGGTGGCGACCAATTCCCCCGCCCCGCTGACCGTGAAGCGGATTGGATTGTTCGCGCGCGGCGACGTCACCCCGGCCGCATCGGCAATCCGCACCGTGATAAACGCCAGGTCCTTGCCATCGGCGGCAACGCGCTGCCGGTC
The DNA here is from genome assembly GCF_058807115.1 of Pseudoduganella sp. GW821-FHT12E03. Classification (NCBI taxonomy): domain Bacteria; kingdom Pseudomonadati; phylum Pseudomonadota; class Betaproteobacteria; order Burkholderiales; family Oxalobacteraceae; genus Pseudoduganella; species Pseudoduganella sp. GW821-FHT12E03. The sequence continues at coordinate 242,369 of NZ_JBXAQJ010000001.1, read as the reverse complement.
CGACTGCGCGTGCAGCGCGGCCGGCGCCTGGGCGGTGCGCACCACGTCGCGCGCCCACTCCTTGCCATCCTTGTAGGCCACCACGGACACTTCGCCGGGCTGGTACGCGACAAAATCCCAGCGCAGCCGGTATTCATACAGCGCCTTCTTGCGCTTGCCCTGCGACTGGCCATTGATGAACAGTTCCGCCTCGTCGCCGGACGTGAATACGTGAACCGGCGTGGTTTCCCCCACCCGCTCCGGCCACGTCCAGTGCGGCAGGATATGCGCCATCGGCAAATCCGGACGCCAGCGCGCCTGGTACAAATAAAAGCGGTCTTTCCTGAAGCCGGCCAGGTCGATGATCCCGGAATACGAACTGCGCGCCTCGTAATACGGGGTCGGCTCGCCCAGGTAATCAAACCCGGTCCAGACGAATTCACCCGCCACATAGGGATGCTGGTCATCGGCCGACCACGACCGGTCCGGCGAACTGCCGAAATCGGCGGCAAACAATTCATAGGAACTGACTTGCTTTGTCTTCGGGTCGCCGCCCACACCCGGGCGCACCGGGCCGCTGATGGTGCCCGGCACCGGGAACTGATATTCGCCACGGCTGCTCAGCGCCGACGCGCTTTCGGTCGACACGATCATCTTATCCGGATAGCGCTGGCGAAACGCGGGAAACTGGCCCGGCAAGCTGCGGATGCCCGCGCCCTGGTAATTCAAGCCAATCACGTCCACCGTGCCGGGCAGCGGCATGTCCGCCTTGGCAAAGTTCATGGCGTTGGTCAGCGGGCGCGTGCTGTCTTCCTCGCGTGCGATGGCCGCCAGCCGGTTACCCAGCGCGGCGCCCGCCTCGCCCGTGTATTGCTCCCCCACTTCGTTGCCGACGCTCCACAGCATGATCGACGGGTGATTGCGGTCGCGCCGCAGCATCGAACGCAAATCCTGTTCATGCCAGTCCGGGAACAGCAGATGGAAATCGTGCGGCGTTTTCTTGCGCTCCCAGGAATCGAACACTTCATCGATCACCAGGAAACCCATGCGGTCGGTCAGTTCCAGCAATTCCGGCGCGGGCGGGTTGTGGCTCATGCGGATGGCGTTGACACCCATCTCGCGCAGCATGTCGAGCTGGCGTTCCGCCGCCCGCACATTGAACGCCGCGCCCAGCGCGCCCAGGTCGTGGTGGTTGTTGACACCCTGGATGCGCAACCGTTCACCGTTGACAAACAAGCCTTGCGTCGCATCGAAACGCACGGTACGGATGCCAAACGGCGTTTCATACCGGTCCAGCACGCGGCCATCGCGCCGCACGGTGGTGACGGCGACATAACGGTGCGGCTGCTGTGCCGGAGGCGGTCCCCACAGGCGGGGCTTGGCGATCGACACGCTGGCCTCGACCGTTTGCCGCGCGCGGGCGCCGATGCGCACCTGCCGTGGTGCGGTCGTGGCCAGCACCGGACCGGCCGGCGCGCCCACCGCGTCCAGCGCTTGGACCTGCGTCGTCACTTCCACGTCGGCATCCTGCGCGCCATCGTTATCCACCGTGACCGCCAGTTCGACTTTGGCCGCTTCGCTTGTAACTTGCGGCGTGCGCACCACCGTGCCCCAGTGGCCCACGTGCTGCGGTGCGGTCTTGGTCAGCCAGACATTGCGGTACAGGCCCGCCCCCGGATACCAGCGTGCCGATTCCGCCGGGTTGTCGAGCCGGATCGCCAGCTGGTTATTGCCGCTATTGTCCAGGTACGGCGTCAGGTCGAGGCGGAACGAGTTATAGCCATAGGGCCAGCCGCCCACCAGGCGGCCATTGAGCCACACCATGGCATGCGACATGGCCCCGTCGATATCGAGGAAGATGGATTTGCCGCCATCCGCCGCAGGCAAGGCAAACTGCTTGCGGTACCAGACCGGGCCCCAGGTTTTCAGGCGCCCCATGCCGCCATACGGGCCGCTGGTCAAGAACGGACCGGCGATGGCCCAGTCGTGCGGCAGGCTGACCGGCCGCCACGCGCCATCGTCAAAGCCGCCCCGCACGAATGGCACGTCCAGCGGCGGTTCCTGGGCCGGGCGCACGGCGCGTTTGGCGGGATCGCGCACGAAGGCATTCCCGCTCGGCAGGATCCACGGTTTTAATACCTGGTGCGTTGCCGCCCGCACCTGCTCCGCCTCGTCGGGGCGGGCGTCGGCGACCTTGCCATCGGCGCTCTGGCGGATCGGCGGGCGCACATCGTATTGCAAATGCGGCGTCATGCCATCCGGGTCGCCCATGTGAAAGCGCCAGCCATCATTGAAGGACAGGCGTTCGCGGCCGGCCGTGGCGGCATTGGATGCGGTGGCGGCGCCGGCCGCCAATAACGGCGCGGGTGCGAATGCCGCGCCAATCGCCAGCGACAGCAGCATGGCGGGGGCGAGGCGGAACGGCAAAATCGTGTTCAATCACATCTCCAAAGTCAGAAGGTCGACCGCAGCGACACCGTATAGCTGCGGCCCGGGCGGTTTTCATCAAAGATCGCGTTTTCAAACTGGGTATACGTCTTGCTGACCGCATTGTTCAGGTTCCATGCGCTGATCGACAAATCCGCGTTGTAGGCAAAGCCAAAGGCGCGCTTCAGGTTGATGCTGCCCGACAGGTCGATTTGCGTGCGCGGCGTCGAATACGCATACGCGCCGCCCGGCACGTTCAGGCCCGTGTTAGGGTTGGTCACCATGGTCGAGGTGTACTGGCGCGAGACGCGGAAGCTGTAGCCATTGCGTTCATAGTAGACCGTCAGGTTGTTGGTGCGCGGCGGCACCCCGGCGACCGGCGGCGCATTCCTGGTTTCATCGGTCTGCCTGGTGTACGTCAGGTTGCCGGTAAAGCCAAACCCTTTCACCGGCAGCATGTCCAGCGGCTGTTGCCACGTGAATTCCACGCCGCGCACTTTCAGCTTGGTGTCGATGTTGTAAGGCTCCGTGACTTCCACCAGGTGCTTGTCGCGGCCACCGCTAGCGGTCACCGACTGGTTTTGCGCATCGGTCAGGCCGACCGTGCCATACAGCTGGTCCAGTTGCGCCAGCGACAACGTTTGCGTGCGGCTGCCCGGACGGCTGGTGATGTCCTTGGCAAAGCCGCTCAGCGCCACATATGCTTCGCGCGTGAAGTAGTATTCCACGCCCAGGTCCAGGTTGTTGGCCTCGAACGGTTTCAGGTTCGGGTTGGTCACGCTGCCCTGGCGCGCGCCCTGGTCACCGATCGACAGGCGGGTCTGGCGCAAGTCGGCCGGATTGGCGCGGGTCATGGATGTCGAACCCGATGCGCGCAAGATCAGTTCCGGCGTCAGGTTGTAGGCCATCGATGCCGACGGCAGCAAGTTATGGTACTTGACCGTTTCATAGGCCCACTGCGCGATATTCGGATACAGGCCGCCATTGCGCAAGGCCGCATTGCGCGGGTCGGCCGCCGCGGTCAGGTCGCCAATGGTTTGCTCGGTCTGCGCATAGCGCACGCCGGCGTTATAGCGCAGCATGCGGCCCAGGACCGGTGCTTTGCCATTGGCTTCCAGGTACAGGCCGCCGACCTTTTCACGGATATAGCCGCCGCTGCCATTGTTAAAGCCCAGGTAAATATTGTCGCGGAAGTACTGGTAATCCGTATCTTGTGCAAAGCGCGGCCAGTCCACGGTGATGAAACCCTGGTTGGAAGGGATCGCGTATTTGGTGATGTCGGCATTGGTGACTTTCGAGCCCAGGTACGTCAATGGCGCGCCGCCCGCCGTGGACCCGGTGCCGTAACCCGGATAGGTGGTGGCGGCATCGGCCATCGCGCCCGGCGTGCTGCGGCCATCGCAGCCGGGGCTGCGCAGTTGGGTATTCGGCGCAAACAAACGGGCGCTGACATTGTTGCCGCAGGCGACGTTCATCCATGCGTCGGCCACGCCAAAGCTGCGGTAGCGGCGCTCGATATCGTCATACGAACCGCCGAATTTCAGGTTGAAGTCATCGTCGCCCCATTTCAGGTTCAGGCGCGTGCCCTTGGTCGAGTTGGTGCGCTCATACAAATCCATGCGCAGCCCCGACAAGCCCTGCCCGCCCTGGTACCAGCCAAAGTTGCTGGGATCATTCGGATTCAGGTTGCCGGTATAGGTTGGCGTTTCGCCTGCCACCGTGTTGTTGTAGGTGATGACGGATGGCGCGGATTTGGTGGCGAACAGCACGGTCGGCATGTCGCGGTAGAACGAACTGGACGTGATATTCACGTGGCCATCGATGGTCCACTTGTCATTGGGACGCCATTCAAAGCCCGGATTGATGCTGCGGAAGTGGGTGTTTTCCTTCATCGGGCGGTATTCCAGCGCCCAGAAGGTATTGGCCAGGATGCCCTTGGTGACGGTGCAGCCGGTGGCGCAATCGGTCTTGTCGAATTCCATGCCGATCGGAATCGGGGTATTGGCGCGGGTGCCGACGTTCATCCCCTGCTGAACCATCTTCGTGCCTTTTTGCGCGAAGAGGGTGTCGACGTAGATATCCCACTGCTCATTCGGCTGCCACTGGAAGCTCAGCACTTCGCCTTTGCGCTGGCGTTCGCCGCTATACACGATGTGGCGGCCCAAGCGGCCCATCAAGCCATTGTCGATCTGTTCAATGGTGGCGCCCGGATTGAGCGCCAGCAGCATGGCGCGGTCGATCTGCCTGCCCGGCACCAGGATATTGCGGGCATATTCCGGCAACAGGCTCAAAGGCAGGCCCGATGGCACGGTGTCCGGCGTCGATTGCGAACCGCCGCCGGTGGCGTTGGCCTTGTCGCTGGCATTGGTCTGGAACCCTTTCAGCTGGAAGTTGCGCATATCGACGGTCTGGAACGCATCGGTATAAAACCGGGTGTTGCCCCAGGCGACACCGCCCAGCACCCCGACCTTGCCCCACGGGGTTTGCCAGGTATTGCTGATCAGGCCCGAGCCGGTGTTGCCAAACTGGCCGTCGCGGTCGCGGTAATTGCCGGACAGGGTAATCGCGGAGCGGAAGCCGCTCTTGTCGAAAGGCCGCACGCTGCGCATGTTGACGGTGCCGGCCACGCCCCCTTCCACCAAACTGGCTTGCTGGCTTTTATAGACACTGGCGCTGCGGAACAGTTCGGACGGCAGGAAGTCCATGTCGACTTCCCGGTTGGCGCTGATGTTGCCGCCCCAGCTGCCGGCCGACGCCGACGCCATCGGTGCGCCATTGAGCAGCACCCGGGTAAATGCCGCGCCCATGCCACGGATGGAAATGTTCAAGCCCTCGCCGTCGATGGCGCCGCGCGTTACCTGCACGCCAGGGACGCGGGCCAGCGCGTCGGCAATGTTCGGGTCGGGGAATTTGCCGATGTCTTCCGAAAACACGGTATCGGTCAAGCCCACGTTGTCGCGCTTTTCATTGGCCGACAGTGCCAGCGAGCTGCGGAAACCGCTCACCGTCACGACCGGCGCCACGGCCTGCTCCTTGTTCTGATCCTGGGCCAGCGCCTGCGGCGCAAAGGCGCTCGCAATCAGGCCGGCGATCGTGGTGAGGACCAATGCCTGGCGCCCGCCCATCGATGCGTTCTTCATTATTTTTGTCTCCTGTTATAGGCGGCATGGTCGAGGCCGCTGTATTGTTACGTGGATGTTACGCTAACAAATTGTGATAGCGCCATGCATTCCCGCAGAAAAATTTCCGTCTGCTGGCCCGATGTTTTCATTAACATTTAAAATGTTTGGCGCTACCATTCGAATATAGTCTGTTAACCAATGACAGGTCAACCACAAGCCTTGTTCCGTGACGGGAATGCATCACACAAAAAGATTGCGCTAACAAAAATGGAAAAGTTGTGCTAACGGGGCCGGAGACAGCTTGCTTTTCAAGCAATGTCTTGCGCAATCAGCAAGCATTGCGCACAAAAAACCACAAGTGGACAAAACCGCGGCGCCCCGGCGCGCCATGGCAGGCGGGCCATCTTGACCGGCCGCAATGCGTCGTGCGATTCTCGATTCAAGAGCGCAGCAGTCAGGGGCGCCGGATAAATCTTGGAGACTTGCACTGATGAACTCGTCTTGGTGGCAATCATTGAGCATTGCAAAACGGCTGGCGGCGCTGAACATCAGCGCCATCGTGGGCATCGTCTTGCTGACCGTGGTCTTCCTGGTCTCGGAGCGCACGCTGATCCTCGAAGAGCGCAAGAGCAATGTGAAGCAGACGGTGGAAGCGGCACACGGCGTGCTGGTGCACTTCCAGCAGCAGGCGGCCTCCGGCGCCATGCCGGAAGCCGACGCGAAAAAGCGCGCGCTGGAAACCATCAAAACCCTGCGCTACGCCGGCAGCGAGTACTTCTGGATCAATGACATGCAGCCGCGCATGGTCATGCACCCGATCAAGCCCGAACTGGACGGCAAGGACTTGTCGGAAAACAAGGACCCGACCGGCAAGCGCCTGTTTGTGGAATTCGTCGACATGGTCAAGGCCCATGGCGCCGGCCATGTCGAATACTTGTGGCCCAAGCCGGGCAGCGACAAGCCGGTGGCCAAGGTGTCGTACGTCAAAGGGTTCGCACCGTGGGGATGGCTGATCGGTTCCGGCGTGTATGTGGATACGGTGGAACAGGCGATCCACAATCGCATCATCGACTTTGGGCTGGCCGCGCTGGCGCTGGGCGGCCTGTTGCTGGCGATCGGTGTCGCCATCACCCGCAGCCTGCTGAAACAGCTGGGCGGCGAGCCTGGCTATGCCGCCGGCATCGCGCGCCATATCGCGGAAGGCAATCTGTGCGTGGCGATCGACTTGCACAGCAAAGACCACGGCAGCATGCTGGGCGGCCTGAAAGCCATGCGCGACGACCTGGCCCGCATCGTCGGCGCGGTACGCCACGCCACCGACACGATTGCCACCGCCTCGGCGGAAATCGCCGCCGGCAATGCGGACTTGTCGGCCCGCACGGAAAACCAGGCCAGCTCGCTGCAGCAAACTGCCGCGTCGATGGAACAGCTGACCGGCACCGTCAAGCAAAACGCCGAGAATGCCCGCCAGGCCAACACGCTGGCGGCCTCCGCATCGGACGTCGCGCGCAAAGGCGGCGCCGTGGTGTCGCAAGTGGTCGACACCATGGCCTCGATCAACGATTCGTCGCGCAAGATCGTCGACATCATCGGCGTCATCGATGGCATCGCGTTCCAGACCAATATCCTGGCGTTGAACGCCGCCGTGGAAGCGGCGCGCGCCGGCGAACAGGGTCGCGGCTTTGCCGTGGTGGCGTCCGAAGTGCGGTCACTGGCGCAGCGCAGCGCCGGCGCGGCGAAAGAAATCAAGGAATTGATCACGACCTCGGTGGCAACGGTGGAGAGCGGCAACAAGCTGGTGGAACAGGCCGGCAGCACGATGGATGACGTGGTGGCCAGCGTCGGCCGCGTGACGGAAATCGTCAGTGAAATCAGCAACGCCAGCGACGAACAAAGCGCGGGCATTGCGCAAGTCAACCAGGCCATTGCGCAAATGGACGCGGTGACCCAGCAAAATGCCGCGCTGGTGGAAGAAGCGGCGGCCGCGGCGCAAAGCATGCAGCAGCAAGCGGCGGTGCTGATGCAGGCGGTCGATGTGTTCCGGCTTGACGGCGCCGCGCGCGGTACAGGCGGGCAGGCGCGCCTGGGTTATTGAGCGCGGGCGCCGGACGCGATCCGGCAGGTTCCCTTCAAATCGTCACGGTATGCGCCAGACGGCCCTGTAAAAACCCGGCCACCGGTGCCGATTCCGTAGGGCGGTTTCCGCCCTGGCGGAAGCCGCCTAGCGTGCGCCAGCGCCAGCGCATGCAGCATCGTTCCGCACGCAACGGCGGCAAGCCTGCAAATCACGTTGCCGACAAGCGCTAGGCCCGGTAAATATTCAGCAACAGCCAGGCCGGCAAGCCCACATACAGCACCGCGTGCCCTGCCCGTTCCAGACCGCCCCGGATGCCGCCGGCCTGGGCGGGCCGCAGCAGCGCGGCCAGCAGGGCCGCCGCTTCGATCCCGGTCCGCAACAGCGCCGCGCACAGCACCACGCCGATGGTCCATGCCGCCCACCACAGGGCAAATGCGCTCAGGTAAGCCTTCAAGCCAAACGTGTAGTACTCGCCCAGCGCGCTGCCAAACGCGATGTGCTGGTGCAGGTGGAACGCGGGAATCGCCAATGCCAGCGGCAGCACGGCAAACTTCACCAGCGGATGGTCCCGGCGCCAGCGCCGCAACGCCGTGCGGGCCTGGCCGTAGACGTCCAGCACCCGCCACACCTTGTCGCGGCGTTGCGCCACCGCCGGACCGCCGGCGGCCGCCAGCGCGGCGGCAAAGGCGGCGGGACAGTCCACCACCAGGCCATAACGCCATGGCCGGCCCGGCGCCAGCCGCAATGCCACGCCGGCGGCGGGGATCGGCAGGCGCCACGGCGCCACCGCCGCGATGTCGCCCAGCGCCAGTTCCGTGCGCAAGGTCCCGCGCGCCAGCACCAGCCGTCCGTTGGCGATCGTGGCCTGGGCGGTAAAGGCGCGCAGCAGACACCACGCGGCCACTTCCGGCAACAGGAACAGCGCGCCAAACAGGCGCACTTGCGCCAGCGTGTTCAGGCGCAGGGACTCATCGAGCAGCAGCGCCACGCCCATGCCGAGTAAGCCCAGCCGCGCGGCGGACCGCAACAGTCCCGCCGTCACCCGGACGGCGGGCGGCAGGATGGCCACCCGCGCCGGGAACCGCATGGCGGCGGATGGGGAAGACCCGGCAGCGCCTTGCGCGCGCGGCGCGGGCATGGCCGCCGCCAGCGCCAGCACCAGCAGGAAACCGGCTGTGCCGACGCCCACCCAGTCGCCCCAGCGCACCATCAACGTGGGCGCGGGCTGGCGCACCGGCAAATCGGCGATCACCAGCGCCGCTTCACCCATCGGCGTTCCGGCCAGGATCGCGCCGCTGGCGTCAATCGCGGCGCTGTAGCCATTGGTGGTGACGCGGAATTGCGGCAAGCGGGTTTCAATGCTGCGGAACGCCGCGACCGTCTGGTGCAGCCTGGCGCCTTGCCGGTCGGCGCTGAACCACGAATCGTTGGACATGGTGACGATCACTTGCGCGCCAAGCCGCGCCCCATCGAGCGCCAACCGCGTATCCACGTCATCGAGGCAAATCAGCGGCAGCACCGGCACTTCGCGGCCGTCGGCCAGGCGCAGCGGCAGGACGCGCGCGCCATTGCCGGGCTTCCAGTTGCCGGTCCATGGCAGCAGGCGGCGCAGGGCCGGGCTGTCCAGCCACGATGGCACGTATTCCGTGAACGGGAACAAGCGGGTCTTGCGGTAAAACACCGGCGCGCCGCTGTCCGGCGGCACCAGCGCGGCGGCGTTGTATTCACCCGCGTGGTCGCGGTCGTAAGTGCCGAAAATAAACGGTACGCGGGCCGCATTGACGTTGGCGACGATTTCCCGGTCGAATTCCGCCCCGGCCTCGCTCTTGGGCTGGCCAAAGGTGGTGGGATACGCGGTTTCCGACCACAGCACGGCGTCGGCGCGCTGGCGCTCGATCGCGTCATAGCTCATGGCAAAGTGGCGCTTCAATACCTCTTGCACCACCGCGTAGGCGCCCTGCTGTTCGCGCTGGCGTTCATAGTCGGCCATGTTGGCCTGGATCAGGCCCATGCGCAGCGGCTTGCCGGCCGGAGCCGCTGCCGCTGGAGCCGATTCGCCGGACAGCGCCGCCATGCCATACGCCGCCAGCAGCAGCGGGACCAGCGCGGCCCACGCCAGCGGTTTCACGGCAATGCGCCAGCCCTGCTTGCGCCGTGCCCAGGCCGCCGCCACCGCCTGGTTCGACAACAGCAGCAGCAAGGTCAGGCCGGCGCCGCCGCCGACGGCGGCGCCCTGGCGCAGCCATGGCGACGGATACAGGCCATAGCCGATGGTGTCGCCCAGCAGGCGGGGCGCGAAACGCTCGGTTGCCACCCATGCGCCGGCCGCGGCCAATGCCGCCAGCAGCGGCCCGTGGCGGCGCAGTGTCACGTGGCGGACCAGGGAAAAAGCCAGGAACTGTGGCTGGAACAGCGGCGCGGCCAGCAGCAGGATGGCCAGTCCGGCCACGTCGCCGATGCCGGTATAGCGGCCCAGCGCCATGCCCAGCCAGGGGAACACCGCCAAGGTGTACGCCACCGACATCGCCCAGGCGCTGGCCAGCGTGGCGGTCATTTTCTGGTGCGCTTCGAGCGCGTGCAGCCACGGCGCGAGGAAAACAAAACCCAGCACCCAGCTCGCGCCGCCCTGGACATACAGGGCGGCCAGCACGGCGCTGGCAACGATGCAGGCGGCGGCCCGCATCGGGATAGGACGGATGTGCTTCATGGTGATTAATGGTCGGCTAAGCGGCCAGCTATGCGGCCGGTTCAATGGCCGCTTTAGCGGCCGGAGTCAATTGGAGGGGGAATCGTGATGCGCCGCACCGGCAATCCCGGCGGCGCCAGTTCCGGCGGCACGACCCGGTCCTTGGGTAACGCGATGGGCCGCCCGGCCGCATCGACCGGCTGGTAATCCGGCGCGAACATCAGGATCGCTTCGATGCGCTGGCCGTCGTCGGTCGCCTGGTGGTGGCGCACGAAGCCTTTCGGCAACGGGAAGTCTTCCGGCACCGCCAATCCCACCAGCGGCGGACTGGTGCCGGGGGGATTGAAGGCGCCGAGGCCGGTGTGGATGCCCCGCTCATGCAAGCGCGTGATGACTTCCGCCATGGTCGGCTTTTCGCCGCGCGCCACATAGCTGCGCAAATCCGGCGTCGGGTCGGCGTCGCCTTCCGGTGCGCGCCGCGCCGCCGGTGGCGGATTCGCCATTGCCGGCTGGCTCACCGGCGCCGGCATGGCCGCACTGGCCGCACTGGCGGCCGGCGGCGGCGCTGGCGCGTCCGTCCCCGCTTCCGGGGCGGACGTCAGCCACAGGAAGGCCAGCAGCGCGAGACCGCCTGCCGCCAGCAGCAGGGCGACGGCCAGGTAGCCGGGGCTGGGACGCCAGCGCTGATCCATATTGCGGTGCTCCGTAGATTACGGCGTTGGCACGTTGTAGGTCGACACGGCCCAGCCCATGCGCTCATGGCCATACTGGTTCCAGATCGGATTTTTGCCCGACGTGAACGAGGTATAGCGCGGTGCGCCGGTGCCGGTCGAGCCGCCAAACAGGCCCGCCGTCACGGTGGTGCCGTTGTAGGTCGGGTGCGTATCGTCGGACTGGATATAGTCATAACTGCTGCTGGACGACACGAATTTCGCATTGGCGTCGCGCAGCGTGGAGCGCAGGGTGGACGTGATGCGGGTCACGTAGCTGGCCTGGCTCTCGCCATCGACATAGCGCAGCGCTTCGGCATCGACCACGCCGTCGCCGTTGCCGTCATAATCGGCGCCCATGTATTGCGCGAAGCTGTCCGCGCACTTGAAGCCTTTCTGGCGCGCCATGTCGCACATCATGTGGTTGATGCGGGCCAGCGACGGCAGGAACTTGTCCTGCATGTTGACAGTGGCGCCGGTGCTGGGGTGCTTGCACGTGCTTGCCACGTTGTCCGCGTTATAGCCCGGATAGTGCAGGTTCGAAATAACCTTCAGCTTGACGCCGGCATAAGCGTTGGCGTTGATGTAATCCATCGCGGCAGCCACGTAAGTCTTGCAATTGGCTTCCGCCGCCGTCAGCACGCTGTCATCGCAGGTGCCGCTCTGGCTTTTATACGCGGTACGGGCCTGCAAGCCGTCGTTGCCGCACATTTCAAAGGTCACCACGCGGGTATTGCTGGCCTGCATATATGAGCGCTCAGCCACGATCTTGTTGTTGTAGACGTCCGAGGCGATCGCGCCGGACTTGGTGCGGCGCACGCTTTCGATATCGGCATTCCACAGCGCGGACAGGTATTCCGCCTCCACCGTCGGCGCCGAGTATTTGGCGGCGTTCAGGGTGGAACCGTTGTAACCGGCGTAGATCGAGTCGCCATAGGCGACCACGCGGTAATTGGTGGTGGTGCCCGGACGGTCGATGGTCCAGGATACGTTTTGATTCAGGGTGCTGGCGGATGCCTGCGCTGCCAAGGTCAGCAGGGCAATCGCGGGTAACAGTTGCGTGATACGCATAGGATGTCTCCGGTAGTGAAACTTCATGGTTGTAATTGTTAAAGAAGCTGCGCACTTTCGCCTGGGGTGACAGGCACGCACATCTTAACTACAGGGAAAGATTTCACATTTCCAAGACAGCGCAATGGCTCGTCCGGACACCGGATTGGCTCCACCGGTCAATGCCGATGTCGCTGCGGGCCAACGACATTCATATGGCAAGTGTCCGTGCCCTGGACATACCTGTCTGTGGTATCAAGACTGCGAGGCATCACGGCCGCCCCGCCGTGACCTTATTACTTGCATGATGCTACAAATAAACCATTGTCTTTGTCATCAAAATTCTTTTCTTAAGAATATTTGCTTAACGGCATCATCCTGTGCTAGAGTTAATATACCAACAAATACTTTTATAATGTAACCATTTATTTATATTAAAACCTCGTAGGCAGAGAAGTATTCATCTCGCTCAGGTCTAACAGAAAAACCATATCCAAAATGGCTGACACGAACTCGCCAGGTTACAAGCATTTTATAGAGGCGGCTATCTATGCGCTCAAAAAATCGATTGATTACCTCTATGAATCAGTTCCTCCTCATCACAGGATCTGGGTCAGCATATTTCTAATTTTTCTTGCGTCACTATTTCTTGCCTTTATTTTAAAACCAACTCTAAAGAAGATATGGAATTTCTTTCGGGACTATGTCAAGCAGCGGCATACCCACGCCAAGTATAGATTGGAATTCCCAGGCTCTTACTGCTGGGGAAACAGCGCCTTGAGAGCTCCGTTGATTTTGATCGGAACAGACATCTATTGCTTTGCTCAGTTATCCGCGCGAGGCAAGGCATTTCGATACATTAAGTCTGCTTCAGTCATCATACCGACGATTTGGGCCGCCGTGGGCATGCTGATTTTCGTTGCAACCTCAAGGGAAACGATTAGCAATATTGACTATTATATTGCCGCGCTTCCTATTGCCATGGTCGCGGCGACGATCTTCATTCTTGACATGAGTATAGTTTCCGCGAAAGGAGGCAAGTATGTGAAAATATTTCGGATATTTACCGCCATTGCGACCGGATATATATTTTCCTCAATCCCCTTGAACTATTACTTCAAATCGTCAATAGATTCCCATTTGGAGAAAAATGACGCTCAAATTGCAGAAATCTCCGAAAACTACGACACACAGATTAAGCAAATTGAAAGCCAGGACTGGTATAAGGACATTCAGCAGGCGCAGAGCCAAATCACAACCCTGCAAAAGCAATTGAGTGATGAACGAATGGGAAAAGGAGTAAGCGGAAAACCCAACATGGCAGGGCGGGAAAATCCAAAATATAAGGAAATTCAAGCGGAGCTCAATGCCGCAGCCGATCGCCTTGATAAATTAAAAATTACCAACCTTAAAAAGACCGAGAACCGGGACACCTTAATAACGCTTAAAAACAAGGCTCTGCATGGAGTCCGGGAGAACAACAGTTTTGATCATATAAAACGCCATTCAGCACTTTGGGAGTTTGCTTTCTCAAGCGTCGGAAGGGCATTATATTTCCTCGGACTACTTACCATATTTTGGATAATAGATACCCTTTCCGTTTTAGTCTCGTTTATAGACGAAAACGAGTATTCGGAATTGTGTTCCAAACGCCACAACGAATTGACAGAGCACTTTGATAACAGCAATATCAAAATGCATTTCATGCCAACAATATCAGAAGGCGCTGTTGTGTGACGGATTATTACCCTCTGAATACGATCGGCACCTTCCAGCAAGAAATGCGGACGAATGCGCCGAAGGAAGACTGAGCGCGATACCTAAATCCGCCGCACCGATTCCCGCACCACCAGCGAAAGCGGCGGCACTTCGAAGCGGACCTTTTGGCGGTCGATCAGCTTGAGCATGGCCTCGCCGATGCGCTGCCCCACTTCCAGCAGCGGCTGGCGCACCGTGGTCAATGGCGGCGTGGTGTACATCGAGCTGTGCAGGTCGTCAAAGCCGATGATGGAAATGTCTTCCGGCACCCGGATATTGCGGCGGTAGAGCGCCAGCCGCGCACCGTAGGCGGTCAGGTCGTTGGCGGCGAAAATCGCGGAAAAGCGCTGGCCCGATTCCAGCAACTGGTTCACCGCCAGCACCCCGCCCAATTCCTGGAAATCGCCCGGGACCACCAGGCCCGGGTTGACTTCGATGCCGTGCCGCGCCAGCGTGTCGCGGTAGCCGTCCAGGCGGGCCCGCGCATCGGCCTGCTCGGGGCCGGCGATAAAGGCAATCGCCCGGTGCCCCTGCATGATCAGGTATTCGACCGCTTCGCACGCGGCCTTGTAATTGTCGAGGCAAAAGCCGAACGCATTCTTCGCGCTCAACTCGCGGCCAAAGGCGATGATTGGCACCCGCTCGGAAAAATCCAGGATCTGCTCGTCGGTGAGCTTGCCGGTCAAAATCACCAGCCCATCGACGCGGCGCGCGATCAGCAGTTCGACGCGTTCGGCCTCGTCACTGGCATGCCAGTGTCCCGACACGATCAGCGGCGCGTAGCCGGCCGCCTTCATGGTCTGGTCGATGCCGCTCATCGCTTCGTTGAAATAATCGCTCACCAGCGATTGCGTCAGAATGCCAATGGTGCGCGAACTGCCCATCTTGAGGCTCTGCGCCAGCATGTTGGGCTTGTAATTGAGCTTGTCGATGACGCTTTCAATCACCTTGCGCTTGTCGTCCGAGACCTTGGCGGTGCCATTCAGGTAGCGCGACACGGTCGCGACCGACACACCGGCAACCCGCGCCACTTCGTAGACTGTCGTCGAACCGGAATTGCTGTCTGCTTTTTTCATGGCCGCAGTATAGCATGAAACCGGTTTCTCACTCTCCCACTTCAGGCCTTGCCGATGACAGCCCCCAACGCCCCCTCCCGCGCGTCGTCAGCCTACCAAAACAACCAGCGCACATAACGAAATTACCCAACCCCGAAGTTTCATTTGACATTGATAAAATTTCCCGGCTACGATGAAATCGATTTCAAAACCCTCAAACCGATACGAACCAAGAGTAGCAATGGACCAACACCTGCAATTTCCCCCAGGCTTTACCTGGGGTGTCGCCACCAGCGCTTTCCAGATCGAAGGCGCCTGGGCCGAAGACGGCAAAGGGCCGTCGATCTGGGACACGTTCAGCCACACCCCCGGGCGCATTATCGACGGCACCAATGGCGACGTCGCCTGCGACCACTATCACCGCTACCGCGACGACGTCGACCTGATCGCGTCGCTCAATGTGGACGCCTACCGGTTCTCGATGGCCTGGGCGCGGGTGCAGCCGGAAGGCAAAGGGGCCTGGAACCAGAAGGGCTTTGATTTTTACGAGCGCCTGCTCGACGCCCTGCAGGCCAAGGGCGTGTCGCCGCACCTGACGCTGTACCACTGGGATTTGCCGCAGGCGCTGCAAGACACGGGCGGCTGGAATGCGCGCGATACGGCGTACCGCTTCGCCGACTATGCGGCCGAGGTGGCGCGCCGCTTCGGCGGCCGCGTCGCCACCATTGCCACCCACAACGAACCCTGGTGCACCGCCAACCTTGGCCATGGCAACGCGCAATTCGCGCCCGGCATTGCCGATGCGGCCACCGCCGTGCAAGTGTCGCACCACCTGCTGCTGTCGCATGGCCTGGCGTTGAGCGCCATGCGCGCCGCCAGCCCCGCCGCCCGGCTCGGCATCGTGCTGAACCAGTGGCCGGCCCATCCGGCCAGCGACAGCGCGCAAGACAAGGAGCTGGCCGAGCTCGAATATGCGAAGTCGGTGCAATGGTATATGGACCCGCTGTTCAAGCGCTGCTATCCGGAACTGGCGCTGCGCGCGCATGGCGCCAATGGGCCGAAGGTGCAGGCCGGCGACTTCGACATCATCGCGCAAAAGATGGATTTCCTCGGCGTGAACTATTACACCCGCGCCGTCACCAGCGCCGAAGCGTCGCCGCCGCCACCGAAGGGCGGGCGCGGCTTCACGGATATGGGCTGGGAAATCTATCCGGAAGGGCTGACTGAACTGTTGCTGGCCTTGAATGCCGAATACGACCTGCCGCCGGTCTACATCACGGAAAACGGCATGGCCAACCCGGACCAGCTGGTCACCGGGGCGGTGCCCGACCATGCCCGCATCGCCTACGTGCGCGACCACCTGGAAGCCCTGTCGGCCGCCATGGCCGCGGGCGTCGACGTGCGCGGCTACTTCCTGTGGAGCCTGATGGACAATTTCGAATGGAATTCCGGCTACGCCAAGCGCTTTGGCATCGTCCATGTCGATTACGCGACCCAGCAGCGCACCCTGAAGGACAGCGCGCTGTGGTACCGTGAATTCATCGCCCGCATGCGGGGTCCGCAATGAACCGCGCACTCTATCGCGACGGTCCCCGCCTGGTGGCCGATATCGGCGGCACCAATGCCCGCTTCGCGCTGGAAACCGCGCCCGGCCGGCTGGAACAGGTCGCCACGCTGGCCTGCGCCGCCTACCCGCGCTTGGGCGATGCGATCCGCGCTTATCTGGGCCAGGCCGGCGCGCACGTCGCGCATGCGGCGATCGCCATTGCCAACCCGGTCGGCAGCGACCGGGTGCGCATGACCAACCACGACTGGGAATTTTCCGTCTCGGCCACGCGCGATGCGCTGGGCCTCGATACCCTGCTGCTGGTCAACGACTTTGCCGCGCTGGCGCGCGCCGTGCCCGAACTGGGACCGGAGCAGCTGCAAGCAGTGGGCGGCGGCAAGGCGCAAACCGGCGCCATGATCGGCGTGGTCGGCGCCGGCACCGGGCTGGGCGTCGCCGGCGTCAACCGTGTCGATGGCCGCTGGCATACCTTGCAAAGCGAAGGCGGCCACGTTGCCTTTTCACCATCCGATGCGCGTGAAATGGCGGTGCTGAAATTCTGCTGGCGGCATTACGAGCACGTGTCGGCCGAGCGGCTGGTGTCCGGACCCGGCATCCCGCTGATCCACGCGGCGCTGGCCGACTGGCGCCATGCCAGCGCGCCGTCGCTCGACACCGCCACCATCGTGTCGCGCGCGCTGTCCGATACCGACCCGCTGTGCCGCGAAACGCTGGACTGCTTCTGCGCCATGCTGGGCACGGTCGCCGCCAACGTCGCGGTCACGCTGTGCGCCCAGGGCGGCATCTACATCGGCGGCGGCGTGGTGCCGCGCCTGGGCGACTTCTTCGCCCGCTCGGCATTCCGCCAGCGATTCGAGCACAAGGGCCGCTTCTCCGCCTACAATGCGAACATACCGACCTTGGTGATTACCGCGCCCTACCCCGCCCTGGGCGGCGCCGCCGCACTGCTGGACGAACACCTGGCAAGCCAGCCCGCCACAGCCCTGGCCTGAACCACACCATAACAAGATCCATCACGGAGACACCGATGCCGCCTTCCCGCCCAACCGCCTCGCCGCTGCTGTGGGTACCGACCGGGTACTTCACCATGGCGCTGGGCTACATCATGCTCACCAGCGTGACCGCGATCATGTTCAAGAACCTGGGCATGGACAACGGCACCGCGGCCAGCTATTCCAGCATGCTGATCCTGGCCTACACCATCAAGCCGCTGTTCGCGCCGTTCGTCGAAATGTACCGCACCAAGAAATTCTTCGTGCTGTGCGCCCAGGTGCTGATCGCCCTGGGATTCGCCGGCGCCGGCATGGCCATGGCGCTGCCCGGCTTCGTGGTGGTGCTGATGCCGCTCCTGTGGCTGATGTCGTTCATCGGCGCGACCCAGGACATCGCCTGCGACGGCGTCTACGTGACGTCGCTCGATGCGCGCCGCCAGTCGCTGTATTGCGGCATCCAAAGCCTGTCCTGGAATATCGGCCCGATCGTCGCTTCCGGTTTCCTGGTCTACCTGACCGGCCGCCTGCACACCGACTGGTTCCACCACGACGCCAAGGTGTTCGGGCCGGAATGGATGGATGCGTGGCGCATCGTGTTCTTCATTGTCGCCGCGCTGACCTTGCTGATGGCGGCGTGGCACGCGCGCTTCATGCCCGACGGCGCGCGCGCGGCCAACACGCCCACCAGCGTGGCCGGGGCCTGGCACATCCTGGCCGACTCGTTCGTCACTTTCTTCCAGAAGCGCGGCGTCTGGCGCATGGTGGCGTTTGCCTTCCTGTTCCGCCTCAGCATTGGTTTCCTGGAAAAGATCGGCCCGTTCTTCATGGTCGATGCGGCCGACAAGGGCGGCCTCGGCCTGTCGAATGAATTGCTGGGTATTATTTACGGCACCTATGGCCTGGCGGCCGTGCTGCTGGGCTCCCTGCTGGGCGGCTTGTTCGTCGCCAGGCGCGGCCTGAAATCGACCCTGTTCCTGCTGTGCTGCGCGGTCAACATCCCCAACGCCACGTTCCTGGCCATGAGCATTTACCTGCCCGACAGCCTGCTGGCCATCGGCGCCGGCGTGGTGATTGAGAAATTCTTCTTCGGCTTCGGCTCGGTCGGCTTCATGATTTACCTGATGCAGCAACTGGCGCCGGGCAAATACACCACCACGCACTATGCGTTCGGCACCGGCCTGATGGGCCTGTGCGCGATGGTGACCGGGACGCTCAGCGGCTACCTGCAGGAAGCCATGGGGTATATCAATTACTTCGTGTTCGTCATGGTGGCCACGATTCCATCGTTCCTGGCATGCTGGTTCGCCCCGTTCCATCACGCCGAAGGCAAGGATGACAACGGGCATGGCGCCACCGTGGAGCATGCCGCATGAAGCCCGGCCGGCACCCCGCGATCAGGCGCCGCCTGCTGCCCCTGGCCGCCCTGCTGGGCGCGGCCTGCGCGCCGGCGATGGCGGACAATGCCGCGATCAAGATCAACCAGGTCGGCTTCCTGCCGGCCGCGCAAAAACTCGCCGTGGTGCCGGCCGTGGTGCATGCCGGGCAGGCCGCCGGCTTCGCCGTGGTCGATGCCCATACGGGCAAGACCGTGCTGAACGCCAGGCTGGGGGCGCCCGCGCCGTGGGCACTTTCCGGCGAAACCGTGCGGGTGGCGGATTTTTCCGCGCTCACGGCGCCCGGCCAGTACCGCGTCCGCGTCGCCGGCCTGCCGGATTCGCCGCCATTCGAGATCCGGGGCGACATCTACCGCGCCTTGAACATTGCCGCCTTGCGGGCGTATTACTACAACCGCGCCGGCACAGCGCTGCTGCCGCAACATGCCGGCATTTATGCGCGCGCGGCCGGCCACCCGGACACCGAAGTGCTGGTGCACGCTTCGGCCGCCTCGGCCGGGCGACCCGAAGGCGCCGTGATTGCCGCGCCCAAAGGCTGGTATGACGCGGGCGACTACAACAAATACATCGTCAATTCCGGCATCAGCACGTATACGCTGCTGGCCGCATGGGAACACTTCCCGCAATACTTCAACGCGCAGGACAGCAGGCTGCCGGAATCCGGCAATGGCTTGCCCGACATCGTGAATGAAGCGCTGTGGAACCTGGACTGGATGCTGGCCATGCAAGACCCGCACGATGGCGGCGTCTACCACAAGCTGACCGACAAGGGTTTTGACGGCATGGTGATGCCGGACCAGCCCCGTTCGACGCGCTATGTGGTGCAAAAAAGCACGGCCGCCGCGCTGGACTTTGCCGCCGTGATGGCGGTGGCCAGCCGCGTGATGGCGCCGTTCGAACAGCAACGCCCCGGCCTGTCGGCCCGCATGCGGCAAGCCGCCGAAGCCGCATGGGGCTGGGCCCAGGCGCACCCCGACCAGATTTACCGGCAACCCGCCGACATCGTGACGGGCGACTATGCCGACGACAAGATGGCCGACGAATTCGCATGGGCCGCCGCCGAGTTATACATCACGACCGGCCAGGACAGTTATTACCAGGCGATGCGCCCCAGGCAATTGCCGGCCGGCGTGCCGTCATGGGGCAACGTGGGCGGCCTGGCGTGGATCTCGCTTGCCCACCACTTACCGCGCCTGACACCCATCGCCGACAAGGCCCTGATCACGCGCCGCATCACGTCGCTGGCCGACCAGTTGCGCACCACCTGGTCGCACTCGCCCTACCGCGTGCCTCTGCAAAAGACCGACATGGTCTGGGGCAGCAACGCCGTACTGCTGAACCAGGCCATGGTGCTGCTGCAAGCCTACCAGCTCGGCCGCCAGCAGCAACCCGGCTACCTGCGGGCGGCACAATCGGCGCTGGACTATGTGCTGGGCCGCAACGCCACCGGTTATTCGTTCGTCACCGGCTTTGGCGCACACCCGGCCATGCACCCGCACCACCGCCCGTCGGAAGCGGATGGCATTGCCGACCCGGTGCCGGGCTGGCTGGTCGGCGGCCCGAACCCGGGCCAGGAAGACCTCAAGAACTGCAAAACCTACCCTTCCCCCCTGCCCGCGCTCTCGTACCTGGACCACGTGTGCAGCTACGCCAGCAATGAAGTGGCGATCAACTGGAACGCGCCGCTGGTGTATGTGTCGGCTGCCATCAATTCCTTATCCCGTTGAAGTCGATACATTCGTAGGGCGGAAGCCGCCTGGGCGGAAGCCGCCTTGCCAGCTTCGCCGGTATGGCATCGGCCGGCGGCCAGGCACGCATGGCGGCTGCCGCCTTGGCGGAAACTGCCCTACGGTGCGACCGTTACTTCCTTACGGTTACCGCCTTGCCTTCGTAGTGGACCACCTTGTCCGCCGTATCGAACCCGCCCGAAGTCGACACGCCGGGCTTGATGAAGCGGATGCGGAATTCGCGCTTGTCCACCATGCCTTTGTAGGAGCCCGCGCGTGCGCCGATGGTGACCACGCCGGTCTTGTCGTTGTAGCTCAGCGGGATGCGCGAGAATTCGCCGCGGGTGTATGCGTTCGTCACGCCGTCGTCTTCATACAGGCTGAAGCTGCCGTCGGCGCCGGTGTAGACATGGAGCGTGAGCGGCGCATCGGGTTTTTCATCGACGTATTGCGTCACCGGCCCCATTGGCACGATCGCGCCGGCCTTGACCAGCACGGGAATGCGGCCATACGGCGCCTTGACCGTGACGGTGGCGCCGCCTTGATGGACTTCGCCGGTGTCGAAGTCATACCACGACACGCCCTTCGGCATGTACACCTTGCGTTCGCGCGCGCCATACACGTGGACCGGCGCCACCATCAGGTTGTGGCCGAACAGGTACTGGTCGCGGATATCCTTGACCTTGTCGTCTTGCGGGAAATCCATCACCAGGCCACGCATGATGGTGCCGGAATTGTGGTGCGTGTCCGATGCGGTGGCGTAGATGTACGGCATCAGGCGGTAGCGCAGCTTGTCGTACCAGACCATCGAGTCGCGCATTTCCGACCCTTCCGGCGCGATCACGTGGATTTCACGCTTGACCACTTCGCCGTGCGAACGGAACAGCGGGCTGAACGCGCCGAACTGGAACCAACGCAAGTTCAGTTCCTGCCATTCCTTCAAATCCTCCGGCTTGATCTGGCGCGGGCCGGTATCGCGGTTTTCCTGGGCCGTGCCGATGTCGCCGCTCTGGAAGCGGGTTTCCTGCGCGTAGCCGCCGATATCGTGCGTCCAGTTCGGGATGCCCGACATCGAGAAGTTGACGCCGGCGGAAATCTGGTCGTACAGGTTGTTCCAGCGCGCCACCGTATCGCCGCTCCATACCGCGACGGCATTGCGCTGGATGCCGGCAAAGCCCGAGCGCGACAGGATGAACTGGCGCTGGTCCGGCTGGTCGCGGCGCAAGCCGTCGATCATGGCCTTGGTGTGCATCAGGCTGTACGGATTGAAGGTAATTTCGCCGGCGCCGTAGACGGTCGGTCCGATCAATTTCTTGAAGTCTTCCAGGCGCGAGTTGGACAGCACGTCGGCTTCACTGTTATCCATCCACCACGCGTCGAAGCCCAGGTCGACCAGCTTGGTTTTCAGCTGGCGATAGTAGATGTCGCGCGCTTCCTGCGTGTACGGATCGTAATGGCTGTTCTTGTAGCCGGGGCCGACCCAGTCCAGCGCGCCGTCTTCCACATTCTTGGTCCACATGTGGCCCTTGGCCGCGAACTCCTTGTAGTTGCCGGTGTCGGCGTAGAACTTGCCCCAGATCGACAGCATCACGCGCGCATTGTTCTTGTGGACTTCGTCCACCATGGCCTTGGGATCCGGGAAACGCGCCTTGTCGAAATCATGCGTGCCCCAGCCGTTTTCCGGCCAGTAGAACCAGTCCTGCACGATCGCGTCCAGCGGCCAGCCCTGCTTGCGGTATTCGCGCACCACGTCCAGCAATTGCTCCTGGGTTTCATAGCGCTGGCGCGATTGCCAGAAGCCATAGGTCCACTTCGGCATCATCGGCGCCTGGCCGGTCAGGTGGCGGTAGCCGGCAATCACGTTGTCGATGCTGGTGCCGCTGATCACGTGGTAATTGATGGCTTCCGCGATTTCAGACGACATCGTCAGCGAATGGCGCTCGGCCGCCGGCAACGGATCGCTGTGGGTGATGGCCACCATGCCGCCGCCCGGTTTCCATTCCAGGTGCAGCTTGACCGGCTTGTTCTTGCTGAAGTCGATCTCGAAATTGTGGTACCACGGATTCCAGTCCTGGCGCCACACATCGAGCACCTGCTTGCCATCGATGGTCAAGGTGGCGTAGTCGGACGCATACAGCTGCATCTTGTGCACGCCGGGTTTGTCGCTGGTCAGCGTGGCATCCCACACCACCTTCACATCCTTCAACTGTTTCAGGTTGCCGACTTCCTTCGGCCAGTTTTCCGCCACATCCTTGAGGAACTGGTACGCGATGTCTTTTTCATGGCGCGTGCACACCAGCTTGCCGCCGACATAGTAACGGGCCGTCAAGCCGCCCGGCTTGCCCTCGTCGTCCACCAGCGTCAGGTCGCGCCCCATCGGGCCATACGGTTTCGGATTGCCGAAGCGGGAAATCGCATTGTTGTCCCACAACAGGCCATAATTCTTGTCCGACACGACGAAGGGCACGGCGACGTCCATGTTGTGCTGCGCCAGCAGCACGTCTTCGCCGTTCAAGTTCATTTGCCCGTTCTGGTGCTGGCCCAGGCCGTAATAGGCATCCCTGGTGCCGTGGTTGAAGCCTTGCGTGATGGCGTTGAACGGCTTGCCGCCGATGGTCACCGGTGTGATGCTTTCCGCCGCCTGGCGCAGGAATACCTTGCCCGTCGCATCGGCAAATTGCACCGCGCCGTTCGCCAGCGCCACGGTGGCGGAAATCTTGCCCGCCTTCAGGGTCACCGACTTGGCGCCGCTTGCCGCCACCGTGAACCGGCAACTGCCGCAGGGCGTGGCCACGGTCATCAGCGATGGCGTCAACTGCTTGCCCGCCTGGCCGGTCTTGACGACGTGGATGATGTTGTCGTTCATGACTTCGAGGCGGATTTCGCGCGCCGGGCCCTGGTCGGGCTTGACGACGACGCCGGAGGCGGTTTGCTCGAAGGTGCCGGCAACGGCCTGGCCGGACGCGGCCAGCGCCAGCCAGACCGCCGCCGTCATGGGTTTCATGTGCATTTTTTATCCTTGATGTGTTGCGTCATATTGGGGAATCAATAGGTGCCGAGCCGCACCTTCAGCACGGTCGGACGGACCGGCAGGTTCAGGCCATAGTCCACCTGGTCGCCATTCCAGTTGCGTTCCATGACCCATTTGCCCGCCGCGTCGAAATGCCCCTGCTCGACACGCGCGTACATGGACGGCTTGCCGGCATTGGCGCCCGCGCCGTTGAAGCTGAGGCGGACCTGCTGGCCAACCACGATGAATTCGTTGTCGCCGACCTGCGCCAGCGCCGCGCCGCCGCTCGGGACCGGCGCGTCATGCAGGAAATCCTTCTTGCTGGCCGCGTCGCCCGCATTACCGAATTGCCACTCGCGGAACGAGGCCGTCACGGTCCAGTTTTTCAGCGCCAGCGTTTGCGGCGTGCGCTCGTCGCTTTCCGCCACGCCGTGGGTACGGCCTTCCAGCGCCCAGGCCGCCCACATTTGCGCCATCGGACGGAACGCTTCGTAGATCTTGCCGAACGGCGTGACCATGGACTTGTCGGTGCGCTTGGAACCCAGCGGGTAGTTGCTGTAGTCAAAATAGTCGACCCCGAACGGCGCCACGCCGATCGCGCCGCGCCCGAGGATCTGGTACACATAGCGCGCATAGCCTTCCGCGTTGCCCATTTCCGGCACGAACAGCGCATTGTCGCGGCGCTGGAAGCGGTCGAGGTGGGCCGTCACCTTGTTCGACTCCGGCGAGTAGATGTCGGGGGCGGAGATGTCGATATGCGGCGCGGCCGCCTGGTAAATATCGATCACATCGTAGGTCGGGCCGCCGCTGGCGAAATTGCCTTTCCACGGCGCCATCGGTTCCAGCGGGTCGCGCAGCGCATTGTTCACGTACATCGGCAAGTCGTACACCGCGCGCCCCGCCTTGGCGATGGTTTCAATGTAGCTGGCAATCGCATAGGCGTGGAAATATTCATCCGCATACGGGCCATAGACCTCGGACCAGCTGCCGCCGGCGGCGCCGGCCACTGGCGGCTTCTTGCGCGCCAGGACCGCCGCCGGCACCGGCTGGCGGAACGCCGCCTCGCTCCGGGGGCTGAAATCGCGCACGGTGCCGTAGGTGCCGACCTCGTTTTCCACCTGCATCATGATCACGGTGCGGTGCGCCGCATCGATTTTCTTCACGTGCGCCATCAGCGCGGTAAACGCCCTGGTGTCGGCCTTTAACGTCTGCTCGCCCAGCGGCGACAGGCAATAGCTGTCCTTGCCATTCTTGCCGACCATGCGCGGGAAGCGCTGGTTGTCGAACTTGACCCATTCCGGCGTGTATTGGGGGCTGGTGTTCTTCCAGGTGCCGAACCACAGCAGCACCAGGCGCACCTTGTGCCGGCGCGCCTGCGCCACCAGCGTGTCGACATAGCTGAAGTCAAACTTGCCTTCGACCGGCTCGATCTGTTCCCACGCGACCGGGATTTCCAGTGTATTCGCGTGGGCATCCTTGACGGCGGCCCACACCTGCTCCAGCGCGTCCGGATAGTTGCTGGAATTGTGCGCCTGCACGCCCAGGATGGTAAATGGCTTGCCATCGACCATCAGCGCGTGATGGCCGTCGTTCTGCGCCAGGCGCGGCATGGGCGCATCGGCATGCGCGAGGGGGTGGGCGGAGGCCAGTGCCAGCGCGCACAGGGTGGCCAGCAGGTGGCCGACGGTTTTCGGAGTTTTCATCAGAGCATGATGCCCGCGCGGGCAACACAGGGCAATTGTGAAAATTCGTAACCCGCCTAAAAAATCAGCCAACTGATCGAGGGGAGCGGACGGGAACCGGACCGGGAATGCTTACGGTAAATTGTTCATGGCCTCGGTGATTTTCGTAATGGCCGCACCGGGGTGAGCCGGTAAGATGCGAGGCACAAGAACAGTCGGTTTTTACCTATAAGGAGACGATACATGCGATCATGGATTTTGGCCCTGCTGTTGCTGGCCACGGGCGGCGCGCTGGCGCAAGGCACCATTGTGGCGCTGTGGCCCAACGGGGCCCCGAATGCGCGGCCACAGGCCGGACCGGAACGGGTTGACGGCGAACGCATCAGTAACGTCAGCCAGCCCACGCTGGCGGTCTACCCCGCCGCCCCCGACCGCGCATCCAACACTGCGGTCATCATTTGCCCGGGCGGCGGGTATTCCTTCCTGTCCTACACGCGCGAAGGCCACCAGTATGCGCAATGGCTGTCGGGCCTTGGCGTCACCGCCTTTGTCTTGAAATACCGGCTGTCCGACCATGGCCACCCGGCGCCGTTGCAGGACGTGCTGCGCGCCATCCGCCTGGTGCGTTCGCAGGCGGACAAATATGGCGTGGCGCCGGACCGCATCGGCGTCATGGGCAGCTCGGCCGGCGGCCACCTGGCGGCCAGCGCCTCGACCCTGTACGGCCACCCGTCCGGCAAGGGCGGCGATACGCTCGATGCGGTCAGCGCGCGCCCGGACTTCGCGATCCTGATGTATCCGGTGATTTCCATGACCTCGCCCGCCACCCACGTGGGGTCGCGCGAATCGCTGCTGGGCAAGGCCCCGGCGCCGGCACTGGCGGAACTGATGTCGGTGGAAAAGCAGGTGACAACGGCAACGCCCCCCACCTTGCTGATCCATTCGCAAGACGACGGCCTGGTGCCGCCGGAAAACAGCATCCTGTACTACCAGGCCTTGACCCGCGCCCGCGTGCCGGCCGAAATGATGATTTACGAACATGGCGGCCATGGCATGGCGCTGCGCCGTGGCAACGGTTCGGCATCGAACTGGACCGGCCGCACCGAGGAATGGCTGCGCGACCGCAAGCTGATCCCGCAGTGACACATTCCGCAATGACGCATGGCGGACAAGCCAGCATAACCACACGACACCAGGAGCAACAATGAAAGTGCATTTCCGGCGCAAGGCATTGGCCGTTTCAATTTCCATGATCGCGCTGGGCGCCGCCGCCCAGGCCCATGCCGCGCCCATCACCACGCTCGACCGCAATGGCGCATGGGTGACGGTGGAAGCCTATGGGCCGAACGTGGTGCACGTGACGATTGCCGCCGACAAGGCCGAAGCGTTGAAAGCGGCCGGTTACGGCATCCTGGCCAGTGGCGCCGACAATGCCGCGTTCCGCCACACCGCCGGCAAGGATGGCGACACCTTCACGTCGCCCGCCCTCAGCCTGCACGTCGACCCGGCGCCGCAGCCGCGCGTGCCGTCCATGGGCGAAAAATACTTCGCGCCGCAACTGGCGCCGGTCGCGCTGCGGGTGAAAAACGCCAGGGGCGAGACCCTGCTCGACATGACCGGCTGGGAAATGTCGCCGCAAACCGTCAACGGTGAAAAAACCTACCAGGCCGGCGCCTCGTTCAGCGCGCCGGCGGATGAGCATTACTATGGCATGGGCCAGAATCAGGAATCGACCGGGCCGCTGGATTTGCGCGGCCGCGTGATCGATTGCAAGCACTGGTACGACGCGCCGGCCGGCGAATCGGTGTGCGTGCCGTTCATGGTGTCGTCCAAGGGCTATGGCATCGTCTGGGACAACCCGTCGGCCACGCGTTTCATCGCCGGCGTCAACGGGCGCACCGCGTTCCAGTCCAATGTCGGCGAACGTGTCAGCTTCTTCATCATCACCGGCGGCACGCCGGAAGAAATTTACTCCGGCTATGCGCGCGTGACCGGCAAGACACCGATCCCGCCCAAGGCCGCCTTCGGCCTGATCCAGTCCAAGGCCCGCTATGAAAGCCAGCAGGAAGTGCTGCGCGTGGCCAAGACTTACCGCGAAAAGAAATACCCGCTCGACATCATGGTGGTCGACTGGTTCTACTGGACCCGCATGGGCCAGATGGACATCGATCCGGCCCAGTTCCCGGACCCGTCCGGCATGAACAAGGAGTTGCATGACATGGGCATGCAATCGATCATTTCGATCTGGCCGCGCTATGAAACCTCGGGCCGCTATTTCAATGAACTCGACGCCAAGGGCTACTTCCTCAAGGACAAGGATGGCAAGACCGTCGATGGCTTGCCATTCCGCTCCGACCGCACCGGCGCGCTGATCGACGCCACCAACCCGGCCGCGCGCAAGTGGTACTTCGAGCACGCGCGCGACAACATCCTGTCGCACGGCTTCGATTATCCATGGCTCGACGAAACCGAACCGGACCTGGTGCCGGACGGATTCTTCTATTCGATCGGTTCCGGCGACCGCTACCGCAACCTGTTCCCGCTGCTGCATGTCGAAGGTTTTTCCGACCAGATGCGCGCATGGAAACCAAACAAGCGCGCCATGGTCCTGTCGCGCGCCGCCTACCTGGGTTCGCAGCGCAGCGGCGCCCTGTTCTGGTCGTCCGACATCCACCCCTCGTGGGAAGCGCTGGCGCGCCAGGTGCCAACCGGCCTGAACATGACGGCATCCGGCATCGCGTACTGGGGCAACGACATCGGCGGCTGGCAATGGCTGCCGCAAAGTACCAAGGCCACCAAACAGCCATTGCTGGACCCGGCCGGCGCCGAGGAAACCGTGGGCAAGAACCACGATTATCCGGAATTGTTTACCCGCTGGTTCCAGTACGGCACGTTCCTGCCGACCTTGCGCGTGCACGGCGACCGCAAGCACGCGGATATCTGGTCGTTCGGCAAGCAGGCCGAGCCGATCCTGGCCAGCTACAACCGCCTGCGCTACCAGCTGATTCCGTATATCTACAGTCAGGCCAAGGCCACCTGGGATACCGGCGCACCCTTCATGCGGCCGTTGTGGATGGATTTCCCGCACGATCCGAACGTCGCCAATCTCGGCACGCAATACATGTTCGGCCCGGCCTTCCTGGTCGCCCCCGTGACCGAGCAGGGCCAGACCGCCAAGGACGTCTACCTGCCGGCCGGCAGCGACTGGTACAACTTCTGGACCAATGAAAAGCTGGCGGGCGGCCGCTGGGTCAAGGTGGCGGCGCCGATCGACCAGATTCCCGTCTTCGTCAAGGCCGGCTCCATCGTGCCGATCGGCGCGGAAATCCAGTCGACCGCGACCAGGCAGGCAATTGCCGAAATCAAGGTGTATCCGGGCAAGGATGGCGCCTTCGCGCTGTATGACGACGATGGCGTGTCGTACGACTACCAGAAAGACAAGGGTAATCAGGTGCGGCTGCAGTGGAACGACAGCACGGGACGCCTGACGGTCAGTGGTGACAATGACTTGTCGCGCAAGGCGCCGGGCATCTTGAAAATCGCTGGCAAATAACAGCCCTATTCTAGGTTAAGACGCCATCATCCCCCCCGTAGAGCGGTTTGGCGCAAAGCGCCAAACCGCCATGCCCGCACCGCCACCAGCCCGGGCTGACATGGCGTGCATGCATGGCGGCTTTGCCCTCGGCAAAACCGCCCTACGGTTTCACTGACCATATTCTCATGACCCACACTCCCTCATCACGTTCTTCCAGCCGGCGCGGCTTGCTGAAGCTCGCGCTGGCCGGCGCCGGCGCCGCGGCCGCACCGCTGCCGGCCGCCGCCAAATCCGCCGCGGCGCCCGCGCTGCCGCCCAAACCCGCCTACGGCATCGAAGGCCAGCGCAAAGCCGATCTCGGCAACGGCACCTTCATCAATCCCATCCTTTCCGGCGACCACCCGGACCCGACCATCCTGAAGGATGGCGACGATTACTACATGACGTTTTCGTCGTTTTTCTCGTATCCCGGCGCCGTCATCTGGCATTCGCGCGACCTGGTCAACTGGGCGCCGGTGTGCGCCGCGCTGACCAAGCCGCTCGGTTCGGTGTGGGCCATGGACCTGGTCAAGCACAACGGCCGCTATTACCTCTACATCCCCGCCAACCCGAACAATGAAAGCGGGATCTTCGTGATCCACGCCGACCGTATCGAGGGACCGTGGAGCGACCCAATCGACCTGAAAATCGCCGGCTGCATCGATCCCGGCCACGCGGTCGGCGAAGACGGCAAGCGCTACCTGTTCTTCAACGGCGTGCGCCGGATCGCACTGTCCGACGATGGCCTGTCGACCGCCGGACCGCTGGAACAGGTGTACGAACCATGGCGCTATCCGGAACACTGGGTGGTGGAAATGTTTGCGCCCGAGGGCCCCAAGCTGTTTCGCCGCGGCCAGTGGTTTTACCTGGTGTCGGCGGTGGGCGGCACGTCCGGCCCGCCGACCAGCCACATGGTGACGGTGGCGCGCTCGCGTTCGATCCACGGGCCATGGGAAAATTGTCCGCACAACCCGATCATCCGCACCCAGAGCGCGGATGAACCCTGGTGGTCGCGCGGCCACGCCACCGTGATCGAAGGTCCGGGCGGCGACTGGTGGATGGTGTACCACGCGTACGAAAACGGCTTCCGCACCCTGGGCCGCCAAACCTTACTGGAACCCGTCGAGTGGACCAGCGATGGCTGGTTCCGCGCCAAAGGCGGCACCTTGTCGAAAGCCTTGCCGAAACCGAAAGGCGGCCGCGCCAGCCCCAACGGGCAGCCGCTGTCCGACGATTTTTCCAGCAACAAGTTCGGTGTCCAGTGGAGTTTCTTCGATCCGGGCCCGGATGAAATGCGGCGCGCGCGCTATGACGGCAACAGCCTGGTCATCCAGGGCAAGGGCGCGTCGCCGGCCGATTGCTCGCCACTGAC
The DNA here is from genome assembly GCF_058807115.1 of Pseudoduganella sp. GW821-FHT12E03. Taxonomy (NCBI): domain Bacteria; kingdom Pseudomonadati; phylum Pseudomonadota; class Betaproteobacteria; order Burkholderiales; family Oxalobacteraceae; genus Pseudoduganella; species Pseudoduganella sp. GW821-FHT12E03. The sequence goes on along the minus strand of NZ_JBXAQJ010000001.1, from coordinate 212,187 downwards.
CTGCATCGTCGGCGACCGCGATTACGAAGCGTCGGTGGTGCTCGACATCAGCGGCGAGGCGCAAGGCGGCCTGGTGCTGTATTACAACCAGCGCGGCTATTGCGGCATCGGCTTTGGCGCCGGACAAATGCACACCTACCACGCCAGTGAAGAACAAAGCTGGATGCGCACCAAGGTGCAGGCCGGCACGGTGCACGTGAAACTCGCCAACCGCGCCAACATTGTGACGTTCCATTACTCGTTCGACGGCAAGCAGTGGATCAAACACCCGTGGCAAATGGAGATGTCCGGCTTCCACCACAACGTGTTCGGCGGCTTCCTCAGCCTGAAGGTGGGTATTTACAGCGCCGGCAAGGGCGAGGTGCGGGCCCGGCAATTTGTCTACCGGGGCTTGCCGCCCGCCTGATCAGGCCGACTGGTTTTGCAGCGACAGCCGGTAAACCGTGGTTTGCCGGTACACCTGCCCCGGGTGCAGCACCACCTGTGGCCACGCTGCGCTGATCAATTCGGGGCGGGCGTTGGCTTCCAGCCAAAAGCCCCAGCCCTGGGCCCCCACCGGCAGCTTGCCGGTACACAGCTGCAAGGCGGCTTCGGTGGTGTAGACCTGCAGCCGCCGTCCGGAACCGGGATCGACCACACGCGCCACTTCCCGCAATGCGCCCTGGCCGCCGGCCATATGGCCGCGCACGAAATAACAGTGATCGAATCCGCCCACCAGCCGGATCTGCGTATCTGGCCAGCCCTGGCGCGGACCAATGGCGGCCGGCTGGCGAAAATCGAACGGCGTGCCCCCCACCGTGGCCACCCCGACCGGCTGGCCGCCCGCATCGACTTCCACGTAGTAATCGGCATCGATCTGCAGCATATGGTCGCCCACGTCGGCCGTGCCGCCGTTCAAATTGAAGCACGGCTGCCGCCTCGCCTCGAGCGTGGCGGGCAACGTGGCCATGGCATTGTGATTGATGACCAGGCTGCCATCGTCGTCGAGGCGGTAGTTCACCTGCAGATGGGCGCCGCCGGGCGCCATCCGCGACAGCGACACCCCGCCCCCGGCATGGCAGCCGGCCCATCCTGGCATGCCTGCGCCGGACGGCTGCGGCACCTCCGGAACCGGCAGCAGCACGTCCGCCAGGCGGCCGTAGCGGTCGGGCGCGCGCCATGAGCGCAGCGCGGCGCTGCGCTCATGGATCGCCACGGCCATGCCGCCGGCGTTCGTCAGGGTAAATACGCGGTCTTCGCGCGACTGGGCCATGGCGGCTGGATAAGGATTGGTCATCATGAGAAATTAAAACTGGCTGTGCGGAAAGGGCACTCTGCCATTTTGCAACCCCGGCGGCGTACAGCTATTACGAAAATCACCAACCTGCCGAACGATTCTGGCCAAGCGCGGCGCAAAGGCCTTGTCCACTGGCGGTATTGGGCAATAATGGCCTGCAATTCAACAGTTCGACGTGTGCCAACGCAGCACGCCCCGAGACAACTTCTTCATCGTGAGCATTCATGAGCACCTTTTCCACGCTAGACCTCGTGGTCTTCCTGTTTTACTTCGTCCTGGTGGCCGGCTACGGCATCTGGGTTTACCGCCGCAAACAAGCAGGCTCCGGCTCGGCTTCGCATGACTACTTCCTGGCCGAAGGGTCGCTGACCTGGTGGGCCATCGGCGCCTCGCTGATCGCCTCCAACATCTCGGCCGAACAATTCATCGGCATGAGCGGTTCCGGCTACAAGATCGGCATGGCGATTGCCGTCTATGAATTGATGGCGGCCGCCACCCTGGTGATCGTGGCCGTGTTCTTCATGCCGGTGTATTTGAAAAACCGCATTTACACCATGCCGCAATTCCTCGAACAACGTTACGGCAAGGCCGTGGCCACCACCATGGCCTTGTTCTGGCTCGGCCTGTACGTGGTGGTCAACCTGACATCGATCCTGTACCTGGGCGCGCTGGCGATTTCCAGCCTGTCGGGTATCGCCCTGCTGCCATGCATGCTGTTCCTGGCCATCTTCGCCGCCATCATCACCCTGGGCGGCATGAAAGTCATCGGCTATACCGACGTGATCCAGGTGACCTGCCTGGTGATTGGCGGGCTGGTGACGACCTGGCTGGCGCTGGACCTGGTGGCCGGCCTGGGCGGCAAGCACGGCGCGATCGCGGGCTTCTCCGAACTGTTCGTGCGCGCCGGCGAACACTTCGACATGGTGCTGACCCGCGACAATCCCAACTACATGGACTTGCCGGGCCTGTCGGTCCTGATCGGCGGCATGTGGATCGTCAACCTGAACTACTGGGGCTGCAACCAGTACATCACCCAACGCGCGCTGGGTGCCGACTTGCCGACCGCCCGCAAGGGCTTGCTGTTCGCGGCCTTCCTGAAATTGCTGATGCCGGTGATCGTGGTCTTGCCAGGCATTGCCGCCTACGCGCTGGACAAATCCGGCTCCCTGGGCACCGCCATGCAGCATGGCGGCGAAGTCAATCCCGACCGCGCCTATCCTGTCCTGCTGAACCTGCTGCCATCGGGCCTGAAAGGCATCGCTTTCGCCGCGCTGACCGCCGCCGTGGTGGCCTCGCTGGCCGGCAAGGCCAACAGTATCGCCACCATCTTCACGCTGGACATCTATAACAAGACCTTCAACAAACAAGCCACCGAGCAGCGCATGGTGTGGATCGGCCGCGTCAGCGTGGTGGTGTCGATGGCGCTGGCCGTGCTGATCGCGCCGATGCTGGGCATCGACAAGAAAGGCGGCTTCCAGTACATCCAGGAATACACCGGCTTCGTGTCGCCCGGCATCCTGGCCATGTTCCTGATGGGCTTCTTCTGGAAGAAAACCACGTCCGGCGCCGCCATGTTCGCCACCCTCGGCGGCCTGGTGGGCTCGATCGTGCTGAAATTCCTGCCGCAAATGATGGACCTGTCGTTCCTGATTCCGATCGGCTTTGCCAAGGTCACGGAAGCCGGCGTCGCTGAAATCCCCTTCCTGGACCGCATGTTCATCGTGTTCTGGTTCGTGATCGCCGGCATGGTGTTGATGAGCAAACTGGCGGAAGCCCGCCGCGCAGGCAACACCAAGGCGCTGCACATCGACACCTCGCTGTTCCGCGTCGACGGCGCCTTTGCCTTCGGTTCGGCCGTGATCGGCGTGGCGCTGGCGACCATTTACGGCGTCGGCTGGTAATCGCCCGCCGCAACAAAGGCGGCCGGACAGCATTCCCGGCCGCCGTTTTTACTTTTCCCCTCCCGACTTCCCCCATGGTGGATACCGCCCGCAGAAGGCTGCTAGCCTGCGCGATCATTGCGTCCGCCCTGCCCGTCCGCACGGCATGCGCCGCTTCACCGCCCGTGATCGGCTATGTGCCAGGCGGCAGTGGCGACGCGGCGCACTGCGCCGCCGCCGAGAACCTCGCCAATATCCGTGCCGACGATTGCGCCGACGATTGCGCCGACAATTGCGCCGATGCCTGTGCCGGCGCCAACGTCTTCGAAGCGGCGGCCGTCCGCGACGGCATCACCGTCAAGTTTGCCGATACCCGGCACGGGCATCGCCAATCGAGCCCGCAAGCCATCCAGATCGGCGCACTCCGTTCCTTCATTGCACAAAAAGTCAGCCTGATCGTGCTGGCGCCGGTGGCCGACGCGGGCTGGGATACGGTGCTGCGCGAAGCTAAAGCCGCCAGTATCCCCGTGATTGTCATCGGCCGCGCGATTGCCGCCGGCGGCCCGGACCTGTTCGCCACCTTCATTGGCCCCGATCCCGCCGGCCAGGGCCGGCGGGCCGGCCGCTGGCTGGCGGCACAATTGGCCCAATCGGCCCAATCGGCCCGCATCCCCGCTCCCCTCATCAACATCGTCGAGTTGCAAGGCCCGCAGGGTTCTGCGCAGCCGCTCGCCCACCATCACGGTTTTGCCCAGGCCATCGCCGGCCACTCCCGGCTCAAGATTCTGCAATCGCAGCCCGGCGGTCCAACGCGCGCCAGCGCCGTGGCCACCATGGCCGCCCTGCTGCGGAGCCACGGCAGCGACATCGGCGCGGTCTATGCGCACAGCTGCGAGATGGCGCTCGGCGCCATCGCGGCCATCGAACAGGCCGGCATGCGGCCCGGCCGCGATATCCTCGTGCTGTCAGTGGGCGGCGGCGCAGCCGCAGCCGACGCCATGGCCGCCGGCAAGCTCAATCTCGCCGTCGCCTGCCCTCCCCTGCCAGGCGTGCTGCTGATGCAGGTCGTGCGCGACATCCTCGCCGGCAAGCGCGTGCCCAAGTGGGTGACGCCGCCCGACTAACCCGGCGCGCCAGCGCGGCCGACATCGGCAAAAAAAAGCTATGTCACCGGGAGTTGTGGAATGCTCCCACTGTAGGGCGGACTCTACGAGGCCGCCATGCATGCGCCGCCGCCAGCGCGGGCAGTACCGTTGTGCGGGCCAGCGTCTTCCACGATTTGCGATGACATAGCAAAAAAAAAATCCCGCGGCCTTGCAGCCGCGGGATTTTTTTACTGTGCCAGGTTAGCTTACCCGATCAGAAGTTGTAACGCAGTTGCGCCGTATAGCGCGGACCGGATACGAACCAGGCGCGGCCCTTGGTGCCGACGTGCTGGTCCATCAACTGCTTGTACTTGGCGTTGGTGATGTTTTGCGCTTCCAGGCCGAAGGACAGGTTGTCGCTGATCTTGTAGAACACCGACGCATCGAGCTGGCCGTAGTCATCGGCCCAGGTCGGCAAGCCCCATACCACGTTGTGCTGGCCGAACGTCGGGCTGGCTGGATTGGTGTCGGTGCCATCCGAACCGTTGGTGCCGTTGGCGTTCACGCTTTGCAGGCTCTTCGAGCGCCAGCTGTAGGCCAGGCGGCTCGAGATCGGGCCCTTGTCATACATCAGCGCCAGGTTGTATGAACGGCGCGACATGCCTTGCAGCGGCAGATCGCCGAAGGTACGGCCATCGGTGTCGCAGCCATTCATGTTCAGGTTCAGGTTGGCCGCGCCACTGGTGCTCGAGCAGTATTGGCTGAACACCGGGTTGTACAGCTTTTGCTTGCTGTCGACGAAGGTGAAGTTCGCCTGCACGCCCAGGCCGGACAACAGGCCCGGCAACTTGTCGAAATACTGCTGGTAAGCGATCTCGAAGCCGCGCGCCGTGCCCTTGGCGCCGTTCACCGGCGAGGTGACGGTGAAGTTCTGCTGCGTGCCAGTCACGTCCGGCACCTGGAAATTGGACAGCTGGTTGACGATGATGTCTTTCAGGCGCTTGTCGAACACGGCCAGGGTCACCGAACCGGCCGGCGCGAAATACCATTCCGCCGTCACGTCGAACTGCTTGGCCGTGGTCGGCAGCAGGCGGGGGTTGCCCGACGCGGTGCCGTCGCGGGTCACGCTGTTGACGGTCAGGGTCTGGGTGGCGGTATTGTTGGTGGTGCTGGCGCCCTGGCTCAGGCTGGTGTATGCCTGCAGCTGCGTGAAGTCGGGACGCGACAGCGCCGAAGCGAACGCCGCGCGGAACTGCAGCTGGTCGCTGGCTTTCAGACGCAGGTTCAGGCTCGGCAGGATGTTGTCGTAGCTGTTGTCGACATCCTGCTTGGCGGAGAACGACGCGATGTTCGGAATCGCCGGGCCCACCACGCTGTAGCCGGACGGGATCACCGGCGCGTTATTCTTGAACACCGTGTAGCCGTGCGCGGTCATGTCGGTCTTGACCCAGCGCACGCCGACGTTGCCGTCGATCGGATATTTCAAGTCGTCAAAGCCGAAGCGCAGCTGCGTATAGAAAGCCTTGGTCTTTTCAGTTTGGTCGTTGGTGCCGGAAGGATCGGTGCCGAAGGTGGCGGGCGTCCACGGGCTGCAACTGGCGCTGGAGCCGCCATGCGCTTCCGCACACAGGATGTCATGGTACTTGTGCAGCGCGGCATAGCTGTCCGGATAGCCGGTGGCGGTCGACAACGCCGGGAAAATCAGGGTCGGCACCGACACTTTACCGTTGAAGAAGTTCGGGAACGCATACGGCGTGGTATTGCCGCTGAAGCGCGGATCACCCAGCGAGGCCAGTTTATTGATGTCCCAGCCCAGTTGCCAAGTCTGCGTGATCGGCGACCAGTTGTAGCCAGGGTTGGAGTTCTGCGTCAGCGAATCGCGCTCGGTCAGGCGCACGCCGAAGCGGACGTCGCGCAGCACCGGGTGGTCGAAGTCATACTTGGCGTCGCCCTTCCACGCCTTCTCGGTGGCCTTGCTGGCGTCCATGTGTTCCATGGTGAACGCCCAGTAGTAATTGGCCGGATTGGCCAGGTAGGCGCGGTCGGCGTCGTCGAACGTCAGTTTCGGCACGTTGCCGGTCAGGTCGATCCGTTCCTTGGGCATCTGGATGCCGGTGGCGACGGTCGAATCGAGGCTGCGCGTAGTGGCGCGGATGTGCTGCAAGTCCGACGTCAGGGTCCAGGCCGGCGATGCGCGCCATTGCACGTTCCAGCCGATGTCGGTGGTGTCGGATTTGCGGTTGGCGGTGCGGGTGTCGCCGCCGAAGTTGATGCCGCCATCTTTCGGATCGCTGAGGGTGCCGGTCAGCAGCGCGCCATTCTTGTCATAGGTCGCGTCCGGGCTGACGCTGATGTTGTACGGGGCGGACTGGGCGAAGATCGCGTTCTCGTCCCATTGCATCTTGTAGCGCGACTTGAAGTAGGTCAGCGAGCTCTTCACGTCATCTTTTTTCCACTGCAGCGCGCCATAGGCGCCCTCGCGCGTGCGGTCGAACATCAATGTGCGCCATTGCGCGCCTTTCGGTATCCACACGGTCTTGCCGGAAACGATATCGGTGCGCGGATAGTACGGTTCAACCTGGAACGCATCGGTGCGCACCTGGCTCTCCGAACGGGCCAGGTCGATCAGGGCGCCGAATTCGCCGAGGTCGGTTTTCCAGCGGTTGGAAATCAGGCCGGACACCGATGGCGACATTTTGCCTTTTTTCAGCGTGGAATAGGTTTCGTTCAGCGAAATCGCCGCCTTAAAGCCCTTGTAGTCGAACGGCAGCGCGGTGCGCAGGTTGACCAGGCCGCCGATCGCCCCTTCCACCTGTTCGGCCGACGGATTCTTGTACACGTCGACGCCGGCCATCAATTCCGGCGGCACGTCTTCGAAGTTCAGCGAGCGGCCGCCGTTGGCGGAGAACGAGTCGCGGCCATTGAGTTCCGAGCGCACATAACTCAAGCCGCGGATGGTCACGCCGGAGCCTTCCACCGAATAGTGTTCCGGATCGCCCTTGGCCATGGTGCGGTCGATCGCCACACCCACCACCCGCTGCAGCACTTCGGTGACCGAACGGTCCGGCAGTTTGCCGATGTCGTCGGCCACGATGGAATCGACGATCTCGTCGGAGGACTGCTTGATTTTCTGCGCCGAGTTCAACGCCGCGCGCTGGCCGGTCACCACCACCACCGAAGCTTCGGCCGGCGCGCTTTGCGCGATTGCCGAACCACTGGCCATCAGGACGATTTGCGCGACGCCAATGGCGATGGCGGTTTTCTTAAACTGATACATGTGCTTCTCCTCTAAAAATTCTTGTTATGTCGCCGTTACGCCATGGCGGCGGACGGCGTTTCGCAGATGCCAAATGCGCGGTCCCGGTAAGCCCGCGGCGAGTAACCCAGTTCACGCTTGAACACCAGGTGCATGTACTGGGTGGAAGTGAAACCGCAATCGAGCGCCACGTCGGCGATGCTGCGTTCGCCGCTTTCCAGCCCGGCCTTGGCGGCATCGAGCTTGAAGCGCAGGATCACGTCATGCACGCTGCAACCGAGTTCCTGGCGGAAGTAGGTTTCCAGCGACGAACGCGACACCCCCACGTATTCGGCCACCTGGTGGGTTTTGATGCCCTGGCACGCGTACTGGCGGATGAAATGGCGGGCCCGCATCACGTGCGGATGCCGGACCGGCTGGTGCTGGCTGGACGCGCACACGTTGATGCCCGATGGCGGCACCAGGATGCGGGTGTCGTGCAGGCGCACGCCATGCAGCATCTGGTCCAGCAAATGCGCCGCCGTGCGGCCCATTTCCTGCGCGCCCTGGATCACGGAACTGAGCGGAATGCGGGTCAGCATGCGCACCAGCGGGTCGTTGTCGATGCCGATGATCGCCACCTGTTCCGGCACTTCGATGCCGGCGATGACGCACGCGTGCATCAACTGGCGGGCGCGCGCGTCGGTCACGGCAATGACGCCGACCGGCTTGGGCAGGCTGCGCAGCCAGGCGATCTGGCCCTGCACCGCCTCGTCCCACGACGGGGCGCTGGTTTCGCAGCCACGGAAAATCTCGGCATCCATGTGGTCGGCCCGCATCAGGCTGCAGAACGCGTTTTCCCGTTCCTGCGCCCAGCGGTTCTCCTTGGCCTTGGGCAGGCTGAACATGGCGAAGCGGTGCAGGTCGACATCGATCAGGTGGTCGCGCGCCAGCTTGACCAGCTTGTAATTGTCGGTCGCCACATAGGGCACGCCGCGCGGATATTCGCTGTCGCGCTGATACGAGCCGCCCACCGCCACCACGGGCACGCGACAAGCGGACAGCGCCTCCGCGACGGCGGGATCGTCGAAGTCGGCAATGATGCCGTCGCCCTGCCACCGTTCAATGCCGGCCAGGCGCAGGCGGAAGTCTTCTTCCAGGAACAAGTCCCAGGCTGAACGGGTACTGCCCAGGTACGCCGCAATGCCGGCGATGACTTCGCGGTCAAACGACTTGTTGCCGTTGAACAGCAGCGCGATCCGGTGTGATTTGGTTGGTTTCATGGTAGTCCGGCCAATATGAAAACGATTTCAAAGCAACATCAAGAAAGACCGTGCGCAGCGCTTGCCGCGCGCCGCCGGCCGCGCCAGTGTTGCAGCCCGCCCAGGGCCGCGCCCAGTCCCAGCAGCGCCACCGAACCCGGTTCCGGTACGGTGCCCCCGCCTTGCCCCCGGTTGAACGCCAGGTCGTCCATCACGAACCAGCCTTTGTCGCGCGCAATGTTCAGCCGCGCCACGTTGCTGAAATTGGCCGCGACGAAGGCATAGGTGGCGCCGACCGCGATGTTGCCGGTGCTGCCGATCAGGTGGTTGGCGCTGTCATAGGCGCTGATGTTGATCCAGCTGGCCTTGGCCCCGTTGGTGTTGGGCGTGGCGAACCAGGCGCCGGTGAAATTGAAGGGATCGGCGCTGCTGATGCCGAGGTTGTTGACGCCAAAGCCGTTCGACACGAAGTCGATGCCGGAATGGGCGCCATTGTTATAGCCGGCCACGGCGGTGTCGCCCAGGTACCAGCTGGCGCCCCACGTCAGGCCGGCATAGGGGTTGTACTTCGCAATGCCGGCAAGCTTGCCGCCCGCGTTCAGGTCGTCAAAGGTCACCACGGTGGCCTGCGCCGCCGACGCGGCCAGCAGTGCGGCGCCAGCGATGAAACCGGAAAGTAATTTGTTCATGTTGTGTGCTCCGTACCAGGCGCTTACTTGCAAACGTCGCCGGAAATGGCGGGGATGGATTCGCCGCTGACGACCATGCCGAACGACACCGTGTTGCCCGGCCAGATGTTGGTATTCCAGCTCTCGGTGGCGGTGGCGGTAAAGGTTGGCGACGCGCCCGTCACGCCGGCGTTCCACCAGCCGGTCACGGCCGAGTTGTCGCTGTAAGTCCAGCTGACGGTCCAGCCCTGGATCACGCTGGCGCGGTTGTTGGTGATGCGCACATCGGCAATGTGGCCGCCCGGCCAGGACGCGGTGATCACATACTCGCACTTGTTGACCGGCGCCGGCGGCGTGGTGACCACCGTGGAATCGACCGCCACCACCGTCACGTCGCCGCTGTCGCCGGCGGCCGCGCCCGCCACCAGGCCGCGTCCCACCGAACTCATGTAGACAGTGCCGTAGGTGTTCATGTCGCCCGTGATGAACTGGGCATTGCCCGGGCCGCCGTACTGGTGGGCGTCGTCGTTGATGCGCACCCAGCTGGCCCCCTTGTCAGTGGAGCGCAGCACGCCGCGCACGCCGCCCACCGTGCCCCACATGTACAGCGTCGGGTAAGTGGCGCCCGGCGCGGCTTTGCCGAGGCCGAACGCGCCGCAGGCGCTGACGTTGCCGATCTTGCCAAAGGTGGCGCCGGCATCGGTGCTGTGCACCAGGCCGCCGGAAGACAGGCAGGCCCAGACATCGCCTTCCACCCCTGGCGTGGCGGCCAGGATTTTCGAGCCGCCCGCCGCCAGCGCGCCTTGCGCGGTGAACGACGCGCCGCCATCGTTGCTGACCAGCATGCGGCCATTGACGTTATCGTAGGCATAGAAGCGCTGCGCATTGACGGCATCGGCCACCGGCTGCGCGTCGGCCACAGCGAGACCGGCCACCGTACTCCAGCTGGCGCCATAATTGGTGGAGCGGTAGGCCGTGGCCGAACCGGATGGCGCATGCAGCAACACCTGACCATCGCTCGATAGCGCTACCTTGCCAAACGTGCCATGACCGGCCGCCGCCGTGGTCCAGCTGGCGCCACTGTTGGTGGAATACTGCATGGCGTTGCCCACCCGCGCCAGCACGCGGCCATCCGCGCTGGCGGCCAGGCCGGTGGTGGTGCCCATGTGCGGGCTGTGGCGCACGCCATAGTGCGCCGGGTCGGTTTGCGCAAAGCCGTCGAAGTCGCCGATCACCGACACCAGCGGGCCATTGGGCACGCTGATGGCCGCAAACGGCACGGTTTCCTCGATGCCGGCCACGTCGAACCCCCAGGTGGTGGTTGGCGCATCGATATTGGTGGTGCGGAACAGGCCATTGCCGGAAATCACCCACGCCGACTTCGTGTCAAACGGGTCGAACTCCACCGCGCCGGCCCAGTGGATCGATTCACCGGCGATCCAGTTGGCGCCTTTCGGGTCCACCGAGAAGCCGCGCGCCACCACATTGGTCCAGCTGCGGCCGGCATTGCGCGACGTATAAATCTGGTCGCCATAGGACCCGCCCTGCGGATACCAGACATTGGTGGTGGAGGCCACCAGGTGCAGCGGATCGGCGGGGTCGATGCTGATGCCGCCAAACGGGCCGTTCATGCCGGCCGGCGTGATATTGGTCCAGTTGCCGCCGGCCGCGTCATATTCCCACACCTGGCCACGGCTCATGGCTTCCAGCGCCGTCGGATGGGGGCCCGCGCCATTGGCGTAGGTGATGTACAGCTTGCCTTCGGGCGACAGCGCGGCGCGCTGCGGCATCAGACCGGCGGGGCCGCCTTCGACCGGTTCGAACGTGTCGCCGCCGTCATAACTGAAATACAGGTTGGCGCCGGCCGAATCGAGCCGCGACACGCCGACGAAGATGCGCTGGGCGGGGCCGCCGTCGACGCTGGCGGGATCGAGCAGCACGAAGCTGACGCCGTTGTCGTTCGGCGTGGACGTGACCGGGAACGCGGCGACGCGGCTCCAGCTGGCGCCGGCGTCCGTGCTCCGGAACAGGCCGTCGCGGCGGGTGCCCGCGTACAGCACGTTGCCGAGGCCGGGATCGACTTGCAGTTTTTCGCCGTTCGAGCGGCCCATGCCGTTGCCATGCACCTTGAATTGCGGGGTGACGTCGGCCATGCTGAAACTGCGGCCATAATCGCTGGAGCGCAGGATCGCGCTCTTGCCATTGTTGAAATAGCTGGTGCCGGTCATCAGGTAGACGTTGGCGGCATTGTTCGGGTCGACCGCCAGCGATTCCACGCCCATCAAGCCATCGCGCCCTTCCGGCAGCCAGTCCATCAGCGCGGCCCAGCGCGCGCGGTCCTGGTCCCAGCGGTAAGCGCCGCCGACGTCGGTGCGCGCATACACCACGCCCCGCTCGGTCTTGCTGGGCACCACGCCGGACACGAAGCCGCCGCCGCCCATCGCCACCGCATCCCAGCGATAGGTTTCCGCCAGCGCCGCACCGCTCGCGCCAGCCAGGCCCAGCGTTGCCGCCAGCGCCATGCACATCGGTTTCAACATCATCTTGTCTCCTTCTTATCGTTCTTCATCCCTGACAACCTGGGTTGCCGGGTGTGCCTTGGTGGCTTTTGTTTGTGAATTCATGATATCGGTTTCATGAATCCTGTACAAGCCGTCTACAGATTTTTTTACGCTTTCGTGGCCGAACCAGCAGCCAACCCTATAAACAAAGGGGATACAGCGAAAAAAGTACCGTTTTCGTAGTTATTGCGCCACAGTCGAACATGAAATCGGTTTCATAACTGAATAAAAAAAAGGCGCGCAACACTGTGCGCGCCATCCGCCCCCGGGCTTAGCGTGGCAACGGCTTGCCGTTCACGTCATACACCGCCGCCTCCAGGTGCACCACCGTGCTGACCGCCTTGCTGTCCGCCGCGGCCGCGGCATCGGCCGCGAGTATCAGCTTGTAATCCCCCTTGGCGACTTTCCACGTCTTGCTGGCGGCATCATAATCGGCCAGCAGGCGCGGATCGACCGTGACACCGGCCTGGACACTGGCGCCCGGCTTCACCTCGACTTTCTGGAAGCCGGCCAGGCGCCTTGGCGCTTCCCAGCGGGCCGTCAGCGGCGACACATAGACTTGCGCCACTTCCTTGCCCGCCACCTTGCCGGTGTTTTTCACGCTGAACCACGCGTGCAGCACGCCACCCTTGATGCCGGCCTTCAAGTCCGCCAGCGCAAATTGCGTGTATGACAAGCCGTGGCCGAACGGGAACAGCGGGGTGTGCCCTTTTACATCGAACCATTTATAGCCGACCGCCGCGCCTTCGTGGTAGTGCACATCGAAACGCTGGTCGGCCACTTCCGGATAGCCATCCAGCTTCGGACGGGGCAATTGTGCTTCCGATACCGGGAACGTGGCCGGCAAGTGGCCCGATGGATTGACTTCGCCAAACAGTACGCTGGCAATCGCTTCGCCGCCGCTGGTGCCCGGGTACCACGCTTCGAGCACCGCCGGCACCTTGTTCAGCCACGGCATGGTGACCGGGCCGCCGGTTTCCAGCACCACCACGGTCTTGCCGTTGGCCGCCGCCACCGCCGCGATCAACGCATCCTGCTTGTTCGGCAGCGACAGGTTCGGCACATCCTGGGCTTCGGCAGTCCACTGGGTGGCAAACACCAGCACCACGTCGGCCTCGCGCGCCAGTTTCGCGGCGGCGGCGGGATCCGAGCCGTCATGGAAGGTGATCACGGCCTTCGGCAGCCGCTCCCGGATGGCCTTCAGCGGCGGCGACGGATACACCATCACCGGACCGGGCCAGCTCTTCGGCTCCATGCCCGGCACGGCATTGCCGCCGACCGGGTACACCAGCGACGATCCGCCGCCGGCCAGCACGCCCTTGTCGGCATAGCCGCCAATCACCGCCACCCGCTTGATGGACTTGCTCAGCGGCAGGATATCGCCACTGTTTTTCAGCAGCACCATGCCTTCCTGCGCATCCTTCAGCGACACCGCCGCGTTGGCCTTGAAGTCGATCTTGTCCGGCGCCGGCGCCACCGGATGGTCCACCACGCCGTGTTCGAACATCGCGTACAGCACGCGGCGCGCCATGTCGTCGAGGCGCGCCTGCGGCACCCAGCCATTCAAGACCGCTTCCTTCAGCGGCGCCCCGAAATAATCGGCGAGGTCGAACGGGAAGCCGGATTGCTGGTCCAGGCCCGCGTTGGCGGCCGGGATCGTGCTGTGGGTCGCGCCCCAGTCCGACATCACCCAGCCTTTGAAGCCCCAGTCCTGTTTCAGCACTTCGGTCAACAGGTAGGGACTTTCGCAACTGTAGAGGCCGTTGACGCGGTTGTAGGCGCACATGACCGAGCCGGGCTTGCCCTCTTCGTTGGCAATTTGCAAAGCCAATAAATCCGACAGGCGCGCCGCGTGGTCGTCGATTTTCACGTTGAGCGTGGTGCGGCCGGTTTCCTGGTCGTTCAGGGCAAAGTGCTTGAGGGTGGAAATCACGCGGTTCGACTGGATGCCCCGTATTTGCGCACCGACCATCTTGCCAGCCAGCAGCGGGTCTTCCCCGCCATATTCGAAATTGCGCCCGTTGCGCGGCTCGCGCATCAGGTTGACGCCGCCGGCCAGCAAGACGTTGAACCCATAGCCGCGCGCTTCCGCGCCGATCATGGCGCCGCCGGCATAGGCCGTCGGCAAGTCCCAGGTGGCGGCGGTGTTCATGCCGGACGGCAGCGCCGTGCCGGTCCGTACATCCGGGCCGGCCTGGCTGGCCACGCCCAGCCCAGCGTCGGCTTGCAACAGGTTGGGAATGCCAAGGCGCGGCACGCCGTAGATCAGGCCGGCCGATTGCTTGTGGGCTTCCGGCAGGCGTTTGAATTTTTTATGGTCGACGTCCGCGCCCATGTAACCGAAAACCAGCTTCAGCTTTTCATCGAGGGTCATGGCCTGTACCGCCAGGCTGGCGCGCTCCCCTGCCCCCAGTTGCGGATTCATCCAGGGCTGGGCCGCCGGCGCCGCCGTGGCGCCGGCCCCGGGTGAGTCGGCGGCAATGGCGGCGCCGCAGCAGATGGCGACGGCAAGGGCGATGGATGACAGGCTGGTTTTTTTTGCAAATTGCATGATGTTCACTGGTTTTCGGTTAAGCCATGTTACTTGGCTGCGTTGACGATGGTGCTGATGACGTCCGGATAGCCCTGAGCGCCGGTGGCACGGTTGAACAGGCCGGACTGGTGATTGTCCAGGTAGCCGTTATCCCAGTACACCGGCACCACGCCGCGCGTGAACGCGGAACGCGTGATGTACTGGTCCCAATACTTGCGATTGACGCCGGCGGCGTCGTACTCGGTGCGCAGGCTGGCGGCATATTCGCCCAGGATGACGGGCACGCCCTTGTCGATGAAGTTGGTCTTCATTTTCTGGAACTGGCCATCGGTGTACGACTCGTTGGCCCAGCCCGACGGATTGGCGGCCTGGCCCCACTTCCATACCGTGCTGTTGGTATCGAGCGTAAAGTCGAACGGGTCGTAATAATGCACTTCCATCATCATGCGGTTGCTGACCCAGTCGCTCGGCATGGTGGCGTTGCAGGAGAGCGCGTGATCGATGTTGGTATTGAAGGATTGCACGACCAGGTGGCGATTGGCGTTATTGCCGCCGGTGCCACGCACCGCGGTGATGAAGGCCTGGTTGAAGCCCTTCTGGACCGAGCAGTACTCGGTGGTCGGCGCGTTGTAATTGCCGTCAACCATCACTTCGTTGGTGCCGGCAAACAGAAGCGTATCGTCATGGTTCTTGAAGTTGTTGGCAATCTGGGTCCAGAACTTGGTCAGCCGGGCGTTCGCCGCGGCCTGGTTGGCGTAGGTGGGCTGCAGCCAGCCGCCATCCCAGTGGACGTTGATCATGGCAAGCAGGCCGGCGTTGTGCGCATAGTTCACCACTTCCGTCACACGGTCCATCCACTGCGGGCTGATGTTGTCGTTGGCGTCCGCGTACTGTTTCCACGACAGCGGAATGCGGACGCTCTTGAAACCGGCCGCCTTGACGCTGTTGAACAGGGCCTGGGTGGCCTTGGGATTGCCCCAGGCGGTTTCGAAAAAGTTTGTGCTGCCCCACACGTAGGCGCTGCTGCCGGTCGCTTCCAGGGAGTTGCCCAGGTTCCAGCCCGGCGCCATTTGCGCCGACAATTGCATGCTGGTGAGGTTGCGCATCACGCCGACCCGCACCGCGCGGGCGGCGCCGGAGTTATAGCTGCCGCCACTGGCCGTGAACTTGACCCAATACCAGTACACCGTGCCCGGCGTGGCCGTGCTGTCGGTGTAGCTGGTCACCCCGTTGTTCACGATGGCGATGCGCGAGCGGCCATTGACGTCGCTGTCGGTATCGCGGTAAACCTGCACGCCGCTCACCGAACCGCTGACGGTCCAGCTCAATTTGACGTCGCTGCCCGAACCGGTCGCGCTCAGGCAGATGGTCGCGCCACCGCCGGCGCCGCAATTGCTTTGCGCCTGCGCGAACGGCGCCGTGCACACCGCGGCGGCCAGCACCGCTCCGTACATCACTGATTTCATCTTGTTGTGCCTTTCTAAAAAGGGCCCGGCGCGGTGTCTCCGCCGTCACCGGACTGGTGGGAAATCATTGGCCGGTCTGTGCCTGGCGGTTGAAATCAGCAAGCGGGTTCCGGCACCGGCCCGATCGCGGGACGCGGCGCCCGGATCCGGCCCATGCGGCGGCCAGCCACATGGCTGGACGGGCCAGCCTGCGGATCAGGTGTTTCACGGGATGGCTTACTCCGATAACAATTTGTTCAGCGTGGGTTCGATGCTGCGGGCCCAGATCTCATAGCCTTTCGTGGCCGGATGCAGCAAGTCCGGCATGACTTCGCGCGACAGCGTGCCGTCCGGATTCAGCAAGGCGGCGTTGATGTCGGCAAAGAACACGTTCTTGCCGTCCGCAAAGCCGGCGATGCGTTCGTTGACGCGGCCGTTCAGGCGGCGCAGGTAGCCCGACGGCTGTTCATCGCGCGGAAATACCGCCAGCAACAGCACTTTCGTCCGTGGCAGGCGCGACCGCAATTCATCGAGGATGGCTTTGATCCCGGCCGCCGTGGCTGCCGGTTCGTCCTGGCGGTCGCCGGTATTGTTGGTGCCGATCATCAGCACCACGGCCTTGGGCGCGAGGCCGTCGACTTCGCCGTGCCGCAAACGCCACAGCACGTTTTCCGTGTGGTCGCCGCCAAAGCCCAGCGCCACCGCGTTATGTTGCGCGTAATAGCGCCGCCAGACCGGCAAGCCATCCTTTTCCCAGCCCTCTGTGATGGAGTCGCCGATAAACACCAGCCGCGGTGATTTGCCGGCCGCCAGCAACTGGCGGTTTTCCGCGAGCTTTTTCTCGTGGCGCGCTTCCCACGGGCCAATCGACCAGGCATGGCTCAGCGGCGCCGGCGTCACGGCTTCGGTGCGGTAATCGGGACAGGCGGCATTCGGCTTGCCCTGTTTGAGCAGCCT
This sequence comes from Pseudoduganella sp. GW821-FHT12E03, assembly GCF_058807115.1. NCBI lineage: Bacteria > Pseudomonadati > Pseudomonadota > Betaproteobacteria > Burkholderiales > Oxalobacteraceae > Pseudoduganella > Pseudoduganella sp. GW821-FHT12E03. The sequence goes on along the minus strand of NZ_JBXAQJ010000001.1, from coordinate 195,285 downwards.
GATATTGGCCAGCGCCACCTCGCCGCTGCCATTGGCTTCCAGTACGAACGGCGCCGGCACGTTGCTGAAGTCATCGCCAGCTCGGGCAAAACAGGCCAGTGCAAACGACAAATGCTGCCACCCCTTGCCCTGCAGCGCGCGGCCGGGCAACACATAAGGCACTTTGCGGCTGCACTCCGGGCCGCAGCGCATCGTGATATACATACCGCCGCGCGACAGGTCGGTCACGTTGATGTCGAATTCCAGCGTGCCGCCGGCCGTGTAGGAACGCAGGTCCAGCGCCGGGCCCCCGTCGAGGCGCAGGCCGGCGTACCAGGCGTCTTTCCATTGCAGTGCCAACGCATCGGAGCGTCCCGCGGCCTTTCCTGCGCGCGCGGCCACGCTGCCGGCCGGCGCCTGCGAATTGGCGGGTTTGGGGAGGGTTAATTCAGCACCGCGCAGGATTTGCTCGGGGCCTTCGAAGCCCGACACGGTCACGTGCCACGCGGGCAGCGGTTTGCCGCGATACAGGACGATGTCGCTGGCGGGGCTGGCCTGGGCGGAAAACGCGCAGGCTGACAGCAATACGGTGGCGAAGAGTTGCAAGCCTGGGTTCATGGACGTGTTCGCTGCTGAATAAATCGGTTGCACCGGATGGCGCCGGCATGGCGCCATGACCATGCAATTGTGCAAGCAGCGCCCCGGGCGGGGCAATCGCGAAAATGACCAAGTTGAAAAGAATATTCAACAAACCGCACCGGCGCAAGCGGTCAAACCAGCTACGCAAGATCGCATGAGGCATATTGTGGCGAGGCATATCACGGTCGCCCTGTGGCGCTAGAATTTCCAGTCCCGACCATCCAGGCCAAGCCCCATGCCGCATTTCGCCCATCCGATCGCCAATGAATTCGCCAGCTACCTGCAAGACCGCGCCCAGCGCCTTGCCTATGGTGCGCGCCAGCTGTCCCATGACGCGGCCTATGCCTTGCCGGCATCCGCCAAGGTCGCCTTGGTGGAATTTCTGGATGCATGGCCGGACACCTCCCTGCACGACGCACTGGTGCACGGCGCCATGCGGGATCATCACGACCGGAGTCATTTTGCCGCCTGGGCCGGGCAACCGGGCGCACTGGTGCAAGTGAACGTATACCGCCATGAGGTCGGCGGCCACAGGAATGCCGCTGAAGGCGTCGCTGGCCGCGTCGGCGTGCGCGTTTTTGCGGAAGAATTCTTCAGCGACGCGCATTGCCGCTCGCTGCCACTGGAGGCATTCCGTGCCTATCTCGGCTGGCTGGCAGCGGCACGCCACAGCGCCAATCCAGTGGCGCTGGCCATCCGGGCGCCGCACGCGCGTGAACTGGTCCTGGTGCGCTTGCCATCGGCCGCCGCCGCGAACGACTGGCTGCGGCGCCAGGCCTGACGCACCGCCCGGGTCCGGCCCACGTTACGCTCACGTTACGCCGACATTAGGCCCACGTTCGTCCGCATCACGTCCGCATCACGCCCGCGTCTTCCCCTTCAACACGGGCTCGCCATCATGCACGGCAAACGACTGCGGCGGCTTGGCCATCCGCGATGCGGGTTGCAGCCGCTGGTGTTCCAGTTCGCCGGCGGTTTCCAGCGCGGCATAGGCGGCGGAACAAATATGCGAATGAATGCGTTTCAGGTCGCGCAGGATGTCGATATGCAGCGTGCTGGTTTCCATACTGTCGACGCGGCCTTCCTTGAGGCGCGCGATATGGCTTTCCGCCGCGGCAAATTCCATGGCGCGCACCCGTGCCTTGTCCGTCAAAAGCCGGCGCGCCGCTTTCACGTCGCCGGACAGGAAAATCGTCATCGCCAGCCGCAGGTTGTCGCGCACCACGCGGTGGAATTCCTGCAATTCGCGCGCGCCCTCGTCGGAAAAATGCAATTGCCGCTTAATCTTCTTGCTGGCCAGCTCCATCAGGTTTTTATCGATGATGTCGCCAATGTGTTCCAGGTTGATGGCCAGGCTCAGCACTTCCAGTGCGCGCCGCGCCTCCGCTTCCTCCAGCGGCCCGTGCGTGACATTGATGACGTACAGCTTGACCGCCTCGTGCAAGCCATCGACCGCGTTGTCCTTTTGACTGACTTCCGTCACCAGTTTGCGGTCATTGGTGACGATCGCGGTCATGGCCTGCTCCAGCATGGAATCGACGATATCGCCCATGCGCAGGGTCTCGCGCGCCGCGCACGCCAGCGCGACGGACGGCGTGTCGTTGATGCTTTCACCCAGGTACAAGGGGACCGACAGATCACTGCTGCTTTTCACGTCGGGCAACAGGCGTTCCAGCAACCGTGCAAAGCGCGACAGCGGGACAATGAACAGCAGCGCCATCACCACATTGAACAAGGCATGGAAGTGCGCCGCCAGCCGCACGGGACTCGAATCGACGGCCCCAATCAGCTCGGCGGTCGGCCCCAGCAGCGGCAAGAACAGCAGGCAGCCGGCAATCCGGTTGATCAGGTTACCGACCGGCAGGCGCCGGTGGGCGGGATTCAGGCTGCCGGTTTCCATCAGCGGATTGAGCGCGCTGCCCAGGTTCGCGCCCAGCACCAGCGCCAGCGCCGCCACCGGCGACACAAAGTTCGAGGCGGACAGCGACATGGTCAGCAAGATGGTGGCCACGCTGGAATGCGTGGCCCAGGCCATGAGCGCGCCGATCAGCAGCGCCAGCACGGGTTCCCCCGTCACGGCCGCGAACAGCTGGCGCGCGGCGGGCGCATGCTCGGCCGGCGCCAGGCTGTCCAGCAGCAAGTGCAGCGACAACAGCATCAGGCCCAGGCCGACCGCGACCCGGCCCACATCCTTGACCATGGTGCGGGTGCCGCGCTTGAACGCGGCCACGCCGCAAATCAGCAAGACCGGGGCGAAGGCGGAGGAATCGAAGGACAGCAACTGGACGATCAAGGTGGTGCCGACATTCGCCCCCAACAAGACCGCCAGGGCCGGCACCAGGCCCACCAGGCCCGACGCGGTAAATGAACTCAGCATCAGCGCCGTGGCCGTGCTGCTTTGTAAGATGGCCGTCACGCCCACGCCCGCGGCAAAGGCGCGCAAGCGGTTTTGCAATATCAGGCTGAGGAAACGCCTGATCCTGCCGCCAAACGCGCGCACGATCCCGCTGTGCACCATGTGTAAGCCCCACAGCAGCAGCGCGACGCCGCCCAGCAAGTCCAGCAGCACCTTGACACCCATACTCGCCCCCATCCGCCACCCTCCACCGTCATACGCAAGCCGGGGCGGCATCATGCAGTACCCGCCCCGTCGGCGCGGGGCTGCCAGTGTTTTCATAGTAACACTGATGGGTTCGGGGACCTTGCTGTGCGCTATCGCGCGGTGGGGTGACGGGGTGGGGATTGGCGGCGGCGCAACAGTGGGGCGAGGCCGGGCAGGCGGCAGTGGATTGCGCAAGAAAGTTAAAAGCCCGCTTGGGGCGGGCTTTCGTTTGATGCTCATGTCTGGCTGGTGCCTCGAGCCGGAATCGGACTCCGCCAAGCACCATACTCGGCGCAACAAACTGGAGTACCTGCATGAAGGGAAATGACCATTATAGGCAACTAATTGCCAGCTGCACCCCAACGTTAACCGCTGATTCAAACGCGGCACTTGGGGGTGAAAAATCAATCAGCAGGGCCGATTTTCGGTCGGAGTCAACACCGCTTGCACCAGAGCCCGCGATGGAGCTTGGTTTGTGCGAAAAAGGCAACATTTTACGAAAAGAATGATCCTCGGAATGAAGTCGTGAGCATAATCCAACACATGTCTACTCGCTACGAAAAACTGATCGGGTCCCATAGCATGACTGGGTCAGCGCTGCTCCACCTAGCGCGGCGCTGCGCTCTTGCCAGTTTGCGCCAGTTCGACATCCAACGACCATGCATACCGCAGCGGCGGTGGTACCTCAAACTCCCCCATTCAGGAGGAAGGCTATGAGCGTGATGCGACACTTCACTCTGACGATATGGGGCGTTCCGTTCATTGCCGCGTTGCTTTGGGGAAATACGGGTAACGCAAACGCCCAGCCGACGCCGCAACGCTATGCTCTGCTGGTGGGCGTTTCCGGCTACACAGGCCCGATCGAGCCGCTGCCGGGTGCGAAGAACGATGTCACGCTGATGGCGAACACGCTATTGGAACTGGGATACTCCCGGGGCAACTTGCGAGTCGTGGCGGATGGTCTTTCCGAGGCATATTATTCAAAAAAGCTGAAAGCGGATGATGTGCCGACCCGGACGGCGATTCTCAACGGCCTCGAATGGCTTGTCAGCCGCGCAAACCGCGGCGATCACGTCACCATTTTCTTTTCAGGTCATGGTTCTTACCTTCCCGAACTGGAAAAAGCGGGCGGCAATACAGAACCGGACGGACTCGATGAAATATTTCTGCCGATTGACATCAAAGGCATGGGTGACGCCGACGAAGAGGTTGTCAATGCCATCCGTGATGACGAGCTGGCGGTAAAAATACAGCGCATCCAGGCACGCGGTGCTGACGTCTGGCTGATTGCAGACGCATGCCATGCAGGAACCCTGTCGCGCGGACCATTTCGTGTACGCGGCGTCGATCCAATCCGGCAACTGGGCGTGCCGGAGAAGCGCTTCAGCAGGCGCGTGCACTCAGCTTCACCGGGCACGCCAGTTTCCCCGTTGAAGTTTTCCGGACAACGCTTCGTCGGTTTTTACGCCGCGCTGCCGTCAATGAGAACGATAGAAGTCGGGATGCCGATGGGGGCTCAAGGCAATGACAGTCGGCCTCACGGTTTGCTGACATGGTATCTGGCGCAGGCACTTAGGACGGCGCAAAGCGCATCGTACGGTGACCTTGCCCGCTTCGTAATGGCTGGCTACACGCAATGGGGACCCGATGCTCCAATTCCCCTGTTCGATGGCGATATCGACAGCCAGCCGCCCTTCACGGCATCGGGACTTCGGCTCTATTCCCTATCGTCCGTCGGTCAGCAGGTGTATCTTGAAGCGGGCTTGCTGGACGACTTGGATAAGGGTTCCACCTTTCGCATCGTTGATTTGCGCACTGAAGCCGCCATACCGCTGGCATTGGCCGTGATGGCCAATGCGGGAGTTGAGCGATCCCTGTTAAATATCTCATCCGACAAGGCACTGCAAAAGAAGATCATGCGGAACCCGCATGCCTATGGTGCGCGGGTCGAAAGCCGAACGATTCCTTATCGTCTACGCGCGGCTATGCCGGATCTGCCGGACGTGAATATGACAGCGATGGACCGCATAGTTTCAGAACGTGCACGCAAGCATGCCGACGCCATGTTTAGTTTACCACCGACGCAACGGCGGGCAGCGTTCGAGCAAGCCACCGCTGGTGAAACCCCTGACGTGCGAATGGTCGTACGCGATGCCCGGCTATGGTTTGTATCGCCTATAGGCGACTTCAACACCTCCGGGGGAGGCCAGCCGTTTTCCCTTGCGGCAGATCAGGTTTCATCCGAAGCGATGAGCAGCGCACTAGGGATCATCGCTCGCGGACGCAATCTGTTACGCGTCGCCAAGAGCTTGGATAGCACCCCCATAGCGCGCGCGCTACGCGTCCAGCTGACAACCATCCCACCTTCCCCAGGTTCGCCATTAAATTGTCTGCCACACAAAAAGGGAACATATACCGACAAGACGGGTCAAACCCAGTTCGATAGTGCCCGCCGGTTGCCACTCACCGTAAAGATCAATAATTGCGATGTTGTGCTTCTTCACGTCACGAATACCGGGACGCGGCTTCTCGACATTAGTCCCTTGTATATTGATCCCTTGCGGCAGATTACCTTCCTTGACGACTATCCTGAAAGCAGTTACGCCGGACTACGCGTTCCCCCAGGGCAGACCAGGACCGTTGCCTATACCGAATGGTCGGCACAAAGCCAGGGCTTGGTCCCTACGGGGCAAGGCAACATCCTGCTGCTCGCCGTCGAGGCCGACGAGCGCGCATCGCGCGCCAAGGATTTTCGTTATCTGGCGTCGTTGGGCCACGTTGCTCCTACCCGGAGCGATGACGTAAGTCCATTTGACGAGTTATTGCTATCTGCCGGTTTCGGCAATGGCTTGGTGCGTAGTGCGCCCATGCTCGCGAACAAGGAAAAGACGGGCGCCCTGATCATCCGCTTTGAGACTGCCGAATGAATACTGTGAATCTTTGCCTGTCCATCAGAAGGTTAATCAACGGCGCTGCAATGGCTAGGCTCGCCATCTGGTGGGCGCTGCTCTTTACGGGCGCCATCCAGACTGCGGCAGCGCAGATTCCCCACGATGCTCGCCTGATAGCCGACTTGCAACCGCACTGTCCTGGCGAAACGCTGGTGATCAAGCCGCGCAAGGAAGCCTCCTCCCCCCTCCACACGCGCATCCGCGCCGATCAGAGCGAAGCCATAAACAGACGCATCATCGACAACGCTCTCAATCAGATGGCCGACGGCCACTCAGAACAAGCAATGAGCTCCCTGTGCCAAGTTCTCAGCTGGCGCACCCAAACCTTCGGCATGCGATATCCGGGCTCCCTGGCCGTGATCAGCAATATCGGCATTGTTCTACGAAAGGATGGCCGCGTGCGCGAAGCACGCACAATCCAGGAAGAAGTCCTGCTGCTGGCGCATGCCCTTAACGCACCAGCCGATATCCGCCAGCGTTTCATCCAGAATCTGGGCGTTACACTGTTTGCCCAAGGGGACTATGCAAAAGCGGAGGCGCTCTACAAGTCCGCGCTCAGCCTTGCCAGTGGTAGGCGCTCCAGCACAGTACTCACCAATCTGGGATTCGCCCTCGACCGCCAGCAGCGCTTCCAAGAAGCCGAATCAGTGTACCGGCAGGCGCTGTCTTTGCGCAGTGCTGAGACCCCCGATGATGAACTGCAGATGGCTGCGGCGTTGAACAACCTTGGCAACAACCTCACCGAGCAGGCCAAATACGAAGAAGCCGCCCCATTGCTGCGGCAGGGCCTGGAAATTCGCCGCAAGTACCTCGGAGACCATCATTTGAACACGGCATTCAGCCTCGCCAATCTGTCCAGGAATCTGGGCGCGCAAGCTGCAAATGAGGAAGCGGAAGCGCTTGCACAGCAGGCACTCCTCATCAGGCGTCGGGAATTGGGCAATACCCATCCTGAAACTGCGTCAATTCTGGAGCAGCTAGCTGCCATTCAGCTGGAGCGAGGGAATAAAAAGACCGCGTTGGCAAATGCGCGCGAGGCACTCGACACTGGCCTGCGGCTGTCTGAGCGTGAGGTCGCCGGCTTGTCGGAGGAGACACGTGAGCACGTCATGCGCGTGGTCAGCAATTCAGCGGCATCCTTGGTCCGCGCTGCCTGGGCAGATACGGCCCCGAATACGCACCTATGGCGCGCAGGTCAAGCCGATCCTGTCGTTCAGGAAGCGTTCCGCGCCACCCAGTGGGTTGCGGCATCGGGCACTGCCGACGCACTGGCTCAGGCAGTCGCCCACGGCGCGGCCAACGCCAGTGGCGCGGGGGCGGCCGCGGCGGAACTAGAACGCCAGCTCGCCCGGCGGGCCGGCCTGGAGCGCGAATTCACCGAGGCGCTACTACGCGGCGATGACGGCATGCTGGCACGCTTGAAGGCAAACCAGCTCAAGACCGATTCCCAGATCTCTCTGGCACGAACCGCCTTGCAGACGCGCTTTCCTGGATTCTTCGCTTACCTCAACCCATCGCCGCAGGATCTAACTGCGCTGCAAGGCGTCGGCTCGCCTCTACGCGACGACGAGGTGATGTTGCTGCTATCGCCTGGTGTCGGTCAGCAGCGCGGTTTTGTCTGGGCGCTTACCCGCACCGAAGGCGCCTGGGCACAACTGCCGCTCTCGGGCAGCGAATTCGACAAAGAGATCAAGCGGCTGCGTGAAATACTTGACGGGGGGGTCGTACGCGCCGCCAACAGCGGTTCGACGACTGCCATCGCCCGGGGAGCTTATGGTTACGACGCCAACGCGGCCCACGCGCTGTACCGCGCGCTGTTCAGCGCGCCTGGCATCGACGCCATCACGCGCAACAAACGCAAGTGGATTATTGTTGCGCAGGGGGTGGCTATCTCACTGCCGTATGCAGCCCTGGTCACACGGCCATTCACAGGCGGGCAATCCACAGCCGACCCTGCCGTGCTGCGGACCATTGGTTGGCTTGGACTAGAGCGCATCGTGTCCTTGCTGCCATCGCCGACCAGCTTGCGCCAGTTGCGCGAACTGGCGATCGCCAACCATCCTGAGCGCCGCCCGTTTTTTGGGGTGGGCGATCCGACCTTCACGGGCGTTGTCGGTTCCGCGCCTGCCGACGTCATGACCGTGCGCGGCCTAGCGAAATTACCCGGCACGCGTAAAGAGATTGAAACCATGGCGCGCACGTTCGGTGCCCGGCGCGAAGACGTCTTGCTTGCAGAGCGCGCCACCGAGTCAGAACTGCGGCGGTACCAGTCGAAAAACTGGCTCAGCCGCTACAAAATCCTCATGTTTGCAACACACGGTCTAGTCAGCGGCGATCTCAGCGGCAAGCTGCGCGAACCCGCCCTTGCCCTGTCGCTAACAGCGCGCGTGGCTCCTGGTGACGATGGGCTCCTGACCGCATCCGAAGTCGCGCAGTTGAACCTGAACGCTGACTGGGTCATTTTGTCTGCCTGCAACTCGGCGGCCGGCCGCGCCAACAACGGCGAGGCACTGAGCGGCTTGGCACGCGCGTTTATGCTGGCCGGCGCCCGTGCGCTTCTGGTGTCACATTGGCGCGTGCGGGATGACGCTGCCGAAAAAATGACAGTACGAACCATGGAACTGATGCGCGAAGATCCCAAGCGTACCCGAGGGGAGGCCTTGCAAGGAGCCATGCGTGATTTGATGGCAAACACCAGTTCAGATGGCAGCTCATCGTTCGCGCTTCCGGCAGCATGGGCCGCATTCACGCTCGTCGGCGTCGACTGAACCACCAGATTGATGCAACAGTACCGGAGAATGAAGAATGCAGACACCGAATCACTCGCGCCGTAACGCGCTCATCAAAGTAACCTTGTCTGGGCTGGTGGCGCCGTTGCCGTCTTGGGCGGATGCGCCGGCCGGGTCTATGGATTTGACGCCGCGCGTAGTGCAAGAACGACTCAAGGTACTGGCCAAGGCGGCCCGGGACTTCGGTCTTTCCGGTCCATCCACCAGGGCGGTGGTGGGCCTGAATGCAAACAACGTGTATCTGGAAAGTTTTCCCCAGTTGGTCGATATTATCGATCAGGCTGCGATCGTTTCACCGGAACTGGCCAGTCGTAGCGCACTGCTGCTCAGCGAAGTTGGTGCTCAGGAAGTAGTCAGACCAACAGACCTGCCGGGATTGAAGGAAAAGGCAGTCGCACCGCCCTTTCAGAGCGTTAAGCAGCAATATCTGAAGCACTTCGACGAATTGATGGTGCGTCCCGAACACATCGGTCGAGTCAAATGGCACGCCGACCGGCTGACCAAGAACCGCTCACGTTATGAGGAGATCACGTCCGACACTGGGGTACCGTGGTATGTGATTGGGGTTATCCACGCCTTGGAAGCCAGCTTCAATTTCCTTGGCCACCTGCACAACGGCGACGTTCCCCTCAACCAGATGACCCGACAAGTTCCAGCCAACCGCCCTCAGCCGTGGGAAGCGCCATTTACTTGGGAGCGCAGCGCCGTTGATGCACTGCGTTATGAAAAGTTCGCCGATCTGAAGGATTGGTCTCTGCCTTGGGTTTTGTATCGCCTGGAAAAGTACAACGGCTTTGGCTACCGCGGTCGGGCCGTCAACAGCCCTTACTTGTGGAGCTTCTCCAACCAATACAAGGCCGGCAAGTACGTCAAAGATGGGCAGTGGTCCGCCACCGCAGTATCCCAACAGTGCGGCGCAGCCGTCATGCTCCACGAACTGAACCGTCGTGGCACGATCAGCTTGTAATTGAGTACCCTATTGTGTCAAACGGCACTGATGCACAGACCTCATGGCAGTGATTTATGCGATCACATGGCTGCGAATTCCAAGTCTGAGTGGCCGGGACTTAACAGCATAGGCAGTGATGAGATGCTTATTAGCATTTGGATGAGCTGATTGTACCGGCACGCCACCTTGCTATGGTGCACTTTTAAGACTTTAAAGGCTACTGACAGCTCCAATGCACTCGCAGCCTAATGAGCATCCAAGGTTAAATAACCCGCTCACCATCCAGTGAGCGCTTTGGTATATAACAAGGACGGGCGCCGCATGTCCGAATCCGAACTGCGCTACGCGTTTGAGCACGCCCGGGCGTCCGCTGCGGCAAAGCATTCGAGCATCGCAACAAAAATTCGCCAGTTCCAATTCCGCGACCTGCGCGCAAAGGCAGCGACCGATAAGAACTGGCCAGCGGGATCGCGGCGGCCCAGGACCAGTTGGGGCATTCGACCCAGACCATGACGCAGCATTATGTTCGCCATCGCCGCGGCAAACTGGTCCCCACCACCAAGTGATGGATACGGATTTTGCGGAACTGGATAGCGTTTGCGGAACTGGGAAAGGCTCAAAAGTAGGTGAGCACTACGGCAGGAAGCCTTGAAGATACTGTGGTGCCTCGAGCCGGAATCGAACCGGCACGACTTGCGTCGGGAGATTTTAAGTCTCCTGTGTCTACCGATTTCACCATCGAGGCGCACAGAGCCCGCAATTATGCCATGCAATGTTGGCATTTGCCAAATTCATTGATCCCACCGAGGACCGGGGAACTCGCCGGCATGCATGAGATGGAGCGATACATTTTTCCATTTGTTCTATACAATACCGGTCCGGCCGCGCATCCATACCTGCTATCCACACCACCATGCGGTGCTGCGGATCGTCGCGTGGCATCATTGCCGTCCGCCACTATCGTGACCGCACAGCAATAGATTTACCGTTTGCATTGCAGCGCAGCATTTACCGTGGCAAAAACACGTCGATCGGTTGCAAGAGTGTAGTTATTTTTGCACCAGCAATTGTAATTATTGCATTTCCCAATCGTGCGCAGCATCATAACTGTAGCGGATGAGTTCGCCGCATAGACAAGCGCAGTTGACTGCGCGAACGGGTAAAGCAGTGTGTTACATCGATTTGTGTTCCTTTTGGCAATTTAATTGCCTAATTACAATTAAAATCTTGCGTCGCAGCAAAAATCTGACTGGAGATTAGCAATTCCGTTGCTTTTTTCCATCAAAAGTTTCTCTGGGTTAAATATATTTGCTCTTTATTTGACATTTCTCAGAGCACTTCTGTTAGAATTTTTCTATGACGCAACGGGTAGAGTAAAAATGAAAACATTTGCCATCTCAGCTATTGCCTTCTACTTCTTTTATGTCCTGAACGGCCTCATGGCTCCAGGGCATGCAGCCCGCCAGCAGCAAAGCGGCGCATGCCAAGAAGCCATGACGGCGGAAACCGGCTCCAAGGCCGCCTCGATTGGCGCCTGCAAGAGCACCAACCTGGTGGCGCGCACCATCGCCTCCAACTAAGCCCTCCGCACCGGGTCCTGTCCCGGGCTGAGGTGTGCGTCCGCACAAATTGCATTACCATGACAATTTTTGCGGAGCTGTCTTGAAGCAACTTCCCGTGCTGCTGATGCCGCTGATGGCATCAGTATGCAGCGCGGAACCGGCAGGGGTCACGATTACGCTGACCATGCCTGACCCGGCCGCACTGCACATCCAGTATGACGTGCCGCCCTCGTGCGGCGAGCTGGTGTTCCTCAATGACGATATCGCCCCTTCCGACGCGCAGTCCATGCGCGCCGGCTGGCAAGCCATGGGCGCGTGCACGCGGACCGACGCCGCGCGCATCCTGCGCGCGCCCTTGCCGGGCGTAGCCGATGGCGCCCCTTCGGGTACGCCGGAGAGCGCCTGCGCCAGCCTGCACATCCGGGTTCCCGCCTCGGCCGTCAATCTGGACCGGGTCTATCCATGGGCCTACCCGATGGGCGCCGGTTTGTATGCGCATACCGGGGCGTTTGCTGTCACGGACGCCTGCGGCCCGGTGCGCTGGCGGGTTGCCGCGCCGGGTGGCGCGGTGGTCGCCGGTGGCCAGGTGCTGGGGGATTCCGGCGTGCTGCCGCCGGGCGCCGGCCAGGCCATGCCGCTCCTGTTCCTGCCCTCCGCATTGCCGGCCGGCGCGCGCCACTATGCCGACCCGGCGCTGCCCGCGCCACTGATGGCGCGGATCGGCGCCATCACCACGCGCGTCGAGCGCTGGCTGGGCGCCGCCATGCCGCGGCAGCCGTTCCAGGCGCCTTTTACCGTGACGGGCGTGGCGCCGGCGGGGTCCTGGCGCGGCGATGTGAGCAACCGCACGCTGATGCGCCTGACCTTCCCCGCACAAGTCGATGAGCAAACCAGTGCGGAATTGCCCGGCTTCCTGGCCCATGAACTGGCGCACGTGGTGCAGCCCGCCACCTATCCGGGAGACCAGGGCGAAACCGCCTTGCTGGCCGAGGGGGGCGCGGAATTCCTGCGCTGGAGCGCCGAAGCGCAACTGGGGTGGCGCGCGCCGGCGGAACTCGACAGCCAGCTCGAACGTGCCCTCAATCACTGCATCGCCATGGCGGCGGGCAAACCGTGGCGCACCGTGGCCGCGCGCCAGCGTGGCCGCCTGCCCTACGACTGTGGCCTGGCATTCCACGTGCTGGCGCTGGCGGCGCGCGATGGCCTGGCGCCCGGATCGGCACTGTCCACGCTCGACAGCTATTACACCGCCGCGCGCAACGGCGCCCCGGTGGCTTCGCTGGAATGCGCCGGCAAGGCGGGCTGCACACCGCGCTGGCTGCCCGCGCTGGCATACAGCGACACGCCGCTCGACACGGTATTGGCGAATTATGCGCAACAGCACCGCTGGCTGCGCCCCGCCGGCGGCGTGCCGGCCGGGCTGGAGCGGCAGCTGGGTTTTGCCGCGTTCAGTGCGCTGATGGCGGCCGACTGCGACAGCCCGGGCTACTTCAGCGATCCGCAGGGTCCGCGCATTGCTTACAGCCGCAACTGCAAGACCCTGCGCGACGGTATGCGCATCGTGGCGGTGGAAGGACACGCCCTGGTGTCGGATGCCGGCGCGCCGGCCGCCCTGGCCAATGCCTGCCGCGCACACGGCAAGGTGGCGCTGGGTTTGCACGACGGCGCCACCGTGGAAGTGCCGTGCGACAGCCGCATCCCCGCCCCTTCCCGCTTTTACAGCATCGACATGGCGCCATTGCTGGCGCGCCTGGGGATCGGCTTGCCGCCTGCGGCACACCAGCCCTGACCTGCGGTGTCAGCGGAAATCAGCGGTAACTTTTGCCATCGCCGCGCCGCTGCGCGTGATAAATGCCGGTGTGGCCGGAAAACAGGTACGCCACGATACAGGCCAGCGCCGCGTACGGTCCGATCGCGGGGCCGAACAATTCCAGCGCCATCACGGTCGACGCGATCGGCGTATTGGCCGCGCCGGCAAAGACTGCGACAAAACCCAGCGCCGCCAGCAAGGCAAACGGCAACTGCAGCAGCGGCGCCAGCGCATTGCCGAGGGTCGCGCCGATATAAAACAGCGGCGTCACTTCCCCGCCCTTGAAGCCGCTGCCGAGCGATGCGACGGTGAAGGCGAATTTGCCCAGCCAGTCCCAGTGCGGCAACTGCGCATGAAACGCCTCGGCAATGACCGGCAAGCCCAGGCCGATATAACGGTCGCTGCCCAGCCCCCATACGGCCACGGCCACCACGATCCCGCCCAGCAGCGGGCGCAGTGGCGGATACGCGATGTGGCGCCTGGCCAGCGCCGACAGCGCGTGGGTGGCGCGCGCGAACGCCATGCCGGCCACCCCGAACACAATGCCGGCGCAGGCCACCGCCAGCAGCACCAGAACACCGGCTTGCGGCACCGGCCCCGCGCTGTAATGCAGGTGGTGCACACCCCAGGCGGTGGCGGCAAGATCGGCCACGATGGCGGCCACCGCGCAGGGATAAATCGCGTCGTAGCGCATGCGGCCGATCGCCAGCACTTCGAGTCCGAAAATCGCACCGGCCAGCGGGGTGCCGAACACCGACGCGAAGCCCGCGCTGATGCCCGCCATCAGCAGGATGCGGCGGTCATGGGAATGCAAGCGGAACACGTGGGTCAGCTGGTCGGCCAGCGCGCCCCCCATTTGCACCGCCGTGCCTTCGCGCCCGACGGACGCGCCGAACCAGTGCGACACGACGGTGGCGCCCAGCACCAGCGGCGCCAGGCGCAGCGGCACCACCTGCTTCGGATCATGGATTTCATCGATCAGCAGGTTGTTACCCGCTTCGACCGCGCGGCCAAAGCGCAGGTAAATCCAGCCAACGATAAACCCCGCCAGCGGCAGCAGCCAGATGATCGCGGGCCGCGCCTGGCGCGCCGCGGTGGCGGCATCGAGCGCAAATAAAAACAGCGCCGAGGCGCTGCCGGCCAGGGCCGCCACCAGGCTGGCAATCACGGTCCATTTGGCGAGATAAACAAAAGGAGAAGTCAGGGAAGCGTCTTCGGTCTGCATGCCGCAGCATAGCATGGGGGTATCATTGCAGTTGCGCCACTACCGTGGCCATATGAATTTTCATTATAATGACGCGGCCACAAAACCGCAGACCGCATATGAACCCACAAGTCCAGGCCTTTTTTGATTCCGCCACCTCCACCGTCACGTACGTCGTGCACGCTGGCGATGGCACCGATTGCGCGGTGATCGACTCCGTGCTGGATTACGATCCCAAGTCCGGCCGCACGTCGACCGCCAATGCCGACCAGGTGGTGGCCTATATCCGCGCGCATCGCCTGAACACGGCCTGGCTGCTGGAAACCCACGCCCATGCCGACCATTTGTCGGCCGCCCCTTACCTGCAGCGGCAACTGGGCGGAAAGATCGCCATTGGCGCGGCCATCCGCACCGTGCAGCATGCGTTTTCCGGCATTTACAACTTCAAGCATGCGGGCGCCCGCGACGGTTCACAGTTCGACCATTTGTTTGAAGCGGAAGAGGAATTCATGATCGGCAGCCTGCGCGCCCGCGCGCTGCACGTGCCGGGCCATACGCCGGCCGATATCGCTTACCACGTCGGCGACGCGGTCTTCATCGGCGACACCATGTTCATGCCGGACGTCGGTACCGCGCGCTGCGATTTTCCCGGCGGCTCGGCCGCCACGCTGTACCACTCGGCGCGGCGCCTGCTGGCGTTGCCGCCGGAAACGCGCCTGTACATGTGCCACGACTATCCGCCCGCCCAGCGCGCGGCGGCCTGGGTTACCACGGTGGCGGACCAGCGCAGCGCCAACATCCATATCCGCGACGGCGTGTCGGAACAGGAATTCGTCGACATGCGCACGCGCCGCGACGCCACCTTGCAAATGCCGGTGCTGATCCTGCCCGCGATCCAGGTCAACATCAGCGCCGGACACTTGCCGGAACCGGAAGATAACGGCGTGCGCTACCTGAAGATTCCATTGAACGCCATATAACAACAAAGGGGCCGGCGGCCCCTTTGTGTTTTCCCCTCGCGGGTATTACTTCACCTGCGCCGGCGCGCGGCCCAGTGGCTGTTCCATATTCGCCAGGAACCAGGTCAGCGTGGACATCACGGCCACGTGGCGCTTCAGGCTGTCCGGCTCCACCTTGTCCAGCGTATCGGCCGGAGTGTGGTGGTAGTGGAAATACTTGTGCGTATCGACCACCGGTTCGAACAGCGGCACGCCGCCGGCCTCCAGGTAACTCAGGTCGGCCGCGCCCAGGTGGTCCTGGCGCTGGAACACGCCGGCGCCGATCGGCTGCAGCACTTGCTGCAGCGGCGCGAAGTATTTCACCGATTGCGGCGCGATGCTGGCGCGAATGCCGAACGGACGCCCGCCGCCGCCATCGCTTTCAATCCCGGCAAACTGCTTGTCCAGCGCATCTTTATGCGCCGCGTGATAGGCCTGGCCGCCGCGCAAGCCGTTTTCCTCGTTCATCCACGCCACCATGCGGATGGTGCGGCGCGGCTTGAGCCCCAGTTGTTTGACGGTTTGCAGCACGCCCATGGCGCCGGCCACGCCGGTGCCGTCGTCATGCGCGCCGGTCGCCAGGTCCCACGAATCGAGGTGGCCGGAGACGATCACCACTTCGTCCGGCAATTCCGTGCCCGGCAAGTCGGCAATCACGTTGTAGCTGTCGGCGTCCGGCAGGGTTTGCGGCGTCAGGGTCAGGTGCATTTTCACCGGACCGCGCTTCAACAGGCGCGCCACCAGCATCGCGTCTTCCGCCGTCACGGCGGCGGCGGGAATGCGCTGGTTGTCATTGAGGCGCGTGGCGCCGGTATGCGGGATGCGGTAATCGGCGCCGCCCACGGAGCGCACCAGCGCACCCACCGCGCCCAGCGCCGCCGCCTCGCGCGGGCCGTTGGTGCGGTAATTCGAGCCCTGGCCATACGCCGGGCCAGCCAGGCCACGGTCGGCCATGCCCTGGTCGAACGGCACGTCGAACAGCACGATCGCGCCTTTAGCTTCGGCGGCACGCGCTTTCAGTTCATCGAAGTTTTTAACCAGCAAGACCGGCGCGGTAATGCCGGCGGCCGGCGTCGCGCCGGAACCGCCCAGCGCGGTCAACACCACGCGCTGCGACAGGCCGGCCGGACGGCCCGCATAGTCCACCAGTTCCGCAGTTTCCACCCCGCGCACCCAGTGCGGCACTTTCACGGGTTGCAGCGTGACCTTGGCGCCGAGTTTGCGCATCGCATCGGCCACCTGCTCGACGGCGGCGGCGGCGCCCGCCGAACCGGACAGGCGCGGGCCGATCAAGTCGGTCATGTCGGCCAGGCGCTCAAACGCATAGTCGCTTTTCATGGCGGTATCACGGATTTGTCCCAGGGTGGCGGGATCATTGGCCGGGGCGGCGGTAGCGGCGCCCAGCGTGCAGCATAAGACGGTAGTCAATACGGCGTGTTTCATGGGTTTCCTCAATGAATGGACTAAAACAATAACCGATTTATTAATGTTGCGCAGGAGGCCTGCAAATAATCGCCGCGTTCATCGCCGCGTTGCCAGTGCGCGGCCATTGTCATACTATAAAGACACCCCCACTCCGGACGCCGACATGCTCAAAGGCAAGCTGTGCACGGTACGCCACCTGCTGACGGCCGACTTGAATACCTTCATCGCGCTGGCCAATGATTTGCCATCGCGGGGCGATTATTTTTCGTCGCAATTCAAGTCGCCGGAAACCATGCGCAAGGAATTCATGCAAAACGGTTTCGTCACGGAAGACAGTGAACTGTTCGTGGTGGAAGACCTGGCGCACCACATCATCGGCGTCATCACCCACTTCAAGAGCCGCACCCCGACCACCCGCGAAATCGGTTACCGCCTGTTCGACCCGACCTTGACGCGGCGCGGCTACATGACGGAAGCCACGCGCTTGCTGGTCGATTACCTGTTCAATGTCCACGTGTGGCACCGGCTGGAACTGCTGATGGCGCCGGAAAACACCGGTTCCGTGCGGATTGCCGAAAAATGCGGGTTCAGCGAGGAAGGCGTGCTGCGCCAGGCGTTCTTCATCCATGGCCGCTACCGGGATGTCAAGGTGTACAGCCTGCTGCGGCAAGAGTGGGAACAACAGGCGTTACAAAGCCCGGATGCTTTGTAAGAATATGTATTAGGTGTGGGCGATTTTTCCTACAGCAGCTAAAGTGCTTCCATGAATTGATTTGTGGAAGCCCGGCCTGAAGGCCCGGCACCCATGCTATCAAAGGAACGGGCCCGCCGGGCCTCGCCAAAGGGGAACACATCATGCTGAACAAGAAATTTTTGAGTGCCGTTGCCATGCTGGGCGCCGTTGCCTTTTCGGCCTCGGCCAGCGCCGCCGGCGACCGTGATTTCAACACCGCCGCGGGCGCCGTGATCGGCGCGGCGATCGGCAGCCAGAACGGTGGTTCGGGCGGCGCCGTGGTGGGCGGCCTGGTGGGTGCGGCAGTCGGCAACAGCCTGAGCGGCGGCCATGGCCGTGGCTATGTGTCCACTCGCGTGTATGCCCAGCCTGCGCCGGTCTACTATGAGCCGGCCCCGGTGTACTACGAGCCGGCGCCGCGCTATTACTACCGTCCGGCGCCGCGCGCCGTGTATGTGGAACCAGCCCGTCCAGTGGTGTATTACCAGGAATACCGTGGTGATTACTACCGTCACGGCCGTGGCCATGGACGCGGCCACGGTCATGGTCACCACCGCCACGGTCACTGATCCCTCCGCTTGCGCCATCACGGCCTGCCGCTTTCCAGCGCCAGGCCGTTTTCACTCCCCCCCCGCTAGCGACTTCCATGCGCGGCCTGTTGCCGCAAAAGGAACGCCATGGACGCTTGCGGCACCATTATCCCCCTGGAACGCGGACATTACCGGTTGATCGAACGGATCGGCGGTTCCGCCTATGGCGCCGTGTGGCGCGCCGCCAAGAACGCCGCCAGCCATGGCGGCCCGCGTGACGTCGCCCTGAAACTGGTCAACGAGGCGCAAATGGCGCAGGCGCGGCCGGAACTGCGCCAGCGCTGGATCGCCAGCGCCGAAGCGGAAATTGATTTCCTGGAATCACTGGAACCCTGGGACGGGCGGCACCTCGTGCGCCTGCTCGATTGCGGCCATCACCGCGGCTTGCCGGTGATGGCGCTGGAACTGATGCACTGCGACCTGGGCCGCCATATGCAGGCGCTGCGCCACGCCGGGCAGGAGCCGCCGCTGCCGACGGTGCTGGCGTGGATGGGCCAGTTGAACCAGGCGCTGGGCAAAGTGCATCAATATGGCTGGCGCCACCTGGACTTAAAACCGGGCAACGTGCTGGTCGATACCCGGCTGGGCCTGGTCAAGCTGGCCGACTTCGGCGCCAACCGGCGCCTGGCCGCCGTGCAGGAGCACAGCTATACCGGCACCGCCAGCTGGCAGGCGCCGGAACAATTTTTTCCGTCCACCTGCGGCGGCTACCGGACCGGCGCGGCCAGCGATTATTTCGCGCTGGGGGCCCTGTTTTATTTCCTGGTGACGGGCGGCGTACCGCTCCACTACGGGAATGTGTGCAGCCAGGCGCGGCGTGACGAACCCGCTGACGCCGCGGCAATCGTGTTGTCGCGCCATGGCGGCGTGGCGCCACCAACGTTGCTGCCGGACGAGATGGCGGCATTTGCCGGTGCGTGCGGCGCGGCGGCGGGGCCGGCGCTGGCCCTGCTGCGCCGCCTGCTCGCGCCCGATCCGGCGGCACGGCCGCGCCATGCGCTTGAGATCAGCCGGGCGCTGGCGGCCATTGGCAGCGCGGCAGGCTGCCCGGGTGCGGCCCCTGGCGGCGCGTCGGCAATCGTGGCAAGGGTCAGGCCCGCGATGCCGCCCGCAATGGCGTTCCCGGCACAACCTGTGCCGGCCGGCGGGGGCTGGCGGTGAGCGGCGCCGTGCCTCGGGGCGCCAGCGGCCGCCCATTCGCGCTGCTGTCGCCCCCGCTCAACCGGGCGTTGCGCGCCCTGTGGGGAAAGCTGTTGCCGTTGCGGCGGCAGGCGCGCCAGCCTGCCGTGTCCACGGTCCCCCGGCCCATCCATGCGAAACATGCCATCCCCTCCCATGCCGGCGCGGCGCCGCGGCACACCACGGGCGCGCCGGCAGGGCGTCACCAGGCCGCCGTGACGCTGGCCATCTCACCCGCCGGCGCCGCGCTGGCCGCGTTATTGCTGGTGCAAGCCTGGGCGCTGTGGCGGGCGCCCGCAGCCTGGTTCCCGGAAGCGCTGACGGTCCGCCTCGCCGCCGGCCAGGCCGTCACGCTGGGCGCCGCCGACCTCGCCGCGCCACGGGCCGACGCGGCGCACCTCCAGCTCAGCCGCGATGCCGGCGGCGCCTGGCGCCTGCGCAACCTGGGCGCCGCGCATCCCGCCGCCGTCCAGCGCGACGGCAGCGATGTGCGGCTGGCCGGCGCCCCTCTGGCCGGCGCCCGCGCATTCCAGGCCGGCGGCGCGGTGTTTACGCTTGAACAGGCAACGCGAAGCGCCATCGCGTTCCGCCACGGCGGCCATGCGTGGCGCTATGACGGCGCCACCTTGTACCGCGATGGCAGTGCGCTGCCCCCGTGCGCCGATGCCTCCGCCGCCGCGCGCGGCGCCGCCCTGTGGAACCGCTTCGCGCCGGGCTTTGCCACTGTCGCCACGCCGCTGGCGCTTGGCGGCCATGTCCATTGCGGCAACCGCCTGGGCGTGCCCGCCCTGCCCCCAGGCGCCGCCACGGTGGCGCGCGGCGCCGGCCAGTTGCGGCTGGCGGGGGCGCCATTCGATGGCGGCGTCACCGCTTTGCTGGTCGATACGCCGTCGGGCACGCAGGATGCGCGCCGCCTCGACACGCCGCTGGCGGGTGTGACGTCGCTGTCGGTGGCGGGCGCCCGCTATGCGGTCACCGGAATAGCTGGCGACACATTGACGCTGGCGCCGTCGCGCCGGGTCGCACTGTATAGCGAGGCACGGATGCCGGACAGCGCGTCGGCGGCAACCAGCTGGCACTGGCGGCAACGCACGCCATGGTGGCAAAGTGACCATTGGCGCCAGCAGGTGGCGGTCGCCGCACTGTCCGTGGCGCTGGCGATCATGCTGGTGTTGGCCGTTGCACGATGGCTGGCCGGGATGCGGACGACGCAGCGGCAGGCCGGTGCGCGGTCAGGTATCCGCCCGGCGATGCCACCGCGAACACCGCCATCAGCATCGCAACCCGATGGGGCGCAGGACAGGGCGCAGCACGCGCCATTGACGACCCGGTCCCGCTGGCAGTGGCTGGTCCAATCGGCAGCCGCCGCCGCGGTGCTGGTGGCCGGCGTGGCCGCGATGGCGGCACAACGCGGCGGCACGCCGCCGGCGGCGGTGCTGTCGCTGCTGCTGGCGGCGGCGGGCGCCGCCCTGTGGCGGATGCCGCAAGGGCGCGTGCCGGACGCCGTGGGTGCGGCGCTGGTCCTGGCGATGGCGGGCTTGCTGATGCAGCTGGAGCTGGGGCTGGCGGCGCCGGACCTGTCGGGGCTGCGGCATTACCATAAGACCGCCGCGCTGCTGGCGATCGGCAGCGCGCTGGCGGCTGGCTGGCGGCTGTGGCGGCAGCCCGCCGCCTTGGGCAGGCAGGCCAGGCCGATGCCTCAGCGCAGCGCGGAATGGGCGCTGGCCGCGCTAACCGCCACCGCATTGGCCGCACTGGGCGCACAGGCGCTGTGGGGCGACGAAACCGGTGTGTTCGACATGCAGCCGGTGGAACTGGCCAAGCTGGCGCTGGCCGCGCTGTCGGCGCACGGGCTGGCGCTGCACCTGGGCGGGCAGGCGGACCGTGGCTGGCGCTGGCTGCGGCTGGCCGCGCCCGCGCTGCTGTTCTGCGCCCTGCTCGGCATGGCGCTGGTGTCGGTCGACGATTACTCTCCACTGATCCTGCTGGCGGTATGGGCCGGCTGCATTGCACTGGCATATGCGATGGCGGCGCGCCGCGCCATGTTGGCCGCCGGTCTCGCCGTGACCGCGCTGACCCTGGCCGCGATCATTTGTACCTTGCGCAGCGGCGGGCCCGAGGTGCTGGAACGTCTGCCGCACAGTTTTTACGCCGACCGTTTTCAGGTGTGGCTGGCGCCGCAAGAGCACCCGCACACGGGACAGCAATGGCTGCAAGGTGCGCACGCGATTGCCGCCGGCGGCTGGTTCGGCGCGGACCAGTTGTTTGGCCTGCGTTCAGCCGGGATGCCGGACGGCGCCGCGGCCGCGATCCCCGCCGTGCAAGATGACTTTGCGCCATCGTTCTTCCTGTACCGCCACGGCTTGCTGGGCGCCTTGCTGCTGTGGTGCGTGCAAGCCGCCATGCTGGCCGGATTGCTGCAACAGGCGGCCCGCTGCCACCAGCGCGCCGGCGCGGCGCAGGGCTTCCGCCCCGCGTGGCGGGAACGGCTGCGCTGCTTCCTGCTGTGCGGCGGCGCGGCGTTCCTGTTCGGCCATTTATTACTGTCGTGGGGCACCAACCTGGCGATCTTTCCCGTGATGGGACAGCCGATGAGTTTCATGTCCGCCGGCGGCAGCCATTTACTGTTTTTCCTGTGCCCCCTGCTAGCGGTCAGCATGGATGCCGTGCAACCGTCGTAAGGAGAAAGTCATGCCTGTCTATGTCCATCAAACCACCCTGGAAGCCATTCCAGACCTCTTTTGCGCGGAAACCATCTGGCAAGCGCCCGGCTTCGCGCTGTTTTCGCGCCGCCCGCTGCTGCGCGACCTGCTCGAGCGCAGTCCCCGCGAACAGCGCGGCAACGCCGCCACCCGCTGCTTTGCCCACGTGACCATCACACTGCCGCAGGAAGAGATCGACGACGATTACCACCTGGCGCGCGGCGCCCGCGCCCGCGAACTGGAACAGGCGCTGGCCGCGCTGCACCAGCGTGATTTCGCCGACCTGCTGGGCAGCGACACCGTGCGCTACCAGGTCCAGGGCAGCGACGACGTGCCGCCCGGCGCCGTCGCGGTGCGCTTCGGCCATGCCGTATACCTGCCCGCGCAAGGGGAAAAGATTGCGTTCAGCGCCAGCCTGTCGCGCGACGGCGTGGCGTGGAAGCCGGTCTGTCCGGTCTACACGGGGCAGCGGCTGGCGCTGCTGGGTATGGACGGCGCCAGCCAGGCCGCGTCAGCGTCGCCGCCGGGCGGCGTGGCCCCACCATCCTGGCCGCTGGGGCCAGACTGCGCCATCCTGCTGCTGAACGATGGCCCTGGCGCGCAGCCCGTGGTGCAGGTGCGCCCGCGCGGCGCGTATGAATGCCGCTTCGACGCGGCCCAGGGCCATTATGTGATCCGCGCGCGCCACGCGCAGGCAAGTCATGACAGCGTTCTGCTGCGCATCAGCACGCCGGCCGCCACTCGGCCGCTGGCGCCCGCCGCCGCGCAGGGGGCAGCAGCAGCGGCAGCGGTGGGATCGGCCACCGGCACGGCCATGGCGATCAACGCGGCGACCGCCGAAGGACTGCCAGCGGGTGCCGCCGCAGCGGCTGCCATGGGGAGTGCCGGCAGGACTGCCGCGTGCGCCGCCTCAGGCACATCCCCGGCGCCCGCCCCGGTTGCCGCCACCGGCCCCGCTCCCGGCATACAACGCCATCAGCCTGGCGCGGCAGCGAGCGGCGCGCCGGGGCACAGTCCCGCCGTCTGGCAGCCGCGCCCCGCCAGCGGCCATGCCGACACCACCTCGCAGCAGCCGGCCTGGCAAGCCGCCGCCGACGCCACCGCGCTGCCGCAAGCGTGCCGGGATGGCGCGCCCGCAGGACGCGACGACGCAAGCGACGCGACTTACGTTCCGCTTGCCCGCCAGCGTGTCACACTGGCGGCGCTGGCCCTGCCCCGCCTGAGCCGCTACCGCGACACCGGCGCGCGGCGGCTCGACATCCCGCTGACCGAAGACCATACGCTGATGTTGACTATCGATGCCGACGACGGCTTGCACACGCTGGCCGCCGGGGGACGGCATGCGGTGGCGGCGCCTGCCACCTTGCCGCAGGCGGGCGGCCGGGCCATCCACGTCTTGCCGCCGCCGGCCGCCATGGCGGACCGCTATTGTGCACTGTTGCCCCTGCCGCACGCGGCCAGCGTGCAATTGCCGCTGGCCGGCCGGCATCACTTTGGCCGCCAGTCGGCGGCACTGGCCCCGCTGCGCATGCTCGATTCGCCCCGCCTGCTGCACTGTGGCGGCGTGGAGGCCAGCGCAGACCGCATCGGCCTGTCGCGTGAAGCCTTCAGTTTTGAAATGTCGTCCCAGGGCGTCCGCATCGCGCGCCTCGCGGCCAGCCAGGCGCTGTACCACCTGGACGGGCAATTGCAATTCGTGGCGGCGATCGGCCCCGCCAGCGCGCAGGCGCCCTATCTGCTGCCGCCGGGGCACCATGTGGCGGCCGGCCACTATGTCTTGCGGTTCGATGCGTGAGGCGGCCATGACACTGTTACGGCTACTGATCATGCTCCTGCCGCTGGCGCCGGGCGGCGCGGCGCTGGCGGCAATGACATCGGCCACACCAGCCACACCGGCCATGCAGCACTGGCTGATGCCGGCGCTGTGTTATGGCGCGGGCCTGGCGCTGACGCTGGCGCTGGCGGCGCGGCTAACGCCCGCCGCATGGTGGCGCCGCCCCACCGCGCGCGGCGCGCTGATCGTGGCGGGCGGCACGTGGGCCTGCGGCGGCGCACTGGCACTGGCGGCCGGTCTGGGGGGGCCGGCGTTATTGAATTTACACGGCGCCGACGCGAACCCGGCATTGCCACCGCCGCCGCCCCGGATGGCGTCCGGCGTGGCCGTGACGCCACCAGCGCCACCGCAAGCCAACCCGCCATTCCGTGCGCACCGCAGCCTGAATTTGCGCAGCGGCGCCAGTGTCGGCGCGGCGCGGCTGGCCGTCATCCCGGCGGGCGCGCGGTTGACGCCGACCGGCCTGCGTGTGGGCGACTGGTGGCAAGTGCGGACGGACAGCACCGGTGCCGGCAATAGCGATGCCAATAGCGATGGCAAGGAATTAACAGGCTGGGTCAGCAGCCTGTGGCTGCGGCGGCAAGTGGAGCCGGCGAATCCGCGCTGATTCCGCCTTGCCAAACTGGCAAGCATGCCGATAGCGTGGCCGTCCGGCGTCAAATGGCGGAACAAGGGGAGGAAAACAGGGCTATTGCGGTTGCCACCGACCACCGAAACCACCTACACTCTGGGGTATGTCGGCGGTCGAAAAATTATGAACAAATGCGGTAACCCGGATCATCCGCACTGCACGTACTGGGTCTTGCCAGGCGAATCCGCCTGCGCGGGCGGCCACCCGCAGCCTGTGGCGGCCGCGCCAACCAGTTACGAATTGCTCAGTGCCATGCGCTCCCGTGCTCCGTCCACGGCGCATGGTCACGTCCAGGCCATGCAAGCCACACCCCTTGCGGTGCCTGCGCCGCCGGACTTGCTGCCGGGGTTGGCGCCAAAATCCCGTCCCCAGTTGCACATCAGCGGCTTCGATCCGCGCGCGGCAGGCGGACGGCAAACCCTGAAAATGGATTTGCGCGGCATGCCCGCCGATTGCGCCGCGCAGCTCGACATCGAAGTGCGCTCGGAACTGATCCAGAACGCGGGGACATCGCGCCAGCAATTTTCCCGCGCGGCCGATGGCGGCTGGCGCCCGGTGTTTGTTGATTTTTCATCACGCGGCAAGGAACACGGCCAGTACCAGATCAGCGTCATCATCACCAGCGCGCAAGACGGCCAGCCGGCGCGGCGCTGGGAATCCGTGTTTGTCATCCTGGCGCCCCGCGCCGATGCGACATTGACGGAAATTCACCGCATTTTCCTCAGCACGCACAAGAACGTGCGCGTGATGGCCGACGACGCATCGATTGCCCGGGTCCAGGCCCAGGGCGGCGACAGCCTCGATATCGACGTCACGGCGCGCAATGCCGGCATCGCCCATGTCAACCTGGACGCGCCGCAAGGCAAAGTCGACCTGGGCTTTTCCACCATCGCGTGGGATGAGGACTTGATTGAAATCGCCATGCCCCGCATGGCGCCGGCCCACCCGCACCCTGCCAGGATGGCCAGTTTCGTCAACGCCGCGCCCGATGCGGGCGCCCAGCGCCATATCCGGCTGTTCGCGCTGGACGAATGCGTGATCGGCCGTTTCGAACTGGTGGACCCGGAAGCCGATTTGCTGCTGACGCATCACAGCGAAGATGGCCAGCAGCCGAACGGCCTGACGCGGCGCGTTTCCGGCCGCCATGCGGTGATCCGGCGCACCGTACAGGGTGGCCTGTGCGGCTTTGAAATCGAAGACGTGTCGCGCTATGGCGTGCTGCTGGACGGCGTCTGGCCCGGCAAGCACAAGCCGGTGCGGCTGCGCCAGGGCATGCGCATCGAACTGACCGCCAGCATCAAGGGTGTGGCGGCGCTGGAAGTGTCGGCCATCATGCCGCACGGCGTGATCCTGCACCGGATCGACCATGGCCGCCAGGCCGAATGCTTCTATGTGCTGATGCCGGACACCCACCCCGGTTACCCGATGCCGCCGTTTATCGCCACGCCGCAAGCCGGCGCGCTGCCGCTGATCGTGCACCATAACGGCGGCTTCTGGCACATGGATCAACTGTCCGGCCAGGAAACCGCGCTGGCACCGTCGACCACGCTCGATAAACTCAGCCGCATTCCCCGCCACACGCGTTTCGCCGCCGAACCGTATCCGGAAAGCTGGATCATCCGCACCGGCGCCGATGATGTACATAGCACCGTGGCGGCGTCCGACATGACCGCCGCGTAAGCCGATTCAGGCCGGCGTCCGTTTCGGGAAGGGAATCCGCTCGGTTTCCCCCGGCACCTGCGGGAAGCGGCCCGCTTCCCAGTCTTCCGCCGCCTGCAGCACCCGCTCCTTGCGCGACGAGACGAAATTCCACAGCAGCGAGCGGTGGCCGTCCAGCGCGGCGCCGCCAATGACGACAAATTGCGCGTCCGACGCCGCTGTCACGCGCTGCGCCGTGCGCGTGTCCAGCAGCGCCATCGTATGCAGGGCCAGCGGCACGCCATCGACGGCCAGCGCGCCGCTGATCGGATAAATCGCCGCCTCTTCCGGCAGCCCCGCCAGGCCCAGTTGCTGGCCATCCTGCAAGGTCACGTCCAGGTACAGCGTCTGGGCATAGGTTTTCACCGGCGACGTCTTGCCGAACGCGGTGCCGATCAACACCCGCACTTTGGCGCCGTCCACTGTGAACGAGGGAATCGCCGCCGACGGCGTGTGTTCGAAACACGGTTCACACTCCTCGTCGGCCTGCGGCAAGGCCAGCCACAATTGCAGGCCGTGCGTGCGGTGCGGCTGTTGCACCAGGTCTTGCGGCGTGCGCTCCGAATGCGTGATGCCTTTCCCGGCCGTCATCAGGTTGATGGCGCCCGGTTCGATGCGCTGGAACGTGCCCAGGCTGTCGCGGTGGTCCATCGCCCCTTCAAACAAATATGTCACGGTGGCCAGGCCGATATGCGGATGGGGCCGCACGTCATGGTTGGCGCCCGGCGCCACGTCGACCGGGCCGAAATGGTCGAAGAAAATAAACGGACCCACCGCCTGCTTGGCGGCGGACGGCAGGTAGCGGCGCACCATCATGCCGCCGCCCAGGTCTTTTTCGTGGCCCTTGAGGACCGTCGACACGCTCATGATGCCTCCGCCAGCGCGGTGGTGATTTCCGTGGTCACCGTGGTCATCAATTTATGCACCGGGCATTTCTGCGCCGCCGACAGCAATTCCGCGCGCTGGGTGTCCGTCAGGTCGCCCGTCAGGTGCAAGGTGGTGGCAAGCCGGTAGACGCCCTTGCGCTCTTCGCTGGCGTCGCGTTCCGTCGTGACTTCCACGTTTTCCACCGGATAGCCCTTGCGCTTGGCGTACCACACCACGGTCAGCGCCTTGCAGGCGCTGACGGCGGCATCGTACAGGTCGTGCGGGCCCGGGCCGGCGTCGTCGCCGCCCTCTTCCAGGGTGCCGTCCACGGAAATGAGGTGGTTGCGCACATGGGCGATATGGCGCATGGCGAGCGACTGGTCGCGTTTCACTGTAATGGTCATGGTGATCCTGGCAAGCTTGAGTCTGAGAAACCACAATGTACACCGTTTGCGCCGCCCGCGCCTACCCCATAAAGGGGAACACAACAAGCGAACTGGACAGGCAAACATCTGAGCCGCATCAAGCCCGTGCCGCAATCACCTGGCCCGCGCGGCGTTCCCTGCCTAAAGTCCAGTCAACCATCAACATGAGGGGAGCCGGCCATGAGCGAACCGATCGACATCAGCGGAACCATCGACCTGGGCGCGGTCAGCCCGGATGACTTCGACGCATCACTGGCGCTGCGCGTGGCGGTGCTCCATGACGGCATGGTGCTGGGCTCCACCACCGTGACGCCCAAGGGGCTGTCGGAAGCGCTGCCGTTTACCGTGCGCTTCACGCCGCTGGTGCTGCCCGGCGCACGCTGGCCCTGTCCCGTGCGCCTGGTGCTGGGGCCGGACATCGGCGACCAGGAACTGATGGCCATCGACAACGTGGCGATCGACATCGACCTGGGCCCGCCGCGCGGGCAGGACCGCCCTGCGGACAGCGACGCCGCCGCGCCCCCGCTGGCGGCGACACTCACCGCCGGTACGCTGCAGGTCACGCCCGCGCTGTACTTTTGCTGGCTGTTCTGCTGCCGCACCTACACGATACGAGGCCGCGTGGTGTGCCGCCACTGGTACTACGATCCCTTCACGGGCCACTACCGCTTTTGCGACGCCCCGGTTCCGGGCGCCACCGTGGAAGCCTACGACGTGGACCGTTTCTTCATCTGGTACCGGCGCGACTTCATCGCCTCCGCCGTCACCGACATCAACGGCAATTTTACGATCCGCTTCCGCTGGTGCTGCCTGCGCTGGTGGCCCTGGATCCTGAAACACTGGGCGGTCGATCCCGATCTGGCCGCGCAGGTGCACGCGCTGCTGCAACAGCACGGCATCACGCTGCCGCCGCTGCCGCCGGGACCCGAGCCGGATCCCGTCTTCCTGCAGCAGATCGCGGCCCAGGCGGGCCTGGCGCTGCGCGCCCCTGCCGCCACGGTGCCCGGCGTGGCGGGCGATCCGGTCTCGGCCGAAGCCATGCTGGCGGTGTTGCCGGCGTCCAGCGAACTGGCCGCGCTGCGCGTGTGGCCATGGTGGGATGGCGCCGATTGCACACCCGACGTGGTGTTCCGCGTCACCCAGCTGTGCGACGGGCAGGTGCGCGTGATCCACAGCGAAACCAATGAGCAAACCCGCTGGGACATCCCGGCCAGCCTGCACGTGAACCTGCTGGCCAATCATTACGCGTGCTGCCTGCCCGTGTGCCGCGACCCGGAATGCCCGGAATGCCTGAAGGTGACGTTCGTCGGCTGCACCACCACCAGCCAGATCAGTGAATCCGCCGGCCCGCCCGACTTGCGGGGCTACGCCTTGACGGCCACCGCGGGCGACCGCCCGTTTTACGGCAATCTGCAAATCCGTGGCGCGGTCGGCAGCGACGTCGATTACTTCAAGGTGCAAGTGTCGCGCAACGGCGGCCCGTGGAACGATTTGCCGGCGCCCGCCTTTGCCGGCTTTTCACGCAGCTACTGGGATGGCAGCAACCCGGTGCCGGCACCCGCGCCGGCCTTCACGCCGGTCCTGAAAAACGGCGAAACCGTCATGATCACGCGCCGCCATTATGAAGACCTGCACCCTGCCATACCGCGCTTTGGCGGCAGTGTGATCTGGTTCGATTACGACACACTGTTTTATTTCGATACACTGGCCAGCGGCGCGCTGACGCCCGATGCGCTGTATGAACTACGCTTTGTCGGCTACTCCACCAATGCGGCCGACGACTTGATCCTGCCGTCGGCGCGGCTGCTGCCGACCTGCGGCCAGGGCGGCACGGAATCGCTGTGTATCCGCATCGACAACCAGGCCATGTCCCACTTGCCGCCGACACCGCTGCACCCATGCGGCCCCGGCACCGTGCACACCTGCACCAATGAACCGGACTGCCATATCCGCAAGATTTGCATCAACGAGGGCACGCCCGCCCAGTATTGCATCAGCGCGTGCGACATCCTGCGCCTGGCCGAATCCGATACCCTGACCATCCATTTCACCGCCACCGTCCCCGCCACCGCGCAGGACGGCCACCTGGGCGGCTATACGCTGGCGGCCGAATACGGGGTGTCGCTGACGTTCGACATCGGCACCGGCGTGCATGGCACGTTCGCACCGGACCCCACGTTTGAAGTGGGACCGGACTACCTGTCCGCGCTGGGCCAGGGCGCGCCCCGGCCGCACTGGTATGGCGGCGATTACAAGGTGACCTTGCGTGGCGGCGATTTCCCGGTCTGCTGCGCCTACCTGCTGCGGCTGCGCGCCTGGAAACGCACCACCAACGGCTGCAGCGACCCGCGCTGGGTGCACCACAACACTTTCGAGTTTGCGTTCACGATCTTGCGGCCGGAACTGTGTCCCCATATCTGTCCGGACCAGCAAGGTATGACGGCGCTGCCCGCGCCGGCCGGCAATACCATGGCCATGGCTGGCGCGCGCAATGCATGACGCCCTGGTATGAGCTGGTATGAACTGGTACTGGCCGTTGTTGGCGTGTGGCGCGTCTGCCATTTGCTGCACGCCGAAGACGGGCCATGGGACAGCGTCGCCACACTGCGCCGCTGGGCCGGGGACAGCATGGCCGGGCGCGCGATGGATTGCTTTTATTGCGTCAGCCTGTGGGTGGCGCCGCCGTTCGCGGCGGCGCTGGCGGCGGACTGGCGGCATGGCGTGCTGCTGTGGCTGGCCTTGTCCGGCGCCGCCATGCTGGTGGAAGCGGCGCACGCCGCGTTGCTGGCGTTGTCAAGCCGGGAGTGAAACAGGAGGATCTGCCATGTGCTGTGGAAGCAAACGCTACGACGCCGCGCGCAATGCCGCGCCGGCATTGACCCAGGCCGCGCCGCGCCCGGCGCAGGGGCGCTCCGCGCCGCCGTCCGGTGACCTGTCGGCCCGGGCCGCGGCGGCGGTTGCCGGCAGCGCGGGCCCCGTGTTCATCCACGACGGGCCCGGCGAACTGATCGCGACCGGCGTGAAAACCGGGCGCCGCTACCGCTTCGCGGGGCGTGGCGCGCGCCTCGCGGTCGATGCGCTCGATGCGCCGGCACTGGCGCTGGTGGACAAATTGCGGCGGCTGGGATAGGCGCGGCGCGGCGTCATACCAGCTTGCGCGCCACCCGCAACCCCACCACGTCATTGGCCAGCACGGCGGAATACGCATTGCGCAGCGCCGTGCGCAGGTAACGGGGCGGATACAGCCACGCGCCGCCGCGCAGCATGCGGCGGGCCTGGTCACTGCCTTCCATCCACGCACTGCCATCGAGTGGCGCCCCTTCATAGGTCGTGTGCATGGTGTCCTGCATCCATTCCCACACGTTGCCGTGCATGTCAAATAAACCCCACGGGTTGGGCGGGAAGCTGCCGACCGGCGTGGTGCCCTGGCGGAATACGCCTTTCACGCCGTTGCCATAGGTGAAATTGCCATCGAAATTGGCCTGGTCCGTATTGATGTCGTCGCCGAAGCTGAAGGCGCCCTTGCTGCCGGCGCGGCACGCGTATTCCCATTCCGCTTCGCTGGGCAGGCGGTATTGCTGGCCGGTCTTTTCCGACAGCCACGCCACATAGCGCTGCGCATCGAACCAGCTGATCCCCACCACCGGGTGGTCGTCCTGCTGCGCAAACCCGGGCGCCGCCCAGTCGGTATCGGACAGCGATTCCCAGCCCGTGGCGCGGGCGAACAGGCGCCACTGGCCCACCGTGACCGGGTAGCGCCCCAGCGCAAACGGGTAATCGATGCCGACCCAGTGTTGCGGCGTTTCGCGGTCCAGCCACGGCTTGCTGGAACCCGCCTTGACGGCAATCTCCCGTTCGTATTCCGAGGACCCCATCTGGAACCGCCCGGTGGGAATCAGCACCAGGTCCGGGCCGGCGCCGGAACCATCCAGGAAACGGTCGCGCAACACGCCCGCCGCATCGGCCACCGGGCTGCCGGCCGACGGCATCAGCGCCGCCAGTTCCGACGCGTTGCGGGCCGCCTGGTCCTTGCGGTGGCGTTCCTGTTCCGCGCGGTAGGCGGCATCGGCTTTCAATTGCGCCGCCTTGCGCTGCTGCTCTTCCTGGGCCTGCCGCGCCTGCGCCGCATCGGCATCGCGCCGCGCCAGCAATTGTTCGCGCAGGCGGGCCTTGCGTTCCTGCGCTTCCTGGTCCGCGCGCTTGCGCTGTTCCCGTTCCTGTTCGCGCCGCAACTGGTCTTGCCGCGCCTTTTCCACCGCCGCCACTTGCGCTTCGGCCTTGCGCCGCGCGGCCAGTTCCGCCTGCTTCACCTGGTCCGCCGCGCGTGCCTGGGCGGCACGGGCCGCCTGTTCCTGCTCGCTTTGCTGGCGCTGCTGCACCGCTTCCTGCTCCGCGCGCTGGCGCGCCTCGGCCTGTTCACGCGCCCGGTCGCGTTCCCGTTCCGCCTGCGCGCCCCGTGCGGCCGCCGCCGCATCGCTGGCGTCAACCAGGGCATCGAGCAAGGCGGTGACCGATTCCGGGCGCTGATCATGCACGTAAGCGAGACCATGTTGCAGCACCTGCCACTGCGCGCTATTCAACCCGGCCGGCGCCGAGGGCAGGAATTGCGCGGTGCGCACGCCATCGAACGGCATGCGCCCTTCCAGCATCTGGTAAATCATGACGGCAATGGCGTACACGTCCAGCCGGGGGCTGGGCTGGCGCTGGCTGGCGCCGGCTTCCGGTGCGCGGTAGCCGCTGGTGCCGGCGTTCGGCGCCTGCACGCCCACCGTACTGCCGGCGTTGCGCGCGCGCAGCGCGATACCGAAGTCCAGCAACTTGACGTCGCCCCGGCTGGTCAGGAACACGTTGCCGGGCTTGATGTCGCGGTGCACCAGGCGGAACTTGTCCCACGCATAGTCAAGCGCTTCCGCGACCGGGCGCAACAGTTGCGCGATGCGCTCCCACGGCGCGGGGCCGTGCTGCGCCAGCCACGCGTCGAGGTCTTGCCCCTCCAGGCATTCCATGATGATGAAATAGCTGGACGTGGCCGGATCCTGCGCCCAGTCATAGACCCGCACGATGCTGTCATGCGCCAGCCGGCGCGCCTGCGTGGCTTCCTCGATCAGCAGTTTGGCCAGCGACGCGCTGTTGGTCAATTGCGGCGGCAGGATTTTCAACGCCACCTGGTCGCTGTGGCCCAGTTCAGCATGGGTGGCGAGGTCGGTCGCCTGCCACACCTGGCCCATGCCGCCGACCCCGATTTGCCGTTCCAGCCGGTAGCGGCGGTTTTGCGGCCCGATTTCCTGGCCCGCCATCAACCCCAGTTCCGTTCCCTGGCGCGGCGCCATTTGCGTGTGGGCGCGGGCGGCGGCAACGGGGTCGCCGAACGCGCCGGGATGCGCGCCGGGTTGCGCTCCTTGATGCGGCCCCTGACGCGGCCCCTGATTTAGCCCCTGATTTAGCCCCTGCTGCGGCCCCTGGTGCGCGCCAGGATGGCCGCCCGCCTGCGCACCGGCATGGGTCCCGGCGCTGGCAGCCACACCCTGCGGGCCGGCGGCGCCAGAGCGACCCGCGGCGCGTACGCTCCCCCCTGGTGGCCGTTCCCCCGGGCGGGCCTCGCTGCCGTGCGGGCCGGCGCGCGGCGGCTGGCCGTCGTCCGGATGCGCGGAACCCGCACCCAGCGGCGAATATTCCGCGTCGAGGATGGCATTCCTGCGGCGGTCGAATTCCTGCCGGCTCAGCAAGCCGTCTTCGTGCAATGCACGTAATTCGCGGATTTTTTCCCTGGCAGTCTGCATCGGTTAGCGGGTCAATTGGCAATCGGAGTGACCGAGGAAAGCCATGGTTCTTTGCGCCAGGCCAGGCACCAGTTGCGGCGACAGCGGCCCACCGCGAGGATTTGCAACGCCACAGGGGGCGAAAAGGCGCGCTTGCATGCCGCGATCCGTTGCCAGGTGACCCACTTAAGCCACCGGCGGCAGCGGCGCGCCGCAGTCGGCGCAGAATTTCGCATCGGGGCGGCTGGCTGGCGTCACGTGGCCGTGCGCGCAAGTTCTTTGCCCCCCCGACGGCGCCGCAACCGGCGTGGCCGCCAACGCCGCTTGCGTGGCGACGAACTGGCCGGACACCACGTGCGCAGGCACAAACTGGCCATGCGGCGTACCGTGCGGCGCGTACGACACCGGCGCGGCGTGCACATGGGCGGCGTCGGCCGGCGGCGCAACCGCGCCAGTCCGGCCCGCCATGCCCTGCGCCACCGCCGTGCCCAGTTGCATTTGCGCGTGCAAGGCATGCGCATGGGTGGCGTTTTGCTGTTGCAGCAAGTGCAGCTGGTGCTGGCGGTCCTTGGCTTCCTGCGCATCGCGGTGCTGGCGCTCGGCCGCGATCTGCTCCTGCGCCATGCGCAGCGCATCGAGCGGACTGACACTGTGTTCGGCGCCCACCACTTCGGCCATGGCGCGCAACTGGTCCGGGCTCATGCCCGCGCGCACCTGTTCCCGCATCCACTGGCCCAGCACGGCGGCATTCTGTCCCGGCGCCAGGGCCAGCTTGCCGCTGTCGGACAACTGGCCGATGGTTTCCACCCGCGCCACTTCCAGCCGCGCCAGTTCCATGCTGTGCGCCTGCTGCGCCAGCAAGGTATCGTGTTCACCCTTCCATTGCGCATAGTGCGCTTCGCGTTCGTGCTCGCGCAGGCGCAATTCGCGCTGCCATTCCGCTTCGCGTTCGCGCTGGGCCAGCGCCTGGCGCTGTTCATCGACCGCCAACTGGTCCAGCATGGCCTGGCGCGCCAGGGCCTGGTTCTGGCGGCCATGCACACCGTCCGCTTCGATGGTGCGCAACAGCTTTTCGTGCTGGGCCAGGGCGTCCTGCGCCGCGCCTTCGCGCCGCAACTGGTCGAGGCGCTGCCGCACTTCGGCCACCTGGACGTCGCCGGCGGCATCCTTGACCTCTTCCGTGCGCGCCAGCTCGCGCAAATGCATCAGGTGCTGCCGGTCTTCCCATTCCTGCACCCGCTCCGCTTCGCGCTTGCGCGCGGCATTGGCAAATTCCAGGCCTTGCTGGCGGGCGATGTGGTGCTCGGTTTCCAGTGCGGCGTCACGATCGCGGGCCGCCAGTTCTTCCTGCCGCAGGCGCAGCAACAGCGCCCGGCGGTGTGCTTCATCTTCCACCAGCAGCGCCTGCGCCACCTGGTTATGGATTTGCTGCATGTGCAGCTGGTGGCTGAAGCGCTGCCTGGCCAGCTGCCGTTCTTCATGCGCGGCTTGCTGCGCCACTTCCAGTTCGGTGCGCAGCTTGATTTGCGCCAGTTGGCGCACCTGCTCCCACGCCGCCGCCTCGCCCAGCCGCCCCATTTTCTTGCGCGCCAGTTCATGCTCGAGCGCCGCCAATTCCGCGCCCGCGCCTTTGTCGATGGCGCTCTGGCGGTTAGCCGATTCCGCTATGCGCGCGTACAAGTCCAGTTCGCGCGCCCGCAGGCCCTGCATGCGTTCGGCTTCCTGCAGCGCCAGTTCCGCCTTGCCGACCGCCGCGTCCTGGCGCAATTCGGCGCGCCGGTAATCGGTGCGCATTTTCCGTTCTTCGCGCGCCAGCGCCTGCCACTCTTCGTCGTTATACAGTTCATCGAGCTGCTTGACGTGCTCCAGCTGGACGTGGCGTTCGTCCGCCACCAGCCACAGCGAACCAATCCGCTCCCGGTTCGCGTCGAATTTATCGTGGCGCAGCGCCAGGGTCTGCACTTCCACCGCGGCCAGGCCGAAGTCGGCCAGCCGCAGGCGCAGCGCCGACTGCAGCCGTTCATCGAGCTGCGCGCGCAAGGCCGGGTCTTTGCCCATGTCGCGCATCGAGCGGCCACCGATGAATTCAGCCGCCACCTGGCGCACCGAGGGAGCCAGCAGATCGTGCAGTTGCAAGGTGGTGACGGCGCCCGGCGTGGTCATGAAATGCTGCGCGAAGGCCGGCACGTGCTCCACCCGGACCGCGACCGTAAAGCGCGCGGAAACTTTCAGGTATTCCGCCGAGTGCAAATCGCTGAACGCGAAGTCCACCGGCAGCGGCGCGCTGCGGGTAATCAGGATTTCCGCATGCTGGTCGCGCAACAGGTTATTCAAGCGGGTGAAGAAACTTTCCAGTTCGTATTCACCCTGCGGCACTTCCGTGGCTTGTCCGCCTTGCAGGATGTACGCCCGGGTGGCGGCCGGCACCCGCAGGATTTTATTGAACATGCCGGACAGGGCGTTGATGCCGAAATACACCGCCAACTCGTCATCGGCGGGGATCCAGCGGTTATCGCGCAGCACCGGTTCGCTGCGCGGCGCCCCCAGGCTCAAGCCGCAATGGCCGCAATAAGCGGCCTCCTGTCCCGAACCGGCATCGGGTCCATTCGCGGTTTTCTGATTGCAGCGCGGGCACCTGGCGCCGCCAAATCCAAACATCTGGAACATGTTGTCTCCCTGTTGCAACTTTATCTCGCGCCGCGCCCTGCTTTGATTTTAGCAGGCGCGGGCGGCTTCAAATCATGCCGATCCGTGCGATGCGGGCCATGGTGGCGCCCCGTGCCTGTATCGCATGTTTCACTTCGGCTAGTACTGTATCGGCAATTTCACTGGAAATGTTACCTTCTGGCAGCAATATGCGGTCACCCGGCGCCGCCTGCGCTGCAATCAGCGCAAGTTTGGCGCCCAGTTCCTGCACAGCATCAACCCGTCCGGCATGCCATGCGCCGGAACAGCCGGTTGCAATCAACCTGCCGCGCGGCACGAATTCCCGTCCGCGCGCCAGGCGGTCCGCCATCACCAGCGCCAGTTCATAGGAATTGCCCTGGAAACGGGTCTCGCTGAACCGCACGGCGGTACGCCAGCGGCCCAGCGCGCGGCCGTCGAAATGGCGCGCGGCCGCCAGCGCTTGCCGGATGGCGAGTTGACCGGTGGCATTGAGTTCCGGCACTGCAATCGTGTCTTCCTCATCCCATCCCTGTGCCTCCGCCGGCAACGGCGCCACGCTGACTTCCACCCAGGCCAGGCTGTCATGGACGCCGCCGCTGTGCAGGGGAAACCAGGCGCGGGCGGTCGAGACGATGGCGGCGGGGTCGGTGTGGCCGGTCAGCGCGCCGAGGTGCGGCAAGGCCTGCACGTTCGCGCCGGGTACGCCGGGTACGCCGGGTGCATCGGGTGCGCCGGTTGCCAGCGCGCCGCGTAGCACCAGCGCATCCGGCAGCAATTGCGCCAGCGTAGCGGCGGCATTGCCACCGCTGGTGATGGCCGTGCCCTGGTGCCACGCATCGGACCAGCCATGGGCGGCGACCAGGCCCTGGCCCGGCCGCCAAACGCCGCGCGCCATGCGGTCGGCCAGCACCGCCGCCAGTTCCCAGCCACGGTCGCTTGCCAGCGGGGCGCAATCGAGGCTGAGCACCACTTGTTCGCGGCTGTCGAAGCGCGCTTCCGTATGGCGCGCCAGCCGCACCACTTGCTGCATGCGCGTTGCCAGCGCGGGCGCGCCGGGAACCGCGCATTTGACGTCGGCGCGATTGGCGCGTGCCCGGCGGCTGGCGGTGATGACGGCAAGGCGACCATCGGCCAGCAGGGTGCGGCACTCGATGCTGGCGGGACGCTGCAATGGGTGGGAGGTCGTCACAGTTGCGGCTCCTTGCGTGCCGGTCCCGGTCCGGCCTCGTCCACGATGGCGCGGCGCGCCGCCAGATGGAAGGCCAGGTTGGCCGTCAGACGGTCCGCTTCGTCCAGCAACGCCGCATGCGCGGCGGCACACGCCGTGCCGGCAGTCGCGTTCTGGTCTGTCAGCGGCGCCGCCTGCCCACCCGCGCCCTCGGTGGATGTGGCGGCACGCTCCTGCGTTGCCAGGCGCCAGCGCGCCAGCAAGGCCCAGGCCTGGTCCAGCGCCTGGGCCGCCATCACACTGTGGGCCGCGCGCCGCGCCTGCGATGCGGCCGCCAGCGGACGGCCGGGGGCAGCCCAGGCCAGCGACGGCATGGTGTTGACGTCCAGTACGGCCAATGCGCAACGCTGCAGCACGTCGCGCCGCGCTGCAGCGGCGCCGGACGGCAGCGCCAGCCTGCGCACGCCGGCCGACCATGCCGGCAATTCCAGGAACAGGCGGCGCAGCGCGTGTGCGTCGGCGTCGGCGGCAGGCGCCCCGGATAGCGGGAATAACCGCGTGCAGGCTCCGGCCGTCGCTGAGCCGTCTGGCCGGACCGTGGCGCCAGTGCCTAGCGCAGTCCCGGCGCCTGCAACAGCAACATGCCCGCTGCGTGCATCGGTTGCAGACAGCGCCGCAGCTTCAGGCGGAAGGCGGGATAACGCGGCGCCAGTTGCGGCAGTTTCGCCAGTTGCGGTAGTTGTGGCAGTTGCCGCAGTGACGGCAGTTGCAGCAGTGGCGGCAGTTGTGGCAGTTGTGGCAGTGGTGGCAGTGGTGGCAGTTGCCGCAGTTGCAGCAGGAGCAGTAGCGGCGGCGGCAGCAGCGGAAGCGGCGGCGGCAGTGGCTTCAGTACCGGCAGGGCATGCATCCGCCTTGCCGGGCCCGGCCGGCATGCCGGCGCTGGCGCCGAATGCCGCAACCGCCCGTGATGTTGTTGTACGCTCATCCGAGCCGTTGCCCGCAGCGCTGATTGCCGGATTCTGCCAGGCGCCGGCCTGCGCGCCAGCCGGTTCACCGGCGCCAAGCCCATCCCGTGCGCCCGCCGGCGCAGGCGCTGGCGCGCCGGCAGGCATCCGGATAGCCGCGCCGGCCGCATCGGCGGCTTGCCCCGCGCGCGCGCGCAGCAGTTCGGCGTAGTCGCACACGGCCCCCAGATCGACCGGCACGCAATCGTCCACCGTCAAGCCAAAACGCGTATACAGCAATTCATTGAGGCCGGCGCGGAATCCATGCCATTCCTCCACGGTGGTGCAAGCCGGCAACTCCAGCGCGCCCTGCGCCAGCGCATCGCGCACGGCGGCGGCGGTGGCCTGGTGCAGCGATTCGGCTGGCAGCGTCTCGCCCGCTTCGCTGAACAAAAACAGGTCGAAGCGCTGCTGCGCCACGCGCGGATCGGCGGCATCGGCCAGGTAGCGCAGCCGCAAGCCGATTTCCGGCGCGCCGTCAAAGGGCGCCAACACGGTTTCATAGGGGCCGGGATGATAGGCGACGGCAATTTCCCCTTTGCCGGCGCGGCTGTGCGGCGCGCGGCGCGCCTGGCCCGCCGCGCTGAACACCAGTTCCACGCAGCCCGGAGGCAGGCGCACCTCGCCGTGCACGCGCAGCGCCACCAGCGCGGTACCGAGCGGCGCGTCCTGCACGGCGGAGGGAGGTTTGCCGAATCCGAACATGGCGCTGGTCACGTGCACGGCTCGATGGTGAAGGTCGCGCCATAGAGCTGGAAATGCGCCATCGGCGCCAGTTCAAAGGGCCAGGGCCGCTCGCACTCGCCATCCGCATCGAGCCTGCCCTGCAGCAGGATCGCCCCGCCGCCATCGACCACGCGCAGCAGCGGACGATCGCGCAACAGCCGCCCGGCAAACGGCGCCTGCGCATCGAGCTGCACGATCAACTGCCAGCCGGCGCTCCCGTCGGGTACGAAATGCAGGGCCCAATAGCCGTCATCCGTCACCAGCTCTTCCAGCACGGCGGCACTGGCGGCGGCGCGCAGCATCCCCCCGCTGCCATCCCACCAGGCATCATTGGCGGCCGGCTGCCGGGACAGGCCGGCGGCGGCGCGCCGCTGCAGCGCCAGGTGCCGGAAGCGGCGCAAGGTTAGCGGCGATGCCTGCAGGACGCGCCGTTCGGCCGGCGCCAGCGGGCGGCTGCCGTCGAGCGCGGCCAGCAGCACGGCATCGGCCAGCATCAGCCGGTCGCCAGGCGCCGCGCGCGCCAGCAAGGCCTGTTCCAGTACTTTGTCATCCATCATCGTTGTCCCTTTCCATAGGCGCCACTGGCGGCCGCCTGCTGCAACAGCGCCATCGCTTCATTGCGGCGCTTGCGCAAGGTCGGCATCGAGATGCCATCGA
The DNA here is from genome assembly GCF_058807115.1 of Pseudoduganella sp. GW821-FHT12E03. Lineage (NCBI taxonomy): Bacteria > Pseudomonadati > Pseudomonadota > Betaproteobacteria > Burkholderiales > Oxalobacteraceae > Pseudoduganella > Pseudoduganella sp. GW821-FHT12E03. The sequence goes on along the minus strand of NZ_JBXAQJ010000001.1, from coordinate 155,737 downwards.
GCGCGGCCAGTTGCCGCAATGCCGGCAATTCCCCGGTCGCCGGGTCCAGCCACGCGGCGGGATAACTGTCGTCGCGCGCCCCGAGCAGCGCGTGATACACGGCCAGCCGCACCGGCAGCGAGACGCCGGCCAGGATGGCTGTCACCTGTCCCGCCGCAGCTTGTTCCGCCTGGTTAACAAAGCTGGGGGACAGGGAAACCTCGTCGCCATCGCCCTCCCCGGCGCCGGGACCAGCGGCAGCGGCAGCGGCATATTCCGCGCCGGCGTCCTCATCGTGGCCGTCGTCCTCACCGCCATCACCGCCATCGTGCGTCAATCCGGCGCCGGACGGCGCCAGCAAGGTATCGAGCAAATCGGGTTCCGGCGTGTCCAGCGTGTCGCCGCCACTGTCCGCGGCGGCGCCGGCGCCATCATCAGCGCCGTCATCAGCGCCATACGCCGCTTCGGATTCCGCCACCACGCGCCAGTAATCTTCCAGCCACAGCGCCGCCTCGTCTTCATCGCTGCGCACCTGTCCCAGCGCCCCCATGTTGGCGGACAGCGCTTCATATTCTCCGATTTCCTCCAGCATCGCGGCAATCGCCAGCGGCTGGTTTTTCAGGCTGGCAAAACGTTTGGATCTGGTGTGCAACGGTCCCGGCGCGCCCGTATGGCGTTCAAGGGTGGCGCTCCAGCGGATGATCCACTCGGCGCGGCAATCGGCGATCGATTGCATCTGGCGCGCGGCGGCCGGCATGCCGCCCGCCATCGGCCCCGAATCCAGGTGCGAATCCAACTGCGGCGTCAGGCCGGGTGCATCGCCCAGGATATCGGCCACCTGCGCCGCACAGTGGCGCCAGTTGGCGAATAGGCGGGCGATCTCGCCATAAGCGGTATCGAGCATGCGGTAGGTATACATGCGGTTCGGCGTGCAGGGATGGCCGGTGGCGGCCTGGCAGGCATCCGCATCGGCCTTGTCCCGCAGCACCGAATACATGTCGTTGGCTTTCTTGCGCAACATGGCATGGCCCGCGTCGCCTTGCCAGAAAGCGCCGTGGCGCGCGTGTTCCGCGCTGATGGCGGCGCACAGGCCATCCCAGCACGATGGCTGCACCCGCAATTCAAAAAGCAGCGCGCACGCCAGTTCGCCCGCCGTGTCGCCATAGCTGTTGCCGGGCATGGCGGCCTGCGCCTGGTGGCGCGGCGCGCGTAATTGCTGCGCCATCGCCTCGAGATAGTCATCCAGCGCATCGGGCCTGCGCGCGGGCTCCAGCAGCGCGTCCATCGGCTGGCGGGTAAACACGGCCAGCGAACAGCGGCCCAGCAGCTTGCGCACATGCTCCCATCCATGTTCCTGGTATCGTGTTCCCGGCAACCGCATTCCCTGTCCTTGCACCCTGCCGGAACGCGCAAGAGGCGCGGACTGCGGCGGAGTCTGCACGATGATGCCATGGCGGCCTTCCGCTCATTTCAATGGATATGCGGCAATTTCCCCTTCTGTTCCCCCGATGTGGCCGATCCGTGCGCGGACCACGCCGTCCCCCAGCAGCGCCGCGATGACCGGCGCCGCGTGTTCGCCGCCGCTGGCTTCCGAGTGACTGACAAAGACCGCGAATGCCAGCCGATGCACCTGCCCCGGCAACGTGCCCGGTTCCAGCCAGCCCGTGAACCAGACAGTGGCGGCCCCTTCCCCCGTGGGGGCGGTGCCGGTCTTGCCATACAGGCCACGCCGTACGGTTGCCAGCGCCGGTCCGCCAAACACACCGGCGGCCGTGCCGCTGTCGATCACCCCTTTCATGCCGGCCTGGATGCGGTCCCGCCGTACCGCCAGCGGCAGCGGCCGCGCCGGCGCGGCGGCGCGCTCATTCAACGCCTGCAGCACGCGCGGCGCCACGACCGCCCCTTCGCCGATGGCGCCCGACACCAGCGCCATCTGCAAGGGCGTCGCCTGCATGCGCAAGCCGATCGCCATTTGCCGCACTTCATGCCGGGTTTCAATCGGGTCGATACGGGAGGGCGTGGCTTGCAGCGCATCATAGGCGGACCAGCGGTAGCCGGGCGGCAGCAAGCCGCCATCGAGGCGCATGGCGGCGCCGAAGCCAAGCCGGCGCGCGGCGGCGGCCACCGGCCGCACCGTATCGAGCGCGCCGGGCTCCAGCGCCTGCACATCCGGCATACCGCCTTCCGGCAATCCCAGCAGGCTGTGGTCGCTCCATTCCGCAGCCCATGCAAACCACGTGTTCTGGCTGTACGCCAGCGCCTGCCGCAAGCCCAGCTTGCCATCTTGCGCGCGGTGTTCCAGTCCCTGTTCGCGGTAATTGGTGATGTGGGCGCGCCCATTGGCCGGATACGCCGGCGACGCGGTGCCGAAGTCATAACCGCGCGCGCGGGCCATGCGGTTGATGCCGTCCGGGGCCATGCCTTCAAGCAGTGCATCGAGCTCGCTGTCATGGCGCGCGGCCAGTTCCAGGCCCAGCGCGCTGACCACCTTGAAGGTGGAGCCGGGGCTGCGGTGGATACCGCCGTCATGCTGCCACGCGGGAATGCGCAGCGGGCTGCGCGCGGGATTGGCGCGGTCGAAGTCGCGCACTTCAGCCCAGTTGAAGGCGCCCGCAGGTGCATTGCCCGCGCCGGCCGCCGCCAGGATGGCGCCACTGTGGGCGTCCAGCAGCACCAGGCCGGCCTGCCGTCCCGCCGGCGGCGCGGTGCCGCCGCTGCAGGCGGCGCCATCCCATCGGCCGCGCCGTAATGCCATGCACTCGACGATGGCTTGCGCCCGCTGCTGCAACGGCAAATCCAGCGTCAGCAGCGCCGACTGCGGTCCGCCGCCGGGCATGCGGGCCAGCATGCCGGCGATGCCCGACGCATGCTCCGGCGCCACGCCCAGCATGGCGGACAGTCCCGCAGCCTGCGCCTCGCGCACGGCGGCGCCATCGGACCACAGCGATGCGCCGTTGCGGTCGGCGATGCGGACTTGCCGCACCGATTGGCCCAGCGGCTGGCCCGGAGGCTGGCCCGGCGAGTGCGCCGGTGAGTAGGCCAGCGCTTGCGGATCCTCGCTCACACGGCGCGGCGTATCGGCAACACCGGCGCCGCCGAGTGCGCGCCAAACCGGTGCGCCACGTTCGACATGGATATGGCGATAGCGCGCATCGCCCGGCGCCACGGCTGACGCCAGCGGGCGCACGCTGACGGTGACCGGGCCGGCGCCCTCCGGTTCCAGCCACAGCTCCGTGACATCCGCCCGCGTGGCGCAGCCATTGCCCGTACAGGCGTCAACCCGCGCCTGGATACGCGCGCCGCGCACGCCATCGATCCGGCCCGCCACCATCAACCGCAACGGCGCGCCGCTGCCCGGATGAACCAGCGACAACGCCGCGCCCTGCGGCCACTCCGGGGTGCGCCGCCAGGATGCCCAGCCTTGCGGCAATTCCGCAAACAGGCGCGCGGCGGCGCCCGGCATCGCCCCGGTATCGGCCAGCGCAGCGCCATCGGCCCGCAGTTGCCATCCACCGGAAGAGTTGAGTCCCCCCGCCGCGGCGCCGGCAATGCCGCCGGCCGATGCGCCATCACCGGCAGGCTTCCCGGCAACAGCCAGCGGCACCCGCCACGCCAGCAAGCACCGTTCGCTGTTATACACATCAATTTGCCGCAGCACGTACGCGCCATCCGCTTGCCGGTACAAGCGATTCAGGATGCGCATGGCATCGGCGCCGCGCGCCGCACCGTCCCACCCTGCCAGCGGCACGGCGCGGTCTTGCGGCGCGGCGGCGGCCCATGCCGCCACATCGCGGGGCGCGACACTGAGCACGCCATCCGGCTGCAATCGCAACAAGCCGTGCGCCAGCAACGCATCAAACAGCGCCTGGTCTTCCTGCGCGGAACGCGGCGTGACCGGGGCGGCCGGCACCACGTGCCGTCCCGGCGGCAGTACCCCGCTCACCACTTCGCCGTGCCGGGGAAACGCCATCACCGTGCAGCAGCGCCCAGCCGGCGCCGCCGCCGGTCGGAACAGCTGCACCACCAGTTCCCCCGCCTGAGGGCACGCGGCGGCGGCCCGGCGCTCGAAGCGCAGTGCGCCGCCAGCCCAGACCAGCCAGCCTTGCCGCCACAATTCGCCATCACCGGCGCTGGCGCGCGCACTCGCACTTGCGCTTGCGCTTCCACTTGCGCTTCCACTTGCACCGAAACCAGCGCCGGCATCCGCGCGCTCACCATGACTTTCAGCGCTGCCACTGCCCGCGCGCCCATGCGCCACCCAGGACGCCTGCAGCCCCCGCCAGCTCAGCCGCAACGCTCCCTCCGGGTCCGCCCTGCCGTCAATTTGCACGGCGGGAGCATCCCCCGACATCAGCAAGGCATGGCGCACGGACTTGCCGCGCGCCGCCAATTCGTCCCAGTGCCGGCCCAGGCGCAATGGTTGCAATCGGCCATCCGCGCGCAACTGGCCGCACAGGTCGATCCGCACCGGGTCGTGACCGCGCATGCCATTCAAGGCCAGCACCTGGCCACCGGCCACTGTCATCACATGGGCGCCCGCCTGCGCCGGCACATCGATCACCGCGCCAGGCAAGCCATCGCGATACGCCGCAATGCCTGTATCGCCACCATCCGTATCGCCGGTATCGGCAAGCCGCAGGGCGTGGCTGGCAATGACGGCGGCACCCGCGCATGCCGGCGCCACGATTGCCAGCACGGTGGGCCATGCGGGCAGCCGCCACCGATAGACCGCCGGCGCCGGGGGCGCGGCAAATGCAGTGGGTGCGGTTGAGGGTGCGGGTGCGGAGGCTGCGGAAGGCGTTGCCGCCGCCGATACAGCGCCGGCGCGCCAGTTGCGCTGGCGCCGCCGCCGCACGCCCCACGCGGCCAGCGCATTGCACAGTGCACGTAATGACTGAAATGGCTGAAATGGATGTCGCATGCGCCCGCCCGCAGTGATGGTGTCACCTTGCCTAGCGGGGGGCGTGGAAAAAAACACTTTATCCGCGTTACCTGCAACTCATTCCGTCAAATTTGCGTCTCGTCGCAATCCCGTGGCCGCTTGCGTCCGCGCTCGCTAAAGTACAACCATCGAAAGGCAGTACACCGAATCAATTCAACAACTCGACAAACGGAAGGAACCATCATGAACGTCCTGAAAAACTTTGAAGCCCTGTTCGTTGTGACCCTGGGCCTGGCATGCGCCGCCAACTATGTGATCGACAACGAACAAGAAACGCAGCCAGTCACCGCCAGCGCCGCAGCGCCGGCCACCCTGGCCTACGCCGCAGTGAAAGACACGCAAGTGATCGTGGTCAGCGCCAAGCGCCTGACCGCCGAGCAAAAGCTGCAATCGCTGCAAGATGAACGCAAGGCTGGTTCCCAAGCCACCAGCCGCATCTGAACGATGATGCGCCACAACATTCGCCTGCACGCACCGCAGCCCCGGCTGGCGTAGCAGGCGAACCGTTTTCCCCCTTTAACTCGTCTGTTCGCAAGCGCACACATGTTTGTGGCGCCGCTGTGTCTTTTGTAATAAGTTGCATCTCTCTTTCTCCGCAGGATTGTCGCTTGCTATATTGAATTTACAGCGACAATGACACTGGAGAAAACCATGATCAAGCCCACCCTATATGCATGTGCGTTGCTGGCCATCAGCTTCGCTGCGCCTGCCCCGGCGCTGGCCCAGGTGGATGTCAGCCTTGTCATCGGCAATGCGCCGCCCCCACCCCGTTTCGAAAGCGTCCCGCAACCGCGCCGCGGTTATGTATGGGTGCCGGGTTATTGGAACTGGAACGGCCACCGCCACATCTGGGCATCCGGCCACTGGGAACCGGAACGCCATGGCTACCAATATCGTCCCGGCACCTGGGTGCGCGAGTCGAGCGGCTGGCGGCTGGAGCCAGGCACCTGGATTTCACTCAACAGCGGCAACATCCGCATGGATTATGCGACCGTTGCGCCGCCTCCTCCCCGCCATGAAGTGATTCCCGCGCCACGGCGCGGTTATGTCTGGAGCGGCGGGTACTGGGAATGGCGCGGCAACCGCCACGAATGGGTGCCAGGCCAATGGATGGCCGAGCGTCCAGGCTTCGTGTATACCTCGCCACGCTGGCTGGAACGGGATGGCCGCTGGGTGCGCGAAGATGGCCGCTGGGACCGTTATGAGCGCCACGCCCGCTATGAAGACCGCGACCGCGACGGCGTTCCGGACCGCTATGAGCGCCGGGGCCGCGACCGCGACCGCGACGGGATCCCCGACCGTTATGAGCGCCAGGGCCGCGACCGCGACCGCGACCATGACGGGGTCCCCGACCGTTATGACCGGGACCGCGACAATGACGGCGTGCCGAACCGCCGTGACCGCGACCGCGATGGCGACGGCGTCCCGAACCGTTACGACGAGCGCCCGGACAATCCGCGCCGGCATTAAGCCCTGCTTGCCCCCTGCCGCCATCTGCTACGATGGCGGTTTTTTTTCGCCGCTCTCCCATGACTGCCAACCACGACGGCCTGTCCGCCTTTCACAATGAACGCGTGGCCGCGCGCCGCCTGGCCCGTGCGCAAGGCATCACGGAAGCCCAGGCGCTGCACGCCGTGCTGGCGCAGGCGGCCACGCGCGCCGGCTTTGCCGATGTCGCGGCCTTGCTGGCCCACCGCGTTGCATTGAACGATCTCGACCAGCAGCGCCGCGCCGCCAAAGCCGCCCGGCGCCACGCCGCGCAACTGGCCCGCAAAGCCCGGCACGAACCCGCCGCCGGCGCCGGCTGGCGCGGCTGGTTCGATGGTTCCGCCACCCCGAATCCCGGCAAGATCGGCATCGGCGCACTGCTGTGCGGGCCGCACGGTGAACGGGTGGAAATCAGCCGCCGCGCCGGCGATGGCAGCAGCAGCGATGCGGAATACCTGGCGTTAATCGCCCTGCTGGAAGCGGCGCGTGCCGCCCGCGCCACGCCGCTGGCAATCTCGGGCGACAGCCAGGTGGTCATTGGCGACGTGGGCGCGGCCGGCGCGGCCGCCAAAGGCATAGAAGCATACCGCGCCCAGGTCCGCACCCTGATGGCGCAGCTGGGCGGCGTGACGCTGCGCTGGGTGCCGCGCCACCGCAATGGCGACGCCGACCGCTTATCCCAGCAGGCAATCGCGCAACACAACCCGCCCGGCGCGGCTGCCGGCGCCAGTTAACGGCTTTCCGCTGTATCCCGATGTACCGCGCAACGCGCCGCAGCCGATTGTCTGCGGCAGGCCGCATGCCAGCCAGTTACACGCTATGCAACCGCCGCGACATTCTCCCTTGCGGCGCCAGCGCCAGCGCCGTGCCGCGTTCGGTGGAGGCGGCCAGCGACAAATGGACTGCATGGCGCACACCGTCCATGCGGAACACGCTGACCGCCTGGGCCAGTGCGGCGGCCTGTTCCTGCATGGCGCCCGCAGCGGCGGCGGCCTGCTCCACCAGCGCCGCATTTTGCTGCGTGGTTTCATCCATTTGCGCAATCGCCTGGTTGATCTGGTCAATGCCCAGCGTTTGCTCACGGCTGGCGTCGGCAATCTCGCCCATGATGCCGGTCACGCGTTCGATGGAACGGACAATTTCTTCCATGGTCTGGCCCGCCTGGTCGACCAGCTTGCCGCCTTCTCCGACTTTTTCCACGGAATCGTCGATCAGTCCCTTGATTTCCTTGGCCGCGGCGGCGGCGCGCTGCGCCAGGTTGCGCACTTCCGCCGCCACCACGGCAAAGCCACGCCCCTGTTCGCCGGCACGCGCGGCCTCCACGGCGGCGTTCAGCGCCAGGATGTTGGTCTGGAAGGCGATGCCGTCGATGACGCCGATAATCGCTTCGATGCGGCCCGACGATTCGTTAATCGACGCCATGGTTTGCATCACGCGCTCCACCACGGCGCCACCGCGCACCGCCACCTGGGCCGCCGATTGCGCCAACTGGTTGGCGCGCTCCGCGTTTTCCGCATTCTGGCGTACGGTGCCGGTCAACTCTTCCATGGACGACGCGGTTTCTTCCAGCGAACTGGCTTGCTGCTCGGTCCGCGATGACAAATCCATATTACCGCTGGCAATTTCCGCCGACGCCGTGGAAATCGTGTCCGATGCGGTGCGCACTTCGCTGACGATCCCACTCAAGCTGTCGCGCATGGTTTTCATGGCGGCCAGCACGCTGCGGTCATCGCCCTGGCGCAACACGATATTGCCGCCCAGGTTGCCTGCCGCGATGTCACCGGCGATGCGCCGCGCGTAAACCGGCTCGCCGCCCAGATCGCGCCCCAGGGCGCGCGCCAGCAACACGCCCATCAGCGCACCGGCGCCCAGCGACGCCAGCACCAGGCCAAGCATCAGGTTACGGCCGGACTGGTAGCTATCCTTCGACAGTTGCGCATACTGGGCGGAACTGTTTTCCTTGATATCGCCGAGTTTTTCCAGGATGCCATCGACCACCGCCACCTTGGGTGCGATCGCGGTAAACACATGTTGCACGGCTTCGTCGTGCGCTTCCGGCGTGCCGGGCGCGGCTTTTTGCAAGGTGGCATCGACTGCCGCTTCATATTCCGGCAGCGCCTTGTCCAGGGTGGCCAGCATGGCCTTGCCTTCATCGGTGGTAAACAACGGGCGGGCCTTGGCCAGCGACGCATGCATGTTCTTGCGCCGCGTCTCCAGCAACCCGCGCATCTTGCCACGGCCCGTGTCGTCGCGCGCCAGCAGCACGCCACGCAACTCGCGGCCGATATACGCCAGCTCAATATTGGTATCTTTGATATGGGAAATTCCCATTAAATCGAGCTGGTACGCCAGTTCCGCGTGCTCGTTCATTTGCGCCATTTTATAAATGCCGATCCCCGCGACGATCGCGCCAAACGCGGTAACCGACACGAAACTCAGCAGCAGGCGCGCGCCTACCGTCATTTTTTTCAACATTGTTCGCTCCTGGTCGTGAAAACTTCTCGGGAGCTATGGCGGGATGGGGACATAGCGGCGCCACAGGGTGTGGCGCGGCCACCACGGTGGTGGCGGAGCGGCGGGGACATGGCCGCGAAACGACAGCCTACCGTTTTCCGGCGCTGCTGTCGAGCAATACCGGGCGGCACCACCGCTGATGCCGCGCTGGTGCCGCGCTGATACGCTTACGCCGCCTTGCGCAGCGGCTCGGCCAGCCCCATCTCCGGCGAGCCCATCAAGCCTTCGATATCGACCAGGATCAGCATGCGTTCCTCGATCGTGCCCAGGCCCGTGATGTATTCGGTGGCCATGGCCGAAGCGATGTCCGGCGCCGGCTTGATCTGGTCCGGCGCCAGCATCGCCACGTCGGACACGCTGTCGACCACCATGCCCACCGTGCGGCCGCCAACATGCAGGATGATGACCACGGTAAACGCGTTGTAGCCGGGCTGGCCCAGGCCGAACTTGATGCGCATATCGACAATGGGGACAATCAGGCCGCGCAGGTTGATGACGCCTTTGACGAATTCCGGCGCGCTGGCAATCCGGGTCGGCGTTTCATAGCTGCGGATTTCACTGACTTTTTGAATATCGATGCCGTATTCCTCTTTACCCAGGGTAAAGGCCAGGTATTCGGCGGCGTCGGCGGAACTGGTCATGGCAATCGCATCGGTGGACATCATGGTTCCTTGCAAGAAGTAAGTACATTAGTGAATAAAGAAACCATAATATTACCGTGCGTCAACATTTTGCGCAGCAATAAAAACACCTATGGCACAACTGGCAATCCATGCCACAATTGGGCAAACGCCGCCTTGCGCAAGCACAGGGTGGCCAGAATGACTGGAGACCAATGAATACGTTGTTGAGCAGTTGGCATCCGCGCCTGGTGGCGCTGGCGGCCAGCGCCTTTGGTGACGATGGCGCGCATGACACCAATCACCTGCATCGCGTGTGGCGCAACGCCACCCAGCTGATGGACGATTATCCGGAAGCGGATGCGCTGGTTGTGCTGGCCGCCTGCTACCTGCACGACCTCGTTAACCTGCCGAAAAACCATCCGGAACGCCACCTGGCTTCGCGCCAGGCCGCGCTGCTGGCCAGCCGCCAGTTGGCGGCGCTGGGCTTCCCGTCGAACCGCCTGGCTGCCGTGGCGCACGCGATTGAATGCCACAGTTTTTCCGCCGGCCTGACGCCGGAAACCATCGAGGCGAAAATCGTGCAGGATGCCGACCGCCTCGATGCGCTCGGCGCCGTCGGCCTGGCCCGCATGTTTTATACGGCCGGCCGCATGGGGTGCGCACTGGCGCACGCCGATGACCCGATGGCGCTGCACCGCGAACTCGATGACAAGATGTATTCGCTCGACCACATCGAAGTCAAGCTGGCGACCCTGCCGGCGAAAATGCAGACCGAGGCGGGCCGCCGCATGGGCCAGGCCCGATTGACCGAACTGGCCGCGTTCCGCGACAGTTTCATTGCCGAGTGGGCAGCGAGCCCCGCCACGCCCTGAAGTGCCCGCCGCATGACGCCAGCACCCGTGGAACCTACTCCGGCGCCGTCCAAAGGCAACTTGAATTTCGTCCTGGTGTGCGTGTTCATCGACATGCTGGGCATCGGCCTTGTCGTGCCCGTGCTGCCGATCCTGGTCGGCGAATATGTGCATGACAAGGAAGCGCAGGCGCTGTGGTATGGCGTGATGGGCGCGGTATTCGGCCTGATGCAATTCATCTTCATGCCGATGCTGGGCGCGATCAGCGACCGCGTGGGACGCCGTCCGGTGCTGCTGTATTCGATGGCCGGCATGTGCATCAACTTCCTGTCGACAGCGCTGGCGCCCAGCCTGGCCTTCATGTTCATCGGCCGCGTGATCGGCGGCATGTCGTCGGCCAGCATGTCGGTGGCGTCGGCCTACGCGTCGGACATTTCCACCCATGAAAACCGCGCCAAGAGTTTTGGCAAAATCGGCGCGGCGTTCGGCCTGGGCTTCATTGCCGGCCCGATGCTGGGTGGCCTCTTGGGCGACGTCAACCTGCAATTGCCGTTCTATGCGGCGGCGGCGCTGTCGGCCGCCAATTTCCTGTACGGTTACTTCTGCGTACCCGAATCCTTGCCGGAAGCGCAGCGCGCGCCGTTCAAGCTGGCGCGCGTGAATCCGCTGGCCGCTGTCATCAAGCTGGCCGCGCGGGACGATATCCGTGGCCTGGTGATTGCCTTTGCGCTGATGACCTGCGCGCAGATGATGCTGCAATCGACCTGGGTGCTGTATACCAGCTTCCGCTTCAACTGGAGTACCGGACAAAACGGCCTCGCGCTGTTTTGCGTCGGCATGGCGGCGGCCGTGGTGCAGGCCGGCTTGCTGGGCGTGTTCATGCGTGTCTTCGGCGAAGTGCGCCTGACCTTGATCGGACTGGCGTCCGGCGGCGTCACCTACCTGTTGTATGGCCTGGCCACGCAGGGCTGGATGATGTATCTGTTCATCTGCTGCAACTTGCTGGCCTTTGCCGCCGGCCCTTCGCTGCAAGGCATTATTTCCAAGGCCACGCCGGCCAACGAGCAAGGTGAGCTGATGGGGTCGCTGCAATCGATCAGCAGCCTGGGCGCCATCCTGATGCCGCTGCTGGGCAGTTTCATGCTCGGCAAGGTCAGCCATCTGCCGCCGGATGACTGGCGCATCGGCGCCAGCTTCTTCACCTGTTCGGCCATGCAAGCCATTGCCATCCTGGTGGCCTACCGGTATTTTGCCGCGCGCCGCCACGCCCGGGGACAAACCGCATGATGTACCGCTTCATGACTGCCGCCCTGCTGGCGGCAGCGCTGACGGGCCACGCCCACGCCGAAACGGCCACGCCCTGCTCGCGCGACATCCAGGTGCCGGTCGCGCTGATCGGCATGAGCACCACGCAGCTGGAGAATGGCGCCGTGGGCGGCATTTACCCGGAAGCGTTTCAGGGCGCCGCGCTGAAAGCCGGCTGCAAGTTCGTGTATTCCGTGGTGCCGCGCGCCCGGCTGGAAGTGCTGTTTGAAATGGGCAAGGCCGATATCCTGATGCCCGCGTCGCGCACGCCGGCGCGCGACAAGCACGGCATCTTCGTCCCCATGATCAGCCACCGCGCCACCCTGCTGTCGCTGGCCAACGGTGCGCGCGCGCCGCTGGCGTCCGCGCAAGAGCTGCTGGACCGCAAGGAACTGCGGGTGGCCGTGGTGCGCGGCTATGATTTCGGTGAACAATACCAGTGGCTGGTGCGGGAACTGGCGCGCCAGGGCCGCCTGTACCAGGAAGTCGACACGGTCGCCATCGCCCGCCTGATGCAGGCCGGCGCCATCGACGTCACCATCATGGGCCCCACCACGTTCCACGGCGCGGTGCAGCGCGACCCGCGCGTGGCGGGACTCGGCGATCGGCTGCGGGTGGAACCGATTCCGGAATTGCAGTGGAATACCAGCGGCATCTACATTTCCCGTCATTCCCTGACGCCGGAAGACCAGGCCACCCTGCGCGAGCTGATGGAAAAGGTGGCGAAGTCGCCGGCGATCCTGGAAGCGTTCCAGCGCATCTACCGGCAGGAGTGGCTGGCCGAAAGCGTGCGGGCGCGCTGACGCCCCCGCCCTGCTTGTTCCTTACGGGCGGTATTCGATCACCGGCAATCCAATTGCGCTGGCGCCTTGCGCGCCGTAATACACGCTGTGCGTGGCCTTGCGGTAATCGCCCGGTTGCGCGTAAAAGATGTTTGGCACATAGGTTTGCGGATTACGGTCATACAGCGGGAACCAGCTGGACTGGATTTGCACCATCACGCGGTGGCCCGGCAGGAATACGTGATTGGCATTGGGCAGCGCAAACCGGTAGCGCTGCACCTGCCCGGCCGGAATGGCGGACGGCTGCGACAGGCTGTCACGGTAACGGCCACGGAAAATTTCCATCGAGATGCCCTGCTGGTACCCGCCCATTTCCGGTTGCGACGGGACTTCGTCCGGGTGCACGTCGATCAGTTTGACGACCCAGTCGGCATCGGTGCCGGTGGTGGCGGCAAACAAATCCACCTGGGGCGCGCCGGCAATGGCCAGCGCTTCGGTCAACGGCGCGGTCATGTACACCAGCACGTCGGGCCGGTCGCTGGCAAAGCGCTGGTCGCTGACCAGCCATGGCTTCCACACGTTTTCATCATGCAGGCGCACCGGGCGCGGCACAAACGGCACCGGTTTCATGGGATCGGCGATGTAGTCGTCGTGGCCATCGCGTTTGGGCGCGTCAAAACCCAGGCCGAAGCCCGGCTGCAGGTACAAGGTTTTCGCGCTGGCGGGGCAGCCCGTGGCGCACGATTGCGGCCACTGCGCATAGCGCTGCCAGCGGTCCGCGCCGGTCTGGTAACTGAGCACGGGCGGAGTATCGGCCACCGGCGCGCCATCCTTCAGGTACTGGTTCAAGAATGGCTGCAGCACGTCGCGGCGGAACTGGCGCGCCGTGTCGCCCTCGAAGCGCAAGGCGCCCAGCTTGCTGCCCTCGTAATTGACGCCGCTGTGGCGCCACGGGCCGATCGCCAGGTAATTCATGCGGTTGTCGCGGTCTTGCGGTTCCATCGCCGCGTAGGACGCGTAAGGGCCATAGATATCTTCCTGGTCCCACTGGCCGACGATGTGCATGGTCGGCACCTTCAGCTTGCGCGCGCCCACCAGGCGGTCCAGCGCCTGCTCTTGCCAGTACTGGTCATAGGCCGGATGTTCGAACAGTTTTTTCGTGTAATTCAACCGGTCCAGGCCGAAGCGTTTGGCATAGCCGAAGGCGGAACCGGAGCGCAGCACACTGTCGTAATCATCATAGATGCCGCTCGATAAGGCTTCGCCCCGCCCCTTGGCGGTGGTCTGGCTGGCCACGAAATCCAGCGACGGCATGCGGAACGCGCCATTGTGGAACCAGTCGTCGCCGCGCCAGCCATCGACCATGGCGCTCATCGGCGCCGCGACTTTCAGCGCCGGATGCGGATCGGCCAGCGCCATCATGACGGTAAAGCCTTCATACGACGACCCCAGCATGCCAACCTTGCCGTTCGATTCCGCCACATGCTTCACCAGCCATTCAATGGTGTCCCACGCATCGGTCGCGTGGTCGGTCTTGGTCGCATTCAGCGGGCCGCGCAGCGGGCGCGTCATCACATAGTCGCCTTCCGAACCGTATTTGCCGCGCACGTCCTGGAACACGCGGATATAGCCTTCGGCCACGAAGAATTCATCGCCCTGCGGCAGCGACGCCAGCAGCGACGGGCTGACATTGCGCTGGACGCGGCGCGCCGCGTTATACGGCGTGCGGGTCAGCAGCATCGGCGCACGCTGCGCGCCGTTGGGAATCATGATGATGGTGTTGAGCTTGACGCCATCGCGCATCGGGATCATGACCACGCGGCGGATGTAATCGGCTTGCCCGGCCGGGGCCTGGAAACTGGCGGGGATGTCCGGCGCCATCGGCGGCGTCTGCGCCAGCGCCACATTGGACAACAACAGGGACAACAGCGGGGACAACGACATGGCGCCCGGCAAGCGGATTGGCATGGATGTGCTCCTCGTTAAGCAAAGTCCCATCGTACAGAACACGATTACCTTCGGCAACATCCACACTGTGCGCGTGCGCGCACATACCGCACCGCAGAGCCAGCCTACAGTGGCGGCATACGTTCAGGAGGACACATCATGAAAAAACTGCTGATTGCCGCCGCCTTCGCGGGCGCCATGGGCGCCACCTCGGCGCCCACCATGGCCGACACCATTATCGTGCGTACCGCGCCGCCGCCACCACGGTCGGAAGTGGTGCCCGACGCGCGCCGGGGCTACACCTGGGTGGCCGGACACTGGGACTGGAATGGCCGCCGCTATGTATGGATGCGCGGCAAATGGGTCCGTGACCGGGCCGGCTACGTGTATCGCCCACAAACGTGGGAAGAGCGCAATGGCCGCTGGGTGGCGGAACGGGGCGGCTGGGCCCGCGGTGACCGCGACCACGACGGGATTCCGAACCGCTATGACCGGGACCGCGACAATGACGGCATCCCCAACCGCTATGATCGCGACCGTGACAATGACGGCGTGCCCAACCGCGCCGATGCCCAACCCAACAATCCGCGCCGGTATTGAGCGCCGATTGAAAGGCTGATCTCCTTGCCCCGGCCTTGACAGGGCCGCGGCAAGGTGCAACCATAACGGGATGAAATTTTCCCAACCACATCGCTTCTGCCAGCCAGGCCAATTGCGTGGCCAATATTGGTGGCGCCGCTGATCCAGCGCGGCCATTGAATAGTGATGTGAATGATTAGTCAACGCCGCCCCTGCCAGGTGGCGTTTTTGTTGGCGCAACAGCGGGGGCAAGCAAAAGGAACCCTTGCATGGACCAGCCCGCAGCCGCAGTCACCAACGCAGCAACCACTGCCCCAACCTCCCCCACCGTGATCCTGACGGGCGACCGCCCGACCGGTCCCCTGCACCTGGGCCATTACGTCGGCAGCCTGCGCGGCCGCGTGCAATACCAGCACGACTACAAACAGTTCGTCATGCTGGCCGATTCCCAGGCGCTGACCGACAACATGGATGACATCGACAAGGTGCACCGCAACGTGGTGGAAGTCGCGCTTGATTACCTGGCGGTCGGCATCGATCCCGCCAAGACCACGATTTTCATCCAGTCGCAAATCCCGGAACTGGCCGAACTGACGTTCTATTACCTGAACCTGGTCACGGTGGCGCGCCTGGAGCGCAACCCGACCGTCAAGCAGGAAATCGTGCTGCGCGGCTTCGAGCGCGATATCCCGGCCGGTTTCCTGACCTACCCCGCCAGCCAGGCGGCCGATATCACGGCCTTCAAGGCGCAGGTGGTGCCGGTCGGCGAAGACCAGATCCCGATGATCGAGCAAACCAATGAAATCGTGCGCCGCTTTAACCGCACGTATAACCAGGAAGTGCTGGTCGAGTGCAAGGCGCTGGTGCCGGAAATCGGCCGCCTGCCGGGCACCGACGGCAAGGCCAAGATGAGTAAATCGCTGGGCAACACCATCAACCTGGGCGCGACCGCCGACGAAATCCGCGCCGCCGTGAAAAAAGTGTATACCGATCCGCTGCACCTGAAGGTGGAAGATCCCGGCCACCTGGAAGGCAACGTGGCCTTTATTTACCTCGATGCGTTCGACAACGACAAGGCGGCGCTGGCTGAAATGAAAGCGCATTACCAGCGCGGCGGCCTGGGCGACTCCATCGTCAAGAAACGCCTGGACGTGGTGCTGCAGGAATTGCTGGCGCCGATCCGCGCCCGCCGCGAAGAACTGGCCAAAGACAAGGGCTATGTGATGCAGGTGCTGAAGGAAGGCACGATGCGCGCCCGCGAAGTGGCGGCGCGCACCACCGATGAAGTCAAGGCCGCGCTGGGCCTGAACTACTTCTAAGCCGTGGCTGCACAGTGGCTGCCATGGGCGCTGGCGCTGTATGCCATCGCCAGCATGGTGTGCTTTACGTTTTATGCGCTGGACAAGTCGGCCGCCCGGGCCGGCCGCTGGCGCATCTCCGAAAGCACCTTATTAATGCTGGGCCTGTGCTGCGGCTGGCCCGGCGCCATCGTGGCGCAGCAATGGCTGCGTCACAAATCGGTCAAAGCGTCGTTCCGGCTCAAGTTTTGGGCAACCGTGCTGGCAAATGTCGCGGGGTTTATCGGGTTGGCGCAACTGGCGCAACTGGCGGCGCCATAGCGGCGCCAGACTGCCGCAAATGACGCGCCAGGAACGGTAACACGGCAGCCGCGTAGGCTGCCGGATCGTAGGCATGCAAATCCACGTGGGCCGCGCCCGCCGGCGCGCCTGAATGGACCGGTTTCCTGCAATACCCGGCGTGCGCAAAACCCGGCCGCATATGAGACACTGGCAACCCTTTCAAAATGGAAAGCCGAATCATGTGGAATGGCGTGCTGTGCGGGCTATTGGCCGGAGCGATGTGGGGCATGGTGTTTATCGTGCCGGAACTACTGTCGTCGTTTACGCCATTGGAAATGGCGGTGGGACGGTATACCGCGTACGGCGCGATTGCGCTGGGCCTGATGCTGCCCCGCTTAAACAGCTTGCTGGCGCGGCTCGACCGCAGCGATTGCCTGGCGCTGGTGCGGCACGCGCTGGCCGGCAATATCGTCTACTACATGCTGCTGGCGCTGGGGGTCAAATGGGCCGGCGTGGCACCGACCTCGCTGATCATCGGCGTGCTGCCGATTTCCGTCACGCTGATGGGCCGCAAGGACCACGGCGCGGTGCCATTGCGCCAGTTGGCCATGCCGTTGATGGTCACGGCTGCCGGCATAGCCTGCATTAACTTCGATGTGTTCACCCATGCCCAGGCGGCCGGCGGCAGCCTGTGGCACACCATGCTGGGCGTGCTGTGCGCCACCGGTGCGCTGTTTTGCTGGAGCTGGTACACGCTCGACAATGCCCGCTACCTGAAGCAGCACCACCATTTCAGCAGTGCGGAATGGTCGGCGCTGTATGGCTTGTCGAGTGGCCTGATCGCGCTGCTGCTGGGCGGCGCGGCCTTCGCCATCTGGCATGCCGACATCACCGGCGCGGCCGGCGCCGCCAGTGGCCGCGACTGGACGGCATTCTGGATCACCAATGCCTTGCTGGCGCTGGGGGCCTCCGTGATCGGCAATCACTTGTGGAATATCGCCAGCCGCCGCGTGCCCGTCACCTTATCGGGGCAATTGATCCTGTTTGAGACCTTGTTTGCGCTGCTATACGGGTTTATCTACAAGCAGCAGTGGCCGCGCCTGCTCGAGGCCGTGGCCATCGTGCTGCTGACCACCGGGGTGCTGTGGTCGGTGCGGGTGCATGCGATGGAAGAGGAAGTGCACGGAGGGTGATGTGGTCCAAGCCGGTAGCCATGCGGGCATACCGGCTTGGCGCCGCCAATCCGGCCTACGGCGTTTGCGCCAGTGTTGCGGCGACCAATATCGCCATGCTTTCATCCCCGTGCTGCTGCAGCCCGGCCACCACGCCGGCGCGGTCGGCCGCACTGCGGTTCTGGCTGGTTTTCCATTTGCCGTCCAGCGCGCTGATGGGGATTTCAATGCCGACAATCGCGCGGCTGATGGCGGCCACGAAATCGGCGGGCGCATCGGCGACTTTCCACGGCTGCGGCATGCGCGCCTCGTGGGCATCGGTTAAATCGTCCAACTGGCGCCGCAGCCAGTGGCCATCGTCGACCAGCCTGGCATTCCCGCGCGCCTGCACCATCGTGAAATTCCAGGTCGGCACGACTTTGTGGGTTTCCGCCTTGCTGGCGTACCACGACGGGCTGACATAAGCTTCCGGCCCCTGGAATACCACCAGGCATTCCGCCCCTTCCAGCAGCGCACCGCAGACAGGATTCGCGCGCGGCGCATGGGCGCGCAGGACGCCATGTTCCCCCTCGTCCGGATACAGCACGAATGGCAGCAAATCCGCCGTCGCGCCGGAGGGCGACGTGACGATCAGCATGCCCAGCGGGTGGCTGCGCATCAGGGCATGCAGGGTTTCACGCGACGCTTGCTTGAAATGCGGCTGGCAATACATGACGGCTCCGTGCTGATATGTGGATGCCCGGTCTAAAGGCCCGGCACCCATGTTGGCTAAAATATCAGTATAACGGGCCGGTGGCGCCATCGCGAGAGCCACGAATGGCAGAAATTCTGGGGCCAGCGGGAAATCAGCTCAGCAAGCCATTTTCACTTAACACATCCTGTACCAGTTCCAGCCGCAGTACCGGATTCAATTGCGCCATCATTAACTGCTTGTGCTCCAGGCCGAGGCGCAGCAATTCGCACCAGCGGTTGGCTACCCAGCCGCAATCTTCGAGTTTATACGGGGGCAGCAAGGGCATTTGCGCCGGCGGCATCTGGCGCTTTTCCAGCGAGCGGATCACCGCGCCCAGCGCATCGGCCACATCCTGCTGTTCTTCCGGTACCGGCAGCGCGCGGTCCGGTTCCAGCATTTCCACTTCCCCCATCCACAAGCCGTGTTTCAACTGTTCCGCCAATTCAATCCGGAAGCGTTGCGTGCCGATGCAGGTAATTTGCAGCAAACCCGTGACGGGCGAACTCCATTGCGTAATGCGCGCCATGGTGCCAACCGCGGCCAGTTCTTCATGCTGTTCCGGGCGTTGCACCTCGTCGCCCGCAAACAAGGCGACCACGCCGAATTCATCGCCATTGGCGATGCATTTACGGATCAAGTCCAGATACCGCACTTCGAACACTTGCAACGGCAAGTGGCCGTCGGGGAAAAGCACGGTATTGAGCGGGAATAATGGTATCTCGTGCATGGTTCATCTTCGCACGACTTTGCTTGAATTGGCTGCCATCAACCAGAATTTCATGCATGAGCGCCTGAAATTGTCGCCTTTCAGCACGAAAGTCACTGCGGCACGAAAGCCGCATTTCTTTGCAACGCAAAAAAAACCGGCACCAGCCAACGAGGGCCATGCCGGTTTTTCAGAAGCGCACCACGTGGGCGGCGCGGACCACGCTGACTTATTTAATCAGGAAGTCTTCCTTGTTTTTACCTTCGAGCCACTTTGGTGCGCGGCCGCGGCCGGTCCAGGTCTGGCCGGATGCGTCGTCACGGTATTTCATTGGAACCGGGGCGCGTGGTTTCAAGGTTTTTGCTGGCTTGCCAACACCAGCCAGATCGGCCAGGGACAGACCGTATTCGCGCATAATCGTCGCGATTTGTTCCTTGGCTTTGCTCAGTTCTTCCTTGCGAGCACTTTCTGCCAGGTTCTGGAGTTCAGCAATTTTTGCCTGATATTCCTGATAAGTAGTCATCTCAGCTTCCTTATTCAATGGTGGGCGAATTTCCCGACTGGACCATGGTTGCGAGAAAAACCAGTGTGACAATCTGTGAGAATTCAATAACGCAATTTACCATAAGAAGACACACTTATTCTAGTCAATTTTAATATCGTGCGCATATCCGTTGCGTGATGCGTAAATCAAACAACGTTAAAGAATGAAAATAAGGGAATTGCGTAGATGGAACTCCGGGCGCATGCCGGCGTCACACCGAACGTTTTTTCCTGCGCAGTAACCAAGTAGTAATACCGGTAAAAAAGAACAGGGCCGGCAGCAATCCGCTGAACGCAATCAACCATTTGACCATCGGGCCGCCCAGCTGGCCGGAATGCAAAGGGAACAACGTGGCAAGGAAGCGGTCCGCATATTCGCCGCCACGCGGATTGAATATCTGCAGGACTTTCCCGGTCCGCATGTCGATAAATAAGCGATAGCTGCCGGTGCGCTGCCAGTCATCCGCATGGCGCAGGCGGGCTTGATATAAACCCCGATCAGGCTGGCGGGCAATGGCCACTAATTCCACGCCATTGGTCATATACGGCGCGGCAATCGCCTGCACTGCTTTCCAGCCTATCGCGGCCTCGCCTTTTTCCAGTTTCGGCAGCGCCAGTGCGCGGCGGTCGGTGGCCACGGGCGCCACGCTGGCCACCAGGCTACGCCCCAGCTCCGGCAAACCATTATAAAAACCCGTCAATGCCAGCACCAATAACAACGGCATAAACACCAGGCCCGCGGCGCGGTGCAAATCATAATGGGTGCGGTAACGGTGCTGATCCAGTTTGACATGCAAGGCGCGGCGCCATTTTTGAATGCCTTTCCCGGATTTAGGCCATGCCAGGCACAAACCCACCAGCAATAACAGCGCCACCGCCAGGCCGATATAGCCTTGTGCCATGCGGCCTTCTTTTCCCTGGAACATATTCAAGTGCCAGGTTTGCAGGGTCGGCATGACGTGCAGCGCATCGAACCGGCCGGCCTGGCGGTCGCGGCTGCCCAGCACCATGCCGCACCGGTCCACCATGGCTTCGTTGTCGGCCACGCCGGGCGCCTTGAACGTGACGCGGTAGACGCCGCCGGCCTGGCCGGGCAGATACACAAAGCCGGGCTGCGCGCCCGGCCAGCGCGCCTGCACGGCGGCCGCCGCCATGGCCGCATCGGGCGCCGGTTGCAGCGCGCCGCAGCTGGCCTCTTCATGGAACAAGGCGGGATTCAGCGCCGCATCGAGTTCATGTTCGAACACCAGCAGGGTGCCGGAGAGCCCCATCAGCACGAACAGCAAGCCCAGGGTAAAACCTGTCCAGCGGTGCAGGGACGTCAGCAAATGGCGCAGCGCGGGCGGCATGGCCAATCCGTCAGAACGCCGTGCGCAAGTTCAGGTACACCATGCGCGGCGCGCCCGGCAAGATGCCGAGGTTGGTGTCCGTGGTGCGGGTATACGTCTTGCGGTTGGTGAGATTGGACGCGCCGGCCTGGATTTCAACGCGCTGGTCGCCCGGGACCACGTAGGTCACGCTGGCGTTCCACAGGCGGTAGCCCGGGATCAGGCCCAGCGAGGCGCTGGCGTTTTCCGCCACGGTATTGGCGTCGTCGGCAAACTGCCTGGACTGGTGGGTGGAACCGATATCGGCCACGAAATTACCCCAGGCGGTGCTGAATCGATAGCGCGCGCCCACCGTATCGACGGTGCGCGAATAGAACGGCACGTCGTTGCCCGCATACTTGCCCTCCCCTTGCGTCGCCTTGGTGTAAGCATAGGTGCCGTACACCGACAGGCCGGCCAGTTTGCCGCCCAGCGCGTATTCGGCGCGCGACTCCAGGCCGCGATGGCGCGTCTTGCCCAGGTTCTGATAAAACAGCGGCGCCGTGTTGACGAACACGATCTGGTTCGAGAAGTCCAGGTTGAACAGCGTCGCGTCGAGCTGCCAGCCATTGGCCGCATAGCGCGCGCCCAGCTCCAGCGTCTTGGCGGTCTCCGGCTGCAGCGCATCGGCGGAGCTTTGCAGGTTCAGCTGCAAGTGCTGGATGCTGCCAAACGACGTGTTGTAGTTGGCGTATACGGTGGTCGCCTTGTCGAGCAGGTAGGCCAAATTGACCGACGGCAGCAGCTTGGTGTTGCTGAACTCCTGGCTGAACTTGGTCAGCACGTTGTAGCGGCCCATGTCAATGTGCTCATAGCGCAGGCCGGGCGTCACGCGCCACTGGCCGAAGGCGATCTGGTCATCGAGATAGACGGCGTGGGCATCGGTGCTGTTCGCCGAATTGCGGGTTTCCGTGCGCGACAGGTCGGACACCTTGAAATTGATGTTCTTTTCATCGGCGCGCTCCTGCAGGTAGCGGTAGCCGGCCGTGACGTCATGGCGCATGCCGGCCCAGGTGATGCGCTGGGTATAGCGCGGCTCGATCGCGCCGACATTGTAGTGGCGCGGGCTGCCGGCAAATTGCGTCAGGCCGATATCCTGCGCGTTGGCCAGCAAGCTCTCGCGGAAACTCTGGTTGAAATACGCGCGCACTTCCACTTCGCGGGTTTCGGACAGGGTATTGATATAGCTGACGTCGAGGCCTCTGCGGTGTCCGCGCCAGAAATCGCCATTGCGGAAAGCGGCTTGCGGGTCGGCGTTATACTGCGCCCGGGTCAAGCCACCCGGGGTTTCCGACTCCGCGTCGAAGTACGAAAACTTGGCGTTGAGTTCCGAAGTCGCGCTCAGCGGATAAGCGAATTTCAGCGCAAAATCGTTGACCTTGTCGCGGTTGTGGGCGCGCGGGCCGTCGCCTTCCAGTCCCGAATACATCATCGCGACGCCCAGGCCGCCATCGATACGGCCGCCGACAAAGGCGCTGGCCATGGCCGTGCTGTTGCCGCCGTCATACTTGTTCAGGCGCAGCGACGCATCCATCGCGGAATCGCGCTCGGGAATCGCCCGGGTTTTAAAGTTGATGATGCCGCCCACGTTTTGCGGGCCGTAGCGCACGGCGCCGCCGCCACGCACCACGTCCACCGCATCGATATTGGCCAGCGACACCGGCGCAAACGACAATTGCGGCTGGCCATACGGCGCGACCGACAGCGGCACGCCGTCCAGCAAGATGGTGGAACGCGGCGAATAGCGCCCTTCCAGCCCGCGCACGCCGATGTTCAGCGAAATCGCGCTGCCGCCGGACGATGAATTATCGGTAATTTGCACGCCTGGCACCGAACGCAGCACATCGCTGAGGCTGTCCGCACCGGTCAATTGGAATTCGTCGCGCTTGACCACCGTGCGCGCCCCGCCAAAGTTCTTGACGCTGCGCTGGCCGGAACCGAGCCAGTTGCCTGTCACCTGGACGGTTTCCACCTGGGCGTCGTTGGAGTCGGCTTGCTGAGCCATGGCAGCGTTGGACATCAGGGTCAGGCAGGCTAAGGCAATCGCGCTGCGGCGCAAGGTGGGAACGTTGTACATGACTTGGGGAAATAATTCATAAAGGAAGGATTATAGTCTAATGAGAATTGTTCTCAATTACTGAAATGGTAACGATCGTGTAACATCGTGTAACGACATCTATCTCGGAGCCACTATGAAGACTGTGCAACTGTCATCCGGCCGGACCATGCCGTCCCTCGGCCTCGGCACCTGGAGCATGGGGGAAAGCGCGGCCCACCGCCAGCGTGAAGTGCGCGCGCTGCAACTGGGCCTGGACCTGGGCATGACCTTGATCGATACGGCGGAAATGTATGGCGACGGCGGTGCGGAAGAAGTGGTGGGCGACGCCATCGAAGGCCGCCGCGACAGCGTTTACCTGGTCAGCAAGGTGTATCCGCACAATGCCACGTTCAAGGGCGTGCAGGCCGCGTGCGAGCGCAGCCTGCGGCGGCTGCGGACCGGTTACCTCGATTGCTACCTGCTGCATTGGCGCGGTTCCGTGCCGCTGCAGGAAACCCTGGACGGGCTGCAGGCATTGAAACAGGCCGGGAAAATCCGCGATTATGGCGTCTCGAATTTCGACCTGGACGATATGGAACAGGCCCGTGCGCTGGATGGCGGCGACGGCATCGTCACCAACCAGGTGCTGTATAACCTGACGCGGCGTGGCATTGAATGGAATTTATTGCCGTGGTCGCAGCAACATCATGTGCCGGTCATGGCGTATTCGCCGCTGGAATCCTCGACGCCGGGCGAACAGCGGGTATTACTGGGCAACCGCAGCCTGCAGGCGGTGGCGGCGCGGCATGGCGTGACGCCGGCGCAAATCGCCCTGGCGTGGCTGCTGTGCCAGGACCAGGTGATTGTGATTCCCAAATCGTCCAACCCGGAACACGTGCAATTGAACCGCCAGGCGGCCGATATGGTATTGACGGCGGACGATCTCGCTGAACTCGATCGGGGCTTCCCGCGTCCACGCAAGGGCACGCCACTGGATATGCGATAACCTGGCTTACATTGCCGGGCAGCCGCCGCCCTTGTCTTTGCAATGGCAGGCAATCACGGAACGGATAATCCGCACCAGCTGGCAGGCGGCCGGACCGGGCCGCTCGGTATTGGCAATAATCAGCGACAAGGTCAATTTGCGCTTTTGCCCCGTGCGTAATGGCAGGGCTTTTAATTCACCCCGTTCCAGCTCGCCGGCGATTTTGTGCGTGGCCATCCAGCCATAGCCGAGACCCGCTTTCACCATTTCATTGCGGGTGGCCGGGCTGGTGACGGTCCAGCGCTGGGTGGAATTAAGCCAGCCATAATCGCGGGGATTTTGCACACCGGCGTCACGCACCACGATGTGTAAATGCCGGTTTAAATCATCTTCATTGATGGTGCGTCCCAATCCGTGCAATGGATGGTTCGGATGCGCCACCGCGACAAATTCAATATCGAGCAACGCGTCGCCTAAAAAACCCGTGGGCACATAATTGGCGATGACGATATCGGCGCGTTTTTCCCGCAGCACGTCTTCCGATTCCGACAAAATGGTTTCCACCAGGTTGACGCGGGCATGGCGCGCCAGCGGTTCGAATTCGCGCAGGATACGCACCAGTAATTCCGACGGAAAAAGGCTGTCCACCGCGAACCGCAATTCGGATTCCCAGCCGTCATTGAGGCTGCGGGCGAATTCTTCGAGCTGGAAAGCGTCATCGAGCAAAGCGCGGGCGCGCTGCAGCAATGCCGCGCCATTGTTGGTCAGCCTGGCGCGGCGGCCATCGATTTCCAGTAATTCCACGCCCAGTTGTTCCTGCAGGCGCGCCACCATATAACTGACGGACGACTGGCTGCGGTGCAACGCTTCGGCCGCCTGCGCATAGCCGCCGCATTCAACAATGGCTTGCAGCACCTGCCATTGTTCAAGCGTACTGCGGGGGATTTTCATTTACTCTGCATGATATACACGCCATCCCAGTCTTCCGGCGGCGGATCGGCTTCGAGCCGGTCGCAGCGCTCGATATACATCGATGCCGCCTTGTCGCCGGGATGCAAGGCCAGCACTTCCTGGAATGACTGGCGCGCGGCCGCCCATTTCTGTTTGCGGTAATTGATCACGCCATTGCGGAACAAGCCCATGGCGTCGATTAAATGCGGATAGGTTTCCTCGGTATGGAAATCCATCACTTCGTAAATCGAGACCGGCTTGGTTTTACCCTGCACCACGACGATATCGAGTTCGCGCACGCGGTAGGTGCCGCGCAGCGCGCGGTAAGTGAATTCGCTGATCAGGATATGCGCGCCATATTGCTTGCACGCCGATTCCAGGCGGGCCGCCAGATTCACGCCATCGCCGATGATGGTGTAATCCATGCGCTTTTTGGAGCCGATATTGCCCGACACCACGGAGTCGGAATTCAAGCCGATGCCGATATCGATCGGCAGTTTGCCATCGCGGATGCGGGGCTGGTTCCACGCGCGCAGTTCGCGCATCATGGCAATGGCCGTGCGCACCGCGCGGTCCGGGTCGTCTTCATGCGGCACCGGAATGCCGAAGGCCGCCATGATGGCGTCGCCGATGAATTTATCGAGCATGCCTTCTTCGCGCTGGATGCAGTCCACCATCATCGTGAAATATTCATTGAGCAGCGCCACCGTGCCCTGCGCACCCAGTTGCTCCGTGATGGTGGTGAATTTACGGATATCGGAAAACAGCACGGTGGCCGTGACGTTTTTCCCGCCCAGCATTTCCGCGCCATTGGCCACCATCTGGTCGGCGATACTCGGGTCCATGTAGCGCGACATGGTGGCCTTCAAGCGTTTTTCACCGGAGATATCGTCGAGCATCAGCATCCAGCCGATCCGCTTCTTTTCCACCGACAGCAGCGGCTGCACGGAAAAGTTCACGGAAATGGTTTCGTCGCCGACAATCAGCGGCGCATCCATCATGTGGCCTGCCGACTGGTTTTCCTCGACCTGGCGCAGCTTGTCGACCACCCAGGTATTCGGGCCGGTAAAGAATTCCTGGGCCGGGCGGCCCAGCATGGCGGCGGCATCGGAGCGCAGGATGGCCAGGCCCGCCGCATTGCAGGTGACGATTTTTTCCTGGCCGTCCAGCGTGATCACGCCGTTCGACATGGATTCCAGCATGGCCTCGTTGTAATTCTTCATTTGCTGGACGTCGGCAAACAGCTTGGCGTTTTCCAGCGCAATGGAAATTTGCGCGGTGAACGCGCGCAGGCGCGATTCGTCTTCGCTGGTAAACGGGCCGCCCCGTTTATTCAACACCTGGGTCACACCGATGGTCTTGCCATTTTTATTGACAATCGGGACGCACAGGATCGAACGGGTGAAATAGCCGGTGCGCTTGTCAAAGGCGGGGTTGAAGCGCAAGTCCGCGTAGGCATACGGGATATTGATGGTCTTGTTGGAGGTAAACACCGCGCCCGCGATACCGGCGGAATTGGGCAGCCGGATTTGCATCGATTCCAGCCCCTGCCCCACTTCCGACCACAATTCATTGGTCTTTTCATCATTGAGGAACAGCGTCGAACGTTCGGCGTTCAGCAGGCGGGTGGCTTCGCCCATCACGCGCTGCAGCAGCGAACCAAGTTTGATGTCGGCAGTGACTTCCGACACCACGTCGATGAATTCCATTTCCTGGCGCCGCACTTTCTTCATGCTTTCCAGGAAGCGCGCGCTTTGCAGCGCCAGCGTGCCTTGCGTGGTCAACGCTTCGAGCAACTGCAAATCGTTGCGGGTGAATTTGCCCTTGCGCTTGTTCAGCGTCTGCGACACGCCAATGATCTCGCCCTTGAAGGTGCGGATCGGCACGCACAGGATGTTGCGCGTGACGAAACCGGTCTGTTCGTCAATCGCGCGGTTGAAGCGGCCATCGGCATAGGCATCGGCAATCATCAGCGGCTCGCCGGTGGTAAACACGTGGCCGGCAATCCCGGACGTATTTAAAAACCGGATTTCGCGCTGGGTTTCACCTTGCGCAATGCGGGAAAACAGTTCGCCGGTCTCGGCGTCGTTGAGGAACAGGGTGCCGCGCTCGGCATCGAGCTCTTCGGTGGTGACTTCCACCAGCGCGGTCAGGATTTCATCGAGGGTATCGAAGGCCGCCATGCGGCGCGACACTTCCAGCAACAGTTCCACTTGCCGCAGGCGGCGCGTTTGCGCACCTGCCTTGGCCTTGGCAGCAGCGGCGGCGCCGGAGCCAGTGCTGGCGGGCGCGCTGTCCGGCTTTTTCGTGCGCGGCTCAAGCGCGCTCTTATCCATAAAGTTCATGCGATCGACTATGCCTGCCGGGCTTCCAGTACATCGCGCAACGCGCGTATGGTTTCATGCAATTGCAACACTTCGCTGCGGTGCGCGGTGGCCGTTTGCTGCACGGCTTCGGCATGTTCGCGCGTCACCCGCTCCAGTTCCGAGCGCAGCACCGACACGGTTTCGCGCAACTGGGTAATTTCCCCCTGCGCCCCGGCGGTGGCGGTTTTCAGCGCGGCTTCCCGCTCCGCGCGCGATTGTTCCAGGGCGTCGCGCAACGTCATCACCGTGGCGCGCACTTGCTGCACTTCGTTGTGCGACGACGCCAGCGCATCCTGCACTTGCCGCGCCCGCTCGTGGTGCGCCAATTCCAGCTCCGAACGCAATTCGATGATGGTCCGCTGCAGCATCCGCACTTCCGACAGCGCCAGGTGCAGCGCATCGGGTTCGGTGGGGGCAATCAACGGATCAGCGTTCTTGGTTTTTGTCATGCATCAATCATACCATTCAGGCATCACCGAGTCATGGCCCTGCCTAAGCCAAGCAGGTGCTTTGCAATTTTTCGCCAGTGGCCAATCGCGCCGTTATAATGCGTATTCATCTATATTGATAGGTTGCATAACTGTGTCCGACCGCCTTGCCGTATTACCGCAATATTTGCTGCCCAAAGGGGCGCTGACCAATTTCGCCGGCCGCATTGCGGGCGCCAAAGGCGGCAATATGACCACGCGGCTGATCCGCTGGTTTGTCGCGAAATACAACGTCAACATGGCCGAGGCGGCCAATTCGGACATCGCGAGTTATCACAGTTTCAACGAATTCTTCACCCGCGCCCTGAAGCCGGAAGCCCGTCCGCTGGCCAAGGCCGACTTCGTTTGCCCGGTCGATGGCCGCATCAGCCAGTTTGGCGCGATCGACGACGACCAGATTTTCCAGGCCAAGGGCCACAGCTTTTCCACCACGGCGCTGGTGGGCGGCGATGCCGCGCTGGCCGCGAAATTCCGCCATGGCAGCTTTGCCAACCTGTACCTGAGCCCGCGCGACTACCACCGCATCCACATGCCGTGCGATGGCCGCCTGACGCGCATGATTTATGTGCCGGGCTCGCTGTTTTCCGTGAGCCCGACCGCGGCGCGCGGCATTCCCGGCCTGTTCGCCCGCAATGAGCGCGTGGTGTGCGTGTTTGACACCGCCAACGGGCCGTTCGTGCTGGTGCTGGTCGGCGCCACCATCGTCGGCAGCATGGCGACCGTGTGGCATGGCGTTGTGAATCCGCCACGCCATGCCGACGTCAAGGAATGGACCTATGACGACCAGCAAATCGTGCTGAAGAAAGGCGAAGAGCTGGGCCGCTTCCTGCTGGGCTCCACCGTGGTCATGCTGTTCCCGAAGGGCCAGTTGCACTTCAACCACGCCTGGCAGCCGGCCGGCCCGGTCCAGCTGGGCGAGACCATGGCCAACCTGCGTTAATTGCTTATTTCGCCGAGGATTCCTATGCGTTTGATCCGTGCCGCCCAGATGACGGCTGCCCTGATGGCGGCTGCCTTGCTGTCGGCTGGCGTTGCCACCGCTTCGCCTGCCGTGCCGCGCAATGGCGCGGAATACCTGACACTGGCCACGCCGATGCCGGTGGCGCCGGCCGGCAAGAAGGTCGAAGTCATTGAGTTCTTCATGTACCACTGCCCGGCCTGCAATGCGCTGGAACCGGCGCTGGCGGCATGGGTCAAGAAACAGGGCGACGCCATCAACTTCCGCCGCATCCACATGCCGCACATGCAGAACGATCCGGAAGCGCACCTGTTCCTGGCGCTGGAAGCGCTGCAACTGGACGTGTCGCTGCACGACAAGGTGTTGCATACCTGGCACGTGGACCGCCAGCGCCTGCGCACCGACGACGACAACCTCGCGTGGGCCGTCAAGCAAGGCATCGACAAGCAAAAATTCCTCGATGCGTACAATTCGTTCGGCGTCACGACCCGCCTGCGCAACCTGGAAAAGCTGATGACCAGCTATAACGTCGACAGCACGCCCACCCTGGTGATCAATGGCCGCTACCTGACGTCGCCATCGATGGTGATGGAAAAGAACCCGGATGTGCCACGCGCGTCGCTGGAAGCGGCCACCTTCCAGGTGGTCGATGCGCTGGTGCAGAAGGCGCAGCAGGAGATGGCAAAGTAAACGTTACGGCGCGCTCATGGCGCGCTTTCCTGAGTCAGGCGGAGTCGTTCCGCCCTCCTGGAAAAGAGCACGATTCAGGAATTTCAAACACGTTTGAGCATGGAATTTGCGCAAGCTTGCAAATACAGGCCGTGGGGAGACACGCCCCCCTCCTTCCATTGCAATCAGGCCGGCCACGCGATGGTGTCAAACAAGCGCTGCAGCCTGGCGGCCCGGCCTGCATTGACCATCTTTACGTAGGCAATCCGGCCCGCCAGGTAAGCGCGGAAATCGGGATGCCGGCCGCGGTTTTGCGCGGCGGGGCCATGGCGCGCGCAGTTCGTCAGCGTGGCCTTCAGTGCATCGTATTCGCCGCGCGGGATATTCGGATGGCTGTTGACCACCACGCCGGTGACTTGCTGGCGCGTCCCCGCGCGCATCAGCCGTGTTTTGCGGACGTTGACGCGAAAACCTTCCTCCAATGCGATGGCGGCCACCTGGATGTGGAAGCGGTCCGTCCTCCGCGCAAACTCAAGTCCACCGGAAAACGCCAGGTCATCGGCATAGCGGCTGTAGCTTGCGCCCAGCGACTTGGCCAATGCGGCCAGCCGCAGGTCCAGCCGGTAGGCGCACAGGTTGGCCAGCGCGGGCGAACAGGGGGAACCTTGCGGCAGATGGGCACTTTTCCATGGCTGGCGCTCGGCCCAGGTCAACGAACCACCAAGTTGCCGGTCATTGAAAGCGCTGGGGTGCGTGCGGTTGGTGCAAATGCGCGCCAGCGTTCCGGCCACACTGGCCGGGTAGCCCAGTTTTTCAAACAGCGCGTGGATGCGCGACAGCGGAATGCCCGGAAAAAAATCCTTCAAATCCATGCGGATCACGGCGTGCTGTCCGGCGTGCAGCGCCGCGTGCGTCACGCACGAGTGGCCACGGCGGAAGCCATGCGCCGCCGGATGTGGCGGCACGCGGTCCAGTATGCCGCGCAGAATTTTTTGCTGGAGGCGCCGCAGCCGCTCCTTGGGAATTTCAATCAGGCGCAGGCCGCCGCTGCGTTTCGGCACCCACCGGTAGTGGTAATGCTGCAGCCGCGCGTGGCCGTCACCACCCAGCCGCCATTGGTCGGCAAACCAGCCCAGCGCACCCACCGGCTCATCGAGCCACGCGGCCAGCGCACCGGCTGACGCCAGTTCCGGCAGCGCCAGCGCGGCCAGCCAGTCAGGTTTGCGCGGGCGTACCGGCGGATCGATGCAATAGCGCCGCAACGGGGGCAAGTCCACGGCAACTGGCCACGCATCGGCTTCCCCGTAGCCCTCGGCATCGGCATCGGCATCAGTATCGGCGTCGGCGTCGGCGTCGGCGTCGGCGTCGGCGTCGCCACCATGATCGGACTCGCCCGCGCCGTCATCTCTCCGGCCCAGGCAGTGCCAAAGCACCGCAGCCAGCTCGCGCCGGCTGAAATCATGGAAGTGACCGCCAACCCGGGCGACGAGCGCGGCACACACTTGGGGCGCCCACGGCGGCGCGCCATCGAATACACGGTGGCAAGCCGCCACCAGGCTGTCCATGCTGCCGTCCGTCGCCAGCATCATGTCGGCCAGCGCCAGGACGGTCAGTTTTTCGGTATGCATGGGCGGAGAAATGGAGCGGAGAGCCTTCAACGAGTCTTGTGATGCGTGAGCAAACTTGCGTGGAAGCGCAACGCGGCTCATGCGGTGAAATACTGAACAACTGAAATCCCACGGGGTAGCCCCGTGGAGGCTGTCCCTGCACGAAGCAACGACAGGCCGGCTTGAAGGATCCGCTCGGCGTTACATTAGGGTAATTTTATTTATATGTCAACAAATCTCACGCCGCGCTGTCCGGCAGCCGCGTGACCGCATGGTTGCGCGGCGTGGCGTATTCATGAAACAAGTCCGCCAGGTATTCCAGCAAATCCGCTTCGGCAATATCGTCCGGCACGATAAAGTCCGCAGGCCGGCGCTTGCCATCGGGTCCCGGATAAAACGCTTGCCAGCCGCCCGCGCCGCCACGGATCAGCACCAGCTTGCCAAACACATTAAATCGGTGCTCCGTCATGCCTGCCCTCCGTTGCGCAATTCCATCAACACATCCCCGCCGTCCGTGCCCGTCACGCGCCAGCCGCGCGCCGCATAAAAACGCTCGGCCCGCGTCCCTTGCGCGGTCCCCAGGTGCAGCCGCGCCAGCCCCGCGCCAAACATGAAGCCAACCATCGCGTCATGCAACCGGCCGCCATGGCCCAGGCCTTCCGCATCGGGATCGACAAACAGCGCCCAGATATTGCCGGTCTCCAGGTTGCCAATGGCGAAGCCGGCAATCACGCCATCGAGCTCCGCCACCCAGCCCCGCCCGGTAACGGTGATTTCCGGCACATAGTGCGCTTCGCCGATACGGCCGCTGGTCAGCCGGTTTTCCCGCACGGCCAGCCGCACCCGGTGCATGGCGGGAATATCCTCAATCACCGCCGGCCGGATCACGCCCGGCATCACACAAGGCATCACATTAAGCGCCAATTTTCTCCCCTCCTTCGTTGATCGATTCCAGCATATCCAAAAACGCCCGCGTCTTGGCCGGCATCAGCCGCCGTCCCGGGAACACGGCCCAGCCGGTCACGGCGGGAATGCACCATTCCGGCAAAATGCGCACCAGCTCCCCGCTGTGCAAGAATTTGCGGGCAAATAATTCCGTCCCCAGCGCTATGCCGGCGCCCGCGCACGCCATCCGCACCAGCAACTCCGGCGAATTCGCCATCATCCGCACCGGCAATTCGCGCTCCCACACGGTTTTGGCCCGGTGCAAGACCCAGCGCGTCATGCCGTTTTGCGCCTTCGGCAGGCTCAGCAAGCTATGGCGGAACAAGTCATCCGGGTGTTCCGGCAAGCCGTGCACCGAAGTGTACGACGGCGCCGCATAGAGCCCGATGCGGCTGATGGCGACGGGACGCGCGGCCAGGGTCGAATCGTCCGGCAGCGCGCCCATGCGGATCGCCACATCAAAATTTTCCGCCACCAGGTCGACGCGCCGTGGCGACAAATCCAGTTCCAGGGAAATCGCCGGATACTGTTCCAGGAAGCGCGCCAGCACCCGGTCCATCGCATAGTTGGCAAAGTCGCCCGGCATCGAGACCCGCAGCAGGCCGCTGGGCGCCTGCTGCCGGTGCTGCGCCAGCGCGGCGGCCGCCTCGGTCTCTTCCGCCACCTTGCGCGCGTGATCGAGCAGGCTGGAACCAAACTCGGTCAGCACCAGGCGGCGCGTGGTCCGCTGCAGCAGCCGCTCGCCCAGCGCCGCTTCCAGCAGCGACAGGCGGCGCGACACGGTGGACTTCGGCAATTGCAGCCGGTCCGCCGCCAGGCTGATGCTGCCGCACTCGACAATGCGGGCAAACAGCAGCAAATCATTCGGGTCGATGGCCATGGGGTGTCCTATTGTTCCAATTTTGAACGAATGTTATCCATTTTACCGTCTTTATCTTCATTTTTGGAATTGCTAAAGTACACCCATCGCAGCAACGAACCCAATATAAAGGAGCACGACATGAACATCCTGCAAATCAACTCCAGCGCCCGCAGCACCGGTTCCGAATCGACCCGTATCGCCGACGCCATCGTCGCCAAACTGGCTGCCGCCAACACCGGCGCAGCCGTCACCCGCCGCGACCTGGCCGCCGAGCCGCACCCGGTGCTGGACGAAGCCACCTTGCAGGCCCTGTTCACTCCGGCCGATCAGCGCACCGCAGCCCAAGCGGCCCGCGTGGCGCTGGACGACGCCCTGATCGCCCAAGTCCAGGCGGCGGACGTGATCGTGATTGGCGCGCCGATGTACAACTTCGGCATCACCGTGCAACTGAAAGCGTGGTTCGACGCGATTGCCCGCGCCGGTGTGACCTTCAAGTACACGGCAACCGGCCCGGTCGGCCTGCTGGAAAACAAAAAAGTCATTATCGCGTCGTCGCGTGGTGGCATGCACCGCAACGCCCCGACCGATACCCAGGAACCGCACCTGAAACTGTTCCTGAAATTCCTCGGCCTGACCGACGTGCAATTCGTGTATGCCGAAGGAATGGGCCTGGGCCCGGAAGCGGTCGCCAAAGCGCAAGCCGAAGCCAACGAACAAATCAACGCGATTCTGGTGTAATCGATCCGATTATCCGGCAAAGGAACAAGACCATGAGTACCGTAACCACAGAAACTGTCCATACCCCGCGCACCATCGAGCGCATCATCCAGGGCCAGTCCGTGATGGACGGCGCCGGTGTCAAGATCAACCGTGTGCTGACCAACACGCTGCAGCGCCGCCTCGATCCGTTCCTGATGCTCGATAACTTCGGCAGCGACGCCGCCGGCGATTACATCGCCGGTTTCCCCGACCATCCGCACCGGGGTTTTGAAACCGTCACCTACATGCTGGAAGGCCGCATGCGCCACCGCGACAGCGCCGGCAATGAAGGCTTGCTGGCCAATGGCGGCGTGCAGTGGATGACGGCCGGGCGCGGCGTGATTCACTCGGAAATGCCGGAACAGGAACATGGCCGCATGGAAGGGTTCCAGCTGTGGCTGAACCTGCCCGCCAAAGACAAGCTGTGCCAGCCTTGGTACCGCGACTTCAGCGCCGAACAGGTGCCGTCGTTCACCACGGAACAGGGCGCCGGCGTGCGGGTGATTGCCGGCGCCAGCCATGGTGTGCAGGGCGCGGTGCAGCGTGCCGTGACCGAACCGGTCTATGTCGATGTCGTGCTGCCGCAAGGCGCGTCATTCAGCCAGCAAGTGCCAGCCGGCCACAATGCGTTTATCTTTGTGTACCGGGGCACGGTGCAGATCGATGGCAAACCGGTCGCCAGCGGCCGCATGGCCATCTTCGACAACCATGCGGACAGCGATGGTGTTACGTTGACCGCGTCGGAAGATGCCCGCTTTATCTTGCTGGCCGGGCGGCCGCTGAATGAACCGATTGCCCAGTACGGCCCGTTCGTCATGAACACGCAGGCGGAATTGATACAGGCGGTGGAAGACTTCCGCGCCGGCATCCTGGGCGAGGAAGCCCACCCGGCGTAACGGCCATACAACGATCACCATCGGCCTCTGGGGACGGCAACACCCCCAGGGCCGCTCTTTTTTCTCCGTATCCATTACAATGCCGGGCATGAACGCACTGATGGATTGGCTCAAGCACCTGAGCCGGATATGCGGCTTCGAGACAGCCGATTCGTTCCCGCCCGGGCACGCGTATGCGCGCACGCGCTGGGTGGGCGCGTATTTCGACATCGCGTCCGACGTCAAACCCGAAGAAATCGAGCGCCGTATGTGCGATGCGATTGCCAACACCCCGCTGGTGTTTGCCCACATCACGAACCCGACGCCGCGCATGCAGCGCGCTTTGTTGGGCGTGATCGAGTCGCGCGTGCGGCACCAGCGCCGCAACGATGCCGCGCCGCTGGCCGCCCTGCTGCTCAAGGCCTACCAGAGCCCGCAC
Organism: Pseudoduganella sp. GW821-FHT12E03; assembly: GCF_058807115.1. NCBI lineage: Bacteria > Pseudomonadati > Pseudomonadota > Betaproteobacteria > Burkholderiales > Oxalobacteraceae > Pseudoduganella > Pseudoduganella sp. GW821-FHT12E03. The sequence goes on along the minus strand of NZ_JBXAQJ010000001.1, from coordinate 120,684 downwards.
ACCCTGGAATGCATGCCCGGCCTGCGCCGCGCCATCGACAGCACCCGGCACGAAGAAGCCCCCTACCGCGTCAACGCCCTGCTGGCCTACCTGGCCGACGACATGCAGGCGCCGTTCGACGTCATTGAAATGCGTCCGTAGCAGTACAGCGCGATGTCACACTCCGGGGTCAGACCCCAGGGTGTGACAGCGCGGGGACGGTACGCGACGGCCGCTTGGTGCTGGCAGGGAACCACTTGTCCCGCAATGCCATGAACGGTGTTTCCACCCCGACGTACAGCAGCCACCCGGCCGCCACGCTGACTGCCGCCATCACCACCGTGGCCGCCACCGAATCCGGCATCAGCCCCAGGTCTTTCAACTCCGGCTTCAGCAGGATGCACACCTGCTTGTGCAGCAGGTAAATCGCATACGACCACAGCGCCAGCGATTGCGCGCCCGGGATGCGGACGCGCGCCAGCAGTGAGCCGGGACTCAGCGCCGCCACCAGCAGCAGCGACACGGCCAGCGCCAGCAGCGGATAGCCATAGACCGTCACGCCATAGCCATAATGGTCGTCATAAAACAGCCGGCACGCCAGTGCAAACAGCCCGCCACCCGCCGCCAGCGCCAGGTTGCCGCCTGACGTTAGCCGCGCCCACAGACCGCCATGGTAATTTTTCAGCACCGCCAGCGCCACGCCCGCCACCAGTTCGTCAAAGCGGCACCACGACGCGTAGTAAATCAGCGTATAGAAATCAAACCCGCCCTGCTGCGCCATGCCCGGCTCCCACAGGGAGGCGCGCACCACGGCGCCGGCGACCAGGGTGGCGGCCAGCGCCAGCCAGCCCAGCGCCAGCGGCCGCCCGCACAGCCCGATCAACAGCGCCACGGCCGGCAGCAGCACATAAAACTGCTCTTCCACGCACAGCGACCAGGCATGGGAAAACGCGGTGCCCGGCGTCAGGTTGATGTTTTGCGTGAACGTCAGGAATTCCCACAGCGGCGGCAGTGTCAAGCCATTGCGGAACCACGGCCACAGCGCGTACAGCGCCAGCACCACATAATAATTCGGCAAGGTGCGCAAGAAGCGGCGCGCATAAAACACCGGCAATGAAAAGCCCTGTTCGGTGCGCATGGCGGCAAAGATCTGGTTGCCAATCAAATAACCGGACAAGCCAAAGAACAAGTCCACTCCGAGCCAGCCGATCTCGCCCAGCCAGCCAAATGGCGACGCCTTGCTGACAAACAGCAGGTGGTGGTTGGCAAACACCAGCACGATGGCCAGTGCGCGCAGCGTATCGAGGCCGTGCAGCCGGTGCGGTGGGGTTATGGGTTTCATATAAGAGGGACGCCAGCGCGGTAGCGCCTTTCCCCTTAGAATAACGCCCATTCTTTTGGAGAACACCATGACTGCCGCCAGCGAACTGCAATTCAAATCCGTCAATTATACCGGCCAGGGTAAGGGCCCGAAACTCATTGTCCTCGGCGCCGTGCACGGCAACGAGACCTGCGGCACCAAGGGCATTCTCAAGGTGATGGAACAGCTCGACAGCGGCGCCCTGCGCATCGCCGGCGGCAGCGTCACCTTTGTGCCGATCACCAATCCGCTGGCATACCTGAAAAACCAGCGCTCCGGCGACCGCAACCTGAACCGCAACCTGTTCCCGAACGAGCAGCCGCAGGATTTCGAAGACCACATCGCCAACTGGCTGTGCCCGCTGTTGGCGCAACACGACGTGCTGCTGGACCTGCACTCGTTCAATGCGCAAAGCCAAGCCTTCGTGATGGTCGGCCCGCGCAACAACGACGGCGCCCTGCAACCGTTCCAGCATGAGGAAAAAGAACGCGCGATGGCCCGCATCCTGGGCGTTCGCCGCTTCGTCGACGGCTGGATGGCGACCTATGGCGCCGGCGTGCAGCGCCGCCTGCGGGACGACACCCAAGTCGAAACCGTGCTGCGCTATGGCGTCGGCACCACGGAATTCATGCGCTCCACCGGCGGTTACGCGCTGACCCTGGAATGCGGCCAGCATGCCGATCCGCAGGCGCCGGACGTCGCGTACCGTGCCATCATGAATACCCTGGCGCACCTGGGCCTGATCGAGGCGGCCGCGCCGCAACAAGTGAGCGAGACCGAATACCTGTCGATGGTGGAAGTGATCGACCGCCTGCACCCGGACGACGCCTTCGTCAAAGTGTGGTCCAGCTTTGACAAGGTGGCCAAGGGCGACACGGTCGGCCACCGCGCCGACGGCACCCCGGTCACGGCGGGCTTTGATGGCTATGTGCTGTTCCCGGACGTGAACGCCAAGCCGAACGCCGAGTGGTTTTACCTGGCCAAGCCGAACGGCGCCTTTTAACAGCACCTGTTAAATCGCTGGCGGCGGCCATCCCGCAACGCTACAATCGTTGGCAGGAGAACGCCAATGACCCACCCGCTGCCGCCGCTCGCAGGTGCTTTGCTCTTGAGTTGCCTGGCTGCCGCCAGCCAGGCGCAAACCGTGATCGTCCGCACCCTGGGCCAGGAAAGCATTCCCCCCAAATGGGTGGCCAAGGACAATGGCGGGCTGGAAGGGATTTGTCCCGATATCCTGGCCGCCATGGAAAAAGCCGAACCCCGGCTGAAATTCACCGGCCATGATGATTTCCGCTCGGTCCCCGTGATCGAACAGGGCCTGGAAACCGGCATGGTCCACGCCGCCTGCGCCCTGCTCGACTCCGACAAGCGGCGCAAGATTGCCCACCAGTCGGTACGACTGTACGTCGTCAGGCACCGGCTGGCGGCCACCGTCGCCGACAAGGCCACGGTCGACACCATCGACGACCTGGTCCGCCTGAAACCCCTGATCACCACGTCGCGCGGCGCGGCGTATTCCGACCAGTTGCGGCAGCTGGGCCTGGAAGTCGATGAGAGCACCGGCGACAACGTCACCAACCTGCGCAAGATCATCGGCGGCCATGGCCGCTTTGTCTATATGAATGAACTGACCTTGACCTGGCTGATCCGCGAACAGCGCATGCAGGACAAGGTGCGCATCCTGCCCGCCGTGCTGAAGGAAGAACCGATTTATTTTTGGATCAGCAAGAAAGCCGATCCGCACGCGCTGCACCTGATGCAGCAGGCGCTGCAAAAATTACACAAGAATGGCGAACTGAACCGCATCTATGAACGCTGGACCGCCGTTCCTTAATGCGCCAGTTTCAAGCCCAAAATGCCGCACGTGATCAGCGCAATGCACGCCATGCGCAGGGCGCCCGACGGTTCGCCCAGCACAAAGATGCCGAACAGCGCGGTGCCGATGGTGCCGATGCCGGTCCATACCGCGTACGCGGTCCCCAGTGGCAAGTCTTTCAGCGCCAAGCCCAGCAAGCCGACGCTGCCGGCCATCGAGGCCAGGGTCAAGGCGGACGGCACCAGTTTCGTGAACCCTTCCGTGTATTTCAAGCCCACGGCCCAGCCCACTTCCAGCAACCCCGCAATAAAAAGCCACCACCACGCCATATCCATCTCCTGGCAAGGCCGTCCCCGCCGCAGCCGCCCTTCGCGGTTAACGATAATTCGTGCACCTGCTCTAATCGTGCGGGGTCGTCCCCGCGGGCAATCCTGAAAAGTATATCATTTGTTGACTATTCACATATAAAGGGAGTCCGTCATGCTGCTCGCCGCAAAGGTCGTCACCATCGTTGTGTTGCTGATCCACGTGTATATCGTGCTGCTGGAAACCGTGCTGTTCCGCACCCGCGGCCGCCGTGTATTCGGCCTGACGGCGGAAAAGGCGGACATCGTGCAACCGGCCATGTCGAACCAGGGTTGCTATAACGGCTTCCTGGTGGCGGCGCTGGCGCTGGGCCTGCTGCATCCGGACCCGGCCGTGGCCCGCGCCTTCAACCTGTTCGGCCTGGCGTGCGTCGCGGTGGCCGGACTCTGGGGCGCGGCCACCGTCTCGACCCGCATCCTGTTTGTGCAAACCGTGCCGGCCGTGCTGGGGCTGGCGCTGCTGCTGGTCTAACCGTAAGGGATATAGGCGTAGCCGTTGCCAATCACGGCGGCGACGGCCGCGACATTTTCCGGGCCTTCCGCAAAATACGCCAGCAGTTCCGCCGGGGTCGCCTGCTTGCTGTCGAGGATCCCCAGCCAGTACTGGTAACCCTCGGGTTCGGGCGCCCGGTGCAGCACATTCTGGTAAAAACGCATCACCAGGTCCGCATTGCCGGGGTTGCTGCCATAGCGCGCGCCAAATTCCGCCGACGCCACAAACGCGGCCGCCACTTCGCGCAAACTGGCGCCCTGGTCCATCGCGCCAATCCAATAGCCCACCCCCGCCATATCCGGCTGGCGGTCGAACGCGGCCTGGTAAATCCGGTACGCCTGCCCCGCCACCCCGCTCGCCGTATCGAGCGCCACGGTCATGTCCGCGAAACGCAGCCGCTCGACACCCGTCAGCTGATCCACGCCCAGCGCATCGCCGACCGTGGCCCCGGCGCGCGACACCGCGACCGTGTAAGCGTTGCGGGCCCCGCCGTACAGCACCGTATCGATCCCGCCCGCGCCATCGATGCGCACGGTCCGATCCCCCGGCACCACCAGGTCGTTGCCGGCTCCGCCCAGCACCGTGGTGTAGCAATCTGAAGCGTGCAGTTGCAGCCCGCCACTGCCCCGCGCCAGGGCCAGCACGGCGGAATCAATCGCATGGCTGCCGTCGCGCGCCACGACAGCGCTGGCCGCCAGCGCGGGGTCGGCCACCACTTCCAGGGTCCAGCGCCCGTCGGCGCCAGCCGTCACCGTGCCCAGCACCTGGTTGTGTTCCAGCACGCTGGTCATGGCGCCCGGGGCCGATACGCCGGACACCTTGATGACATTGCTGCCCAAACCCGCCGCGCCGGACACCGCAAGGGTCGGCGCCACCTGGCCCTTGCCCGTCAGCGCCGCGTACGACAGCGGCAGCGTATCCGGGATCGCCACGTCAAAGCCCAGGTCGCGCAACAACATCAAATCCAGCTGGCCCATGTAATACCGGTTACCCAGATAAAAGTACAAGCCATTCATCAAGTCGTCGACATAGCCATTGGCCAGGTTGTTCAGGTTGCCAAGGTGGGCAAAGTTTTGCGAGACCGACGTGCTGGTGATTTCCACCGGCTGCACGCCATATTGCGCCAGGGTCGGGCTGGCCAGCAGGTAGCGCTCGCCGGATTGCACCGTGTATTTGTCCAGCAGGGTGCGGGTGGCGCCGCCATAGGCGCCGGTGGCGTAATCGCGGTAGGACGTAAAGCCAAGCCCGTGCATGACTTCGTGCAGCAGCACGGTTTGCCCGTCCGTCATGTTGACGGGCACTTTGCGGGCCGCCAGGTAGGGGTTGGTGTCGAAGGACAGCGAATGGAAATATGAGCTGGTGGGGTCGACGTAAATCGTCAGGTCGGCCGCGCCCGCATTCTGGTTGGCGCCGCCCGCCAGTTCGCGCGCCGCGCTGGCAATCACATAGTGCAGCCCGCCGGATGCCGATTCGGTATACACTGCACCGCCGCCGGCGAAGCGCCCGGTCGAGGTCTGCGACACCTGCACGGCAAGGTCCAGCGTGGCGCTGCCCTTGATAAACATGTTCAGGTAAGCGACCACCGACTGGATCGCCCCGCTGAACAAGGTCTTGTCGGGCAGGAAATTTTGAGGATCGTCATACTTGATGGACACACTCCACATGATGACCTCTTATTTTTATTTGTTGCCAACAAGTATGCTCCTAGTGGGCTCCTTTTGAACCAGTGCCTGCACATTTTTCCAATATATCGTAGTATGTCGATGCTGGTATCGGATTTTAACGATATTGGCATCGGAAGTTTTCGATGAATACCACCATGAACATAGATATCGATGCGATCCACAAGGCGCTGGCCAACCCGGTCCGGCGCCAGATCCTGGCCTGGCTGAAACAGCCGGAAGCGTTTTTTGCCGATCAGATGCACCCGCTGTCGTTTGGCGTGTGCGCCAGCCTGATCGACGAGCGCACCGGCTTGTCGCAGTCAACCGTATCGGCCCACCTCGCCACGTTGCAAAAGGCGGGACTGGTGACGGTACAGCGGGTTGGCCAGTGGAATTTCTTCAAGCGCAACGACGATGTGATTGCCGCGTTCATCGAACAAATGAATATTGGCCTCTAAAGGAACAACACCATGGCAAACTTGTTTGAACCCCTGAAAATCGGCGACCTGACCCTGAACAACCGCGTCATCATGGCGCCGCTGACCCGTGCCCGCGCGATTGGCGGCGAGCGCGTGCCGAATGCGCTGATGGCCGAATACTATGTGCAGCGCGCCTCGGCCGGCCTGATCCTGTCGGAAGCCACGGCCGTCACGCCGCAAGGCGTCGGCTATGCCGATACGCCGGGCATCTGGTCCGACGAACAGGTGGCTGGCTGGAAAGTTGTGACCGATGCCGTGCACGCGGCGGGCGGCAAGATTTTCCTGCAACTGTGGCACGTGGGCCGCATTTCCGACCCGAGCTTCCTGAATGGTGAAACGCCGGTGGCGCCCAGCGCGATCGCCGCGGCTGGCCACGTCAGCCTGCTGCGCCCGCAGCGCCCTTATCCGGTGCCGCGCGCGCTGGAGCTGGAAGAAATCCCCGGCATCGTCGCGGCCTACCGCAAGGGCGCGGAAAACGCCAAGCTGGCCGGTTTTGACGGCGTGGAAATCCACGGCGCCAACGGCTACCTGCTGGACCAGTTCCTGCAAGATGGCACCAACAAGCGCACCGACGCCTATGGCGGCCCGGTGGAAAACCGCGCCCGCTTGCTGCTGGAAGTGACGGACGCGGCGATTAGCGTGTGGGGCGCCGGCCGTGTCGGCATGCACCTGGCGCCGCGCCGCGATTCGCATGACATGAGCGATTCCGATCCGGCCGCCACCTTCGGTTATGTGGCGCGCGAACTGGGCAAGCGCGGCATCGCGTTCATTTGCGCACGCGAAGCCGTGGGCGATGACAGCCTGGGCCCGCTGATCAAACAGGAATTCGGCGGCATTTATATTGCCAACGAAAAGATGGACAAGGACTCGGCCGAGCGCATCATTGCCGCCGGCGAAGCGGACGCGGTGGCCTGGGGCAAGGCCTTCATTGCCAACCCCGACTTGCCGCGCCGTTTGCGGGAAGATGCGCCGTTGAACGCGGCCAAGCCTGAAACGTTCTATGCGGCCACGGCGGAAGGCTACACGGATTACCCGGCGTTGGGTTAAACAGCCAACATGGCGGCCTTGGCCGCCATGTTTTTTAACGCGGCACCGTGTAATTCACCGGCACGAACGTATAACCCTTGCCCTGCGCGCGCAGGTGGCCGATGCCCGGGAATTGCAGGTGCGCCGCGCCAATCAGGTAACCCTGCTTGGCCGCCTCCGCAAACGCGGCCTTGCGCTGCGCCAGCGCGGCTTTCGCGTCGGAGTCGAACTGGATCGTCACGGACGGATCATCGAACTGCACCGATTGCACGTGCATCAAGTCGCCGATCAGCACGAGTTTCTGCCCCTTGCTTTCCACCACATAGGTGGTGTGGCCCGGCGTGTGGCCGTGGCTGCCAACCGCCTTAACGCCTGGCACCAGGTCCGTGTCGCCTTCAAACGGCACCAGCTTGCCCGCGTCGCTGTAGGGCGACAGCGCATCGATCGGACGCTGGAATGCGCCTTTGCCATCGGCCGGGGCTTTTTCCAGGTTCACTTTGCTCAGGAAATGGTCGGTGTCATGCTTGTCTGCACGCACCACGGCATTCGGGAACACGGCTTTGCCCGCTTGCGTCAAGCCACCGAAATGGTCCGAGTGCATGTGGGTGATATAGATTTCGTCGACTTGTTCCGGCGCATAACCCGATGCTTTCAGGCTGGCCAGCAGTTTGCCCAGGGTGGGCCCGAACAGCCCCGCCGCGCCCGTGTCGATCAGGACCAGCTTGCTGCCGGTATTGACCAGGTAGCCATTGACGGACGTTTCCAGCGGGGTTTTCAGGAACGATTTTTCCAATGCCTTCTGGGTTTTTGGCGCTGGCTGGTGCAAAATCTTTTCAACCGGCAAATCAACGGTGCCGTCATTGAGCGCCGTCACTTCGAAGTCCCCCAGCATCATCCGGTAATAGCCGGGGCCTTGGGTCTTTACCATCGGCGCGGCCGCCGAAGCGGCGCCGCAGGCAACGGCAGTGGCGATGGCAACGCAGGATTTGGTCAAGCTGTTCAAGATCATGTATTCCTCAACGAACGTTAACTGAATCGCTACGATAACGCAAAAACAAGAAACTTGCGGAAACACCACACTCGCGACACATTACTTGCCGTTAACGGAAGGCACCGATAGAATGCCGGGCGCATTTTTCATCAAGTGAAATGTCAGCCCGTTAATCCTGTCGAATTCGCAATACCGGAGTACATCATGCAAGACGAACTGAAGTTAGCCAGCCTGCCCGGCGCGGGTCAGCGCCTGGCGCTCAAGCTGTTAAACCTGTTCGGCTGGCGCTTGCTGTACCGTCCCCTGCCCGGCCCGCGCGGCATTTGCGTGATTTATCCGCACACGTCGAACTGGGATTTCGTCATCGGCATGGTGGGCAAATGGGCGCTGGGCTTGCATTTCCGCTGGCTGGCGAAAGATTCGCTGTTCAAGATTCCCCTGCTGGGCCGCTGGTTTTCCGCCATGGGCGGCGATCCGGTCGACCGCAGCGCCCCGACCGGCATGATCCAGCGCCAGGCCGCGCGCATGAACGCGGCGGACTGGTACTGGGTCGGCATCACGCCGGAAGGCACGCGCGGCTACCGCCCCTACTGGAAAAGCGGCTTTTACCATTTGGCGCTGGAAGCCAAAGTGCCGCTGTGCCTGGTCTACCTCGATTACCCGAATAAAATCCTCGCGGTGCGCGACCACGTGTTCCTGACGGGCGACCAGGAAACCGACCTGGCGGCCATCCGCGCCGGTTTCGCGGGCCACGAAGGCTTGCACCCGGAAGACGCGGCGCCGATCCAGTTCGGCGACAAGCGCGGCTGAGCCACACGGCGATACGCGGGCGGCGGATAAAGCGCCGCGAGCAACAGGTAACCGTTACAGCGCGGTCAACATCATCGCACCGGCAACCACAACACCGGCGCCGGCCATGCGCGTCAGGCCGGCCGATGCGCAGGCACCCAGGCGGCGCCCCGCCAGCAACAGCACCGCGCTTGCAGCCAGGAAGCCGGTGGTGGCGGCCAGCGGCAATTCCAGTCCATGCGCATTGCCATGCAACGCGGCAAACCCTGCCAGCAGCGCCATCGCGGCCGGCGCCGGCACGCGCACCGTGGCCGCCATCACCAGCATGCCGCTGGCCACGACCGTGGCGGCAATCCCGGTTTCCAGTCCCGGCAGCGCCAGCCCGGCCACGCCAGCCAGCGCCCCCAGCAGCATCGCCGCCAGATACACCGGCAACAGGTGCACGCCCCGCGGCTGGCGCGCACTCCACACACCCGCCGCCGCGATGGCCAGCATATGGTCGAGCCCCGTCAACGGATGCAGGAACCCGGCCGCCAGCGCGGACTGCAAGCCCTCCAACGCGGCGGCGCCTGCCACGGCGGCGTGGTGCGCGCCGGGATGCGCCAGCGCCGGCGCGCTGCATAGCGCCAGTGGCAGCAACAGCGCCACCGCTGTGACCGGTAGCGCGCCATGGTGTCTGATCCGGTTCGTCATACCATTCCCTTCATCGATTGTCCTTCCAGGTCCAGCAAGCCCTGCCTGCAAATAAAATCAATCACCGCCGGCACCCCGTCGCCGCTGCGCAAATTGGTGAACAGGAATGGCCGTTCGCCGCGCATGCGCTTGGCGTCCTGCGCCATGATGTCCAGGTTGGCCCCGACATACGGCGCCAGGTCGGTCTTGTTAATGATCAGCAGATCCGAGCGGGTGATGCCGGGCCCGCCCTTGCGCGGGATTTTTTCGCCTCCCGCCACATCGATCACATAAATCGTCAAATCCGACAATTCGGGGCTGAAGGTGGCGGCCAGGTTGTCGCCGCCGGATTCCACCAGGATCAAGTCCAGGTCGGGAAAATCCGCCTGCATGCGCGCAATCGCTTCCAGGTTGATCGACGCGTCTTCGCGGATCGCCGTATGCGGACAGCCGCCGGTTTCCACGCCCATCAGGCGCTCGGCCGGCAAGGCGTTGGCGCGCAGCAGGATTTCCATGTCTTCGCGGGTATAAATATCGTTGGTGATGACCGCCATGTCATAGCGTTCGCGCATGCCTTTGCACAGCATTTCACACAGCGCGGTCTTGCCGGAGCCGACCGGACCGCCGATGCCGACCCGCAGGGGATTTGAAGTGCTCATCGTGACTCCTGAATTAAGAACGGTATAAACGGCTGTACTGGGTTTCATGCCGCATCGACAGCAGCGACAACGCGGGCGCCCAGTTGCCCATGCCATCGTCATCCACCTGTTGCGCATGGCGCGCAGCCGCTTCAATCTCGGCGCGCAGCGACAGCAGCATGCGCTGCCCCGCCACCTGTCCCAGCGGCACGGATTTCACACACACCAGCACCTGGTTTTCCGCCCACGCAAACAGCATGGCCAGCAACGCTTCGGGCGGCGGAATGCCCAGCGCCGCCACGGCGCACGCATACGCCACCGGCAACGTGGTGTCCGGGGCCGGCGGCAGCAAGGCCGCCAGGCTGCCGTCGGCAATATCGAGTTCCGTCACCAGGCGCGACAGCGAATACCCCATCTGCAAACTCTCGGCGCGGAATTCCGCCGTATCGCGCGACGCCAGGTAGCGTTCGCTCCAGGCCGCCACGGCCTCCCCATCGCGCCGGATAAACGCATGGATCAGGCGCCAGCACACGGGCGCGTCCCATTGCGCCACCACTTCATGCAATTGCCGCGCAATCCACGCCCGGGCGCTGGCGGCGTCCGTCACCTGTCCGGATTCCAGCGCGCCCTCCAGCCCTTGCGAATAGCTGTAGGCGCCGACCGGCAGCGACGGACTGGCCAGTTGCAGCAGGTGTAACAGGGCGGTCGCTTGCATCAGGCGGGGTCCGAGGGCCGGTGGATCTTTTGCCGGGCCGGGATGGGCGCCAGCGGGTGGCCATGCCCGTCGCCGTGGTGGTGGCCGCCGCCATAGGCGCCGGCTTCCGGTTCGAACGGCGCGTTTTCCTCCACCACCACGGCGCCCAGCCCCCGCAGCATATCGCGCAGCACGGCGTCGGCGCGGATACGCAGGAAGCCGTCGCCCAGTTGCGCCTGCGTGTGGCGGTTGCCGAGGTGGAAAGCGCAGCGCAGCAAATCGTGCTGGTCGGCGCAGGTGACCTGGTAGACCGGTTCGCACGCCGCCACCACTTGCACGACTTTCGCGCGGTCTTCGCCGGCCAGCAAATCGCCATGGCGCAGCACGGTGCCGCGCGCCGTATAGACCGCCGCTTCCTCGCCATTCGACATGACCGCCCGCAGCCGGCATTTTTCCCGCAAGTCAAAGGGCAGCACCAGTTCGGCGTACGGCGTGGCCGGACCATTGAGCTTGGTGTGCAATGTCAGTATCGATGCCATCGTGGCCGCTCCTAGAACAGAAAATAACGCTGCGCCATTGGCAGCACCGCCACCGGTTCGCACACCAGCAGGCGGCCGTCGGCGCGCACTTCATAGGTTTCCGGATCGACTTCCATCACCGGCGTCAATCCGTTGTGGACCATGTCATGCTTGCGCAGGGTGCGCATGTTTTTCACGGCCATCACGGGCTTGTTGAGTTTTAAGCGTTCGGCCACGCCCGCATCGCAGGCCGCCTGCGACAGGAAGGTCACGGATTTTTTCAGTCCGCCGCCAAACGCGCCGAACATCGGGCGGTAGTGGACCGGCTGCGGCGTCGGGATCGACGCGTTCGGGTCGCCCATCTGGGCCGCCGCGATCATGCCGCCCTTGATGATCATCGATGGCTTGACGCCAAAGAAGGCCGGCTTCCACAGCACGATGTCGGCCAGCTTGCCCACTTCCAGCGACCCAACGGCATGCGACACGCCATGCGTGATGGCGGGATTGATGGTGTACTTGGCGACGTAGCGTTTGACGCGGAAGTTGTCGTTGCGGCCGCTGTCTTCCGGCAGCGCGCCGCGCTGCACTTTCATTTTGTGCGCGGTCTGCCAAGTGCGCAGGATCACTTCGCCAACCCGACCCATCGCCTGCGAATCGGACGACATCATGGAAATCGCGCCGAGGTCGTGCAGGATATCTTCGGCCGCGATGGTTTCGCGCCGGATGCGCGATTCCGCGAACGCCACGTCTTCCGCGATGGCGGCGTCGAGGTGATGGCACACCATCAGCATGTCGAGGTGTTCGTCCAGCGTGTTGACGGTGTAGGGCCGGGTCGGATTGGTCGATGACGGCAGCACGTTGCCCTGCCCGACCGCCGCGATGATGTCCGGCGCGTGCCCGCCGCCCGCCCCTTCCGTGTGGAAGGTGTGGATGGTGCGGTCCTTGAACGCGGCCAGGGTGTGCTCGAGGAAGCCCGCCTCGTTGAGCGTATCGCTGTGGATCGCCACCTGCACATCGTGGCGGTCAGCCACCGACAGGCAATTGTCGATCGCGGCCGGGGTCGTGCCCCAGTCTTCATGCAGTTTCAAGCCGATGGCGCCGGCCGCGATCTGTTCTTCCAGCGGCAGCGGCATGCTGGCGTTGCCCTTGCCGAGAAAGCCCAGGTTCATGGGAAACGCGTCGGCCGCCGACAGCATGGCGTGGATGTGCCACGGCCCCGGCGTGCACGTGGTGGCCGCCGTGCCGACCGCGGGTCCGGTGCCGCCGCCGATCATCGTGGTCACGCCGCTCATCAGCGCTTCCTCGATTTGCTGCGGACAAATGAAGTGGATATGCGTGTCGATCCCGCCCGCGGTGACGATCAGCCCTTCGCCCGCGATGATTTCCGTGGCGGCGCCGATCACGATCGTGACACCGGGCTGGATATCCGGATTGCCGGCCTTGCCGATGGCGGCAATCACACCATCCTTCAAGCCGATATCGGCCTTGACGATGCCCCAGTGGTCAACGATCACGGCATTGGTGATGACGGTATCCATCACTTGCGCGTGCGGGCGCTGCGACTGGCCCATGCCATCGCGGATCACCTTGCCGCCACCGAACTTCACTTCTTCGCCATACAGCGCGAAGTCTTTTTCGATTTCAATGAACAGTTCCGTGTCGGCCAGGCGGATGCGGTCGCCGACAGTGGGACCAAACATTTCCGCATACGCGGTGCGCGAGATGGTGGCCATGCTTATTCCTGTGGCGACGGTTTGTCCAGTTTCCCGTTCACGGCGCCATTAAAGCCGTGCACCACCCGCTCGCCGCCCAGCTTGACCAGCTCCACCGTGCGCTGCTGGCCCGGTTCAAAGCGCACCGCGGTGCCCGCCGCGATATTGAGGCGCATGCCGTAGGCTTGCCAGCGCTCGAACGCCAGTGCGGGATTGACTTCAAAAAAATGGAAATGCGAGCCCACCTGCACCGGCCGGTCGCCACGGTTGGCGACGGTAATGGTGACTGTTTCGCGGCCGGTGTTCAGGCCGATGGCGCCTTCTTCCAGTATGGTTTCACCAGGGATCATGGTGTCCTCCTTCAAGGGATCGGGTGGTGCACGGTGACAAGCTTGCTGCCGTCAGGGAACGTCGCTTCGACCTGGATATCCGGGATCATTTCCGGCACCCCTTCCATGACATCGGCGCGGCCGAGGATGCGCGTGCCTTCGTCCATCAATTGCGCGACGCTCTTGCCGTCGCGCGCGCCTTCCATGATGGCGGCGGTGATCAACGCCACCGCTTCCGGATGGTTGAGTTTCAAGCCGCGCGCGCGGCGCCGCTCCGCCACCAGGGCGGCGGTAAATATCAGCAATTTGTCTTTTTCGCGGGGTGTCAGGTCCATGGTGTCTCCTCAGGTGCGCCAACTGCGCGGCGTGTGCGCGGCGCGGCCCAGCAACGCGGGCCGCACCAGTTGCAGCGCCGACAGCATCAGTTCGCGGGCCGCTTCGCTGTCGTGGCCCAGGTGGCGGACGGCCAGCACATGTTTGCCGGCCAGGGTGGCGCCCCAGTGCGGCTGGCGGGCGGCCGCGCCGGCGCCGCCGGATGTGCCCGCAGTGCCCGAGGCTCCCAGCGCCCGCAGCGCCGCCAGTAATTCCGCCGGGAACGATGTGCCGACCGCCAGCAAGGTGGCGCACACCGTGTGCCCCGCCAGTCCCAGCGGGCTGGCCACCGCGTGCGGCGTCAGCACGCCCTGTTCCCACCACAGCAGCTTGCCGCCGCGCCGGATACGGGTGCGCTGGCCGATGCGGCCGGTGTTGAACGATTCGCCGGCGGCGCTCCGCCCCAGGCACAGGATTTCGCACCCGAGATATGCCGCGTCGCCGGCCAGTTGCACGTCATGTTCCAGTTCCACCTGGGCGTCGTCATAAAAAATACTTTCCTGCGGCAACCACTCGATGGCCGCGCCGCGCTCCGCCGTCAGCGACACTCGCTGGCCGGACGTCCTGCCATTGGCGCGGTACCACTTGGCCGCGCCCGGCGTGGTCAATACGACGTGCGCGCCGTCGCCGGCCACGGCATCGAGCGCCAGCCGGTCGCCGCCCACCACCCCGCCCGGCGGGTGGATCACGATCGCATGGCACACTGCCGGCCCTTCCGGATACAGCGCCTTTTGCACCCGCAGCGGACCGCTGTGGCGGCGCCCGGTCAGGCGCGTGGTGGCGCCATCGCGGGCAAACGCGAGCGACAGGTGCGCGTGCCAGGCTGCGGCCTGGCCTGCCTGGCCTGCATCGATCAAAGGGTTGCTGCTGTCCGGCATAGTGCTCCTGGGTTGCTTACCAATGATTCAGCAAGAGCCGTGCCAGCACTTGGCTGGAATTCTCACCACCCGGCGCACCAAATTAGCACGCTGGCGAAAAACCCTGCACCATGGTGGCGCGTGCGCCCCTCCAGCCTATCCACGCGTATAGTCGGCAGGCATGACTGCTTACCTCTGGTTCATGCTGATCGGTTGCCTGATGCTGGCGCGGGGACTGGCGGCCACCACCCTGGCACGGCTGCCGGTGACCTCGGCCATCGTTTATCTGGGTGTCGGCCTGGTACTGGGGCCTGCCGTGCTGGGCGTGTTTACCGTCAATCCGCTGGCGCAGGCGCCGCTGCTGGAAGTCATGGCGGAACTGGCCGTGCTGATTTCCCTGTTTTCCGCCGGCGTGAAAATGCCCGTGCCGTTTACCTGGACACGCTGGCAGGCGTCGCTGCGGCTGGCCTGGGTCTCGATGACGGTGTCGGTGGCGCTGGTGGCGCTGTTTGCGTGGACCGTGCTGGATTTGCCGCCGGGCGCGGCGATCTTGCTGGGCGCGATCCTCGCGCCCACCGACCCGGTGTTGGCCACCGATGTCCAGGTACGCCACGCGGGCGACCGCGACAAGCTGCGCTTTGCCCTGACCTGCGAAGCGGGCATGAATGACGGCAGCGCCTTTCCGCTCGTGATGCTGGGCCTGGGCCTGCTGGGCTTGCACGAACTCGGTGAATTCGGCTGGCGCTGGGCCGTGATTGACGTGGTCTATGCCACCTGCACCGCGATTGCCATCGGCATTGCCGGCGGCGCATTGCTGGCGCGCGCCGGCTGGGCGCTGCGCGGCAGCGATCCGCGCCACGAAGTCCTCGATGACTTCGTGGGACTGGGCTTGATTGCGGTGGTCTATGGCGTCAGCGTGTGGCTGCACGCATGGGGTTTTCTCGCGGTGTTTTTTGCCGGCGTCGCATTGCGGCAAACCGAACTGACCCTGGCCGGCATGCCGCGCGACCGCCACGGCCTGATGAACGCCGCGCCCTCCCCGGCACGGACCGAACCCCACACCGGCAGCGGTCATAGCCATGGCAGCGGCGATGGCGAGGCGCAGGCCGCGCAAGCGCCCGAGGCACCGCTGACCGTCAGCGGCGAATCGCTGATCTTCAAGGAACACCTGGAACGCCTGTCCGAACTGATGCTGGTGCTGTTGCTGGGCGCGGCGATTTCGCTGTATACCTGGGACTGGCGCACCTGGAGCACGGCGCTTTTCCTGTTTTGCGTGGCGCGTCCCGTCAGCGTGTACCTTGGACTGGCCGGCGCCGGTGTGCGGGGCCGGGTGAAAGGCATCGCCGCGTGGTTCGGCGTGCGCGGGATCGGTTCCGTGTATTACCTGATGTTTGCCGTCAACCATGGCGTGCCCGCCGTGCTGGCCAGCACGCTGATCGACATCACCCTGGTCACCATCATGCTGTCGATCCTGGTGCACGGCACCAGCGTCAAGCCGCTGTTCGACCGGTTCTGGCCGGACCGCTGACCGTCTGATGGCCCCTACCCGCCGCGTCCGCAGCGCTTGTATGATGGGGGCACTCGGCAATTCACCACGGAGGGCGGCATGACCGATCTGGGACGCAGGGCAACCTTGGGCATATTGACGGCCAGCGGCGCGCTGGGCTTATCCGGCTGTGCGCTGTTTGGCCGGCGGCCGCCGCCCATTTCACAAATCGATCCGGCATCCTTTCCCGCGCTCGGTGACATTCATCCGGTCCTGCGGCCGGAGACGGCCACGACTCCCGCCAATGCCGCCTTCCCCTGCCTGGACGCCCATGCGCATTTTTTCAATGCGTCCGATGTCAACGTCAAAGACTATATTGGCGAATGCTTCGGCCACCAGGCCGGCGGCCTTGGCCACGCCTTTTTCCGCGCACTGGCGGCGGCGGCCGACCTGCTGGCAGGATTTGCCCCGACCGCCGGCGAGGAATTCACCATCCTGACAGGACGCTTGCAACAGGCCGGCGCCAAGTCCATGCGCATCGGCGATTTGCCGGGCGAAGACTATCCGTTGATGGCGCAACGCATCTACGATGCCGCATTGAAGACCGGGCTGCTCGATGAATACAACAAGGCCCAGCGCCGGCACATCGAGGCGCTGAACCGCAAGCACGGCGCCGCGCGCATCAATCAGGCGCCGGCCGGCCTGACGCCGGACACGATCCACCGGCTGGTCAATCCCTATGCGCGCTCGGCGCAGTACAAGGCCGAGTTTGGTCTGGAAGCGGATGCGGGCGGCCCGGACGACGCCAGCGACCCTGGCGGCTTCATTGCGTTCCTGGGCCATATGCTGTCGCACCGGTACACCAACCTGCATACCTATGCGCAGTTTTACAGCGCCGCGCGGGGCGCGTTCGGGATCAACGCGGTCTTTGGATCGCTGGTCGATTTCGATGGCTGGCTGGACAATCAACCGTATTCCTCGCGCCGCGACCAAATGCTGCTGCATTCGCTGTTGTCGGCCATGAGCGGTGGCTACATGCTGCCGCTGATCGCATTCAATCCGTGGGAATCGCCGGCTGCGGCATCGGCATCGTTTGCGCTGGTCACGGACGCGATCGAGCGTTATGGCTACGTCGGCGTGAAAATCTATCCGCCGGTCGGCTACTACCCCTACGGAAATGCCCGCTTGCTGAAGCACCCGGGCCGCTACCAGGGCAGCCTGGCGCAGCTGGACGCCACCTTGAAAGCCTTGTACGACTGGTGCGCCGCGCGTGAAATTCCCGTCATGGCGCACGCGGGCGCATCGATGGGCGTCAACGACGAAGCGGATGCTTACGGCGGCCCGGCGGGCTATCGCGCGCTGCTGGCGGAGTATGGCGCGGGCGCGGCGCCGGCCGGATTGGCGCCGACCATCCTGGCAGGCCATTTCGGCGGCGCCGCCCGCAATCACGGCGCCCAATGGCCGGATGAATTCACAGGCTTCCTGAATTTGCCCGGCGGCGCCGGCAGGAACTTTTATAGTGACATTGCCTATTGGGATGAATTCTTCCAGTGTGGTGCTGAAACCGCCGCATGTATCGAGGCACGCCAGCGTGTCGCCGGCGCGCTCAGGCTGAGTCCTGCCGCCAGCGCACACTTGTTGTACGGTTCGGACTGGCACATGCTCAGCAAGGTCAATGGCTGGCAGCAATATCCGTTCAGCGTCCACGCGGCGCTGTGCAACGGCATCATCAAGGCGCGCCAGCTGTTTTATGACAACGCCATGGCCTGCTTCGGCTTCCGGCCGGGCGGGCCACGCACCATCTGTATCACGCAACGGCTGGCGGCAACGCCGGGCGGCGTGCCCGGCTGGCTGACCGTGTAACGGCGGCATCGGATGGCGCACCGTGGATCAGCGCACAGACAGTGGCGCCATGCCGGGCATACTGAAGCTTCTCGAAATGGAGGCGCATCATGAACCACAACGTACGGGAACCCGGCCAACATCCGGATGACTGCATCAATGTGTTGATGGAATCGGATCTGGTGTACTGGACCCGCGAACTGGGCGTGTCACGGGAGCGGCTGGCGGAAGTCATCATGCAAGTCGGCGGGCGGGTTGCCGATGTGCGCGCCTACTTCGCCGCGCCCGCGCACTAGGAGTAATGTTGTCATAAAAAAACCGGGCTCGACAGCGCCCGGTCTGGCATGGTGGGGGGCTCAGCGTGAACGCCTTGCTGTTCCCGCCCCCCTCGCCGCCGTTACTCGTCCTTCGGATACGGACTCTTGCCCCCGTCGGCGATAAACGCATCGATCCGCGCCTGCAATACCGGCAGCGGCACGGAACCCAGGTTCAGCACCGTGTCGTGGAAATTGCGGATGTCGAATTTCGCGCCCAGCGCCTTCTCAGCGCGCTGGCGCGCTTCGATGATGGCCATTTCACCGAGGTAGTACGACAGCGCCTGGCCCGGCCACGAAATGTAGCGGTCCACTTCGGTTTCGACTTCGTGATTCGACAGCGCGGTGTTGTCGCGCAGGTAGGCTTGCGCCTGTTCGCGGGTCCAGCCCTTGGCGTGCACGCCGGTATCGACCACCAGGCGCGACGCGCGCCAGGCCTGGTAGCTCAGCATGCCGAACACTTCATACGGCGTTTCATACATGCCCATTTCCACGCCCAGGCGCTCGGTGTACAGCGCCCAGCCTTCGCCAAAGGCGGAAATGTAGGCTTTGCGGAATTCCGGGCGGCCCTTGATTTCCAGCGCGATCGGCATCTGGAACGCGTGGCCCGGCGCGGATTCATGCAGGGTCAGTGCGGGCAGGCTGTACAGCGCGCGCGACGGCAGATTGTAGGTGTTCACCAGGTACACGCCCGGGCCGCCACGGCCCGAGGTGTAAAACGGCGCCTGTTCCGGCGGCACCGGAATGATGGCGAAACGCTTGCGCGGCAAGTAGCCGAAGTAATCGCCGATCTTGCCGTCAAAGCGCTTGGAAATGTAGGCCGCGCGCATCAGCAGCTCTTCCGGCGTCTTGGCATAGAACTGGGGATCGGTGCGCAGGAAGTGCAGGAAGGCCGGCAAGTCGCCTTCGAATTTCACCTGCTTCATCACCTCCTGCATTTCCGCCCGCAGCTTCGCCATTTCCTTCAGGCCGATCTCATGGATCTGGTCGGCCGACATGCTGGTGGTGGTGAATTCCGTGATTTTCGACTGGTAATACGCCTTGCCGTCCGGCAGGCTGGTGGCGGCCAGCGCTTCGGTCGCGCCCGGGATGTATTCATTCTTCATGAAGGCCAGCAATTCCGCATGGGCCGGCACTACGGCTTCGCGGATGGCTTTCAACGCCGCCGCGCGCAGTGTTTCCTGTTCCGCCGCCGGCACCGACGCCGGCATCTCGCGGAACGGTTTATAGAACACCAGCTTGGTCAAATCCTTTTCATCGGTCACCGATTGCAGCGAACCTTCGCGGCCCAGCAGGGTGACTTTCGGCGGCGTGAAGCCGCGCTTCAGGCCCGCGCGCATGTTGGCGATTTCTTCGCGGAAGTAGCGCGGCACGTCATTGAGCTGGGCCACATAGGCGCGGTACTCCGGCAAGGTGCGCAAGGTCTTGCGCGCTTCGCCCGCCATGTTGGTCCAGAACGACGAATCGGCGTTCAGCGGCTTTTCATACTCGCGGAAACGCTGATTGTCGATCAGCGCGCCGATTTGCGCGCGGTACACCAGGTAATTGATGCGCTCCGCGTCCGACAGGCTGGCCGGCGCCACCCCGTCGAGCTTTTTCATCACGCCCTGCCAGTACGCCAGGCGCGCCTGCTGCGTGGCCACATCGACTTTCGGCAGCACCGCGCTGACCGCGTTGACGTCGTCTTCATCGTCTTCCATTTTTTGCTGCTGGCGCCATTTCCATTCCTGCGCGTAAATGGCCTTGAACTTCGCGTCGGCCGCGCGGGTGGCGGCGGAAACCTTGACCGCCGGTGCGGCGGCGGCGTGGGCATGGGCAAGTGCCGCGGAGGTTGCCGCGCACAGCAGTACTGCCGCGATGGCGGCGCAGGTTTTCTTCATGGGGGTATCCTATTCCAGGTGGATTTGCAAAGAGCGCGGGTGGCGCAGCAGCGAAGTGAAGTCGGCCGCGGTCAGCGGACGGCTGTACAAATACCCCTGCATCGCATCGCAGCCGTGCGACGCAAGGAAGCGGGCCTGCTCGGGCGTTTCCACGCCTTCCGCAACCACCCGCATATTCAGGTTGTGCGCCAGAGAAATTACCGACAAGGCAATCGCGGCGTCACTGGCCGCATGGGCCACATCGTCGACAAACGATTTATCAATTTTCAGCACATCGATGGGGAAGCGCTTCAGGTACGCCAGCGATGAATAACCGGTGCCGAAGTCATCGAGTGAAATGCCGACGCCGATGGCTTTCAGGCGGCGCAGCGCCTCGACGGATTTGTCCGGATCGCCCATCACGGAGCCTTCGGTGATTTCAATCCCCAGGCAGGACGGCGCCACGCCATGGCGCAGCAGGGTTTCCTCCACCAGCGGCACCGTGTCGGCATGGGCAAACTGGCTGCCCGACAGGTTGACCGCCACGCGCACCGCGCCCAGGCCCTGGTCTTGCCACGCGCGGATTTGCCCGCACACGGTGTCGAGCACCCACACGCCGATCGCATTGATCAAGCCGTATTCTTCGGCCACGGGAATGAACCGCCCCGGCGGCACCTGGCCCAGCACCACGTTGTGCCAGCGCAGCAGCGCTTCCGCGCCGGTGATGTCGCCGGTGCGCAGGCATACTTGCGGCTGGTAGTGGACGGAAAATTCAGCGCGCGCCACCGCGCCGCGCAACTGGCTTTGCAGCGCCAGCCGGTGGCGGATGTCGGCATCCATGCTTTCCGTGAAAAACGCATAGCTGTCACGGCCCAGTTCCTTGGCGCGGAACAGCGCCATTTCCGCGTGCTGCACCAGTTCATCGAGGGTGGCGCCATCACCGGGCGCGGTGGCGATCCCGATACTGGTGGTCAGCGCCACCGTGTGGCCCGCGATCGGGAAATCGCGCCGCAGCCCGTTCAAGATGGTTTCGGCTATCGCGGTGGTGACACTGCACTGCAGGTCGTCGGCCACCATGATCAGGAATTCATCGCCGCCATGGCGCGACACCATGTCGCCTTCGCGCACACAGGTGCGCAGGAAGCGCGCCACGGTCTTCAGCGCTTCATCGCCGATGGCCGCGCCGTACGAATCATTGACACCCTTGAAACGGTCCAGGTCCAGGCACAGCACGGCCACGCACCGGTCCGGGCCACAGGCGGCCAGCAATTCATCGAACCGGCTGCGCGCCTGGGTGCGGTTCGGCAGCCCGGTCAGCGCGTCGTGGTAAGACAGGAAATCGATCAGGTGCTGTTCCGCCTTCCGTTCCGTCATGTCGATGAAGGCAACGATGAAATTGTCGACCGCGCCATCGGCGGCGCGCACCGTCGACACGCTCAGCAGGCCGGTATACGTGCCGCCGCCCTTGCGGTGCGCCGTCATTTCACCGCTCCAGTGGCCGTTGGCGTCAATCGCCTGCATCATGCCGGCATACGCGACGCCGGCCTGCGCCGTGCGCAGCATGGTGACGGGCTGGCCCGCGACTTCATCGGCGGTATACCCGGTAATGCGGGTGAACGCCGGGTTCACCGCCATCATCAAGCCTTGGGCGTCCGTGATGACGATGGCGTCGCGGGTGGCGGCGAACACCTGGCCGGCCAGCCGCAGCGCATCTTCATTGGCGCGGCGGCGCTGCACTTCCGCTTCCAGCGACATGGCCACCGCCGCCAGTTCCGCCGTGCGCTGCATCACGCGCTGTTCCAGGTTGGCCCGTTCGGTGGCCAGTGCCTGCTGCGCGCGCCGCAGGCGGACCTGGGCATCGGTGCGGGCCAGGATTTCCTCGGCCTGGAATGGCTTGGCGATAAAGTCCACGCCGCCCAAGGCAAAGCCGCGCAATTTATCATCGGTATCGTGCTGGGCGGACAGGAAAATCACCGGCACATCAAGCAAGCCAGGCATGGCTTTCAGGCGCCGGCACACTTCATAGCCATCCATGCCGGGCATGCGCACATCGAGCAAGATCAGTTCCGGCGGGCGCGACTGGGCGGTCCACAGCGCCAGTTCGCCATTGGGCGCCTGGCGCACGTAATAGCCGGCGCCGGTCAGCAAATCGCTCAACAGTTTCAGCGATGCCGCCGTGTCTTCGACGATCAGCACCTCGCCCCTGCTGGTCTTGCCGGTGGCTGGCTCCGCCGGTGCGGCTGTTTCTGTTTCCGTTACCTGATCCTGCCGCATTGCTTCCTCTCGCCGCGCCCGTCCCGTAAAAAACTTTGCAACGCTACCACATATTCGGCGCCGCCCCAAGCGCCGGCGCGCTCAATGGCAGCCGGATATCGAAACGCACGCCCGGCCGTCCGCCGCCACTGTACGTTTCTATCGTCCCGCCCAGCACATTGACGATCAGGTTGTGCACTACGTGCAGCCCCAGTCCGCCCGTTCCTTCGCCCATGCGGGTTGTATAAAACGGCTCAAAAATGCGCGCCAGGTGGTCTGGCGGAATACCAACACCGTGGTCGGCGAATTCCAGCCGCGCCGCCGCGCCTTCCACCGACGTCTTCAGGGTGATCACCCCGCCGGCGCCGGGCGCGTAGGCGTGCACCAGCGTGTTGCGCGTCAGTTGCGCGAGGATCTGGCACAGCGCGCCCGGATAACTGTCCATCGTCACACCGTCCGCCGCGTCGATCTCCAGCGTCACGCCCGCTTCGCGCAGCGACGGCCCCAGTGTCTTGGCCATGCCGTCGACCAGGGTCGCCAGCTCGAAGGCGCGGCGCTGGGAACTGGTCTGGTCCACCGCGACCTGTTTAAAACATTCGATCAGGTCGGCGGCGCGGTGCAGGCTGCGCAGCATCAGGCCGGTGGCCTTGCAGGTATCGGCGCCAAAGCGCTCCAGTTCGGAGCGGCGCAAGCCCTGGTCGATGTTGCCAAAGAAATCGCGCGCAAGGTCATCGAGCGCGCTGGCGGCCAGCATAGTATTGCCGATCGGCGTGTTCAATTCATGGGCGATGCCCGCCACCAGCGCCCCCAGCGCGGCCAGCCGTTCCGAGCGCATGATTTCCTGCCGCGCGGATTTCAGTTCATCCAGGGTGCGCGACAATTCCGCGTTGCTCGATTCCAGCGCCGCCTTGGTGCGGGCCAGCCGGATATGGGCGCGGGTGCGGGCCAATACTTCTTCCGACTGGTACGGCTTGGCGATAAAGTCCACCGCGCCGGCCTGGAAGCCGCGCACCTTGTCGTCCGTGTCGTACTGCGCCGACAGGAAAATCACTGGCGTATCGCGCAATTGCGGGTCGGCCTTCAAGCGGCGGCACACTTCATAGCCATCGATGCCCGGCATGCGGATGTCGAGCAGGATCAGCTCCGGCGGCCGCGCATGCGCGCTCCACAACGCCAGCTCCCCGTCCGGCGCCTGGCGCACCAGGTAGCCGGCATTGCCCAGTAATTCGCTCAGCAACTTGAGCGAGGCCGGGGTGTCTTCCACCACGAGGATTTCACCTTCTGTCGCACCCTGGGTCATCCGGCTGGCTCCTGCATGTCGATACCCTGCTCACCGAGCAGCGCACATAGTTGCGGATAGGCGTGCTGCTGCAGCATCGCTTCAATGCCGGCCACCACGTCATCGAGTTCTTCCGGCAGCGGCGCCAGCAAATCACGCACCTGCTGCAAATTCAATTGCAGCACGGCTTCGCGCAGCGCCACCCGCACCGCCGGCTGCAAACGCTGTAACTGGCGTACCGACAGGGTCGCCGCCGGCACCTGCGCCTGCGCCGTGCCCGCCCCGCCGGCGCCGAATGCGGGCGGCGGCAGGACATGCTGGCCCGCCAGCACGCCTTCGGCATTAACGGAAAAGCGGAACGTGGCGCCCTGCCCCGGCGCCGACTGCACGCTCAGGCTCCCGCCCATCAATTGCACGAATTCGCGGGAAATCGCCAGCCCCAGCCCGGTGCCTTCCACCGCCCCGCCATTGCCGGCCTGAACAAACGGTTCAAAGATGCGCTGCTGGTCCGCCACGGCGATGCCGGGACCGGTATCGCTGACGGCAAACGACAGCAGCCAGCCGCCGTTGTCATCGCGCGCGGCGCGCACTTCCAGCCGGACGCTGCCGGCGCGTGTGAATTTCACGGCGTTCGACATCAGGTTCAGCAACACCTGGCGCAGCTTGGTGCCATCAATCCGCACCCGGGGCGGTAAGCCGCTGCTGTCGAGGATCAGTTTCAGCCCGGCCTGCGACGCCCGCACGCTGACCATGTCCGTCACGTCCTGCACCATTTCCGGCAACAGCAGGGTGTCCGGCTGCAATTGCGCGCGGCCCGCCTCGATGCGCGACAATTCCAGGATATCGTTGATCAGCACCAGCAAATGCTGGCCCGAGCCATGGATGATGCCCAGGTTGCGCCGGTCTTCCGGCAGCATGTGGGCGGCATCGGCCAGCAAGCGGGAAAAACCGATCACGGAATGCAGCGGCGTGCGCAATTCGTGGCTCATATTGGCCAGGAACACGCTCTTGGCCTGGTTGGCCGCCTGCGCCTGCGCCACCGCCACCGACAGCGCGCGGGTCCGCTCCCCCACCAGTTCTTCCAGGTGATGACGGTGCCGTTCAAGTTCCTGTTGCGCCAGCTTGTGGGCCGTGATGTCGTAATTCACGCCCACCATGCGCAGCGGCCGGCCGTCCGGCGCACGCAGCACCAGCGAATCGGTCTGGATGTGGCGCACCGAGCCGTCCGGCCAGACAATGCGGAACTGGTGCGCGGTCTCGATGCTGCTGCCATCGAGCACGCGGCGCAGCTGGGCTTCGCTGTCGGCCACGTCGTCGGGGTGCAGCATGTCGCGCCACAGCTGGAGCGGGGAATCCACCTCATCGCGGCGGGCGCCATACAGGCGGAACATCTGGTCATCCCAGTCCGCCACGCCGGTTTCCACGTTCCAGTCCCAGATGCCGATGCCGGCAGCGCGGGTTGCAATTTGCAATCGTTGTTCGCTGGCATGCATGGCTTCATAGCGGTGTTGCAACAGCCCCACCATTTGCCGGATCGCCCCGTACAGCCCCTTGAGTTCGCCGAAATACCAGGCGCGCGGCATGGTCGCGTCGGCGTTGAGGCCGGCCTGCACCAGCACCGCATAGCGGCCGATGGCGCGCACGGGTTTGAGCATCACGTGCCACAGCAGCAAGTACAGGCCCGCCACCAGCGCCAGGTCCAGCACCACGATCATGCCAGCAATGGCCACGCTGCGCTGGCGCAGTTCCGCCAGCAGCGGCGCGGGCGACGCATACAGCGTAATGACGCCGATGCTTTGCCCTTCCACCATCATGTCGCGTTTTTCCACCAGCAAATCCGCGTCTTGCGGCGCCATCAGGCTCGACACCAGCTGGCCCGCGTCATTGCGCTGCAAGATATAGGGATGATGGGCGCCGGCCGGGGCCACCATGCTGGCGTGCAGCCCCCGGTTGCTCAGGCCGCTTTTCATGATGGTGATGATTTGCGCCTCGTCGAAGTTCCAGACAGGCAATGCCACGGCGGCCGCCAGCTCATCGGCGCTGGTGGCCAGGCCATGGCGCAATTGATCCCAGCGCTGTTCTTTTTCACTGAGGTAGAAATACACGGCAAATGCGGCCAGCACCGCCGTCACCACGGCGGTCAGCGCCACGCTGACCAGTAACGCAATCGACACTTCTCCCCGCGTCCGTGCGCGACGCACCGCCGCCACACCGGATGCTTGCTGTGTCGCTGTTGCCATGTTTCACGCCGTATTGGTCAGCCCGTAACAAATAATAAGTTCAACCGCCAGGCAAGTCCAACCTTTCCACCCCTGTCAAGCCCGTTGTCGCGCTCACGCCACCGCGCCGATGCCGCCCCGCCAATGCCGCCGCGCATAGGCCACCTTGCCCAGGGCCCCTTGCTTAGACCACCTTGCTCATGCCGCTTCGGACTCACGGCTGGCGCGTCCCAGCAGCATGCGCGGTTCGGTGCGCCGCGCGGCGCCCCCTTCAGCCCGTGCTGCCCGCACCGCCCGCAACCCCATGCCGCCGGCAGGTGGCGCCAGGCGGAATACGCTGACCGCCTGCTCCAGTTCGCGGGCCTGGTCTTGCAGCGCTTCGGCCGCGGCCGACGCCTGTTCCACCAGCGCCGCGTTTTGCTGGGTGACATTGTCCATTTCCGCCACAGCCTGGTTGATCTGGTCCAGCCCCCGGCTTTGTTCTTCGCTGGCCGTGAGGATTTCCGACATGATGCGGGTCACCCGGTCCACGCTGCCGACCACGTCGCCCATGGTGGCGCCGGCCTCGTTGACGAGGCGGCTGCCCTCGCTGACCTGGGCCACGGAATCGCCGATCAAGACCTTGATTTCACGCGCGGCGCCGGCCGAACGCTGCGCCAGGTTGCGCACTTCGGCCGCCACCACGGCAAAGCCGCGGCCCTGTTCCCCGGCGCGGGCCGCTTCCACCGCCGCGTTCAGCGCCAGGATATTGGTCTGGAAAGCAATGCCGTCGATGACGCCGATGATGTCGGCGATCTTGCCGGACGATTCACTGATGCGCCCCATGGTGTGCACCACTTGCGCCACCACCTGGCCGCCGCGCACGGCCACGGCCGACGCTTCGCTGGCCAGGCGGTCGGCCTGGCGCGCGCTTTCCGTATTGTTTTGCACCGCGCTGTTCAACTGTTCCATCGAACTGGCGGTCTGCTGCAGGCTCGAGGCCTGGCTTTCCGTGCGGGCCGACAAGTCGCTATTGCCGGAAGCAATTTCACCCGACGCCACCGTGATGGTTTCCGTGCCGCTGCGCACCTGGGACACAATGCCGGCCAGGCTGCGGCTCATGCGTTCCAGCGCCCGCGACAGCTGGCCCATCTCATCATTGGCGCGCACGTCGATCGTTTGCGACAGGTCGCCTCCGGCCACCGCTTCGGCCACGCCGATGGCTTGCTGCAGGGGTTGCAGGATGGCCCGCAGCAGCCACCAGCCCATGACGATGCCGACCAGCACCCCGGCCAGCACGGAGACGATGGAAATCAGGCGGAACACGACATAATGCGCCTGGGAATCTTCGTATTCCTGGCGGCCCACGTCCAGTTGCAGCTGCACCAGCTTTTCCATGATCTCCAGCGCCTGCGCCACGGTGGGATCGAGCGCGGCATGTACCAGCGCCGCCGAGCGTTCCTTGTCGCCCGCCGCCAGCGCATCAGCCAGCGGCTGCACGCCCTTTTTTTGCATGGCAACAACATACGCGTCAAAGGTCTCGGCCAGCTGTTTCTCTTCCGGCGTCAGGTAAGTCCGCATATAGGTGTCCCAAATGCGCTGGGACTCGGCGCGGCGGGTTTGCACGGCGGCCAGCACCTGGTGCACGGCGGGCCCGGGATCCATGTCCACCGCATTGCCCAGGTCGAGCTGGTTGCGGTGCAGCGCGGCGCTGATCTTGTGCAGCATGCCCATCGCCACCAGGCGGTCGTCATACACCGTTTGCAGCGACGCATTGGTTTGCGACAGGCTGTTCATGCCGGCCAGCCCGATGGCCGTCAGCAGGATGGACAGGAAGGCCATGGCGGCGATCAGGCGTGCTTTGATCGTGAGGTTTTTCATTTGGATTCCCTATGGATGAACGGCGGTTTCCAGCGCGCGCAGCAAGTCGATGGAGGCAAACGGCTTGCGCAGGTACGCCAGGCAACCCAGTTGCTGGGCCGCCGCTTCGTACCGGTCTTCCGCATGGCTGGTCACGAACACGATGGGCGGGGCATGGCCCGACCCCACCAGCATTTGCTGCAATTCGATGCCGGACAGGCCGCCCAGGTCGATATCAAGGATCAGGCAAGCCACATCGGCCTGCTCGGCGCGCTGCAAATAGCGTTCGGCGGACGGATACAGCTGCGCCGCATAACCGGACGCCCGCAACAGCCGTCCCAGTGCCTTCAGCATGGCCTGGTCGTTTTCCACGACTGCGACGATGAGTTTTGCTGCTTCCATGACGTCATCCGGACAGGCGCGCCGCGCCGATGGGATGACTGTAGAGAGGATCAGGACACTTGTAACGTGTCCTTTAGTACAAGTGCTTATTCAGCACAGGTTCATTCAGAAACAGGGCTGGCGATCCCGAGGCGGTTCGCCATTTGCACCAGTTCCGCCAGCGAGCCGGCGCCGAGCTTTTCCATCAGGCTGTGGCGGTGCGCCTTGACGGTGCGTTCCGTGTTGCCCAGTTCAAAGGCGATTTGCTTGTTCAGCATGCCCTGCACCACCAGCGCAAACACTTCGCGTTCGCGCGCGGTCAGGGTCGCGGCGCGCTTGCGCAGTTCCAGCAAGGCGCTGTTTGACACAAAGGCCGCTTCATAGCGCTGCATGGCGCGCCCGATCGCATCGAGCAGCGCGTCCTTGCCGATCGGCTTCGGCAGGAAATCCTCGGCGCCAGCCTTGATGGCCCGCACGCTCATGGCAATGTCGCCATTGCCGGTCAGGAAGACAATCGGCAAGATGCTGCCCTTGGCCCGCAAATGGTCTTGCAGTTGCAGGCCCGACAAGCCCGGCATGTCCACGTCCAGCAAGATGCAGCCCGCTTCGGTGCCGGTTTCCGCGCGCACAAAGGCGTCGCCCGATTCATAGGTCGACACCACGTAGCCGCAAGCGCCCAGCAGGCGCCCCAGCGCGGTGCGCAGCGCGTCATCGTCGTCAATGATATGGATTCTCATGGGCGCTCCGCCACGGAACCGGGCAACTGCGCGGGCAACAGCGCCGGCAGCGCAAAGCCGACCGTGGCGCCGCTGCCGGCATTGTTGCCGGCCCAGATACTGCCGCTGTGCGCCTGCACGATGGCGGCCGCAATGGATAAGCCCAGTCCCATGCCATGCGGCTTGGTGGTGAAAAACGATTCAAACACGCGTTCATGCCCTTCCGGAAAACCACACCCCTGGTCTGACACCAGTACTTCCGCCGTCTGGTCGGCGCGGCGCCCGGTGGACAGGCACACCGCGCGCACCCCGTCGGCCACCTGCGCCATCGCGTCGAACGCGTTCAAGACCAGGTTGATCAACACTTGCTGCAACTGGATCGGGTCCGCCGCCACCGGCAGCGCGCCAGGCGCCAGTTGCATCTCCAGCACGATGCGGCGCATCCGCGCTTCGCCCGACAGCAAGGTGCACACCTGGCGCACCACCTCGTTGAGGTCCAGCTTTTGCACCACGGGATCGGATTTTTTCAGCAATTCCCGCATGCGCTGGATCAGGTCACTGGCGCGGCGGTCGTCGCGCCGGATATCGGCCAGGATTTCTTCCACGTCGCCCAGCAGCGGCGGGTCCATTTTCAGGAACAGTTCCGCCGCTTCCGCATTGCTCATGATGGCCGCCAGCGGCTGGTTCAGCTCATGCATCAGCGCCGCGCAATACACGGTGGCGCTGGCGTTGCGGTTCAAATGGGCGATTTCCGCCAGGCGCTGGCGCGATTCCTTTTGCAGGCGGTCGTTGTGGGCCGCCAGTTGCTGCTGCAGGCGGCGGATTTTCAAATGCGACTGCACCCGCGCATTGACTTCTTCAAACTGGAACGGTTTCGAGATGAAGTCGACGCCGCCGACCTGGAAGCCGCGCAGCTTGTCGTCGGTGTCGCTGTGGGCGGACAGGAAAATCACCGGCACTTCATCGAGCCCCGGCATGCGCTTCAGGCGGCTGCAGACTTCGTAGCCATCGATGCCGGGCATGCGCACGTCGAGCAGCACCAGTTCCGGCGCCTGGGCCTGGGCGCTCCACAGCGCCAGTTCGCCATTGGGCGCTTCCCGCACCCGGTAACCGGCATCGGTCAGCAGCCGTGACAGCAGTTGCAGCGACGCCGGGGTGTCTTCCACCACCAGGATATCGCCGCGCACGGGTTCCGCGTGGCCGCCCTGCGCCACCGACTGCCTGCCCCCCGCCTGCGCCATCTGGTCCATCCGTTCCCCTCGACAATGCGGGCCAGTATATGGCATGCAAGCATACACGCGCCATGGCGGCCTGTCTGCCGCATCCTGCTCGTTGCAGAGTGACAACAAGGAATGACAGGCCGTTACGCCCCCATCCCGGACGGCGCCCCCGTAGGGCGGTTTTGCCGATAGGCAAAGCCGCCAGGCGGCACGCACGGCGGCCACCCTTCGGGTTACCGCCCTACGGCCAGCGCCGTCCCCGGGATTCCAGCCGCCCCCGCCAGCTTGAACCGGCTGACCAGCCCGGCCAGCGCCCCGGCCTGCTGCTGCATGGCGGTGGCGGCGGCCGCCGCTTCCTCCACCAGCGCCGCGTTGCGCTGGGTGACGTCATCCATCTCGGCAATGGCGCGGTGGATCTGGGCGATGCCATCGCGCTGCTCGCCGCTGGCGTCGACGATCTCACCCATGATGGACGCCACGCGGCTGACCGACGCCAGCATGTCGGCCATGGTGCTGCCGGCCTGCCCCACCAGCACGCCGCCTTGCCGCACTTCGCCGGCCGATTGCTCGATCAGCGCCTTGATTTCACGCGCCGCGCTGGCCGAGCGCTGCGCCAGCGCCCGCACTTCGGACGCCACCACGGCAAAGCCACGGCCCTGTTCCCCGGCGCGTGCCGCTTCCACCGCCGCGTTCAACGCCAGGATATTGGTCTGGAAGGCAATGCCGTCGATGACGCCGATGATGTCGGCGATCTTGCCGGACGAGGCGCTGATACGGCCCATGGTGTCGACCACCTGATCCACCACGGCGCCACCCCGCTCCGCCACGCCGGACGCTTCCGACACCAGCGCGCTGGCCTGGCGCGCCCGTTCCGCGTTTTGCGCCACGGTTGCCGTCAATTGTTCCATCGAGGCGGCGGTTTGCTGCAGCGCGCCGGCCTGCAACTCCGTGCGCTGCGACAAATCCTGGTTGCCGCTGGCGATTTCCCGCGCCGTCAGCGCCATGGTGTCGGCGCCCGAGCGCACTTCGCCCACCACCCCGGCCAGGCTGCCGCGCATGCCGGCGATCGCCGACAGCAGGTTGTCCTCGCCCGGATAGGCGTTGCGCACCTCGACCGCCAGGTCGCCATCGGCAATGCGGCCCGCGATCCAGCTGGCGTAGCGCGGTTCGCCACCCAGCTGGTGCACCAGCGCGCGCACGATCATGACCGCCGCCCCCAGCCCCAGCGCCATGGCGGCCGCGCCCAATGCCAGCATGGAATTGCGCGCCACCGCATACGACGCGGTGGAGGCCTGCACGCCGTCCGCCATGCGTTTGGCCTGCTGCGCCACCATGTCGCCCAGCGCCTTCACATATTCCTGTTCCGACAGGCGGATGTTGGCGTTCAGCAGGCTGCGCGCCTCGGTCAGCTGGCCGGCATTGAGCAGCCCATACAATTCCTTCTGGCTGGCTTCATCGGCCGCGCTGGCTTTGGCGATCTGCTCCAGCAGCTTGCGCGCGCCCGCGAGGTCGCCATCCCCTGCGCCGGACAGCGTTTGCAACTGCCCCAGCAAGGCGGCGTTTTTCTCGCGCAGCGGCTTGATCCTGCGCGCCACCTCGTTTTCGCCCTGGTATTCGGCGGCGATGATGGCGCTGCGCAGCAACTGGTGGATCACGGCCACGTTGTATTTCACTTCATTGGCCAGTTCCACCTTGCGGTACTGGTCTTGCAGCAGCGATTCCGTGCCGCGCTGCATGCCGGACATGGCCGCCAGCGACACCAGCAGCATCCCCACCAGCAGCGTCAGCACCAGGCCGAAACCCAGCGCCAGGCGCCGCGCCATCGTCAGCGACTTCCAAAGAACAGGCATGGTCGCCATGGCGTCACGCGCCGGGGAAGCGGTAATCGCGGAACAGTTCCCGCAACTTCATCTTTTGCAGCTTGCCGGTGGCCGTGTGCGGCAACTGGTCGACGAATTGCACGTCGTCCGGCATCCACCATTTGGCGATCTTGCCGTCGAGGTAAGCGAGCATGGTGTCGCGGGTCAGTTCGCGTCCGCCTTTGGCCACCACCACCAGCAGCGGGCGTTCCTGCCACTTCGGATGCTCGATGCCGATCACGGCCGCTTCCGCCACATCGGGGTGGCCGACCGCCGCGTTTTCCAGGTCGATCGATGAAATCCATTCGCCGCCGGACTTGATGACATCCTTGGCCCGGTCCGTGATGTGCATGTAGCCGTCCGGGTCGATGGTGGCGACGTCGCCGGTATCGAACCAGCCGTCGTCGTCCAGCACCCGCCCGCCTTCGCCCCGGTAATAGCCGGCCGCGATCCACGGGCCCTTGACCAGCAGGTGGCCGAACGCCTTGCCATCGCGCGGCAAATCCTTGCCGTCGTCATCGGTGATCTTCATGGCCACGCCGAACACCGCGCGGCCCTGGGTGGTGAGGATCTTGAGTTTTTCCTCGCGCGGCAGTTTCGCGTGTTTCGGCAACAGGCGGCACACGGTGCCCAGCGGCGACATTTCCGTCATGCCCCACGCATGGATCACGGTGGCGCCGAACTTGTCTTCAAACGTCACGATCATCGACGCCGGCGCGGCCGAGCCGCCGATCACCACGCTGTGCAGGTTCAATTCCGCGCGCGGGTCGAGGTTCAGGGTTTCCACGTGGCGGAACAGCATCAGCCACACGGTCGGCACCCCCAGCGCCAGGGTCACGCCCTCGTCGCGCATCAGTTCATACACGCTCTTGCCGTCCAGCGCCGGTCCCGGCAACACCAGCTTGGCGCCACACATGGCGCCCGCGTACGGCATGCTCCACGCATTGACGTGGAACATCGGCACCACCAGCAGCATGCTGTCGGACGCATTCACGTTCAGCGCATCGCCCGAGCAGGCGGCCCACGCATGCAGCACGGTCGAGCGGTGCGTGTACAGCACGCCTTTCGGGTTGCCGGTGGTGCCGGACGTGTAGCACAGCGAGCTGGCGGCGTTTTCATCGAGCGCCGGCCACACATAGTCCGCGCTTTCCTGCGCCAGCACATCCTCATAGCACAGCAGGCGCGGTATCGCCTGGGCCGGCATGTGCTCGCGGTCCGTCATGGCGACGAACGCTTTCACGTTCGGCAGCTTCGGCGCCAGCTGTTCGATCAGACTGGCAAAACCCAGATCGAAGAACAGCACCTGGTCTTGCGCATGGTTGACGATGTATTCCAGCTGTTCGGCAAACAGGCGCGGGTTGATGGTGTGCAGCACGGCGCCCATGCCGGACACGCCGTAATACAGTTCCATGTGGCGGTGGCCGTTCCACGCCAGGGTGGCGACCCGGTCACCCTGCTTGATGCCGATGCGGGTCAACGCATTGGCGGCCTGTTTGGCGCGCCGCGCCACTTCGCCATACGTGGTGCGGTGGATCGGCCCTTCGGACGTGCGCGACACGATTTCCGCGTTCGGGTGGCTGCGCACCGCGTGTTCAATCAAGCCTGAGACCAGCAGCGACTGCTGTTGCATATTACCGAGCATGCTTCAACTCCACATAGAATAAGAGAATGAGATTCAGTATTGCGGGACCGGCTGCGCCGCCCCCCGTAGTGCGCGCTGCACGGTGGCGCCATACCAGCGCCCGCCCTGCAAGCCCGGGATGCCGCGCCGGTTCAGCGCCGCGGCAATCGCATTGAACGAAATGCCGGCCGCCCGCAGCGCATCGATCTCGATGCGTATAGCGTCATCCAGCGCGGCCAGGGTTTGCAGTGCGCGTTTCATGGTTACACTTTCTTCAACAGGAAATGGGACAGGGCCGGCACCAGCACCAGCGCGCCCACCATGTTCAGCGAGAACATGAAGGTCAGCAGGATGCCCATATCGGCCTGGAACTTGATCGGCGACCAGGCCCAGCACACCACGCCGGCGGCCAGGGTGATGCCCACCAGCGCCACCACCTTGCCGGTGAACTGCACGGCGTGGCGGTAAGCGTCGCCCAGCGACTGGCCGTTGCGCTGCTGCGCCAGTTGCACCGACAGCAGGTATAGCGCGTAGTCGACGCCGATCCCGACGCCCAGCGCAATCACCGGCAGGGTCGCCACCTTGACGCCCATGCCCAGTGCCACCATCAGCGCTTCGCACAGGATCGACGTCAGCACCAGCGGCAGCACGGCCACCACCACCGCGCGCCAGCTGCGGAATGTGATAAAGCACAGCACCGTCACGGCCGCATACACGTACAGCAGCATTTTCGTGTTGGCTTCCCTGACCACGATGTTGGTGGACGCTTCGATCCCGGCGCTGCCGGCCGCCAGCAGGAACTGGCGCTCCGGCGTGGAGTGGGCCTTGGCAAACGCATCGGCGGCGGCCACGACTTTTTCCAGGGTTTCCGCCTTGTGGTCGGACAGGTAGGCGATCACCGGCATCAGCGAGCATTCCGCGTTGAACAGGTCCGGGTTGTTGGTGGACGCCTGCTGGGCGCCATAGTTCAGCACATCCTGGTTGCGCGACACGGTCAGCCATTTCGGGCTGCCTTCGGACGAACCGGCCGTCACCTGGCGCACCGCGTCCACCAGCGACACCGTGGTTTGCACACCCGGCACTTGCTGCAGGGTCCACGCCAGGCGGTCCGCATCGACCAGCGTTTCATATTTCAGGCAGCCTTCCTTGGCGGTTTTCACCATCACGGCAAACTGGTCGGACGAGAGCGAGTAATTGGCGGTGATGAAGGCGTTGTCGCGGTTGTAGCGCGATTCGGCCCGCAACTCCGGCGCGCCCGGATCGAGGTCGCCGATCTTGAGTTTCATGCTGACGGCAAAGCCGCCGGCCGCCAGCAAGCCCGCCACCACGAGCACCGCGATGGCCGGGCCGCGCTCGGTGCAGCGGTCCAGCGCCGCCCACAGGACGCCGATGCCCTTGCCTTTGCCCGTCTCGCTGTCATCTTGCAGCGTGCGCGCCGCCGCCTTGGGCGACACGCCGACATACGACAGCAGCACCGGCAACAGCAGCAAGTTCGTGAAGATCAGCACCGCCACGCCGATCGACGCGGTCAGCGCCAGGTCGCGGATGATCGGGATGTCGATCAGCATCAGCACGGCAAAGCCGACGGCGTCGGCCAGGAGTGCGGTCAAGCCAGCGAGGAACAGGCGGCGGAACGTGTAGCGCGCCGCCACCAGCAAGTGGGTGCCACGGCCGACGTCCTGCATGATGCCATTCATTTTTTGCGCGCCGTGCGACACGCCGATGGCAAACACCAGGAATGGCACCAGGATCGAGAACGGGTCCAGTTCAAACCCCAGCGCCGCCACCATGCCCAGTTGCCACACCACCGCCACCACCGAACAGGCCACCACCAGCGCGGTGGAACGCACGCAGCGGGTATAACCGAAGATGATGGCGGTCGCCACCAGCGCCGCCGCGCCAAAGTACATCACCACGCGCGCCATGCCGTCCAGCAGTTCGCCCACCAGCTTGGCGAAGCCGACAATGTGCACGCCGGTCTTGAAATCGCCCCGTTCATGGGCGCGGATCTTGGTTTCCAGTTCTTTCGACAGCGCGGAATAATCGATCGGCTGGCCGGTGGCCGGGTCCTTGTCCAGCAGCGGCACAAAGATCATCGACGACTTGAAGTTATTGGCCACCAGGCTGCCGACAATGCCGGAGCGGGCGATATTGATCTTCAGTTGCTCGACGCTTTGCGGCGAACCATCGTAATTGTCCGGCATCACGGCGCCGCCCGTAAAACCTTCTTCCGTCACTTCGTTCCAGCGCACCGACGGGGTCCACATCGATTTCATCCACGCGCGGTCCACGCCCGGGGTCAGGAACAGGTCGTCGTTGACCTTTTTCAGGACGTCGAGGTATTTCGGATCGAAGATGTCGCCATTCGGGTTTTCCACCACCACCCGCAGCGCATTGCCCAGGCCGCGCAAGGCGCCCTTGTTTTCCAGGTAATTCTTGATGTACGGCTGGCTCTGCGGCATCATTTTTTCAAAGCTCGCATTGAGCGTGAGCTTTTTCACCGCGACCCAGCCCAGCAGCACGGTCGCCACCAGGCACAGCACCATGACCAGCATGCGGTTGTTGAAGACCAGCCGCTCCAGCAGGCTGCCGGAGCGCTGGTCAAAGTTCTTGAGGTCGCGTACGACCGGCATTTCATCGAGTTGAGGCAATCCCATATCCATTTTCCTGTTCCTTACTTTGGCGATTGCCGCGTCAGCGGCTGCTGCAGCGGCTGCAAGCGCAGGCCGCGCGCGCCGCCCAGCAGCAGCGCGCCCGCGCCGGCGTCATTGCCATGCGCGACCAGCAGCGCGGCCGAGACCGGAGCCGGCGTCATGCCCGGCAGCGGCGCAAACGAGGCGCCGTTGTCCGCGCTGGCCAGCACCTGGCCCGCCTGGCTGACCAGCATGAACCTGGCGCCGCCGACCGCCGCCGCCGTCAGGCCGGTCTGCACGCCGGTTTCCACCTTGTGCCAGGTGGCGCCCTTGTCCGCGCTGCGGAAGGCGTTGCCGCGCAAGCCATGCACGATGACGGCGGCGTCGTTGCCCGCCACGCCAAAGAAACTGCCCTTGTACGGCATCGGTACCGGCACGAAGCGCTCGGCGCCCGGGGCGCGGCGCAGCACCATGCCCTGCTCACCCACGATATACGTCGCGCCGCCGGCCGGCCGGATCGCGTTCAGGTGCAGGCCACGGGGGTTGTCCAGCAAGCCCTGCGCCGGCGTCCAGGTCTTGCCGCTGTCGGTGGTCTGGAACGCCAGGCCGAATGCGCCCACCACGAAGCCGCGCACCTCGTCCTCGAACCACACGTCGAGGAAGGGCTTGTCCGGGCCCTGCCGCACCAACTGGCGCGCGTCGGCCAGGACGGCTTCATCGGCGCCGCGCGCGGTGGCATGCGCCAGCACCGCCTGCGCGGCGGCCGCGCCGTCCAGCTGCAGGGTCCAGGTGGCGCCGGCATCCATGCTGTGCAGCACGACGCCGTCATGCCCAACCGCCCAGCCATGGGTCGCGCTCGGGAAGCACAGCGCGGTCAGGTCGGACGACACCGGCACCTGGGCCTGGGTCCAGCGCTGGCCGCCGTTGTCGGAATATAAAATATGACCTCGCTGGCCGGCGGCGACAATGCGCTTGCCGGCCTGGGCCAGGCCATTGATCAGGGCGCGCTGCGCCAGCGGGCTGGTACTGGCCGGCGTTTTCAGCACATCGGCGAACGGCGCCGCCGGTGCCGCCGCCGCAGGGATGGCCGCCGTAACGGCCGCCGCGGCTAACGCCAGCGCACCAATGGCGCGCACGGGCAGGATGGAAGAAGTCATATGCTGTGTTCAGTCAAAAAAGAACGCCGGCGCACCACATGAGGAATCATGGGGACAGGTGACGCCGGCGCAAAAAGAGACACGGTATCGAATAGGGGTGCCTGGCCTTCAGGCCAGGCATCCATAGTTCAAAAACATTTACCGCACGCCCGAACCGGCCAGCGATTCCGACGACCATTCCGACGCCTTCAGCGGATCGATGTACTTGACGCCGCCGTGCGGACCCACCATGCCGGTGATGTTGTAGGCGCCACTGACGAAGTCGTAGATCATGTGGTTGGCGGTGGACGTCGCCTGCGCATCGTAGGAATACGTCGCGTGGCTGAACGAGGCGCGGTACAGCTGGCCGCGCGCATCGTATTCATCCGACGCGACAGCGGTCCAGCTGTCTTCATCGATGTAGAAGGTGCGCTTGCTGTAGATATGGCGCTTGCCCGCTTTCAAGGTGCCTTCCACCACCCACACGCGGTGGGTTTCCCAGCGCACCAGGTCCGGATTGATGTGGTTCGGCGTGGTCACGTCGCCCGGGGTCTTGTGATACGTCAGCCTGTAGTTATTGTAGGGAACGATCACTTCCTTCTTGCCCACCAGCTTGAAGTCGTAGCGGTCCAGCGCGCCGTTGAAGACCCATGCATCGTCATAGGTCGAGGCGCCTGCCGAACCCGGGTTCGGCGTGTCGTAGGCCACGTCCGGCGCCAGTTTCACGCGGCGCTGGCCCGGCAGGTATTGCCACACCTTGCGGCCTTGCGCCACCGGGTTGACATGGTCGTAAGCGAGCAGCGCTTCGCCGGCGCGGCGCGCCGGGGCCAGGTAGTTCAGCTTGGTGCGGAAAAAGATTTCCGTCTGTTTGGCGGTGTCGGTGCGCTTGGCGTCGGCCAGCGGGAATTCCTGCCAGATTTCACCGGTGGTGGCCAGGGTCGGGGTCCCGGACGAATCGACGTTCCACGAGTCGTATTTCGAGTAGATCGCCTGGCCCTGGTAGCGCAGCAAGTGGTTCCACATCACTTCATTGCCGCTCTTCGGGATCGGGAACGGCACGCCGCCCAGCGCGTTTTCCACGCCCACGCCGCCATCGGTGGTTTTCGCATTGGTGGCGTTTTTTGCCGTGTTATCGAGCACGAACTTCGGATAGCCGACACTGCGGCGGGTCGGATACACATCGACGCGGTAAGTCGCGTAGCGCTTCAGCAATTCACGGGTGCCGGCGGTCAGCTTGTCGTCCTGGCCCTGCAAGTTCTTGCCGGTGATGACCAGGCGCGGCTTGTCGCTGGCAAACGGATCGGCGCGCATGCCGGAACCCTTGGCCACGGCAGGGCCGTTGGTCAGGCCGCCCGCGTATTCGGGGATCACGCCATCCTTGCTGGCGGCTTTTTCCGCGCCGAACGCGGTCAGGGTCAGACCCAGCTGTTTGGCTTCTTCCGGGGTCACGGCAGCCTGGGCAGCCATCGGTGCAAACACTGCCGCGCACAGGGCGGCGGCCATCATGGTTTTCTTCAACATGGTTCTACTCCAAAATCTTAGAAGGTGGTTTTCAAGGTCAGTGCGACAAAGCCGCGGTCTTTCAGCAGCGGCGTCACGCCGGCGTTCGACGTGGTCGCGCCCGTGGCCGGATCGATGCCGAGCGGACCGAAGAAGTCCACGTACTTCACGTCAACCTTGTATTTCTGGTAAATGTCGAACGACAGGCCCACCGCGTAATTGCCGGCGCCCTTGTTGCCGCCGGCATTGACGGCGGAGTTCCCCGTCAGGCCACGGCTGTAGGCGATCGGCGCCGACAGGTCCACGCCCGGGAACACCTGGAACCAGGTCGGGGTGAAGTTCAGCGCCAGGCCGACGAAGTTCTTGACCTTGTCCACGCCGGTATAGTCGGCGCGGCCCTTGTAGAATTCCGCACCCTGCGTGACTTTCGCCACCTTGTTCCAGGTGAATTCCGCCAGCCAGCTCGAGGCATCGAACAGCGGCGTTTGCGCCGTGGTGCCCAGGAAGTTCAGCACGCCGTGCCAGGTGTTGCCGCGCGTGGTCGAAACCTGGTCTTCGCCCGGCAAGCCTGCGGCGGTGGCCACCAGCGCGCCTTTCAGCATGGTGTTCAGGCTGGCGATCAGCAGCGGGTTGGTGCCGGCCGGCATCAAGAGCGCCGGACTGCTTTGCAGCGGCATGTCCTTACGGTAGCTCAGGTCCGCCCCGACGGACACGCCGGCCACGCTTTTCGACAGCGATACGCCAACGATGCCGATATCGCCGCCGTATTCCAGCTGGTAGCGGCTGGTGGCGCCCAGGGTGGTCGGGTAAAACAGGCAGTTGCCGGCAGCCACGGCGGCGCCGGGAATCGCACCGGTGCACGTCGCGCTGCCCACCGCCACGGCGGTGGCCAGGCCGGCCTGCTGGGCGGCCGCTTGCGCTTCGGCCGGGGTCTTGCCGGCCGCGATGGCGGCGGCGGCGGCCTTTTGCGCATTTTGCGCCACCAGCGGGCTGCTCTGGCCAAACAGCGCGGCCGGCACGCCGGCCAGGCGCAGGTTGGCGCCCGGCAGCAAGTCGCCGGTGCGGCGGAAATACACACCGGCCGTGCCATCAAGCCAGTCCGGGCTCCAGCGCGCCGACAAGCCGAAATCGCCACGGTTGGCCGGCTTGCGGTCTTCCATCTTCAGCGCGCTGGGCAAGCCCAGGCCGGACAGGTTGAACGATTCGCCGCCCTGCAAGCCATAGTCATAGAAGCCCAGGAAGGAACCCGATTCCGGCAGGCGCGCCGGCTTCCAGTTGAACAAGTATTGCGCCGCCAGCGACAATTCCGTGGTCGGCGACATTTGCACCGACGCGGCGCGGCGCGGCAGGAACAATTCCTTGGCTTCCGAGCCCGGCACCGAATACCCCTTGATCAAGTCCACCGCCGACTGGCCGAAGTTCACGCCGTGGATCGGCGAAATCAGGCTTTCGCCCCAGTACAGCGTATGCTGGCCCAGCTTGACGTTGACCGGCATCTCGCCCAGGTCGAAACGCGCAAACAGGAACGCGTCGAGAATCTCACCGCTGGCGCCCTTGTGGTAGCGGCGCGCATACTTCGACATGCCCAGTGCCGGCTTGCCATCGGCGCCAACGTGGTTCGAGGTGGCGACATTGGTGTTATCGAGGCTGCCATAGGCGCCATCCCACCAGCCGGCGGCCGAGACGCGCAAGCCCATGGATTTCTGGTACACCACGTCGAATTCGCTGAGGATGTCGACCCGGTTCGACACCGTGCCCCGGTTGAAATTGCGGTCGCCGTCGTCCGAGTTCACGGATTTCAGCAAGTGTTCGTTTTGCTTCTCGACCCGGTTTGCGTAGTTGTACTTGACCGTGTTGTCAAAACGGATGGACAGGTCCGGGTTCCCCGTTTCCAGTTCCACGCCATGGGCCGACGCGGCGGCGCACAGGGCGGCGGCGATGGCAATGGCGCGAGGCCGGATTGATTGCGTGATTCGATTCATGCTGCGTGTTCTCCTTTGCGTTTTTCGTTTTTTTATTGCTGCTGCCGCATGTTTCTTCGGGATGAACTCTCCCGCTGCGCCATCGGCACAGGACATGCTTGTTATGGGAATGGCCGGCCGGGCGCCGGTGGGCCTTGCTGCTACCGGGCTGCGGCGGATGGAATGGTGCGGTGCATGGCGGGTCTCCTGGGGCTGTGTTTTTTATCGGAACCTATGCTGGTTCCGTAAGATCATTGTGCTGGTTGCAGCGTGCTACCGCTTATCATTTCCTGACGTTGGCATGTCATTTCCTGACACATGCACCAAAGTACAACGGCATTCACCCGGCGGTTTTCAAGATCAGCGGGCCATTGAACGCCTGCATGACGCTGGACGCGGGAAAACCCGCCGCAATGATTTTCGCCAGCGCATTCATGGCCGGCGTAATGTGGCGAAAAT
This sequence comes from Pseudoduganella sp. GW821-FHT12E03, assembly GCF_058807115.1. Classification (NCBI taxonomy): domain Bacteria; kingdom Pseudomonadati; phylum Pseudomonadota; class Betaproteobacteria; order Burkholderiales; family Oxalobacteraceae; genus Pseudoduganella; species Pseudoduganella sp. GW821-FHT12E03. The sequence goes on along the minus strand of NZ_JBXAQJ010000001.1, from coordinate 79,353 downwards.
ATTTTTCATAGCTGGGGCACAGGTAATTCATGCCCGCCTCCCCGTCCGGCGCGGCCATGAAGCGGTTTTTCGGGCATTCGCCGTTGCAGGCGAATAAATACGGGCAACGCCGGCAATGGCCGGGCAAGGCCTCTTCCTTGGCCGCGCCGAAGGCTTGCTGTGCGGGACTGGCCGCCATGGCGGCGAGGCCGCCGCCGCTGTCGTCACCGAGGCCGCCCGTGATGTTGCCTAACTTGTATTCCGGGTACATATAGTGGTCGCACGAATACACGCCGCCGTCATGCTCGACAATCAGCGCCTTGCCGCAGCGCGGCGCAAACAGGCACACCGACGCCGGCAATTGCAGCCACGACGCCAGCGCCCACTCGAAATTCATCACGTGCACCGTGCCGACATCGTGGCGCACCCACTCGTCGAAGACCGCGATCAGGAAGTCGCCGTAGGCGCCCCGCTCCACGGTCTGCGGCGTCACGGCGGCGGCGCGCGGCGCCGTGGCCGGCACCGGGCTTTTCGCCAGCGCGGGCGGCCGCGCAAAATGCAGGCGGATCGGCTGTTCCGCGTCCGGCGCGCGCTCCACCACGGGGTTGAACTGGATGAAGCGCACCCCTTCATCGCGCAGGAAGCGGTAAACCGCCAGCCCGTGCGGCGCCGAATCGCGCGTCACCGTCACCAGCACATTGACTTTCACGTGGTGGCGCAGCAGCAGCCGCAAGCCGTTCAACGCCGCGTCGAACGACGAGCGTCCCTGCTTATCGGGCCGGTGCAGTTCATGCAGTTCGCGCGGGCCGTCAATGCTGATGCCGACCGTAAAATCATGCCGCGCCAGGAAAGCGCACCACGCGTCATCGAGCAGGGTGCCGTTGGTTTGCAAGGTGTTGCGGATGGTCTTGGTCCCGGCCCGCACCGGCTCTGATGCCTGCTGGTACGCCACCGCCCGCTCAAAAAACGCCAGCCCCATCAGCATCGGCTCGCCGCCCTGCCACGTGAATTCCACTTCCGGCGTGGGCTGCGCCGCGATATACCCGGCCACATAGGCGCGCAGCACCGCGTCGCTCATGCGGAATTTTTCGCGGGGCGGATACAGCTGTTCCTTTTCCAGGTAAAAGCAGTAATCGCAATCGAGGTTGCACAGCGGGCCGATCGGCTTGGCCATCAGGTGCACGCCATGCGGCTGGGGGGACTGGAGCGCCTGGTTCATGGCAGGTATTTCACCGTGACCGCGTCGATCTTGCCGCCAAACGCATGGGGCGCGGCGCCGCTATAGTTGCGCGAGACCGGCGCGCCCAGGTCCATGCCGACATCAAACGTTTCACTGGCCGTGAACAGGAATGGCACCGTAAACGGCACGTTCCCCTGCCCCACCACCTTGCCATTGGCGCGCAGCGTGACTTGCGCCGGCGCGCCCGGTTTGGGCGCCGCCAGCACGGTTTCCACTTCGATGTTCACGGGGCCGGCCGGCAGCGGTTCCGTGGCGCGGATGATGGTGCGGCGGATGATCAGCGCGTTGTACTCGTACACCAGCACGCCGTTATCCAGGTACAGCGTCACGCCGCCGCCTGACCCGCCCAGCGCGTACAGTACGCCGCCCGCGCCCGCGGGCGCGCTGGCCTGGACCGTCACCACGTTGTTTTTCGATTTGATATTGGGCGCCACGGGTTCCGGCATGCGCGAGACCACATCCGAGAATTGCCACGCCGTCGTGCCGGAGCCCTGGCGCTGAGCCGGGTTCAGGAACACATACGCGCCGCCGCCCACCGGATACACTTGATTGGCTTGCGCTTCGCGCTCGAACAGCGCCTGCATTTGCGCCAGCTTGGCCGGCTCCCGCTGCGCCAGGTCCACCGATTGCGAATAGTCGCTGGCCACGTTGTACAGTTCCCACCGGTCTTGCGCCGCGTCCCAGGTCCTGAGGCCGGAAAAATCCATGGCCCAGGGCAGCCGCGGGCCTTTGACGGAAGCGATCCAGCCATCGTGGTAGACGGCGCGCGAGCCCAGGTATTCAAAATATTGCGTGTGCTTGCGCGGCGCCGCTTTCGCATTGCCGAACGTATACGCCATGCTGATGCCGTCGAACGGGTCTTGCAGGTGTCCGTCCACGACCTGGGGCGGCTTGATCGATGCCGCTTCGTAAATCGTGGGCGCGATGTCGTTCACGTGGTGGAACTGCTTGCGCACTACGCCATCCGGGCGGATTTTCGCCGGCCACGATACCGCCATCGGCGTGCGGGTGCCGCCAAAGTGGCTGGCCATCAGCTTGGTGCCCTGGAACGGGGTGGACGACGCCTGCGCCCATGCCGCGTGGTACATGTTTTCCAGTTCCTTGCCGCCCAGTGCGGCCAAGCCGCCATATTCCTCGTTCAGCACTTTCATTTGCTGCGCGGCCGGCACGGGAATGCCGTTTTGCGCCAGCAATTCGCTGATCGATCCCTGCATGCCTTCGCTGGACGCGCCATTGTCGGAAAACACATAGAAGATCAGCGTGTTGTCGCGCACACCGAGGCGCTCCAGTTCATCGACCACCTTGCCGGCCTGCGTGTCGGTATGTTCGAGGAACCCGGCAAACACTTCCATCAGGCGCGCCTGGTAGCGTTTTTCGTCCGCCGACAGGCTGTCCCAGGCCGGCAAGGTGTCCGGGCGGGGATTGAGCCTGGCGTCTTGCGGGATCCAGCCCTGCGCTTTCTGGCGTGCGAACACGCGCTCGCGGTAGGCATCCCAGCCGCTGTCGAACTTGCCCTGGTATTTATCGGCCCAGGCGGCGTTCACGTGGTGCGGGCCGTGCACCGCGCCCGGCGTCCAGAATAAAAAGAATGGCTGGTCCGGGCTGTAGGACCGGTGCTGGCGCAGCCACGTGACGGCCTGTCCCGCCAGGTCGTCCGTCAGATGGTAGGGCGCCGCGTTGGCCAGTGCGTGCGGCGGCTCCACCGGCGTGGTGTCGCGGTACAGGCGCGGTTCGTATTGCGACGTTTCCCCCGCGATGAAACCATAGAACGTGTCAAAGCCATGGCCGGTCGGCCAGCGCTCGAACGGGCCCATGGCCGTGGTGTGCGTGATCGGCGTGTTGTGCCATTTGCCGAATGCCGCCGTGCGGTAGCCGTAGTGGCGCAGCACTTCCGGCACGGTGGCCGACGTCTTCGGGATCACCCCCGTGTAGCCGTCCCAGTCGTTGGCGGCTTCCGAAATCTGGCCGCTGCCGACGCGATGGTGGTTGCGGCCCGTCAGCAGCGCGGCGCGGGTGGCGGAACTGACCGCCGTGGTGTGAAACGCGTTATAGGCAATGCCGGTGTTGGCGATGCGCGCCAGGGTCGGCGTGTGGATTTCACCGCCAAACGCGTCGGACTGGGCGAAGCCCGCGTCGTCCAGCATGATGACCAGCACGTTGGGCGCGCCGGCCGGCAAATGCCGCACCGGCTTGCGCCACTGGTGCGAGGATTGCTGCAAGGTGGGACCGGCCTTGCTGGCGGACGGCTGTGGTGGAAATGGCAAGGTGTCTTGTGCATAACCGGTTAAAGGCGCGGTGATGGCGGCGGGCAAGGTGCACAGCGCGGCCAGCGCGGCGCGTTGCGCGGCCGTTCGCGGCCCGGTTGTGTTCTGGGTCATGCGGGTGTCTCCGGTGGGAAGTGTTGTATGCGCACACACGGCTTGTGCAGCTGGTCACATTCTTGCTCCGGCAGAACCACCCCGCTTGTCATTTCCCGTCAAACCACTGTCATTTGTGGACAGGAATGCCTATCATGAACCGACAAATCAGCAGTTAAAACAACGATAAGCATGACGGGGGACGTTTTGAAACCAGGTGAATTATTCATCCCGGCACGGTATTACGCGGCGCTGTTCGACCACCTGGAGAGCCAGGGTATTCCCTGCCGCGACGCGCTCAGCGCGGCGCAAATCCGCACCCTGAACGATCCGCAGGCCCGGCTCACCGTGACCCAGGCGGAAACCCTGATGCTGGAAGCGGCCCGCCTGACGGGGCGGCGCGACCTGGGCTTTGAAATGGGGCGCCTGATCAAGCTCAATTCGCACGACATCCTCGGCTACGCCATCATCAGCTGTCCCACCCTGGACCATGTGCTGCGGCTGGCGTCGCGCTACTACAAGCTGATGACGCCGCTGTTCGCCATGCGCTATGCGCGCTACGCCACCTATGCGGAAGTCACGTTCCGCCCGGTGCACGGCATGCCGCAATCGGTGTATGAAACGTATATGGAAACATTGCCGGTGTCGTTCCATTGCCAGATGCAGGCCGTCACCCAGGGCCGCCTGCCGACTTATGACATGTACCTGACAACGGCGGCGCCGCCCCATGCGCAGCGCTACCGGGAATTGCGCAATGTGCGCATCCACTTCGGCGTGGTGGAACAGCCGGGCATGCGCGTCACGCTGGATACGTCCGAACTCGACGTGCCGCTGGCCATGACCGACTTGCGCGCGCTGCAGCAGGCCGAAGCCCGCTGCAAGCAGTTGCTGCAGCACATGGACCAGCAAGGCAACTGGTGCGACTGGGTGACGATGATGCTGCGCGAAGCGGAAGACGCGCAGCCGACCCTGGAAGAACTGGCGGGGATTTTAAATGTCTCGTCGCGCACGCTGGACCGGCACCTGGCCAAGGGCGGCATCAGCTTTCGCGGCCTGGCGCTGCGCATCCGCAACGAACGGGCGTGCGAATTGCTGGCGAGCGGCAAATTCCCGATCTCGCAAATCGCCTACCGGCTCGGCTACTCGGATATCGCGAATTTTTCCCGCTCGTTCCGCAAACTCAACGGCGTCAGCCCCACCGCGTGGATGGAACAGCGTCAGGCCGCCGCCGTGGCGCCGCCCGGCTGAATGGTCCGGATCACTTTGCACGGATTGCCCGCCGCCAGGCTGTTGGGGGGAATATCGCGGTTGACGACGCTGCCGGCGCCGATCGTGCAATTGTCGCCGATGGTGACGCCGCCCATCACCGTGACATTGGCCCCGATCCACACGCTGTTGCCGATCGTGATCGGCCGCTCGATAAACACGCCCGCATTGCGCGCCACCGGGTCGACCGGATGGCCGGCGGCGGAAATCACGGTGTTCGGGCCGATCATGACATGGTCGCCCAGGGTCACCGGCGCGCAATCGAGGATCACCACATTGTGGTTGGCAAAGCAATGGCGGCCGAGGGAAATATTGGTGCCGACGTCGCAGTAAAACGGCGCCTCGAAATGCGCGTCGGTGGGCTTGCCCAGCAATTGTTCCAGGATGCGCGACTGCTCGGCGAGGTCGTCGGCACGATTGAACGCCGCGCACAATTGCTTGACCCGGCGCCGCTTCTCGAAATTCGGCCACGCGGCCGGCCCCAGTGCCTGTTGCTCATCCTGCATTGCGTTCTCCTCGTCAGATATATTCCGCATAATCGCCTTCCCGTCCCTGGTGCAGGCGGGCGGCCGCCATGGCCGTGGACAGGAAGATCGGGCCGGCCAGCTGCGACGTGAAGTCGCTTTGCTTGAGGCGGTCCAGCACGGGCCCTTTGACTTCGGCCAGGTGCAGCGCGATGCCGCGCCGCTTCAGGCCCGCATTCCATTCGCCCAGCGCGAACAGCGCCGACGTGTCGATCGAACTGACGGCGGTCATGACCAGCACCAGGTGGCGCGCGCTCGGGTGTGCCCGCACTTCATCTTCGATCCGTTCGCCGATGGCTTCGACGTTGCCAAAGAACAGGTTGGCGTCGATCCGCAGCAACAGGACGTCCGGCTGGGTTTCCGCCGGATAGCGTTCGATATTGCGGAAGTGTTCGGTCCCGGCGATGCGCCCCAGCACGGCAATGTGCGGGCGGCTGGCGCGCCAGATCAGCGTCCCCATCGACAGCAGCACCCCCACCACCACGCCCGCTTCCACGCCCAGCGCCAGCACGCCGCCGCACGTGACCAGCCAGGCGGCCGCGTCGCCCCGGTCATAGCGCCACGCGGTTTTCAGGGTGTCGAGTTCCACCATGCCCAGCACGGCGACGATAATGGTGGCGGCCAGCACCGGCAGCGGCAATAGCGCCAGCCAGGCGGTCGGCGCCGTCAGCGCGGCCGCCAGCAAGACGGCGGAGATGACCGACGCCAGCGGCGTTTGCGCACCGGCCGCGAAATTCACGGCCGAGCGCGACAGGCTGCCCGTGACGGGGAAGCCGCCGGAAGCCATGGCGGCCACGTTGGCGGCGCCCAGTCCGATCAGTTCATGGTTGCTGACCAGTTTTTCATTGCGCTTTTGCGCCAGCGCCTGCGCCGCCGACATGCTCATCAAGAACACCACGAAGCCGATCAGCAATCCCGGCTGCAGCAAGGCGCGCCAGTGGCCCGGCGACAACGCCAGGTTCAGTTGCGGCAATCCTGGCGGCACTTCGCCCGACATGGCCACGCCACGCGCCTGCAGCCCCAGCGAAGTGGCGAGGGCCAGGCCGCCCAGCACCACCAGCATGGGCGCCAGTTTGGCGGCGATGCCGGCCGCGTTGGCCGGCATGCCGCACCGCTTCAGCAGCGCTTCCATATACTGTTTTGCCAGCAGCAGCGTCACGATGGCGCCGATGCCCAGCATGGCGCTGGGAAGATGCCAGTGCGGGAACGCGGCGCCCAGCAGCGGCTTGACCTGGCCGGCGGCAATCGCCAGCGCGCAGCCGACCGTGAAACCGCTCATCACAGGACGGGAAAAGAAATTCGCGAGAAAACCCAGCCGCAACAAGCCGCACGCCAGCAGCACCAGCCCGCACACCAGCGCCAGTTGACCCGCCAGCACCGTGTACAGGCCGGAGCCTTGTGTGGCCAGCGGCGCCAGCACGGCGCCTGTCATCAGGGACACGATCGCCATCGGGCCCACCGATTGCGTCATCGACGAACCAAACAGGGCATACACGATGGGCGGCAGGATGCTGGCGTAAATGCCCGCGACGGGCGGCAGCCCCGCCACCAGGGCGTAAGCCATGCCCTGCGGGATTAACATCATGGCCACGACGATGCCGGCGCCGATATCGCCAGCCAGCATTGCGCGCCGATAGTGCTTCAGCCAGTGCAGCATAGGAAATGTTCAAGCTTTAAAGCCGAAGCCTACCATGCCGGAAGGCAAGGCTACAATCCGCGCGCCTGCAATGTGGCGCGCACGGCGTCCAGCACATCATTCGCCTGCGCCGGGTCTTCGAACAGGCGCGCGACCACCACCGCGCCCACCATGGCGGCGTAATCGGCGATGGCTTGCCGGCGTTTTTCCTCGTCATCGGCGCCCCGCTCCAGCGGCGCCAGGATGGCCAGCTGTTCGCGCACGCCCTGCGCCAGCGCAGCGCGCGCGGCCGGGCCGCAGCGCGACACGTCGGCGCCCAGCGCCGTCACGGCGCAACCCGCGCCGGGATTGCCGCAGTGGCGCGGCGTCAGGTAGGAGTCGATGATGGCGGCGCGCCCCTGGTCAGGCGCGGCGGCCACGCGCTGGCGCCAACGCTCCACCGAATGCGCCAACGCCCTGGCGCAGGCTTCGGCCAATAAATCTTCCTTCGAGCCGAAATGGCCATAAAAGCCGCCATGTGTCAGCCCGGCGCCTTTCATCAAGTCCGCCACGCCGATGCCGTCATAGCCCCGCTCGCGGAACAAGGTTGCCGCTGTTTCAACGATGCGCTCGCGGTTCAGCGCCGCCTGTTCCCTGCTGACTTTCATCGCATGCCCTCCCTTGCCGATCTGCGCATTATACATTATAGGCATAATGTATAACACGGCGGCGCGCGCTTACTCGGCCATTTCCGCCAGCGCCGGACACTGCATCGGAGCCTCGCGCAGCGCGCGGCAGACGCCGAGCATGGCGAGGCCCAGCGCCGCCGCCGCCGCGCCAAAGGCAAACACGCTGGCCAGCGGCGCCAGCAGCTTGCCCAGCAGGCCGATGCCCAAGGTCCCCACCGTGTCGCCCGCCGCATCCTGCGCCGACCACAGGCCGTTGACCCGGCCCAGGTAGTGGTCCGGCGTATGGCCCTGCACCAGCGCATATTGCAACAGCGACGCCACCGACACCAGGTAGCCGAACACCGCCAGCAATGCCAGCGCCGCCGGGAAACTGCGGTTGACGCCCAGCAGCATCAGGCACGCGAACGCCCCCAGCCCGCACAGCTGCATGACCAGGCCGGGTCGCCGCACGCCACCGGTCCAGCCGCTGAGCAAGGCGCCCACGGTGGCGCCCAGCGGCACGGCGGAATACATCAAGCCTGTTTCGAATGCCGCGCCGCCGAACGACGATTCGGCCAGCGACGGAAACAGCACCCGCACCGCCGTCCCCAGGGTGACGATGACACTGGCCAGCGCGGTGAACGCCACCACCTTGTTGGTCAGCAGGAAGCGCACACCGCCGGCCAGCGCCTGCAACGGGTTGCCGTCGTCGGCGTGCTGTGGGCGCATCGCGGGCAGGCGCAGCAGGGGCAGCAGGGTCAGGCCGGTGCCAAGCGCCGCCGCCATATACGCCCATCCGACGCCCGCCGTGGCAATCACGATGCCGCCGATGGCGGGCGACAGCACGGTGGCCAGCCGCACCGTCACCATGCTGATGGCGCGCGCCTGCAGCACGTTCTCGCGCCCCACGATGGCCGGCATGCAGGCCAGCAGCGCCGTCACGCCGAGCGCGCCAAAGAAGCCATCCCAGGCCGACAGCAGGTACACCGCCCACAGCGACGGCGCGGGCAGCCAGGCGTTGGCCGCCAGCGCGGCGAACCCGAGGCCGCACACCAGCCGCGCCGACAGGATCAGGGTGCGGCGGTCATGCCGGTCCGCCAGCACGCCACCGAGCAGCATGCCGGCCAGCATGCCGGTCCCCTCCAGCGCCATCGCCAGCCCCACTTGCAACGGATCGCCGGTCAGGGTGTGGATTTGCATCGGCACCGCCACCGACAGCATGCCCAGGCCCAGCAGGGAAATGGTCCGGGCGATGAACACGCTGCGGAAATCGCGGTTGCGGCGCAGCAGGCCGAAGTCGGTCAGTAATTTTTTCAATTTAATTCCTTTAACGGTGCATTGGCCAATTCGCTGGCCAACAGCGGGCCCAAAATTTCCAGCGATTGCGGCGACATGATGTTCTCGTGCGCGCAGTGCGCCAGCCAGTGCAGGCGCACCTGGTCCGCCCTGCCCTGCCACGCCGTGCGCGGATCGATATACGCGGGCACCGACTGGCCCGCCGCGAACAGGGTCACCTTGCCGCCATAGCGCGGCGTGCGGGCTTGCGACAGCAGGCGCACGGCGTCCTTGTAGTTGGCGAAAATCTGCGCCAGCATGGCTTCCCGCTCCTGTTGCAGCGCGGCGCCTTCCGGCGTCTCTTCCTGCCCCTCGTCCGGGCCGGATTCGCCCCGCGCCGCGCCGGCCAGCAATTGCGCCTGTTCGCGCTCCGCCCCCAGCGCCGCTTCCGCGCCCTGCGGATCGTTCCAGTCATGCGCCTCGGACGGATAGGTGTCGAGCAAGCCGAGGAATTCCACCGGCTCGCCCTGCGCTTCCAGCAGCGCCGCCACCCCATAGGCCACCGTGCCGCCCAGCGAATAGCCCAGCAGGCGGTATGGTCCCTTGGGCTGCACGGTGCGGATCAGGTCCAGCTGGCGCCGCACCAGCGTGTCCATGTCGGGACTGGTGGCAACCAAGCCATGGGGCCGTGGCGATTGCAGCCCGACAATGGCCTGGCCGCCGTCGAGGTAGCGCGACAGCACGCTGTATTGCCATGCGAAGCCGGAACCCGGATAAAAGCAGAACAGCGGCGGCATGCCCGACGCCCCCTTCGCGGGACGCAAATGCAGCACCGCTTCAAAGCCGTCGTTGCCGAAATCGTTGACCATGCCGCCCTCGTTGAGGCGTTCCGCCAGCCGCGCCACGGTCGGCGCCAGCATCACCTGGCCCACCGTCACGGGCCGCCGCAGTGCCGCGCGCAATTCCGACGCCAGCCGCATGGCCAGCAGCGAATGGCCGCCCAGCGCAAAGAAATCGTCGTCCGCGTACACCGTATCCACGCCCAGCACGCGGGCAAACACGGTCGCCAACCGGCTTTCCAGCCCGCGCGCCGGCAATGTGCGGCTGCCGGCATGGGCCGCCGGCAAGGGCAGCGCCTTGCGGTCCAGCTTGCCGTTGGCGCTGAGCGGCAATTGCGCCAACGGCACCATGGCAACCGGCACCATATGCGCCGGCAAGCCTTGCGCCAGCGCGGCGCGCAGGGTGTCCCATGCCAGGCTCGCGCCGGGCGCCGGCACCAGGTAGGCCACCAGCTGGCGGCTGTCCAGGGCGCCGGACGTGTCCTGGCCCAGTGCCACCGCGTGCACCACGGCTTGCGCCACGCCGGGCTGGCGCAGCAGCACCGCTTCGATTTCACCGGGTTCGATGCGCTGGCCGCGCAATTTCAGCTGGTCGTCGGCACGCCCCAGGTATTCGATGGCGCCATGCGCCAGGCGCACGACGACGTCGCCGGTGCGGTACATGCGCCCGCCATGGGCGTAGGGGTCGGCCACGAAGCGGGTCGCCGTCAGGCCCGGACGCCCGAGATACCCCAGCGCCAGCTGCGCGCCGCACAGGTACAGTTCCCCCGGCGCGCCCGGCGGCACTTCGCGCAAGCGCCGGTCCAGCACGCGCAATTGCGTATTCCACACCGGATAGCCGATCGGCACACCCGCGCCGCCGTCGTCAAGCGCACCGGACGCCGGGTAATACGTGACGTCCACCGCGGCTTCGGTCGGGCCATACAGGTTGTGCAACCGCGCGCCGCTGACCGTATCGAATTCGCGCGCCTGCGCCTTCGACAGCGCTTCGCCGCTGCAAAACACCAGGCGCAGCGAGGGGCAAGCGTCCGGCCCCTGCGGCTTCAGGTGCGACGTGAACGTCGCCAACATCGAGGGCACGAAATGCAGGCAGGTGACGTCCCAGGTGGCGATGGCTTGCTGCAGCGCCTGCGGGTCGCGGTGCGCGTCCGGCTCGGCCATGGCCAGGCGGGCGCCCGTCATCAGGGGCCAGAAGAATTCCCATACCGACACGTCAAAGCCGCACGGCGTTTTTTGCAGCACCGTGTCACCGGCTGTCAAACCATATTCATGCTGCATCCACGCGATGCGGTTGACGATGGCGCCATGCTGCACCAGCGCGCCTTTCGGCCGGCCGGTGGTGCCGGACGTGTAGATCAGGTACGCGGGATGATCGGGCGTTACCTGCGCCGGGCTTTCCGGCGCGGGCGCATCGTCTGGCGCCAGTGTGTCGAATACCCGCATCGGTATCGCCGCCAATGCCGCGAAGCGCCGCGCGCGGCCGCTGTCCGTCACCAGCAGCGCGGGCGCCGCATCGCCCAGCATGAAACCGAGCCGCGCATCCGGGTAATCCAGTTCCAGCGGCAGGTAAGCCGCGCCCGCCTCGATCACCGCGTGCAGCGCAATGGCCAGGCGCACAGACCGGGGCAGCGCCACCGCCACGATATCGCCGGGCTGCACGCCGTCGTTCCGCAGGCGGGCCGCCAGCGCGCGTACCTGGTGGCGCATGGCACGGTAGGTCAGCCGATGCCGGGCATCGGCCAGCGCCGGCGCATCCGGGGTGCGCGCGGCCTGTTCCCGCAGTGCGCTGCGCAAGGTGGCGGGCGGCAATACCCGCTCCGTCGCATTGGCGCGGGCGATGGCTTGCCGTTCTTGCGGCAACAGCAGCGGATAATGCGCCACAGGCAGCTCCGGCTGCGCCAGCGCGGTCGAGATCAACGCCGCGACGCGGTGCGCCAGCAGGGATGCGTTGGCCAGCGCACCCCGGTTTTCCACCAGCAGGGTCAACCGCTTGCCCGGCAACACCAGCAATGCCAGCGGATAGTGGCTGTACCCCCGGTTATGGATATGGTCCACCACCAGCGGACCGCCATCCGCCCCCGGCAGCGCTTGCGCCAGGTAGCTGTTGTCCGGGTAGTTTTCCACCACCAGCAGCGTGTCGAACAGGGCGCCACCGCCCGGGCCAACGCCCGCCACGCGCTGGATTTCCGCCAGCCCCAGGCCATCATGTTCCAGCAAGTCCGCGTGGCGCTGCTGGATCTCCGGCAATTGCTGCCAGAGGCCGCGCGCCGGATCGAGCGCAATGCGCACCGGCACGGTATTGAGGAACAGGCCGACCTGCTGTTCGATGCCGTCGACCGCCGCGTCGCGGCCCGACACCGGCGCCCCGAACACGATATCGTCGCGCCCGGCCAGGCTGCCCAGCACGATGCCCCACACCGCTTGCATCAACACATTCAAGGTCAGTCCGCGCGCGCGCAGCGCGGCGGTCAACAGCGCGGTCTGCGCCGCATCGAATTCCAGCGCATATTCATCGACCGGGGTCTCACCGGATTTGCCGGCAGGGTCAAACAGCACGGCAGGCTGCGCGCCATCGAGGTAGTCGCGCCATACCTCCGCGCTGCCCGACAAGTCGCGGGCCGCCAGTTGCGCCACCACGTGCACATAGCCGGTGGCAGGCGGCAATGACGCGGGACCGTCGCGGTACGCCGCCAGCAAATCGCGCATCAGCAGCGGCGTGGACCAGCCATCGATCACCAGGTGATGCACCACCAGCAGCAGCACGTGGCTGTCCGGCGCCAGCTTGACCAGCGCCGCATTGAGCATGCCGCCAAAGCGGTCCGGCGGGCACACTGTGGCCAGCAGGTCCGCCTGCAGCGCGTCCAGTTGCTCGGCGCGTGCGTCTTCCGGTGCACCGGACAAGTCGTGTTCCGTCCATGGCCACACGGCGGCGCCCTGCTTGGGCAGCAGCAATACCGGCTGTGCCGTGGTGTCGAGGTCGAACAATCCGCCCAGTTGCGGATGGCGCGCCAGCACGGCCTGCAATGCGGCGTGCAAGCGGGGCGCATCGAGCGCTCCCCGCCAGTGCAGCCGCGTATACGTGTTGTAGCTGGCCGCGCCGCCATCGAGCTGGGTGTGGAACAGCATGCCTTTTTGCAGCGGCAGGACCGGGGCGCTCTCCGCAAAGGGGCCATGGCGGCGCGCCAGCGCCGCTGCCGCCGCGTCGTCCAGTTGCCGGGACAGTGCCGCGTCCGTGACCGCTGGCCGGGCAGGTGCGGCAGGAGCCGCCTCGGCATCGAGCACCGCCGCAATCGCGCGCGGCGTCCGTCCCGAAAACACGGCGGACGGGCGCAACGCATGCCCCGCCTTGCGCAGCGCCGTGCACAGCACGATCGCCGTGATGCTGTCGCCGCCGAGCGCAAAGAAATCACTGCCGGCCGCCACCGCGTCTGTCGCCAGCGCCTGCGCCATCAGCGCGCACACCAGCGTTTCCGTTGCCGTGGCCGGTGCCGCCGGCAAGCCCTCCGCGCCATCGGTGTTTGCCGGTGCGGCCATCACCGGCGCCGGCAATGCCTTGCGGTCGATCTTGCCGCTGACATTGCGCGGAAAAGCGTCCATCACCACCAGCGCGGCCGGCGCCATGTAGTCAGGCAGCACGGCGCGCAGCGCATCGAGCAAGGCATGGGCGCGCGCGGCGCGCCCTTCGTCATCGAGACCGGGCACGACGGCGTACGCCACCAGCCGGTGCGTATGGTTGACCGCCTGCGCCAGCACCACCGCGCTTTCCACGCCGGGCAACAGCGACAGCGCATTTTCCACTTCGCCCAGTTCCACGCGGTAGCCGCGCACCTTGACCTGGTCATCGCTACGGCCCATGTATTCCAGCATGCCGGCCGTGTTCCAGCGCACCAGGTCCCCGGTGCGGTACATGCGCGCACCATGCCCGTCGAACGGATTGGCGACAAAACGCGTGGCGGTCAATCCGGCCCGTCCCAGATACCCCTGCGCCAGCCCCGCTCCCGACACGTACAATTCGCCCACCGCGCCGGTGACCACCGGCTGCAAGCGGGCGTCCAGCACGTAGACGGCGGTGTTGCCGAGCGGGCGGCCGATCACCGGGTGCGCCGAATCCCGCAGCGCTGCGCGCAGCGTATCGACCGTGTATTCGGTCGGCCCATACAGGTTGTGCGCCTGCAGGCCCGGGAACCCGCGCAACTGGCGCCACAGCGCGGCCGGCGCGGCCTCGCCGCCAATCAGGATCAGGCCCGGATGATGGGTGCCCTCGGCCAGCAAGCCATTGTTCAGCATTTGCGCCAGGAACGATGGCGGCAAGTCCATCGCATCGATCCCGATGGCGTCGACCTGCTGCGCCAGCGCGTGGGCGTCGCGGCGGATTTCTTCATCAAACACGTGCAATTCCTGGCCGTGCAACAGCCAGAACAATTGCAGCCACGACGAGTCAAAGGAAAACGAGTGGGTATGCGCGGCCCGCAGACGGCGGCCCGGATGGCGGGCTTGCACGGCCGCCAGCGCCGGCTGGTACACGGCCGGCCAGTGCGCGTGCAACAGGTTCGACAGCGCCGCATGGGTGTTCATGACGCCTTTCGGACGGCCCGTGCTGCCGGACGTGAAGATCACATACGCGATGGCGTCCCGCGCCAACGGGCCGCCACGTTCGGCATCGCCCAGCGGCGCGCCATCGGTCCCGGCCAGGTCATTCAGTACGGCGGCGCTGTCGAGGTTCAGGCGTTGCAGCGACGGCGGGAACGCCGTGGCCACGGCCGCCTGCGACACCAGCAGCACCGGATGCGCATCCTCGCACATCATGGCGATCCGATCGGCCGGATAGTCGAGGTCCAGCGGCAGGAACGTCGCACCGGATTCCAGTACCGCCAGCATGGCGGCGACCGCATCAACCGAGCGTGGTACGGCCACGGCGACCACCTTGCCCTGCCCGGCGCCCGCTCCCAGCAACATGCGCGCCAGTTGCGCCACTTGCCGCGCCAGTGCGCCAAAGGTGACGTGGCGGCCGCCGCACACCAGCGCAACGGCGTCCGGCTGGCTAGCCGCCTGCTGGTTCAACAGCGCCGAGATGCTGCGCGGCGGCGCCGGGGTTTCCGGCCCCGCCGTGCGCGACCACTGCGCGATGGCGTCCAGTTCCGCGCGCGGCAGGATTGGCGCGTCCCCCACCGGCACCTCCGGATCGGCCAGCCAGCCTTCCAGCAGGCGCAGGATGCGCGCGGCGTGGCGTTCGAGGTCGGCGCGCGTATAGCGCGCCGCGTCGGCCCGCAATTCCAGCACGGCCTGCGTGGCGTCGCTTTGCAGGCTGAATTCCAGGTCGTCCACCGGGCCGGTCGCCAGGTGCACCGTGCGACCGGCCAAGCCGCCGAAATCGAGGCGGTAGTCGAACAGCTTGTGGTTGATCAGCGCGCCATACAGCTTGCGGCCCGAGGCCAGCAAGCCCAGGTCGCGCTGGACCTGTTCCGCCTCATAGTGCTGGTGCGCGCGCACCTCGCGCACCGCCTGCCGGTATGCGGCCGACACGCCGCTCCACGACAGTTGCGGCGACAGCGTCACCAGCGCCGGCAAGACATTGACCAGCGGCGCCAGCGTATGGATCGCCTTCGCCCCCATGCGGCGCATGAAGGGCACGCCGATGGCCTGGCGCGCCTGGCCGGTGACGCGGTACAGGTATGCCACCAGCACGCCTTGCAGCAAATCCGGCGCGGACAGCCGGGCGGCCCGGGCTTCGGCATGGGTGGTGGCCAGCCGGTGCAGCTGGACGACAAGCGCGGCGGGCAGCGGCAGGCTGTGGACCGCGACGTGTCCAGCCTCGGCGGCCAGGCGGGATGCAATACCGGGATGGCCGGTGACCGGGCTGTCACCGCCGGCGTCCGTCGTCTCTCCGCCAGGCGCCGCCAGCGTCACCGCCGGTGGCAAATCCGCGCAATGCGTTTGCCAGAACGCCTTGTCGGCCGCGCATTGCGCCGACGCCTGGTACGCCGCATATTCTTCCGCCGCCAGCGCGACCGGCGCAAACGGCGATGGCGATGGCGGCGCGCCTGACGCCAGTGCGGTATAGACGGCGGCCACGCGGCGCGTCAATGCCATGAAGCTGTAACCGTCCAGCATGATGTGGTGATAGCGCTGGTACCACAGCCATTGCGCGCGGCCTTCGCCGTCCCGCACGCGGAACAGTGCCTGGCGGTACAGCGGGACATCGCCGTCGAGCGGCAGCGGCGCCCGCGTATCGGCCCACATCCACGCCAGGGCGCGGGCTTTGCCGTCCGCATCGGCAGTGAAATCACACTGTTCCGGAGCGGGAATGTCGTCCGCACGCAAGCCGGCGCGCAACAGTTGCACCGGGCCGGCGGCATCCTGCCGGTAGCCGGCCGTCACCGTATCGGCTTGCGCCAGCACGGCGCGGATGGCCCGCGCCAGCAAGCCGGCATCGATGCCGGCCTCCAGCTCGATGCAATGGGAAATCACATAGCCATGCCGCTGCTCGCTGACCTGGTCCGCGAACCAGATGCCCTGTTGGCTGCCATTGAGGGGGATGGCGCCGGGATTGTTCGTTAATTGCATATTTATGCGTCCGTTAAGCCTTGAATGGGTTGATGGCGTGCCAGTGGTGCTCCACATACTCCAGGCATTGCTGGCGCGGCGCGGGGCCGAAGCGGTGCTCCCAGCCATCCGGCTGCGCGTGCAAGTCCGGCCACAGGCTGTATTGGCCGCGCGCGTTGGCCAGCACGGAAAACGTGGCTTGTTCATCGTCGAAAGGGTTCAGGTAGTCGCTCATCGGTAGTCGCTCTTGGTTGGTCTTGGTCAGGTTGATTCGTTCGTTAATTGCATTTGAATTCTGTTCTGGCGGGCCCCAGCAGGCGGCACAAGCCGTCGAGCAAGCCGTCGCGCCAGCACAGCCAGTCATGGCCGCCACGGAATTCGTGGTACGCCACGCGGTGGCCGGTGTTGCGCAACGCGGCCGCCATCGCGCGGCTGCCGTCGCGCATGTCGTCTTCATAGCAGCCCGCTTCCAGCACGATGTCCACGCCGGGCGCCCGCACCTGCCCGGCGCCGACCTGCCCGGCCAGCCAGCCGCTGATGGTCCCCGCATCGGGCCACCAGAATGAACCGGACTGGCTCAGCACCCCGTGGTAGCGCTGCGGCCAGTGCAGCGCCGCGTACAGTGCGGACAGCCCGCCGAAGCTTTGTCCGGCCACCACCGTGTATCCGGGCTGGCAGCCCTGCAATACTTGCGGCGCCAGTTCCTCCTGCACGGCGCGCCAGAATTGCGCATTGCATGGCAACTCGTGCGCACGGCGCTCCGGACTGACGGCATCGATCAGCACATAGATGGCGGGCGGCAAATCCCCGGCCGCCGTCAAGGTATCGAGCGCGCCGAACACCGGCATTTGCCGTGCCCAGTACTGGCCGTCCAGCAGGATGGCCAGCGGCAGACCGGGCTGGCCGGGCTGGCCGGACAAGGCGCTCCGCGCGCCGGTGCGGTACACCCAGACCGTGCGCGCCGTGTCCAGCAGCGCGCTGTCCCACCGCACTTCCCGCAGGCTGCCTTGCGGCGGCGCATCGCGCGCGGCGTCCCACGCGCGATGGACCGGCGCCGCTGGCAGCAGCAGCGGCGACAGCCGCGCGCCCCATGCGCCGCCATGGGGCGGCAAGCGGTTCAACGGGTCCGCCGTCGCGGCGCGCGCCATCAGCGCCATCCACCAGTGGCGCATGGCGCGGCGCTCCGCGCCCTCGGGCGGCGCATCGCCGCCGCCCGAGGGGACCAGGAAATAGCTGCCGCGCCAGTCGCCCGGCAGGCGGGTGCGCCATTGCCAGACATCGGTGCCGGCGATCCGCTGCAATGCTGTCGGGCCTTGCGCCGGATGCGGCGTGTGCGACCACACGTCGATATAGACCTGCGTTTCATGCCCCTGTTGGCGCCACAGGAACACCGCGTCCATGGCGCCCTCCGGCGCGGGCGCCAGCAGCGGCGTGCCAAGGGCGGCGGCGTCGGCCCACCAGGCGTCGCCGCCCAGGTCGGCGCGCTCCATCAGCGCCGTCATGGCCGGACCTCTTGCGCGGAAACCGGACGGGCGGCTTCCGGCGCGGCTGACGCCGCCGGCACGGCCGCCGACCACACGCTGTCAAGCGCCCCACCCCGCATCCGGCGCGCCGACAGCCGGGCCGCCCACGCCAGCAGCGGCGCGAACACCAGCGCGGTCGCGTCCACGCCAAGGGCGGCGGCGCTGCCGTGCGCCCACAGGCCGGCTTGCGGCCACATGACGGCCACCGCCGACGTCAACGGCACCGCCAGCGCGCCCGCCGCGCACAGCGCCAGCAACTCCGGCGCGGCCCGCGCCGCGCCGCGCGCAAAGGCCCAGGCCACGCACGCCACAAACACGCTGTAATACACGGCCAGGTAGCCGGTGTTGATGTCGGCCTGCGCCGCATGCAGCCAGCGCGCCGCCACCAGGGTCCAGGCCACGCCGGCCACGCTGCCCAGGCACACGCCCACGGTGGCGGCGGCAATCACGACGGTCTTGCGTGGCTGGACCGGCAACGGCTGCTGGCGCAACTGGTTTTTGCGGCGCTTTTCTATCCACAGCAGGTTGCCCGAATAGAACAGGAAGGCGCCGCCCAGTCCCGCCACGAAATACACCCAGCGCACGGTATTGCCGCCATAACTGCCGAAATGCAGCGCAAAGAATGGCCCCACGATGCTGCTCCACACATCGGATTTGGTCGGCAACATGCTGGTGTCCATGATCGCGCCCGAATATGGATCGATCATGACAAAACCCGATTGCGGGCCCTGCACCACATAATCCGGACTGACAACCGCCGCGCGCACGATCGGGCGGGGACTTTCCAGTCCCATGTACAGCAGTTCCGTCACCTCGAATCCCGGCGCCTCGCCGCGCACGCGCGCCGCCAGGCCGCTGGCAGGCAGCACATCGTCCACCTTGCGTTCGATGACGGGGCGGTCCGGGCCGCCAAACAGCGGCCGTTCGCCATACACCACTTGTTCCAGACCGCCGTAAAACTGGTCATGGAAGGCAAACACCACCACGGTCAGGCTGATGACGATGTGGAATGGCAGGCTGGCGATGCCCACCACATTGTGCGCATCGAGCCAGAAGCGCTTGCGGTTCTTGCCCTTGCGCAGCGCAAAGAAATCCTTGACCAGGGTCGGCAACAGCAATATCACGCCCGACACCAGCGCCAGGAAATACATGGCGCCCGCCACGCCCATCACATAAATGCCCGCATACTCGCCATCGAAGGAACCGGGAATGCCGCCCGTGCGGTGCAGCAGGTCGATCAATTCCGCCAGCAGCGACGGCGTTTCTTCCCGCACGGCCAACGCGCCCCGCGCATCGATGCCGGCATGCCAGCGCGCGCCGTCCAGCTGCAGTTCGCGCCCCCCCTCGCCCGCGCGCCATGTCACCGGCGACGGCGTATGTTCCTTGTGCGCCAGGTGCACGGTCATTTCTTCACGCGCGGCCGGATAGGTTTGCAGGACGGCGCGCACCGCCTGGTCGACCTGCGCCGGCGCGTGGCTGACCAGCGCGGCAGGCGCAACCGGGGCGCTGGCCCAGCGCTCCAGCGGTTGCTTGAACATGGTCAGCGCGCCGCCGAAGAAACCGATAAACAGCAGCATGCCGGCGCAGATGCCGGTCCATGTGTGCAAACTCTGGTAGATGCGCAGGATATCGCTGCGGATTTTCATACGACTCCCTTCACCCAGAACAGCAGCGCATACGCCGCCGCGTTGGCGCCGCCCATCCACAGCAGCGCGCGTGCGCCGCTGCGGAACAGGTAGACGCCGGCAAATGCCGACAGCCACAGGGGCGCGATGCTCCACATGACAAATTGCGGTTTTTCCGGCGCGTTGATGCCGCCCGGTCCCAGCCAGGCAAACAATCCGGCCAGCGCCAGGGCCAGGGTTGCCCCCAGCACACCGCCGGCGAAGGTCTTGCTCCACCAGTCAGGGCGGATCGGCGCGGGTTTCGATTCACGGTTCATGGCGTTCCTTGGGCATGAATAAAGAAAAAAACGGGACCAGGCTCCACGCCAGCATTTGCAGCGCCAGCCAGGCAAAAATGGCGGTCAGCGGCGCCCACGCCCGCCAGGCGCAGGCCAGTCCCGCCGCCAGCAGCAGCGCCGCCGCCGCGGCGCCGGCGCGTCCCAGGGGTGCGCGCAGCCATTGCTGGTTGCGGTGCGCGAGATAGGCCAGGCAGCAGCCGGCCACGGTCAGGAAAACAAACAGCATCTTTATGCTCCGGAAATGTTGATGGATTCGACGCGGGATGCCGGGCGCGGACCGCGCCGCAAGCCGCCCCGCACCACGTACCAGCACAGCGGCGCAATGAACACGCCCAGCGCGGTGGAAGACACCATGCCGCCCAGTACACTGGCGCCAATCGCATGCTGGGCGCCCGCGCCGGGACCGGACGCCAGCACCAGCGGCACGATGCCCGCGCCAAACGCCAGCGACGTCATGACGATGGGACGCACGCGCGCCATGGCGGCGGCAACGCCGGCCGCCAGCGGCGCCATGCCGGCGCGCAGCGCGCCCTCGGCAAATTCCACGATCAGGATGGCGTTCTTGGCCGCCAGGCCGGCCGTGGCCAGCACGCCGACCTGGAAATAAATGTCGCGCGCCAGACCCGATACCGCCACGGCCGCCACCGCCCCCACCACGCCCAGCGGCACCGCCAGCAGCACCGCCACCGGCGCGGCCCAGTTGCCATACAGGACCGCCAGGCACAGGAACACGAACAGCACCGAAGCCGCGTACAGCAGCGGCGCTTGCCCGCCGGACAACCGTTCCTGGAACGACAGCCCGCTCCACGCCAGCTGCGTGCCCGGGGTTGCCGCAACCTGGCGCTCCAGCGCCGCCATCACCGCGCCCGAGCTGGCGCCCGGCGCGCCCGCCCCCGTCACGTGCACGGCCGGCAGCCCGTTGAAACGGTGCAGTTCGGACGGTCCGCTTTCCCACCGGCTGCCGGCAAACGCCGCCAGCGGCGCCATCGCCCCGCCGGCGCCCCGCACAAACCAGCGGTTCAAGTCATCGGGACTGGCGCGGTAAGCGGCGTCGGCCTGCACCATGACTTTGCGCACGCGGCCTTCGTGGATATAGTCATTGACGTAAGCGCCGCCCCACGCGGTGCCGAGGGTCTGGTTGACGTCATCGGTATCGAGTCCCAGCGATTGCGCGCGGCCCTGGTCGATGTCGATGTGCAGGCGCGGCTTGTCGTGCGCGCCGTCGGCTTCCGCATACAGCATGCCGGGCAGTTGCGACGCCTGTTCCGCCAGCGCCACGGCGCGCGCGCTGTGCTGCGCGCTGCCCGCGCCATCGGCCGCCTGCAGCCAGAATTCAAAACCGCCGGCCTCGCCCAGGCCATCGATGGGCGGCGGCGCCATGGCAAAGGCGCGCGCATCGCGCAGCGCGGGACGGGCCGCCAGCGCCTGCGTGGCGCGCGCGGCCACGGCTTGCACGCTTTGTCCCTGGCGCTGTTGCCAGTCCTTCAGCGACACGAACGCCATGCCCGCGTTCTGCCCCGCGCCGCCCATGCCGAAACCGGCAATCGTATAAACGCCATCGACCACGGCCCGTTCCTCATGCAGGAAGTAGCGTTCGATGTCCTGCGCCACGGCGGCCGTGCGTTCATAGGTGGCGCCGGACGGCAGCGCGAACTTCACCATCACGGTGCCCTGGTCGTCGTCCGGCAGGAAGGACGTGGGCAGGCGCTGCGCCAGCAGCACGGCGCCGGCCGCCAGCAAGCCGTATACCAGCATCGCGCGCAGCGGACGGCCCAGGACCATTCCCAGGATTTGGCCAAAGGCGCGGCCGGAGATGGCGCCATAACGGATGCGCAGCCGCAGCAAAGCCGCTTGCAGCGGACCGGGCCGCGCCTGCGCCCCCGCCGCAGGCCGCAGCAGCGCCGCGCACAGGACCGGCGCGATGCACACGGCGGCCAGCACGGACAAGGCCATCGCGCTGGCCAGGGTGATGGAAAACTGGCGGTAAATGACGCCCACGGACCCGCTGAAAAAGCCCATCGGCACAAACACCGCGCCCAGCACCACGGCGATGCCGGCCAGTGCGCCGGTCATGCCGCGCATCGCCTGCAAGGTGGCGGCGCGGGCGTCGAGCCCCTGCTCATGCATGATGCGCTCAACGTTCTCCACCACGACAATGGCGTCATCGACCAGCAAGCCGATCGCCAGCACCATGCCGAACAGGGTCAGCGTATTGATGGAAAAACCGCAGGCCGACAGCACCGCCACGGTGCCCAGCAACACCACCGGCACCGTCAGGACCGGCACCAGCGTGGCGCGCCAGCTGCGCAGGAACAGCAGCATGACTGCCGCCACCAGCAGCACGGCTTCCGCCAGGGTCGCCACCACGTCGCGGATCGCCAGTTTCACGAAGCGCGTGGCGTCTTCCGGATAGGTGATGTGCAGGCCGGACGGGAACGATGGCGCCAGCGCGGCAATGCGTTCGCGCACCGCCGCCGCTGTCGCCAGTGCATTGGCGCCGGGCGCCAGCATGACGGCAAAGCCGGAGGCCGGCAGCCCGTTCATGCGCGACACGCCGCCATATTGTTCGTTGCCCACTTCGACCCGCGCAACGTCGTCCAGCCGCACCGCGCCGCCATCGTCGCGGCTTTTCAGCACCAGCGCGCGGAACTGTTCAGGCGTTTGCAGGCGCGATTGCGCCGTCACGCTGACATTCAGGCGCTGGCCCTGCGCGGACGGGCGCGCGCCCAGTTCACCGACAGGCACCACCGCGTTTTGCGCTTCGATCGCGCGCACCACGTCGCCCGGCATCAGGCCGAAGCTGTGCAGACGGTGCGGGTCCAGCCACACGCGCATGGCGTGCGGCGAGCCGAAATTGCGCACTTCGCCGACACCGGGCAGGCGGCCGACCGCATCCATCACATGGCCGCTGGCCCAGTCGGCGATATCGCTGTCGGACAGGCGCCCGCTGGCGTCGTAAAACACGCCCACCATCAGGAAACTGTTTTGCGCGGCGGCCACCTGCACGCCGTTTTGCTGCACGGCGCGCGGCAACCGGTATTGCGCCTGGTTGACCTTGTTTTGCACCTGCAGCTGCGCCAGTTGCGCATCGACGCCTTGCTCGAACGTCAGCACCAACTCCGCTTCGCCGGACGAACTGCTGCCGGCGCTGAAATACAGCAGCCGGTCCAGGCCCTTGAGTTCCTGTTCCAGGATTTGCGTGACGGTGTCTTCCACCACGCGGGCCGACGCGCCGGGATACGACGCCGTCACCCGCACCGACGGCGGCGCGATGTCCGGGTATTGCGCCACCGGCAGGCGCATCAGCGCCAGCACACCGGCCAGCATGATGATGGCGGCCAGCACCCAGGCCAGGATCGGGCGTTCGATAAAGTATTTGGAAACCATGCTGGTTTATCCCTGCGCGGCGGCAAAGCCCGGCGCGGCGGATTTTCTCCCGCCCTTGCCAGCCTGCCATTCGACGGCGCGCACGCGCGCCCCCGGCGCCGCCTTCATGCCGCCTTCGACCACCACCCGTTCGCCGGCCCGCACGCCATCGCGCACGGCCCAGTGCTCGCCCTCCATGCCGATGACATCGAGCGTACGCCGCGCCACCGCGCCTTGCGCGTCCACCACCAGGGCGCTGGCCGCGCCGCCGTCATGGCGCACCGCCTGCTGCGGCAACAGCACCGCCCCGGCATGCACGCCCTGCTCGACCTGCGCCCTCACGTACATGCCCGGCGCCAGCAAGCGGTCCGGGTTCGGGAATTGGGCGCGCAGCACCACCATGCCGGTATTCGCATCGACCTGCATCTCCGCGAATTTCAATTCGCCCGCGTGCGGATAAGCGCTGCCATCTTCCAGGATCAGGGTGACGGCGCGCTTGCCCTGCCTGACACCGCCCGCCAGCAACTGGCGGCGCAATTGCGTCACCTGCCGGCTCGATTGCGCGATATCGACCACGATGGGATCAAGCTGCTGCACGCGCGCCAGCGCTTCCTGCTGGCCGGCCGCCACCAGCGCGCCTTCGGTAATGGCCGAGCGGCCCACGCGGCCGGCAATCGGCGAGCGGATTTCCGTGCGCTGCAGGTCGATTTGCGCCGACCGCAGCGCCGCTTCGCGCGACGCCACACGGGCCAGCCCCTGTTCATGATTGGCTTGCGCCAGGTCGTGGTCTTGCTGCGTCACGACTTTCGAGTCGATCAGCTTGCGGTAGCGTTCCGCGATCACGCGCAGGTTGACCAGCGCGGCTTTTTCCAGCGCCAGTTCGGCGGCTGCCTGGTCGCGCCTTGCCGCATAGCTGGCGGCATCGATGTCGTACAGGACATCGCCGGCGCGCACATCGCCGCCTTCGTCGAAGTGGCGGCGCACGATGACGCCGGCCACCTGCGGGCGCACCTCCGCGATTTTCAGGGCGACGACGCGGCCGGGGAGTTCGGTGCGGATGGGGGCGTCGCTGGCGATGGCGGTGGCGACGGCGACTTCCGCCAGTGGCGCTGGCGCCGCGGCTGGCTGGTTTTGCGGGGCGGCCGGACGCTCCGCGCCGCAGGCGGCCAGCAGGGCTGCGGCCAGGGCCGCTATTGCGTGGGTTGTTCTGGTTGACTGCATTTCATTCCTTTTACTGTACGGGCGACGCTGGCGCGGCGGCTTCCGCCATGGCGGAAACCGCCCTACGCATTTCGGGCCGCTTGCCTTGGCGGGCGATGGCTGGTTCCTGGCTTCCGGCGCTTTTATGCGGCCAGGGTGGCGCCGCCATCGACTACCAGGTCTTGCATCGTGATGTGGCTGGCCAGGTCGGAGGCCAGGAACACCACGGTGTTGGCGATTTCACGCGCGGTGGCGATCTTTTTCAGCGGGATGCCGAGCTTGTATTGGCCCGGCAAGCCGGCAATGGTGCGGCGCATGCCGTCGTCATCCGGAAGCATCGAGCGCAGCATCGGCGTGTCGGTCGAACCGGGCGACACCAGGTTGCAGCGCACCCCGAATTCCGCCAGTTCCAGCGCGGCGCAGTGGCTGAGGCTGACCAGCGCGGATTTCGACGCGCAATACGCCACCATATCCATGCGCGGCACGTGCGCCGCATTGGACGCCACGTTGACGATGCTGCCGGCGCGCTGCCGCTTGAATTGCGGCGCCAGTTCGGCCAGCAGGTTGAACACCCCGCCGACATTGACGTCAAAGCAAGCTTGCCAGTCGGCCGCGCTGATGGTGTCGAGTTTTCCCAGCCGCAGCACACCGGCCGCGTTGACCAGCACATCGATCCTCGGTGTTTCCAGCAACAGTTGCGCGCATTCCCGCGCCACTTGCGCACGGTCCGTGATATCGAGCCGCACGGTCTTGAACGGGTATTTCTTGCCGTGGCGCGTGCCCAGTTCCGAATCGAAGGCCCGGTCGATGCCGATCACGCGCGCGCCAAGCTGGCGGAACGCGATCGCCACGTGGTAGCCGATGCCGCG
This sequence comes from Pseudoduganella sp. GW821-FHT12E03, assembly GCF_058807115.1. Classification (NCBI taxonomy): domain Bacteria; kingdom Pseudomonadati; phylum Pseudomonadota; class Betaproteobacteria; order Burkholderiales; family Oxalobacteraceae; genus Pseudoduganella; species Pseudoduganella sp. GW821-FHT12E03. The sequence continues at coordinate 54,126 of NZ_JBXAQJ010000001.1, read as the reverse complement.
CCCCGCGCCCGTCACCCACACTTGCCGCCCTTCGAAATGCAGGGCGGGCGGTCCGGGCGGCCGCACGGGCCGCGCATCGGTCAGGTTGTTTTGCTCGCCGAGGAACATCGCGCGCCCCTTACGCGGCCAGCAGGCCGGCTTGCGCGCCGTCCGGCTGCGGGAGCGATCGGGATGCCAGCCGTGATGCCAGCAACGTCCACCACGCATCGAAGGTCGGTTCGGCGGCCAGTTCCTCGAACGCCACGGTCACGCCCACCGCCTCCCATTGCCCGACCACATTCATGACTTCGAGCGAATCGAGCCCGTAATCGGTGAGGTTGTCGTCGTCCTGGAAGTCGTGCGCTTCGAGCCGGGGCAGCAGCGATTCGCGCAGCCATTCGCGCGTCAGCGCCGGGCGCGCCGCCGCCACCACCGCGCCGGTATCGAGCACCACGCCGCAGCGGCCCGCCACATAGTCGAGCGCCATGCGGTGTTCGCGTTCCGAGAAATCGGCCAGCGCATCGGCCGCCATGAACGGCTGGATGTCGCGCATGAAGGCGTCAAGCGCGGTCGTCATGCAGCCGATGTGCGCATACACGCCCGTGATGACCAGCTGGCTGCGGCGCCATTCGCGCATCAGCTGGTGCAGGTCGGAGCGGTGGAATGCGCTGTAGCGCCATTTGGTCAGCACGGTGTCATGCGGCGCCGGCGCCAGCATGGCCGTCACTTGCTGCAATGCCGGGTCGGCCGTGGTGAGGCCGGGGCCCCACATGTCGTTGAGCAGCGCGCGGTCTTCCGCGCTTTGCTCGGTCGGCTGCGCCGTGTACACCACCGGTACGCCCAGCGCATCGGCCCAGCGCCGCAGCCGCGCAATGTTGGCGGTCACGGTGGCCAGCAGCGGGCTGTCGGCGCCGTAATAGCGCAGGAAATAATCCTGCATGTCGTGCACCAGCAGCACGGCGCGCTGTGGATCGACCGTCCAGCGCACGCGGTTGGCGGGCAATTGCGCCGCGGCGGGCAAGGTGTAGTTGGCAATGGCGGGGATCGTCATGGTTGGTTTCCTCTCAGCGCACGCAGCGCCTGTTTATCGGTTTTGCCGACCGCCGTCAGCGGCAGGCTGTCCAGCATGTCGAAACGGTCCGGCAATTTGTATTCGGCGATGCCGAGCTGGCGCAGGTATTTGCGCAAATCCACGGCGCGCAGGCCCGGCTGCTTCGGCACAATGCAGGCGCAACTGGTTTCACCGAGCGCCGGATGCGGCACCGACACCAGCGCCGCCTGCAGCACGCCGGGGTGCTTGAGCAACAGGTTTTCCACTTCCTCGGCAGCGATCTTTTCACCGCCCCGGTTGATCTGGTCTTTCACGCGCCCCACCACTTTCAGGTAGCCGTCCGCGCCGCGCTGCACCAGGTCGCCGGTGGCATAAAAACCGTCCGCGTCAAACACGCGCGCATTGTGTTCGGGCGCCTGGTAGTAGCCCCGGAAGGTGTAGGGACCGCGCGTGGCCAGCATGCCGGTCGCGCCATCGGGTACGTCGTTGCCATCGGCGTCGCGCACGCGCACTTCGTCGTGCAGGCACATCGGACTGCCTTGCGTGGCATAGACCAGGTGCGGCGGGTCGTCCAGCCGGGTGTAATTGACCAGGCCTTCGGCCATGCCGAACACTTGCTGCAAGGCGCAGCCCAGCACTTGCGGCACGCGCCGCGCCAGCGCCTCGGCAAAGCTGGCGCCCCCCACCTGCAGCAGGCGCAGCGACGCCAGTTGCTGGCGCAGCGGCGGGTTGGCGTCCACCGCCTGCAGCCACAGCGCCACGGCCGACGGCACCTGCGCCGCCATCGTCACGCCATGGCGCGCGATGAGGCGCAGGCAATTGAGCGGTTCCGGCGAGGGCGCCAGCACCACCGCGCCGCCGGCATGGAACACGCCCAGCGCGCCGGGAGAACTGAGCAGGAAATTGTGGCCGGCCGGCAGTGCGCACAGGTAGCGCGTGGCGGGCGACAGGCGGCAAATTTCCGCGCTGCGGCGTACGCTGTAGTAATAGTCGTCGTGCGTGCGCGGGATCAGCTTGGGCGTGCCGGTGCTGCCGCCGGACAGCTGGAAAAAGGCGACTTCGGAGGCCGGCGTGGGGTGCGGCGCGGGGCCGTCGTGCGGGATATCGGCCAGCAGCGGCGCCAGGTCTTGCACGCCCTGCGGTGGATTGGCCGGAGCCGATAACAGCAACACGTGCTCCAGTTGCGGCGTCGCCGCCCGCAATTCGCGGATAAACCCGTCATCGCCGAACAGGCCGTGCGCGCTGGCGCCAATCAACAGGCGCGGTTGCAGTTGCTGCGCATAGGACTGCAACTCCAGGCGCTGATGGCTGAACAGCGCATTGACGGGCGCCACGCCGGCCTTCAGCAATCCAAAGAAGACCACATAAAATTCCGCCACGTTCGGCAGTTGCACCAGCGCCGTATCGCCCTGCCCCAGGCCGCGCCGCGCCAGCGCCCGCGCCAGGCTTGACGATTGCGCATCGAGTTCGCGGTAGGTGACGCCGCGCTCGCCGCACAGGATCGCCGTGGCGTCCGGGTTGCGCGCGCACTGTTGCGCCAGCATGGCGGTCAACGGTGCGCCGGTCCAGTAGCCCAGTTCGCGGTAGCGCTGCGCGGCGGCGTCCGGCCATGGCGTGAATGGAATGCGCTTCATGCCGCCTCCTGCATATCCAGCGCGCGCAACATGGTTTGCAGCTTGGCCTGGGTTTCCGCCCACTCGGCTTCGGGGCAGGATTCCGCCACGATGCCGGCGCCGGCGAACAGGCGGATACGGTTGCCGTGCACCTGGCCGCAGCGGATGGTGACGGCCCATTCGCCATTGCCGTCCGCATCGCACCAGCCGACCGCGCCGGCAAACAGGCCCCGTTCAAACGGTTCCACCAGGTCGATCAGCTTGCGCGCGCCGCGCGTGGGGAAGCCGCATACGGCCGGTGTCGGATGCAGCAAGGCGGCCAGTTGCAGCGCGGTTTGCGCGGGGTCGGCCAGTACGCCGTGGATTTGCGTCGACAGGTGCCACATCGCGCTGGTGGTCAGCAGCGAGGGCGCGGCGGGTATCGTGAGTTCGCGGCACAGCGGCGCCAGCACGCGGCGGATCTCGTCCGTCACCAGCCGGTGTTCATAGGTATCCTTGCCGGAGGCCAGTAGCGCATTGCCGGTGGCGCGGTCTTGCCGCGGGTCTGGCTGGCGGCGTGCGGAGCCGGCCAGAGGGTTGGAATACAGGCGCGCGCCCTCCTTGCGCACCAGTAGCTCCGGGCTGACGCCGACCAGTTCCGAGCCGTCCGCCAGCGGCAGGCGGAATTGGTAGCCGGACGGGTTTTGCGCCGCCAGCCGGTTGAAGATGCCGGCCGCATCGAGCTCGCCATCGAGCTCCACGTCCAGTACGCGCGACAGCACGGCTTTGCGGATATCGCTCAGGCCGAAATTGGCCACGGCCTGGCGTACCCCTTGTTTAAAGCGGTCTTCGCCCGGCACGCTGTGCGCCGAGCGGATGGCCGGCATCGCGGCGATCGGGCGGCCGGCGCTGTTGCGCGCTTCACGGTCAAAGAATTCCACCTGTTGCGGCACGATCAGCGCCGACGGCCGGGTGGAGTCGAACGGCAGTGCGCCAATCACGACCGGGTTGGCAATGCCGTCCGCGCGGGCGCGGTGCAATGCCTGGTCGATCTCGTGCTGCAGCTGGTGGCCGCTGGCCGCCGGCGTCACAATACGCGCGGCGACGCCATGCGCACGGACGCTGCGATGCGGCGACATGAATAGTGTCGTTGCCATCGTTACCTCTCGATTCAGGTAGGTGCTGGCGGTGGCTGGCGGGTGTGGGTTTGGGAGTGTTGCTGGCGGGAGGGCTGGCGGGGGGCAGAAGCTGCCGGTGTTACTGGTATCGCTGGTATTGCTGGTATGGCCGGCGTCAGAAGCCGTAGGTCGCGCTGACGTAGTAGTTGCGGCCCAATTCGTTATAGGCGAACGACTTGTTCTTCTCTTCCAGGTCGACGCCGGTCAGGTTTTTCACGCCGGTGCGCACGGTCCAGTGCCGGTCGATTTTTGCCACGACGCCGGCATCGACGCGGGTATAGCCTGGCAATTCCCTGGTTTCATACAGCTGCTTGCCGGTGTAGTGCGCGGACAGGGTGGCCGTCAGGTTGCCGGTGGCTTTCCAGTTCAGGCTGACCTTGCCCATGTTTTCCGGCTTGCTGTCCGGCGTGACGGACTTGCCGGTTTCGTCGGTGTAATCGGCGTTCAAGTGCGTGAAGTTGGCGCTGGCCGACCAGTCTTGCGCGAGCTCCACTTCGCCCTGCAGCTCAATGCCGCTGGTTTTCGCCTGTGCCACGTTGATCCAGCGGCGGGCGGGAATCGCGGCGTCGTAATACGCCACGATCAAGTCCTTGACGTCGTTGTGGAACACGGCCGCCGTTACATCCCAGCCTTGACGGTGCACTTCAAAGCCCAGTTCGACGTTAGTGGAAGTTTCCGGTTTCAAGTCAGGATTACCCGACAGGTAGCAACTGCCGCCGCAACTGACGATGCTGTACTCCTTGCTCAGCTGGTACGCTTCCGGCGCCTTGAAGGCTTTGCTGACGCCGCCTTTGACCGTGACGCCATTACCGTCTTGCCAGACCAGATAGCTTTTCGGCGTAAAGCGGCTGCCATAGGTGCTGGTATCGTCGAAGCGGCCGCCCAGGGTCAGGTGCAGGCGCTCGGCCAGTGCGATTTCATCTTCCGCGAACAGCGCCTTGGAATCGATACCGATGCGGCCCGAGGTTTTATAGGTCAGCGCATCCTTGATGACCTGGCGGCGCACATCGACGCCGGCGGTGATGGTATGGATGCCGGCATTGCCGCTGCCGTAGAACTTCGCGTACGTATTGTCTTCCTTCAGCACGCGGTCTTGCGGCTTGTCGTAGCGGCTATTGAAGTCGTCGATGGTGGCCAGTTCCTTGGTGATGAAGGCCGTGGTGGTGAAGCCGCCCCAATCGCCGCGGTGCGTGACGCCACCGGTGCGGCGGTTGATTTCCTGTTCGCGGAAGTCCTTGGCTTCGAAATTCCACGCCGGGTAAAACGCGTAGTAATACAGGCCGCGCGGACGGTGGTCGTGGTTCCACGCCAGGTCGATATCAAGCGACTGGTTGCCGGCCAGTTGCACGGTGGCGCTGCCGCTGAGGTTTTGCGCCTTCTTCGCTTCCAGACGTGCCGGGCGGGTGGCGTCCGAGGCGGACGTGGCGTACCAGGCGTCGCGGCTCAGGACATCGCCATTGACGGCCAGGCTGACCGCGTCGCTGACGGCGCCGGACGCCGAGACACCGATGCGGCGCGACGTGCCTTCGTCGCCGGTGGCCACCACGCGGTAGTCGGCCGTGACCGTGCCGCTCCACGCCTGGGTGGCGGGTTTCGTGATGATGTTAATGACGCCGCCAATGGCGTCGGAACCGTACAGCGCCGCCATCGGACCGCGCACGATTTCCACGCGTTTGATATTGCTGAGCGGAATGGAGGAAAAGTCAAAATCGCCGCCACGCCACAAGGCGCCGGACGACGAAATGCGCTTGCCGTTCACCAGCATCAGCGTGTATTTGCTGTCGAGGCCACGGATCTGGATGCTGTCGCGGCCGGTCCCGTCGTTGCTGGTATTGATGCCGACGGTTTCGCGCAGCAGGTCGCCAATGCTGTTGACCGGCGCGCGGGCAATGTCTTCCGCCGTGATCACGGTAGTGAAGGCGGGTGCGGCGGCGGCCGTATGGTTGCGCAGCGACGCCGTGACAATCACGACCTTCTCGTCGCTGGCGTCACTTGGGCCGGACGGCGCTGCCAGCGCCGTGCTGCACATGGCGGCAATACTCGTCGCCAGGATTGTTCTCGTGATGGACATGTGAATCTGGTTGTTTTTAAAGGAATGCGAATGATATTGATTCTCATTTCCAATGTAAACAATTATTTAACATTTCCATTTTGCCGATGGGGATTTCGCGGGAGGCTACCAGCCGTAGCTGGTCAAGACCGTGCGCGGGTCCAGCGGGGTGAAGTTGGCTTGATCGCGGTGTCCGGCGCGCCAGTCCGGGCACAGGGTTTCCATCACCGTGAACTGCAAGATCCCCTGCCCGCCATCGATCACATCGATCGCATCGACGCGCACGGCTTCGAAGCCGAAGTAGCGGCCCACGGTGGGGAACAGGGCTTTATAAATGCTTTCCTTGGCGGAAAAGGCGATCGCCAGCGCCAGCGGATACGCGAGTGCGGATTGTGCGCGCAGCACCTGTAATTCCTGCGGATTCATCGCGTAGTGCTCGGTGCTGGCCATGGCTTCCGGCGCCAGGGCGGCTTCGATGTCGATGCCGATGCCCCTGAACCGCCCTGCCCTGAGCGCCGTGGCGGCGGCAAAGGTATCGGTGTGGGTAATGGCGCCCACTCCCCCATCAGGCCACAGCGGTTCGCGCTGCGGACCGGTGCCAACCTGGGCATCCGGCCAGCCGAGATCGGCCAGCGCACGCCGGGCGGCAACGCGGCCAAACAGGTATTCCGCCTGGCGTTTCGGGACGCAGCGGTCCATCGCGGCCGGATACGCGACGCCGGCCTGCGCGAAGGCGCCGGGAACGTATTGTTGCAGGTCGTAGCGCAGCACGTGCACGGGCACGTCGCCGCTGCCGGCGCGGCAATGCAAGTGCTGCCAGTGAAGCAGGCCTGGGATGGGTGATTTGGCATCGGAGTGCATGGCGCGGAAGTGTAACAGGCGGTGATGCCGCCGCGCCAGTGCCGGCCCCGTCGTCGGCGAGCAAGGCTTGGGGTTCCCTCACGGCCCGTGTGGTAAACAGTCTGGATATCCGTCTTTTCTTGTCTGGTTTTGTCTTCTTTTGTCTTCTTTTTCAAAAAACAGACAAAAGGAGGCAAAAACAGACAGGAAAAGACATGGTTGGCAGATGGTTTACCAGACAGGCGCGCGGGGGCAGGAAATCCGCATGCAATGTGTTGCCTCGACCGGTTGAATCCGCCCCCCCAAACCGGTCAGTCGTTCTTCTCCGAACCGGACGCTCAACGCTGAATTGACCGGCACCGTAAGGTGTCGGTGTCGAATATCGAGTTAAATAGCATGAACTTGTAACCATGAAAGCACTTCACTTGCGTTTCTGTGAGGTGGAAAGACAGGATAGAAACATTTCACAATTTTTCCATCCTTAGCAACCAAAGTAACACGCTTCAATAAGCGCATACCCCCAGCCTCAAAAGTTGGCAAGCCCAAAGCCGCCGCAAATGAAAATGCATTATCGCTAAGTAACTGATATGGCAAATGCAGGCGTTGTACCGTTTCGACCTGGTCTGCCGTAGTTTGGGCGCTCATTCCGAATACTTTTACCTTGAGTAACTCCATCTCTTCATAGTTGTCACGGAAAGAACAGGATTGAGGAGTGCACCCGGCTGCTCCTGGGATGGCAGCCCAACCATCAGGAATAGGTACGCCGGGACGTCCTGTCATTGGGTAGCAATAGAGAACAACCCAACCGTATTGAGTGGCGAGATTAACCGTATTTCCTGATGTTGACGGCAGTTCGACAGAAGGCATCAGCATTTCCATTAGATGATTGCATGCCCCATCATCTTGTGAAACAGGTAAATTGGCCGGCACATTAACGAGTACATCCTTCGGCAGATTGCTTAAATCCTGCATCTGCGCTCCATATAGAAAATGCTTGTCATTTAATTTCAATTAGGGTGAAAAAATTTCTACCTATCCCGACAGCTTGTCTGCATAACCTGGGTAAGCGAATCGGCTGCAAGCCGCATCCATGCTTGAGCCATCTGTTCTGCGTCAAGTTAGGCGGCAAATAGAATCCGTGAAAGGCGGTCAGGTACGTGAGACTTCGTTGCCGGCTCAGTGTAGGCGGGAATTGTGTAATATACAACAAACGCTGGACTCACGCTCGCTTGAACGCCCTGCTTTCTGCCCGAACTCGAACGGCTGGTAATGGCCGCTACCTGACTGCGTTCGACCATGCTAATCAGTGATCCTGAATACGCGTACAGCCCTGTATTACGCGGTCATCCCGAAGGGCATCGCTATACTTTACCCAACTCTTCGCCTTTGGCGGGAGTTCATGTTGAAGAAGAACCCAGCGTTCAACTTTGGGAATTTCAATGAATTTGAAATAAGAATCATCGCCTAGCGGTAGGCCGCCATCAATTTCAAGCCCATTTACCCACGCGTGGAAATACAGAAATTCCCATTCCGCCAACGCATACACTTCAGTTCCAACGGACAAGCCAATGTCATTGTGCTCGAAATCGTCGTGCGTTACTTCTGCAATGCCCGGCTCTAGAACCACATCACGAACTTGAAGCACCCTAACATTAGCGCCTTTCCTAAATTGACTCACTACTTTTGAAGCCAAATCCGTGGCCATATAGCCGATCGATGGGCCTCTCATGACTATTTTAACGGGAAGAACACAATTCCAATAATCGCCACCAAAGGACATTGGCGTTGGTGGCGGGGCACCTTTCGGAAGCGCCGCACAAGTAAGATGAAGTGCAATAAGGGCAGTGAACGAGGTAAGGCGATTAATCATGTGAGTAAAATTCCGAGCGGCGGCTTTTGACCGAAAGCACAAGGTCAAGATTCCGCTTCGACCCAAATCACAGCTTCAGGATGGTGTTCTCGGACAGTCTCGATTGCACCAGCCAAGTCGTCAGTTTCATCTATCGAATAGCTAAACCGTGACACGGCCGGGCCGGTATGAGAATCGAACTCGCCTTCTGACATCGTGTCAGCACCACACCAGACAGTCGCGCCAGTCTCAGCGCAGACTTCCAGCGCCTTTTCAAGCCCCTTCTTTGTGATCGCCAAATAAATCGCTTCCATGAATGCTTTCATTTTTTGTTCGTCCGGTACTGGCCGAAAGGACGCGTAGCTTACTGGAGCGACCATACGTAGGTCATCTGCATCCAACGAGGCTCGGTTGCATCGGCAGGAAGTTTGAACTGGCATTTAGCAATGCTATATAAAGCTTCCTTGTCGAGCTCGCGAAAACCAGATGACTTAACAACCTTACTGTCCAAAATGGCACCCTCTGCGTCGATAAGATATGCGACAACAACGCGACCTTGCTCTTCATTTCGAATGGACGTTTTAGGATAGGTTGGCTTTGCACAGTTTGGATCACCTGGTCCCGGCCTAGTAACGGGAGTAATCGGTAGTAAATGGTTGAACGACTGCGCCATAGCAGGAGCGCCCGAAGCAGACAATCCTATAGTCATCAGTAAAAGAATATTATGCAAAGTTTTCATTTTCAAAACAAGTTAAGTTGAGGGGCTGCTTTGGGCCGAATAGAGACATCCATTTAAATCTCTGCAGACTGACGAACAGCCTTTTCATACTGCGAAGACTCGAACCGGAACGACCCCATTTTTTCAAATATCCAGGGCTCTTCGTAGCCATTTTCATAGGCGAATTCTGACCAAATTACCTCATCGGCTCGCCGCTCCACCATAACCGAAAATCTTCCGCATCCGATATCGCCGCATTCTGGACAAATGTATATGCCGACTCGACGCTGCTCAAATTTCTCGAGCAAGAGTTCACTTAAGGCTTGTGCTTTAGCATCGGCAAAACCGTGCACGAAACACCCCATGAAGTCGCCATGTCCGCCATTCATCTTGACAAGACGGGCTAATAGCGACTCACCATCCACCAAGAAATCTGCGGAATCGCGCTGCACTGTAGTGGTTCCATTCACCGCGCTTCCGGGACGATGAAGCGTGACGTGGCTCAGCCTTGCAAAGGACATCAATAAATCTCGTTTCAATTTTTTTAAACACTGCTTCCGGCAGGCAGCTCCTGGCCGATAAGAGCCGCCGACGCACGTTACCGGTAATTTGTGCCATTATTCATATCAATTACGTCCCCGTTGATGAACGCCGGTGCGTCCGTTGCGAGCCAACGGACTGTTCTTGCAACCTCCTCAGCAAGGCAGAATCGTTGACTGATCGTTGCCGCCATCAAGCGAGTCTTTCTTTCTTGTGGAATGTTTTTCATCATTTCAGTTTCGACCGGTCCCGGCGCAACTGAGTTGGCAATCACGCCTCTTGCACCATATGTACGCGCAAGTGAGCGCATCGCATTCATGAGGCCCGCCTTTGAAATTCCGTACCAAATGTCCGGGTGACCAATTTCGCCCGCAATCGACCCCATACTCACGATACGACCTCCGCCGTTACCTGCCATCCGTTCTGCCAAACATACGCTGAGCCGTACGGTGGAAATCAGGTTCACGTTGAGTATGTGGAGAATTTCGTCGGAACCGTAGTCACTTGCCGTCATGGCATTCATCATTCCGGCATTGTTGATCAGCACGTCAGGCGTGCCTATTTCGTCGACAACCTGTAGAACCTTTTCGAAATCTGCAATATCAGCCGTCCACGAAACCATTCCCTTCTGAGGCTCGGCGATGCCGGAACGGGATATCACATGCACTTCAAATCCCTTACTCACGAGGACTTTCGAGATTTCGAGCCCGATTCCCCGGTTACCGCCAGTAATAATTGCTTTCATTTTAATATTTAAATGTCAACTGTTGAGAGACAGGAAGCCGTGTTTGGCTGGCAACTCTTGGCTGCAGTCAGCCTTCTTACTTGCAATTATGTCATTGATCCGACGTCAAATCACAGGGATTTTCATCCCCACAACGCCATCACCAATGAAAAAGCCCACGCAGCCGCGAACGCGGCACACGTGGGCTCTGGTATCAGCGGAAAGCTTACTGCGCCATCGCCAATTCCACGCAATTACGCCCGGCCCGCTTGGCGCGGTGCAGCGCCGCGTCGAGGCGTTCCAGCAAGGTGGCGGCGCCCTCTTCCGGCCCCGCCTGCGCCACGCCCAGGCTGATGGTCACATTGTCGCAACCGGGCAATTCCGTGTTGGCTATGGTTTCGCGCAGCTTTTCCGCGAGTTTCAAGGCATCGATGGCGGCCGTGTGGGTGGCGATGATGAGGAATTCTTCGCCGCGCATGCGCACCAGGGTGTCCGAGGTGCGCAGCCGGTCTTGCACGGTGGCGGCCACGGTGCGCAACGCCTTGTCGCCGCACGGATAGCCGTAAATGTCGTTGACCGAGCGGAAGTTGTCGATATCGAAGGCAATGACGCCCAGCGGAATGCCATAGCGGCGCGCGCGGCGGATTTCGTTGTCGAGCTGCGATTCGCCGTGGCGGCGATTGACCGCGCCCGTCAACGCATCGATGGTGGTGATTTGCGTCAGCTGGCCGGCCAGCGCATCGTTTTGATGCTTCAGTTCGCTCATGGCCAGGCCAAAGCTGATGAATTGCGCCAGGCTGCCAAAGCACGAGAATTGTTCGCGCGACGGGTGGATCAGGCGGTCGAACATCAGGCTGACCGCGCCCAGCACCGGGCCGCCGGCTTCGCTGCGCAGCGGCAGCGCCAGCATGGTGCGCACGCCGTGGTCGTGCAGGCCCATGGCCAGCATCGGGTCGCCAGCTTTTTCCGGCGCATCCATCAGCACGAGCTCGCCGGTGCCGACCGACAGCAGCGGCGGGAAGGATTCATGGGCGGGTAATTGCAGCAACTGGTCGGTACGGCCCAGCAATTGCGCCATATCCAGGTGGTTGCGCGATTCCTGCGCTTCCAGCACCAGGTTGCCGCGCTCTTTCATGTGGAACAGCGCCGCATGGCGCACACCAGGGAAAGTGCACAGGGCCACGCAAATCTGGCTCGACATCAGCGCCAGCTCGTCCATGCCGGTCAGCGCGCGCTGGACATTGCGCTGCACCGCCAGCAAATCGCGCAATTCCTTTTCCTTGTCCAGCAATTGCTGCTGGGCGGCGGCGGCGGCATCGAGCGGCTCGGTCAGCGCATAGCTGACCGCTTGCTGCATTTCCGTACTCAGGATCGGGCTGACGCGGTACGCCAGGGGACCAGCCGTCATCAATTCGGGCAGCCACGACGTCTTGTTATAGGGACACAACACCAGGACCGGCTTGCCCATGCGGGCCCGCACCAGGCCGGAAGCCGACGCCAGGTCGCCGTGGTCTTCGAAGCCGTCGAGGTCGATCACCAGCAAATCGACCGGCTGGCGGCCCAACGCAACCAGGGCCGCATCGAATGATTCAGCCAACAGCAAGCGGTTAAAAAGCTCGCCGCAAGCGCTTTGAAACTCGCCGCGGCGTTCGCTGGCGAGGTTCAGGAACAAGCCGACCCGCTGGGCCTGGCTATCAGTGTCTGTCGCCATGACATTATCCCCATACCTGTTATAAGTATCGTATTCCAGCAGTTTGCCATAATGTTCATAAATAGCAATATTATTTGCTCTAAAAACTACAAATAAACCTGCCGAAGGTCCGAAAATGTGCGGCCCCGCACGGTCCGCGCCGCAGCATCTCCGAATACTGTCCCTTTGACGAACAGGGAGGACACCATGCCGAATTCGGAAAACAAGGCGACCTCGGCTGGCAGCGAGCAGCGCGCAATCCAGCAACAGCAAGACCACCGCGACCAGTTGCAGGGACCGTCCGGCGACCACAAGGAGGCCGTGCAAACCGGCCATACCGACCAGCCCAGCCCGCCTCTGCCCGGGCAACACCTGGTCAAGCCCGGCATTGAAGGCACGATGGAATTAAAACCCCGCTTCCTCGCGCCGGACTATTGCGGCAGCGGCAAGCTGGCCGGCATGGCGGCGCTGATCACCGGCGGCGATTCGGGCATCGGCCGCGCGGTGGCGGTGCTGTATGCGCGAGAAGGGGCCGATGTGGCCATCGTGTACTTGCAGGAAGAACACGACGATGCGATGGAAACCAAGCACCACGTGGAAGCGGAAGGCCAGACTTGCCTGCTGATTCCCGGCGACGTGCGCGACCCGGCCTTTTGCAAGGACGCGGTCGAGCGCACCGTGGCCAACCTCGGCAAGCTCGACATCCTCGTCAACAATGCGGCCTTCCAGGAACACGCGGGCTCGCTGGCGGAGTTGTCGGAAGAACGCTTCGACTTGACCATGAAAACCAATATTTATGGTTATTTTCATATGGCAAAGGCTGCGGAACCGCATTTGCAGCGCGGCGGCAGCATCATCAATACAGGCTCGGTCGTGGGCCTGAAAGGGTCCAGCCACCTGCTCGACTACTCCACCACCAAGGGCGCGATCCACGCTTTCACCATGTCGCTGGCGTCAAACCTGCTGGACAAGGGGATCCGCGTCAACGCCGTGGCGCCGGGGCCGGTGTGGACGCCGCTCAATCCAGCCGACCAGACGCCGGAAAAAATCCGTGAATTCGGCGCCACCACCGACATGAAGCGGCCCGCCCAGCCGGAAGAATTGTCTCCCGCATATGTGTTCCTGGCGGCGCCCTGCTGTTCCAGCTACATCAGCGGCATCGTGCTGCCGGTGACCGGCAGCGTGGGAGGCGGCTGACATGGCGGCGCGTTCACTGTGGAAAGGCGCGATCAGCTTCGGCCTGGTGCACATTCCCGTCGATTTGCACTCGGCCGTGCAAGAGCACGACCTGGATTTGACGATGCTGGACCGGCGCGATTTTTCCCCGATTGGTTTCAAGCGCTATAACAAGGGCACCGGCAAGGAAGTCGCATGGGACAACATCATCAAGGGGTATGAATACCAGGACGGCGAATACGTGGTGCTGTCGGACGAAGACTTGAAACAGGCCAACGTCGAAGCCACGCAGTCGATCGACATTCAAGCCTTTGTTCCCGCCGCGGACATCCCGCTGACCTATTACGACACGCCGTATTACCTGACGCCGGGCCGTGGCGGCGACAAAGTCTATGCCCTGCTGCGCGAAACGCTGCGCAAGGCGGACCGCGTGGCGATTGCGACCGTCGTGATCCGCGTGCGCCAGCACCTGTGCGCGCTGCTGTGCGAAGGCGACACCATCATCCTCAATACCCTGCGCTTCCCCGATGAAATCCGTGACACCGATGAATTGAAATTACCGGCGAGGTCGCTGAAATCCGCCGGTATTTCGGACAAGGAAATCAAGATGGCGCTGTCGCTGGTCGATGGCATGACGGAAGAGTGGGAGCCGTCGCAATACCATGACACCTACCGCGAAGACGTGATGGCGCTGGTCAAGCGCAAGATCAAGGCGAAACAGACCAAGAGCATCACGGAAGCGGCGCCCGCGAAGAAACCGCGCGCCAGCGCCAATGTGGTGGACCTCGTGGCGCTGCTGCAGCAAAGCCTGGGCGGCGGCAAGCGGGGCAAGGCGGCCGATGACGAGCAGGAAGAAGAGGAAGAAGACGCGCCACCGCCAAAGCCGCGTACGGCGGCGAAAAAACCGGCGGCGCGCAAAACCACGGCGGCGAAGCGCCCGAAGACCGCAACCAGGGCCACCCGCACGGCGGCGTAGGGCGGCATTTACAATGCCGCCTGCCGGCGTCAACGCCGCGCACGCATGGCGGGTTTGACTCGGCGTCCCCGTAAAACCCGCCCTACGGCTTAAACGCCAACTTTTTCATCGCGGCCGCCAGCCCGGCCGCGCTGTCGTCGTACCCGTCCCATGGCGCATTCCCCACATCGAGCCGGGTATGGACATTGTGGACCGTCCATTGCGCGCCGCCTTTCAGCGCATCAAGTTCATCCCATGCCACCGGCACGGAAATGCCGAGTCCGGGCCGCGTGCGCACCGACCAGGCGCAGGCCGTGGTGGCGCCCCGCCCGTTGCGCAGGTAATCGATAAAGATCTTGCCGACCCGGTTCTTCGGGCCGCTTTTCAACGCAAACCGGTCCGGCAAGGTCTGCGCCACGCGCGCCACAACCGCCTGCGAAAATGCTTTGACCGTATCCCAGTCATAGTGCGGCTTGACCGGCACCACCACATGCAGCCCCTTGCCGCCGCTGGTTTTCAAGAACGCGGGCAAGCCCAGTTCCTCGAGGAAGGCATGCAGCAACTGCGCCGCTTCCCGCACCTGCGCCCATGCCACGCCCTCGCCCGGGTCCAGGTCGAACACCATGCGGTTCGGTTTTTCATAGCTGCGCGCGGTGGCGTTTTGGGTATGGATTTCCACCACATTCCATTGCGCGGCCCACGCCAAGCCCTGCTTGTCGGCCACGGCCAGCATGGCCGGGTGGGGGGGATCGAGCTTCCGGTTCAACAGTGTTAAACCCGGCAGCTTTTTCACATCGGCGTGCTTCTGGAAAAACAATTCGCCGCCGACACCGGCCGGCGCCCGCACCAGAGCCACCGGGCGGGCATGCAAGTGCGCCATCATCAAGTCACCCACCAGCGCGTAATAGCGCACCACGTCGATCTTGTGCGCGCCGCTGGTTTTATCGATCACGCGATCCGGATGCGTCACGGTGAGGTCGTCCGGCAAGTTGCCATGCAGCGGGCCGGCGCTGTCGTCGGCGTCACGGTTTGCGTCGCGGCTTGCGTTGTGGTTTGCGTTGTGGTCTGCTTCACGGTGTGCGTGGCCGTTCGCATCGCCGGTGGCGTTCGCGGCGGCCGTGGCATGGCCGCCGCGTCGCCGGCGCGCCGGCTTGGCCGCCTGCGCCAGGTCTTCGATATGGGCCGGCTGCTCACGCGTGATGGCGCGCGGCGGTTTATCCGACCGCAAGCCCTGGAATACCGCGTGGCGCACCGAACCATCCCGCGTCCATTCGCCAAAGCTGACTTCCGCCACCAGCTTCGGTTTGACCCAGTGCGCCTTTTTTGCAATCGTGCGGCCGGGCGCGAACGGGCTGGCATCCGCCGCCAGTTTTTCCAGCTGCGAACGCAAGGCCAGCAAGTTATCCGCATTGAAACCGCTGCCGACATTGCCCGCATAATGCAGCGCCCCATCCTTGCCCTGCACGCCCAGCAACAACGAACCGATGCCCTGGCGCGATCCTTTGGGGTCGGTGTAACCACCAATCACGAACTCTTGCCGCTGCCCGCATTTCAGCTTGATCCAGTCCGGCGTGCGGCGCGACACGTAAGTGGAATCGCGCCGTTTTCCGATGATGCCCTCGAGCCCCATCTTGCAGGCGGCCGCCACCATGTCGGCCGGTGGCGCGTCCAGCTCGGCGCTGTAGCGCACCGTGTCGCTGGGCCGGTCTTTCAGCACGGTGTACAGCAAGGTGCGGCGCTGCTCGAGCGGCACGTCGCGCAAGTCGTGGCCATCGAGGTAAGGCGCGTCAAACACGAAGTACACCATGTCACCGTTGCCCGCTGTATCAAACGCCTGCTGTAACAAACCGAAGTCCGGACGGCCGTTGTCATCGTGTACCACGATCTCTCCGTCATACCAGCCCTTCGGCAACGCCATCTCCGCCAGGGCGGCGCGCAGCGGCTCCAGTTTATGGGTCCAGTCATTGCCATTGCGGGTCATCAGCCTGATGCCTTTGCCATCGATGCGGGCCAGGATGCGGTAGCCATCAAACTTGATTTCAAACAGCCAGTCGTCCGGATCGGATGGCGGGGCGTCCACCAGGGTGGCCAGCGGCGGCGCCAAGGTGGCGGGCAGGCGCGCCTTGGGCAGGGCCGGCATGGCGTTCCGCGCCTCCCCCGGTTCGGCCGCGGCGGCCTGACCCGGTCTGGCCGGACGGGAGGCGCGGGAACGCCTGGCCGCTGTCTTGGGCGCTGCCCTGCCCGCGGAAGCAGTCCCGGCGGACATACCGTCCGGCATCCCCAGCGCCTTCACACTGTCCGGCATTTCATCGACCACGGAAAATTCATCCGCCGGCCTTGCTGCCTCATCTTTTTCCTTGATCAGCAGCCACGCCGGCTGCTTTTCGCCCCGGCTTTTCATGCGCACCAGCGCCCAGCGGCCATGCATTTTATGGCCGTGCAAGGTGAATTTCAGGTGGCCTTCGCGGTAGCCCTTGCGGGCGTCGCCCTCCGGCTGCCAGGTGCCCTGGTCCCAGATGATGACTTTGCCGGCGCCGTACTGGTGCGGCGGTATCGTGCCTTCGAAATCGTTATAGGCGATCGGGTGGTCTTCCACCTGCACCGCCATGCGCTTGTCGTGCGGATCGTAGCTGGGGCCTTTCGGCACCGCCCAGCTTTTCATGGCCCCGTCCAGTTCCAGCCGGAAGTCGTAGTGCAGCCGCGACGCCCAGTGTTTCTGGATCACGAACGCGCGCTGCTCTCCGCCTTCCTGGCCGCCTTCGGCAGGTTCCGGCGTGATAGCGAAGTTCCGCTTGGCCTTGTAGGTTTTCAGTGGGTCGCGCATGACGGCGATGCTACCGCCATGCGCGGTGCGCCACGGTTAGCCAGCGCACACAGCGTGGCCCCCCCGGCGGGCTATTTACCCTTGTAAATACCGGCCGCGATATACACGTCGTCGACCCGCTCGATATAGGTACTCTTCTGTTCCAGCTGGCCGGTCTTGGCGTTGGGCCACTTGTAGTCGACCCAGCCCTTGCCTTCCTTGCTGTTGGCCACTTCGCGGAACTTTTGCACGAAATTCACGCCATCGACATCACGCAAGTCGCCCAGGGTTTTGCCGACCATTTTCGCGTTGGCGCCGTGGGCAATCAGGGCGCCACCCGCTGCCGGCGACATGAACAGGTACAAGTCTTTTTCCTGGAATTGCGGGGAACGGCCATTGATTTCCGCCGCCAGCTTGTCCTTGCCGTTGGCCTTATAGAACGCCGCCCCTTTTTTCACCAGCGCCACCGCTTCGTCGGCCGTGCCGCGCTGGTCTTGCGCCACCGCCACGGCGGTTGCCGCAACGGAGATGGATAACGCCACTGCCCGCAGCCATTGGTTCATGATCCCGCCCCCCTGTGCCGTCGTTATGATTGTAAACCGGACCTTCCGGTCAATTTATACTATGGCGAGGAGTCAACGACCGCAAGCAGCGGTGCGGCGGCTGTGTCAATCCGGTCACACGGTTGCCCGCAACCGCCGCACGGCCTATATTGTTACTAAAGGTCAAGAAATTGGAGGCGCTATGGCCATGGGCCGCTGGGCATGCCGGGCTGGCGCGATTGCAGTGGCATGGTCTTGCCAGCTTGCTGTGGCGGCGCCGCCGCTGCAGCTGCGCTTTGTTGCGCAGCCGTGGCCGCCGTTCATCCATATGGAAAACGGCAAACTGACCGGGCCATTCGTCGACATCGTGCACACCGCCTGTGAAACCGTCCGCGCGCAATGCACCATCGAAATATTCCCTTGGCGGCGCGCCCTGCAAATGGTGACGGAAGGCGAAGCGGACGGGTTATTGGCCATCCTGGATTTGCCGGAACGCCGGCAACTATTCCACATGAGCCCCGCCCTGATCCGCTCCGCGTACGTCCTGTACGCGCAGCAGGACAGTACCCTGAGCGACCCGACGCCCGACTTGCTGGCCGGATACACGGTGGCCTCGTTCGGCCCCTCCGGCACATCTTCGGTCGCGGCCCGGCTGGCGCAAGCGGCGCCCAATGCCCGCTTGCAGGTGGAGATCGACAATGACACGGCGCTGCGCAAACTGCGCATGGGCCGCTACGGCAGCAAGGCCGTGGTGGTGATCAATAAAGACCTGGGCATCTGGCTGATGCAGCGGGAAGGCGATGCGGGCTTGCGGCAAGTGGGGGAAGTGCAGCAAATCACGTACCACCTCGGCTTGTCGCGCAAGCGCACGGCGCCCGCGGTGAAGGACCAGTTGATGGCGGCGCTGGAAGAGATGGTGCGTTCAGGGACGGTCTACACGATCGCGGCGCGTTACGGCATGCACGGCGTGCAGTGAGCTTGCCCCGCCGGCTTCAGCGCGGCGGGTCGGCGGGCAAGGCGTTGGCGCCGCCCTCCTGCGCCAGCGGCAGGCGCACGATAAACGTGCTGCCCTGCTCCGGCCCCGCGCTGTGGCAGGCGATATCGCCGCCGTGCAGCAGCACCAGGCTGCGCACCAGCGCCAGCCCGATGCCGAGCCCGCCCTGGCGGCGGTCGATGCCCCGGCTGCCTTGTGAAAACAAGTCAAATACGCGCGGCAGGAATTCCGCGGCGATGCCCATGCCCTGGTCGGCCACTTCGATCATCACCCATGCCCCTTGCCGCCGCACCCGCAAGGCAATCGCGCCGCCGTCATGGCTGTATTTCGCCGCGTTGTGCAACAGGTTGCAGACGATTTGCACCAGCCGCGCACAGTCGCCCAGCACCACCAGCGGCGCATCCGGCACTTCATGGGAAATGGTTTGATGGCGCGCCTCGGCCATGCAGCGCACCTGTTCCAGCGCCGCATGGATTACGTCATGCAATGCCACCGGCTCCCGTTTCAAGTCCGCGATGCCGCGCGTCACGCGCGACACATCGAGCAAATCTTCCAGCAACCGGTTGATGTGCTGCACTTGGCGGCCGATCACGGCGCTGGCGGCGCGGGCCCGTTCCGGGCTCAGGTCCGGCTTGCCCAGCAGGTGCGCGGCCACGCTGATGGGCGCCAGCGGATTGCGCAATTCATGGCCCAGCATCGCGAGGAATTCATCCTTGGCGCGGTTTTCCGCTTCCGCCTGTTCCTTGGCCTGTTGCGTGAAGTCCAGGTGGGCGCGGCGCTCCGCTTCCGCCGCCGCCAGCCGCTCCGCCACGCGGGCAAGGCGCGCGTGCACTTCCTGGAAGTCGGCGATTTCCAGCCGGGCCTCCGGCGGCGCCTTGCCCTCGCCCAGCATTTCCGCCGCCTGGGCAATACGCCGCGTGCCCTGCACCAAGCGGCGGATCATGAACAGCGCGCCGCCCATCGCGCACGCAATGGCAAACAGGAAACCAAACGCGGTCAGGGTTTTCGCCTGTACCGCGGCCTGTTCATAATCGGTCACCGGCACGCCGACGGTAACGGTCCAGCCCGACAGGGAGGAACGGTCATTGACGCCGTACATCTCCTGTCCGGCCCGGTTAAGGGCGCGGAATTCGCTTTTCTCCGGCCCCATCAATACTTTTTTCAATTCCGGCACGGGTTCGGAACCAACAAACTGTTCCGGCCGCTGGTTGCGCGCCAGGGTCACGCCGTTACGGTCGAGCACGGAAATGAGCCAGCCGGGCGGCACGCCGTCGGCCGGCAGCAGGCCCGACAGGTCGCGGGCAAACATCCACACGCCCAGCACATAACGGGTGCCGCTGCGGGCCATGACGGGGCGCTCCATCGAGACCAGGAACTGGCCGGTGGTGGTGCCGAGGATCAAGTTCGAAACGCGCGGTTTGCCGCCGGCCAGCACTTCGCGCACGTTGAGGGTGCTGACCCCGGAAGGCGGCGGCAGCGCCATGCCATAGGGCTGCACGGTATTGAAGACTTGCTGTCCGTGCTGGTCCAGCAGCGCCACATACAGGGGCTCCTGGTCCACGGCGGCCTTGGCTTCAAGATAGAACGCGGCAAAATCTTCGCGCGCCAGGCTGGGCGACGCCGCCAGCGCCTGCACGCCGGCCTGCGCCCGCATCATCTG
Organism: Pseudoduganella sp. GW821-FHT12E03; assembly: GCF_058807115.1. Taxonomy (NCBI): domain Bacteria; kingdom Pseudomonadati; phylum Pseudomonadota; class Betaproteobacteria; order Burkholderiales; family Oxalobacteraceae; genus Pseudoduganella; species Pseudoduganella sp. GW821-FHT12E03. Next base: position 33,785 of record NZ_JBXAQJ010000001.1, on the reverse strand, counting down.
CATATCCATCGATAGCACGGCGGCGCGCGCCAGCTCATGCATGCTGCGCATGGCCGCTTCCCGCTCGCGCGACACCAGCATGTTCAACACCAGCGCGGAAAACACGATCACCGGCGTCAGCACGACCACGACCAGCAACACCAGGTGGGTTTTGACTTTCATGGAGTGACGGCAAACACGGGGGAACCGTCACTGTAGCACGCCAGGCGCCCGAAGGCGCCTGGCGCTGCGATGCACCGCTACATGGCGTCGCGGTTTATTTCGCGCCGGCGCCGGTACTGTCCCAGCCCCCGCCCAGCGAGCGGATCAGCGCCACCGTGGTGACGGCGCGGTTGCCCCGCAATTGCACGGCGTTGCGCTCCACCTGCGCCAGGTTGCGCTGCGCGTCCAGCAAGTCCAGGTAGCTGGACCGGCCCGCCGCGTACAGCTTTTGCGCCAGGTCGGCCGAGCGGCGCGCCGACACCAGCGCATCGTCGATTTCCCGCGTCTGGCCGGACAGGATACGCAAGCCCGCCAGGTTGTCTTCCACTTCGGCAAACGCGTTCAACACGCTGCCGCGGTAGGTGGCCACGGACTCTTCCAGCGCCGCTTCGCTGCGCAACACATTATTGCTGTTGCGGCCACCGTCGATCAGCGGCATCGACATCAGCGCGCCCAGCACCCACGACCGGCTGCTCCATTTAAAGACGTCGGCAAACGCGCCGGCTGCTCCGCCGCCATTGGCGCTGATGGTCAGCGCCGGGAACATGGCCGAGCGGGCCACGCCGATGCGGGCATTCGCCGCTTCCATCGCGCGCTGCGCCGCCACGATGTCGGGACGGCGCTCCAGCAGCGCCGACGGCAAGCCGGCCGGGATCGCCGGCAGCAGCGCGCCATCCTGCAGCGGCGAGACGCCGGCAGTGAAGTTCGCCGCCGGCTGGCCCAGCAGCACGGCCAGCGCATGTTCGGTGGTCACGCGCTGACGCTGCAGCCCAATGGCTTCGGCGCGCGACGTCGCCAGTTCCGTCTTGGCGCGCGCCAGGTCGAATTCGCCAATGTCGCCCAGGTCGAAGCGGCGCTGGTTGACCTTGACGTTTTCCTCGCGCAGCCGCACGGTCTGATCCAACGTTGCCAATTCCGCATCGGTGGCGCGCAGGCGGAAGTACGCCTGCGCCACGTCGGCCTGCAGGGCCAGCAGCACGGAACGGTAATTGGCTTCCGTGGCTTGCGCATCGCTGCGGCTGGCGGCGATGTCGGACGACACGCGGCCAAACAAGTCCACCTCATAGCTGGCGGTCAAGTTGGCGCTGTACGACGTCTGCGGCGCCACCGGGCTGCCGGCCGGCAGCCCCAGCGAAGCGGCCGAGGCACGCGAACGCTGCGCGCCGACACCGACACCGACTTGCGGCATGCGCGCCGATTCGGAAATCCCGGCAATGGCGCGCGCCTGCTTGACACGGGCCGCCGCCACGGCCAGGTTGGCGTTGGCCTTGGTGGCTTCCGTAATCAGGCCGTTCAGGGCAGGATCGTTGAATGCCAGCCACCACTCGCCACGGGGCTGCTGCTCGGCAGGCTGCGCCTGTTTCCAGCGGGTGCCGTCGGCCGCAGTGACCACGCCACCGGCGCTGGCTGGCGCCGATTGCGCTTCCTTGAACGCGGCCGGCGCGCCCACGTCCGGCTGTTTGAATTCAGGCGCCGCGCACGCGGTCAGCAGCAGCGCCGCCATCAACATGGAAACTGCGGGCGCAACGCCCCTTGCAGTCATAGTCGCAGTAATACTCATTTATTTGGTCCCTTCCAGTTCCGTGGCCACTGGCGCGGCCACATGGGATTTCTTGGTCATTTTTTGCGCCAGCGTGCGCAGCAGCACATAAAACACCGGCGTCAGGAACAGGCCGAAGAAGGTCACGCCCAGCATGCCGGCAAACACCGCCACACCCATCGCATGGCGCATTTCCGCACCCGCGCCGGACGAGAACACCAGCGGCACCACGCCCATGATGAACGCGATCGACGTCATCAGGATCGGACGAAGACGCAGGCGGCATGCTTCCAACGCGGCTTGCAGCACGGTGCGGCCATGGTCTTCCAGTTCGCGGGCGAATTCCACGATCAGAATCGCATTCTTCGACGCCAGTCCCACCAGCACAAACAGCGCAATCTGGGTGAACACATTGTTATCGCCGCCCGTCACCTTGACGCCAACCAGCGCGCACAGGATCGACATCGGCACGATCAGGATCACCGCCAGCGGCAGGGTCCAGCTTTCATACTGGGCCGCCAGCACCAGGAACACCAGCAGCACGCACAGCGGGAACACATAAATCATCGTGTTGCCGGACAAGATGTCCTGGTACGTCAACTCGGTCCATTCGTAGCTGATCCCTTTCGGCAGCGTCTCCCTGGCGATTTTTTCCAGCGCGGCCTGGGCCTGGCCGGACGAAATGCCCGGCGCGGCGGCGCCATTCATTTCGGCGGCGACATACGCGTTATAGCGCTGCACGCGGTCCGGGCCATAGCTGTCCTTCAGGCGCATCAGCGACGACAGCGGGATCATTTCGCCCTTGTCATTGCGCACCTTCAGCTGGGCGATCTGCTCGGCCTGCGAACGGAACGGCGCGTCCGCCTGGACCCGCACCTGGTAGGTACGGCCAAACTGGTTGAAGTCGTTGACATACAGCGAGCCCAGGTTGATTTGCAGGGTCTGGTAAATGTTCGCCAGCGGCACACCCAGCTGTTTCGCCTTGGCGCGGTCGACGTCGGCAAACAATTGCGGCACGTTGATCTGGAAACCGGAGAACACGCCGGCCAGCTGCGGATCTTGCCAGGCCTTCATTTGCACCGCCTGTACGGCTTTATACAGTTCGTCGTAACCGAGGTTGTCGCGGTCTTCGATCATCATCTTGAAGCCACCGGTCGTACCCAGGCCATTCACGGGCGGCGGCGGGAACACCATGATGAACGCGTCTTGCACGGCGCCCATGCGCTTGTTGATTTCCGCCGCAATCGCTTCGCCGGATTCGCCCTTGCCGGTACGCTGGTGGAACGGTTTCAAGGTGGTGAACACGATGCCCGCGTTCGGCGCATTGGTAAAGCCGTTGATCGACAGGCCGGGGAAGGCCACCGACGATTCCACGCCGGGGATTTCCTTGGCGATGTCCGACATGCGGCGGATCACGGCGTCGGTGCGCTCCAGCGAAGCGGCGTCCGGCAACTGCGCGAAGCCGATCAAGTATTGCTTGTCCTGCGCCGGCACAAAGCCTGCCGGCACCAGTTTAAAGACCACACCGGCCAATGCCGCCAGCACCACGTACACCACGATGGCCGCGCTCTTGCGGCGCAACACGCCCTGCACACCGGCTTCATAGCGGGTCGATGCGCGGTTGAAGAAGCGGTTGAACCAGTTGAAGAAGCCGCCGAACACGCGGTCCATGCCACGGGTCAGCGCATCTTTCGGCGCGTCGTGCGGTTTCAGCAAGGTGGCCGCCAGCGCCGGCGCCAGGGTCAGCGAGCAGAACGCCGAAATCACGGTCGAAAACGCGATGGTCAGCGCGAACTGCTTGTAGAACTGGCCCGACAGGCCGGATACGAACGCGATCGGCACGAACACGGCGCACAGCACCAGCGCAATCGCGATGATCGGGCCGGACACTTCTTTCATGGCCTGGATCGTGGCGTCGCGCGGCGACAAGCCATTGGCGATATTCCGCTCGACGTTTTCCACCACCACGATCGCGTCGTCGACCACGATACCGATCGCCAGCACCAGCCCGAACAGCGACAGCGTGTTGATCGAGAAGCCAAAGCCCATCATGACGGCAAAGGTGCCGACAATCGAGACCGGGACCGCCAGCAGCGGGATAATCGACGCGCGCCAGGTTTGCAGGAACACGATCACCACGATCACCACCAGCGCCACCGCTTCCAGCAAGGTGTGGATCACGGCCTTGATGGATTCGCGCACGAATTGCGTCGGGTCGTACACCACGTCATACGACACGCCTTGCGGGAAGTCTTTCTTCAATTCTTCCATCTTGGCGCGCACGTCGGCCGACAGCTGCAACGCATTCGCGTTCGGCGCTTCAAAGATGCCAATTGCCACCGCTGATTTGTTATTCAGCAGTGAGCGCAAGGCGTAACTGTTCGAGCCCAGCTCCACGCGGGCCACATCCTTCAGGCGCGTCAGGGCGCCGTCGGCATTGGTCTTGACGATGATGTCGCCGAATTCCTCGACCGAATTCAGCCGGCCCTGGGTATTGACGGTCAGCTGGAATTCAGCGCCCTTGTTCGGCGTTGCGCCCACGACGCCCGCCGCCACCTGCACGTTTTGTTCGCGGATCGCCGCCACCACGTCGGACGCCACCATGCCGCGCGCCGCCACTTTTTGCGGGTCGAGCCAGACGCGCATGGCGTAGTCGCCGGAACCGAACAGGTTGACTTCACCCATGCCCTGGATACGGGACAGGTGGTCCTTGATGTTCAGCACAGCGTAGTTGCGCAGGTACAGGTCGTCGTAGCGTCCGTCCGGCGACACCAGGTGGACCACCATGGTGAGGTTCGGCGAGCTTTTAACGGTCGTCACGCCAATTTGACGCACCTCTTCCGGCAAGCGCGGCAAGGCGCGCTGCACGCGGTTTTGCACTTGCGTTTCCGCCTGCTCGACATTGGTGCCGATTTTAAAGGTGACGGTCAGCGCCAGCGCGCCATCGGACGTGTTTTGCGACGACATGTACAGCATGTTTTCCACGCCGTTGATCTGTTCTTCCAGCGGCGCGGCCACGGTTTCCGCAATGACTTTCGGGTTGGCGCCAGGGTACATGGCGCGCACCACCACCGAGGGCGGCACCACGTCGGGGTATTCGGAAATCGGCAGCTTGATAATCGATATCAGCCCCGCCACGAATATCAGGATCGACAGCACCGCCGCGAAGATCGGCTTGTCGACAAAGAATCGGGAGAATTTCATGTTCGGTCCTTATTGCTTGGCCGTGCCGGTGCTGGTTTCAGCAGCGGCGACCTTTTCATCTTTTTTCGGCGACGGTTTGGCTTGCTTCGGATCTTGCGGCGCCAGCGGGTCGTAATCCATATTGACCATTTGCGCCGTCACCGGCGCGCCGGGACGCACACGCTGCAAGCCGTTGACCACGATTTTTTCGCCCGGTTTCAGGCCGTCGCGCACCACGCGCATGCCCTCGGCAGCCGGGCCCAGTACCACAGGACGGTACTCGGCCTTGCTGTCGGCGCTGACCACGTAGACGAACTTGCGGTTCTGGTCGGTGCCCACGGCGCGCTCGTTGATCAAGACGGTTGGCTTGCCGGCGCCGGCGCCGCCCAGCTGGATGCGGGCAAACAGGCCCGGCACCAACGTGCGGTCTTCGTTGGCGAAGGTGGCGCGCATGCGCACCGATCCGGTTTGCGGATCGAGGCGGTTGTCGACGAATTCCAGCTTGCCTTCATGCGGGAAGCCGGTTTCATTGGCCAGGCCGACCTTGACGATGACGGCATGTCCCTTCTGGGCCAAGGCGCCGACACGCAAATACGTGTCTTCATCGCCATCGAAGCTGGCGTAGATCTTGTCGGTGGAGACCACCGACGTCAGCACGGCAGAACCGTCCACCAGGTTGCCCAGGGTGATTTCGGCTTTCGACACGCGGCCATTGATCGGCGACGTCACTTGCGTGTACGCCAGGTTCAGGCGCGCCGATTCCGCCTGCGCTTGCGCGGCGCGGGTATTGGCGTCGAGTTCTTTCAGGCTGGAGGCTTTTTCATCGTATTCACGCTGGGCGATGGCTTTGTCGGCCAGCAGCTTTTCCGCGCGCGTCAATTCGAGTTTCGCCAGTTCGGCCTTGGCGCGGGCCGAGTGGGCGGCCGCTTCCGCGCGCGACAATTCCGCCTGGTAGGGACGGGAATCGATCTGGAATAGCACGTCGCCTTTTTTGACTTCGCTGCCTGGTTTGAAATTGACGGCGGTAATGAAACCGGACACGCGGGAACGGATCTCCACGCGCTCGATGGCTTCCAGGCGGCCGGAGAATTCCTGGGTTTCCGTGACGGCTTTTTCCACCACGGTCGCGGCCGAGATCGGAGGACCGGCCGGCGCGGCTTCCTGGGTCTTGCTGTTAGCGGTATCGCAACCAGCCAGGGACGCGGCTGCCAAGCCTGCCACGGCCAGTGCGGCCATCATCGGCCGCACTTTGTCGGCCAGGTTGATCGAGTGGGTTTTCGGGCTTTTCATAATTTTTCCTTTTTGTATGAAAATCTTTGGGCAAAAGCGTCCCCCGCCGCGCGCGTGGCGCGGAAAAAACAGGTCGGCGGAACTGGCTGAATTCGTTAAATTCGTTAGGTACTACACCGCTGGCGGAGGGACCTCCATCCCATCCAGGCTGGCGACAAAGCCGGCGATTTCCGCCAGCGCAAAGGTTTTACAGGCACATTCGTTGCGCGCTTCCACATCGGGCAGCGGCGTCGGCGGCAAGCGGCGCACCGTGGTCTTGATGCCGCAGGCAATCAGCTTGGCGCCATATTGTTCGGCCTCATCGCGCAGCGGATCGTCTTCGGCGGACAGGATCAGCGCCGGCGGCAGGTTTTTCAGCCGGCTCGACTGCAGCGGCGAGGCATACGGATGGGTACGGTCCGCCGCGTTCGGCAGGTAGCCCCGGTATCCGGCGGCGCACACATCGGCCGCCTGCGCTTTATAGCTGCAGGTCGGCATTTCCCGCATCGACCCCGTGGTCAGCCCCGGGTCCAGCATCGGCATGATTAAAATCTGCCCGCCGAGCGCAGGACCGCCCCGGTCCCGCGCCATCAGCGTGCAAACGGCGGCCAGGTTGGCGCCGGCTTCGATGCCGGCGACCAGCATGCGTTTGCCGGTCCAGTTCAACCTGGCTTTATTCTTTTTTGCCCACAACAGCACCGCGTGCGCATCTTCCACCGCGGCCGGGAACGGGCTGGTGGTGGCCAAGGTGTAATTGCTGGCCAAGACAACATGGCGTGGATCACAGGTCACCAGGCTGCGCAGGAATTCATCGGCTTCTTCCAGGTCGCCCGCGACAAAGCCGCCGCCATGGAAAAACACGATCAGGGAATCGCGCTTCACCGCCGGCGCGTCCGCCGCGATGTAGAGCCGGGCGCCCAATGGACCGGACGCGCCCTGCACTTCCAGTTCCTTGGTTTTCAGCCGGACAGGCACGCCCTGTTCCATGGCCTGGGCCGCCATCATTGCTGCACTGCCGCAGAGGCGGACGCCGAGGCCGTCATCGTGCCATTGAAGCTGGCCGGCACCAGTTGCACCTGCCCGCCCGACACTTCATGCGTCAGGGCCATCATGCCCTGGGCTTCCGTGCGTGCGGCGGCCGCGTACTCATCCGTGACCACCATGCCGCCCAATGCCAGTGCGCTCAGCGCGATCGCGGCGATAGCAACAATTCCATCCAGACGTTTCATGGTCAACTCCTCAATTGGCAACTGGAGAAAGCAAATCTTTGTTCCAGTGCATGAACTATAAACTTGAACTAGAATCTGTTAAATATGGCAATCGCGAATTGATTGTTCAAAATTCCGAACAATCAACGTGGTCAATTGCCATGTAATAGTTGAACAATCATGGAAGTTGTCAGATGAACAAATTACAGGCCATGGAAGTGTTCGTGCAAGTGGTGGACGCCGGCGGCTTCACGCGGGCGGCGGAAAACATGCAGTTGCCGAAAGCGACCGTCTCCAACCTGATCCAGTCGCTGGAAACCGCGCTGGCGGTCAAATTGCTGCATCGCACCACCCGGCAAATCAGTGTGACGGCCGACGGCGCCGCCTACTACGAACGGTGCCTGCGCATCCTGGCCGACGTGCGCGAAGCCGAGGAATCACTGTCGCGCACCAAGCTCAGCCCGACGGGCCGGCTGCGCGTCGATGCGCCCAGCGCACTGGCGCGCGACATGCTGATTCCCGCCCTGCCCGATTTTTTCGCCCGCTATCCGGACATCACGCTGGAACTGGGCTGCTCCGACCGTCCGGTCGACTTGATCGAAGAAGGCGTCGATTGCGCGGTGCGCGGCGGCATGCTGGGCGACTCCACCCTGATCGCGCGCCGCATCGGCGCATTGAATTTCACGACGTGCGCGGCGCCATCGTACCTGGCGCGTTACGGCGTGCCGCAGCATCCGCGCGACCTGGTGCGCCACGTGTGCGTGAACTATTTCTCGGCCAAGACCGGCAAGGTCTTTGACTGGGACTTTACGCGCGATGGCGAACGCATCCAGCTGCCACTGCCGGCGCTGGTCGCGCTCAATGATTCGAATGCGTATATCGCGGCCGGCCTGGCGGGACTGGGCGTGACGCAAATGACGACCTTTGCGTTGTCCGACTACCTGGCCGACGGCCGCATGGTGCCGATCCTGACGGAATGGGCCACGGACCCGGTGCCGATCCACGTGGTGTACCCGCAAAACCGCCACCTGTCGGCCAAGGTGCGCGTCTTTGTCGAGTGGGTCGCCGATTTGTTTGCCAACCATCCGGGGATGCAGGTGGTGACGCCGCCCCCGGCAACATCCATTTCGACAGGGGCCGCCGCATGACCCACCATCTTGTTTTCCTGGACCGCGACAGCGTGATCGCCAACATCCGCCGCCCCGCGTTCGCCCATACCTGGACGGAGTATGCGGCCAGCACGGCCGATGAGGCACGGACACGCCTGCACGGCGCCACCATCGCCATCACCAATAAAGTCCCGCTGCGCGCCGACACGCTGGCGCAGTTGCCGGATCTGGAAATGATTGCCGTGGCGGCGACCGGCACCGACATCATTGACCTGGCCGCCTGCCGCGAACGCGGCATCATCGTCTCGAACATCCGCAATTACGCCTATGCCGCCGTGCCGGAACACACGTTTGCGCTGATTCTTGCCTTGCGGCGCAATTTGATGGCGTACCGCCTCGACGTGGAAGCGGGCCGCTGGCAGCAATCGGATCGTTTTTGCCTGTTCAACCACCCGATCCTGGATTTGCATGGCAGCCGCCTGGGCTTGTTTGGCTATGGCGCGCTGGGCAAGGCGGTGGCACGGATCGCGCGCGGCTTCGGCATGGAAGTCGTGGTGCATACGCGCACACCGACCGATGATCCGGATGTGACCAATGTGTCCTGGGATGAGTTGCTGCAAACGTCGGATATCCTGAGCCTGCATGCGCCATTGAATGACCAGACCCGCCACTGCATCGGCGCCGCCGAACTGGCGCGCATGAAACGTTCTAGCCTGTTGATCAATACCGCGCGCGGCGGCCTGGTCGATGAAGCGGCCCTGGCGCTGGCGCTGCAAACCGGCGTGATTGCCGGCGCGGGTTTCGACGTGCTGTCACAAGAACCACCGCCGCCCAACAACGTGCTGCTGAACCTGCGGCTGCCGCATTTCATCCTGACGCCGCACAATGCATGGGCCAGTACGCAAGCCATGCAAGGCCTGGCGGACCAGTTGATTGGCAATATCGAGGCGTTTGCCGCCAACCAGCCAGTAAATGTGGTGGGGTAAAACAAAAAAGCCAGATCGCAAGATCTGGCTTTTCTGATGAATTCTGGTGCGGCTGGCAGGAATCGAACCCACGACCCCTTGGTTCGTAGCCAAGTACTCTATCCAGCTGAGCTACAGCCG
>NZ_JBXAQJ010000001.1:0-24069 GCF_058807115.1 Pseudoduganella sp. GW821-FHT12E03 | reverse complement strand
TGGTGCGGCTGGCAGGAATCGAACCCACGACCCCTTGGTTCGTAGCCAAGTACTCTATCCAGCTGAGCTACAGCCGCATCGCTATTACATTTTTTACTGCCACCCCTGATTACGATTTCAAGAGCGTTTTACTACGGTACTACTTTACTACTGTATCGTAAAAACTGGTGCGGCTGGCAGGAATCGAACCCACGACCCCTTGGTTCGTAGCCAAGTACTCTATCCAGCTGAGCTACAGCCGCATCGTTATTACGTTTTACATCAACTGCGATCTTACTGCTAAACATCAAACGTTAAGACACGGAATCTTGCGTTTTCTGCTTTCCTTATTTGGCTGTGCCGTCGAAGGAAGCAAGATTATAGGGAAGTCTTTTTGCCTTGTCCAGAGGGAATTTATGAAATTAAATCCAAGTGTAATGAAACGGCACAATTGGCAGAAATTCCATTCAGGAACATGATAGCGCTCATCACCAATCAAAATTGGATTCCTTGCAGAAACAACGGCATCATTGCACCTGTCTCCTCTATTCTCCTCCTCGGAAATAGATTCAGCCCGCTCCAGTCAGCGGGCTTTTTTTTTGCCGTTTGGTGTACGATGTCATCAACCTTGATGTTTTTGACAATACGCAAATGATTTTGCCACAGAGTACCGACGCTTCACCTGCCACGGTCCCGCGCATCATGGTCGTGGAAGACAATCCGGATTCGCTGTATCTCGCAGCGGAAATCCTGCGCACCTTCGGCTATGCCGTTGATACTGCGGCCAGCGGCGAACTGGCGCTGCAGCAATTAAGCGCCCAGCCATGCGACATCTTGTTTACCGATGTCAGCCTGCCCGGCATATCCGGTATCGAACTGGCCCGCACCGCCATCGCGCAATATCCGGCCTTGCGTGTCATTTTTGCAACAGGCTATGGCGACGCGCTGACGCGCGGCCTGGGCTTTGCCGCCACCACGATCCGCAAACCATATGACCTGGACCAGTTGCAGGCGGCGCTGGCGGGCTAAGGCCATCCCTAACCTCCGGTGCGGCGGTTAAAAAGATGTTTGGATACAATAAGTCGACAGGCGGCAACTACTCAACATGACCCTCCCTTTCGATCCCGCAATGTCCGAGCGCATGAGCGCCGTATTGGAAAGCATCACCGATGGCTTCCTGGTGCTGGCGCCCGACTGGACCATTACTTATCTGAATCCGCAGGTGGCCGAACTGTTGTCGCCCGAGAGTGACGCCACCGGCCTGACCGGCCAGGAGCTGTGGCAGGCGCTGCCCGAGCTGTGCGGCACCGTGCTGGAAGCGCAATTCCGGCGCGCACTGGAACAGCAGCAATCGGCCAGCTTTGAACTGTATTACCTGCCCCGCAAGCTGTGGCTCGATGTGCGCGCCTGGCCGTCAAAGGCCGGACTGGCGGCCAGCCTGCAAAACATCAGCAAGCGTAAAACCGAAGAACGGACCCTGCGCGAAAGCGCCAACCGCCTGCAAGTGGCGCTGGCCGCCGGCAAGATGGGCGACTGGGTGTGGGATGCCGCCACCAGCCAGGTGATCCTGGGCCGGCGCGCAGCGGAACTGTTCGGCTTGCCGGGCGAATGCATGGTCAGCTGGGATGCGCTGGCCGGCCACCTGTTCGAGGATGACCGCGCCCAGGCCACGGCGGCCTTCCTGCGGGCGTTCACGGAACGCGCTGATTTCAATATCGAGTGCCGCATCGTGCGCCAGGGCGGTGAACGCTGCTGGCTGTCCGTGGTAGGGCATGGCAATTATGGCGACGATGGCGCCCTGCTCGGCATGACCGGCATGGTGCAGGATATTTCCGACCGCAAGAGTGCGGAAAACGCGCTGCGCCAGAACCAGGAAGAAATGCAGGCCATGGCCAATTCGATTCCGCAACTGGCCTGGATCGCCCGCTTTGATGGCGCGGTGGTGTGGTACAACGAGCGCTGGTATGAATACACCGGCCTGTCGCGCGACCTGGCGCCGGCCGGCGGCTGGGAAGAAGTCTACGACCAGGAATGCCTGCCCGCGATCCGCCTGCACTGGCAGCAATCGCTGCGCAGCGGCGAGCCGTTCGAGATGGAATTTCCGATCCGCGGCGCCGATGGCCAGTTCCGCTGGTTCCTGTCGCGCGCCAATCCGGTGCGCGACAGCACCGGCCGCATCACGCGCTGGTTCGGCACCAGCACCGACGTCGACCAGGTCAAGCGCGTGCAGGAAGCGCTGCGCGATGAAACCAATGTCCTCGAACTGCTGAACAACACCGGCAACGCCATCACGTCGCAGCGCGATTTGCGCTCGCTGCTGCAGGAAGTCACCGATGCGTGCACCCGCATCAGCGGCGCCCGCTTTGGCGCCTTCTTCTATACCACCACCTCGCCCGACGGCGACAAGTTAACGCTGTACACCTTGTCCGGTCTGCCGCGCGAACGCTTTGCCCACTTCCCCCACCCGCGCGCCACGCAGATTTTCGGCCCGTCGATGCGCGGCGAAGGGGTGATCCGGATCGATGACGTGTTGACCGATCCCCGCTATGGCCACAACGCACCTTATGAAGGGGTGCCGCCCGGCCATCCGGTGGTGCGCAGCTATCTGGCGGTGCCGGTGATCTCCCGCAATGGCGACGTGATCGGCAGCCTGTTCTTCGGCCATCCGGAACCGGCCATGTTTGATGACCGGACCGAGCGCATCATCAATGGCATTGCCGCCCAGGCCGGCATCGCCATCGACAATGCGCGGCTGTACGAGGCGGCGCAGAAAGCCGCCGAAGAACGCAAGGTACTGCTCGACAGCGAACGCAGCGCGCGTGCCGAGGCCGAGCGCACCAGCCAGATGAAAGATGAGTTCCTGGCCACGCTGTCGCATGAACTGCGCACGCCGCTGACCGCGATCCTCGGCTGGGCGCAGGTATTGCGGCGCGGCAGCCGCGACGAGGCCGACTTGCACAAGGGCTTGCAAACCATTGAGCGCAACGCCCGCGCGCAGGCGCAACTGATTGAAGACTTGCTCGACATGAGCCGCATCACGTCCGGCAAGGTGCTGCTCGACATGCAATTGCTGTCGCCGCTGACCGTCATCGATGCCGCGATAGAAACCGTGCGCCCGGCCGCCGATGCGAAAGCCATCACCTTGACCCGCGATTTCTCCACCACCAGCATGGTCGCCGCCGACCCCAGCCGCCTGCAGCAAGTGATCTGGAACCTGCTGTCGAACGCCATCAAGTTCACCCCAAAAGGGGGCGCGGTCACCGTGCGCGCCGGGGAAGCCGATGGCCACGTGGCCATCACCATCATGGACACCGGCATCGGCATCCGGCCGGAATTCATTGCCCACGTGTTTGAACGGTTCCGCCAGGCCGATTCCACCACCACCCGCCGCCACGGCGGACTGGGGCTGGGCCTGTCGATCGTCAAGCACCTGGTGGAACAGCATGGCGGCACCGTGGCCGCCAGCAGCACCGGCGAAGGCCATGGCGCCAGCTTTACCGTCAACCTGCCGCGCGCCAGCGGCGGCGCGTCCGGGCAGCGGCAACACCGCGTCACCGGCATGGCGCCGCTGCCGCCGGCCGCCGAACCGGAATCGGGCCTGTGCGACTTGCAGGGCTTGCGGGTGCTGGTGGTCGATGACGAACCGGACGCGCGTGACCTGATCAAACGCATCCTCAATGATTGCAATGCAAAAGTATCGACCGCCAACAACGCGCAGGAAGCGCTGGCCCTGGTGGAAAGCACCCTGCCGCAACTGTTGGTTAGCGATCTTGGCATGCCCGATATCGATGGTTTTGAATTGCTGGCCAAGGTGCGCGCCCTCGGCCCGCACCGCGGCGGCAACGTGCCGGCCATTGCGCTGACCGCGTTTGCACGTTCGGAAGATCGCTTGAAGGCGCTGGAATCCGGCTTCCGCAACCACGTCTCCAAACCCGTCGAGCCTGCGGAACTGATAAACGCTATCGCTCTGTGCTTATGAATTTGACAAATTCTTGATAGAAACTTATATTTCCATGTGGAATATTATCCAATCCTACCGTAAGACGGCATGCTGTCCTACAGGCAACTAGGAAAAGCTTTGCTAGACTAGGAATTGTGAACTGACTTCAGTTGCCCGGAAGTCTGACGATATAACTTCTAACAACTTGTAGTTACGTGCGCCGTGCTCTGGCATGGCAGCATACACTTTCAAAATAAGTAACTGTTTTAACGAGACTCATTATGCCCAGCCCGGACGAAATTCTGAACGCCAAGATTTTAGTGGTGGACGATTGCGCCGATAATATCGACCTCATGATTGAAATCCTGCGCGATGCCGGCTATATGAACGTCTCGTCGACCATGTTGCCGGAACAAGTATGCGAACTGCACCGCCGCCACTGCTACGATTTGATCTTGCTGGACTTGCAGATGCCGGAATTGAACGGCTTCCAGGTCATGAAGGGCCTGAAGGAAATCGAACAAGACGGCTACCTGCCGGTTCTGGCCCTGACCGCGCAGCCCAGTTTCAAGATCGCGGCACTGGAAGCCGGTGCGCGCGACTTCATCAGCAAGCCCTTTGATTTGCTGGAAGTCCATAAACGCATCCACAACATGCTGGAAGTGCGGCTGCTCTACAAGGAGCTGGCGCAATACAGCAAAAAGCAGCAGGAACTCGCGCTGCACGACCCGCTGACCGGCTTGCCGAACCGCCGCCTGCTGGAAGACCGTATCGCCACCACCTTGCAGCACGCCACGCGCCACAACCGCAAGGCCGCCGTCATGTACCTGGACCTCGATGGCTTCAAACCCATCAATGACACGCACGGCCACGCCACCGGGGATGAAATCCTCAAGCAGGTGGCGCAACGCCTGGTCAATTCTTCCCGCAAGGAAGATACCGTGGCGCGCGTGGGTGGCGATGAATTTGTCATCGTACTGGCGGAGGTGACGAACGTGGCCAGCGCGCAGGAACCGGCATCGAAGCTGATCGAAGTGGTGTCCGAACCCTATCAGGTCGGCGACCTGACGTTGAACCTGTCGACCAGCATTGGCATCGCGTTGTTCCCGGATCACGCCAATGATGTCAACCAGTTAATCCACATGGCCGACCAGGCGCTGTATGAAGCCAAACGCAGCGGCAAGAACCGCTACTGTGTGGCGCAACTGCCGCTGGCGCCCGATGCGCTCGATGGTGCGACACCACCTGTAGGTGTGGGCGCGGCACAAGCGCAGGCAGTGTAAGCACCGCAGCCCGTGAGATGGACGGGCTGCGGTGAGTTGTTAATGCGTGGCCAACTCTTCTTCCTTATGCACGCCCTCTTCCGTCGATGCTTCCGTCCGCGCCGCATGCTGGTGATCGGTGCACGCATCGACTTTTTCCGGCGCCACTTCAATGCGCGTGATGCCCGCGTCGACGGAGATCGGATCGCTGGCGGGGAACGTCATTTCCACCGCTTCGTCCAGCAAGGTTTCCTTGGCAATTTCCGCCGGCCCCGGCTGCTCGTGGTCGGCCAGGACCGTGATGGCCTGCGCCCACTTGACGAATTCCAGCTGCGCCAGGTCCCGCACCGTGGTCACGTTGAAGGCCTTGGCCAGCGCTTTGGCATCGGCCGCGCTGACGCCGCGCAACGCGCTGACCGGTGCATCGGCCAGTTCGCGGAAACATTTGGCGGTCCACGCCTTGTCCACGACAGTATCGATATTCATAATGCGCATCCTTTCGAGGGTTGGTCAAATCCGGTTTCACTATGGCATGTGTGCACCCCGCCGACTGTGCGCAGGCGTACACTAACCCTTGTTCCGTTACGAGACGCACTTTTGACATGGTTTTGTCAGGTTGTTATGATCTGACAATAGTTTGTCTGGCGAAACAACGTCTTCACCGATAGCTCAACCGTGCCCAAAATAGACAAACCAAAAATCCTGGTGGTCAACGACGATGCCAACAGTTTGTTTGCATTGACCAGCCTGCTGGCACAGTGGTCGGACCAGGAATCGTATGAAGTCATCGCGGCGCGGTCCGGCGAGGAAGGTTTGCGCCAGGTATTGATGCACGACTTTGCCGTGATCTTGCTGGACGTGAACATGCCTGGCATGGATGGCTTTGAAACCGCCGAAGCCATCCACCAGCGCGCCAAGTCGGCCGACATTCCCATCATCTTTATTACCGCCTTTGTCGCGGACGAGCTGGACCGCTTAAAGGCGTACCAGCGCGGCGCGGTGGATTTCCTGTTCACCCCCGTGATCCCGCAAATCCTGCACGCCAAGATTTCCGTGTTTGTGGCGCTGGCCATGAAAAACGAGGAATTGAAAAAGCAGGCGCGCCAGTTGAGCCAGCGCACCACGGAATTGACCGCCACCAACAAGCGGCTGACACGGGAAATCGAAGAACGGAAGGTGGCGGAGCGGCAAAACCACGCCAAGGATGAATTCCTTGCCATGCTCGGCCATGAATTGCGCAATCCGCTGTCCGCCATCAGCAGCGCCGCCTCGCTGCTGGGCTTGCCTGGCGCCTCGACGGAAAGCATGGGCCGCGCCAAACAAATCATCCAGCGCCAGAGCCGCCATTTGGGCCGCATCGTGGACGACTTGCTGGACTTGAGCCGCGCCATGTCCGGCAAGATCTTGCTGAACCTGGCTCCGCTGAACATGGCGGACCTGGTCACGTCGTGCCTGCACACGTACCGCACCACGGGCCGCACCGGCGGCCATGCCGTGACCCTGGACGTGGAACCGGGCTGGGTCAGTGGCGACACCACCCGGCTGGAACAAATCATCAGCAACCTGCTCGACAATGCATTGAAATACACGCCCCCCGGCGGGGCGATCCACATCAGTTGCGACTGCGATAACAAGGAAGTGACGGTGTCGATCGAAGACAGTGGCGTTGGTATCGGCGCCGACCTGTTGCCGCAAGTGTTTGACGTCTTCGTGCAAGGCACCAGCACCCTGGACCGCGCCCAGGGCGGCCTGGGCATCGGCCTGGCGCTGGTGCGCCGCTTGATTGAATTACACGGCGGCGCCATCAGCGCCTACAGCGATGGCGCTGGCGAAGGCAGTATCTTTACAGTCCGGTTGCCGCGCATTGCGCCGCCGGCAGAACCGAGGTCCCCTATTATGGAAACAACAGAAACCGGCAAGCCTACCGTGCTGCTGATTGAAGATAACGATGATGGCCGTGAAATGATGGCCATGATGCTGTCGTGCTATGGCTTTGAAGTGCGCCATGCGGCCGATGGCTTGCAAGGCCTGGAAGTGGCGGAACAATTCCGTCCCGACCTGGCGCTGGTTGACATCGGCCTGCCCGGCATCGATGGCTATGAAGTGGCGCGCCGCCTGCGTTCCAATCCCGCCACCCAGGACATGAAACTGATCGCCTTGACCGGCTATGGCCTGGCGGAAGACCAGCGCCGCGTGCTGGAGGCCGGGTTTGACTTGCACCTGGTAAAACCAGTCGATATCGACAACTTGATGAAAGCCATCGGTTCCTGCGCCCCGGCTACCGTCAAGACGTGAGTGGGATACCACAGCCGGCAGGCGAGTCCGTGCGACAACTTTTGCCGGGCACAGGTATGATCGCGCCATCCGCTTCTCCAAATGAGCCTGCCATGTCCGGACCTACCGCACCCGAATCCGAGCTTGCTTCGCATGACGCCCTGCGTGCCGCCGACCTGAATGAATTACTCGGCCACAGCTACACCTGTTGGGACAATGAACGCCGCCAGTTGTCGCGCCAGCTGCATGACAGCGTCGGTTCGTCGCTGACGGCGCTGACCATGCACCTGGGCCTCCTGATGCAAAAAATGCCGCAGGAACCGGCGCTGCAAGACCGCGCCACGGCCATGAAAAACCTGCTGCATAACATCATTGAAACCAACCGCGCAATGCAGCACCGGCTGTGGAATGACAAGCTGGAATTCCTCGGCATGCGCGTGGCGCTGGGCGAACTGGTGACGCAATTCGGCGCCGACCACAACATACCGGCCCGCGCCAGCCTGCCGGACGATGAACCACACTGCCCGCGCAGCCATCATGTGGTGATGCTGCGCGCCGTGGAAGAAGGCTTGAGCAACATTGCCGCCCATGCCCAGGCCAGCGAAGTCGATGTCATCGTGGACGACAATGAGGACGAGATCATGCTGACGGTGAAGGATAACGGGGTCGGCCCCGGCGGGCAGTCAATCGATTGCCCGGGCAAGCATGGCTTGCGGCTGCTGCGCGAGCGGGCCGCTTACCTGGGCGGGACGGTGACGCTGGCGGCCGGACTTGCCGGCGGCACGATATTGACGGTGGTGCTGCCGAAGCCGGCGGCTTAGCACGCAGGGTTGATCCCGCCACAAATGGGAAATGCGTAGGGCGGTTTCGCGCCAGCGAAGCCGCCGTGCGTGCCAACCCGCTCAATGCAACTTGACCAGCGGCGTCGACCGTTTAATCAAGAACCGCGCAATCGCCAGCACCGCGGTGCGCACCGTCCCCAGCACCGCCTGGTGATGCATCAGGTGCAAACTGGTGTACATCAGCCGTGCGACAAACCCATCCACGAACCAGTTCAACCCCTTCAACGATCCCATCAGGCTGCCGACGGACGAAGTCTGCCCGAACGACACCAGCGAGCCATAGTCGCGGTACACATACGGCAAGGTCGATGCCGGCTTGCCGGCGGCTTCGCGCAAGAACCGGTCCGCCAGGTAATCGGCCTGCTGGTGCGCGGCCTGCGCGCGAGGAGGCACGGGCTTGCCATCGGCGCCCTTGCAGGATGCGCAATCGCCGAGACCATAAATAGCGGGGAAACCCTGTACCGCCAGGTTGGCCGCGACATCGAGCTGTCCACCCTTCACGGTGGGCAAGCCCAGGGTCGCCAGCAAATCCGGCGCCTTGATCCCGGCGGCCCACACCACGATATCGGCCCGGTAGCGTCCGCCGTCCTTGGTGCTGACTGCATCAGGCGAAATTTCCGTGACCTGGGTATTGGTAACCACCTTGATGGCCCGTTGATTGAGCAGCCGCAGCGCGGCGGCGGAGACCCGCTCCGGCAGCGGCGCCAGGATGCGCGGAGCCCCTTCCAGCAAGGTGATGCGCACATCGCGCATGGCGTCCAGGTGACCGAAACCGTAGGCGGCATACACGCCGCTGGCTTCGCGCAATTCCGCCGCCAGCTCCACCCCGGTGGCGCCACCGCCGATGATGACGATGTCGACGCCGTCGGCGCCCGGGCCGGTACTGCCGGCGGCTGGGTCAGCGGGCGTGGCGGCGCGGTCCGGCGCCGCGCCCTGCCCCTTGCGCAGCGCGGCCTTGGTCAGCAGCTTGAGCAAGGTCAGGCGGAAGCGTTCCGCATCTTCGGTGGCATTGAGGGAAATCGTGTGCTCTTTCGCGCCGGGCACGCCAAAGTAATTGGACGTGCTGCCGATCGCCAGCACCAGCGAGTCAAAGGCAATCACCCGTTCCGGCAGCACTTCTTCGTGTTCCGCAGTGGCGATGGCCGCCACCGTCAAGGTGCGGGCCTGCGGGTCCAGCGCCGTCATCGGGCCATAGACAAAGGTAAAGCCATTGTCGTGCGCCAGCATCTGGTACGACAAGCCTTCCTGGTGTATGTCCAGGGTGCCGGCCGCCACTTCATGCAGCGACGGTTTCCAGATATGGTACAGGCGGCTGTCCACCAGCATCACCTGCCCGGGTCCATGTTGCGGACCCAGCTTGCGGCCCAGTTTACAGGCCAGCTCCAAGCCGCCGGCCCCGCCTCCCACTATGACGATTTTGCTGTGCAATGGCGCTCCTTTCACACAGGCCGGCGACGGGGCCGGGCGGCTTAATCCTTGCCGTGCCCTTTGCCGTGGCCTTTGCCTTCGTGCTTGTCGTGTTTATCGTGTTTGTCGTGTTTATCGTGCTTGTCATGGCCGTGCCCGTGGCCATGGTTGTCGCCGTGGTTGCCGCCACCATGGTGGCCATCGCGGTAGCGTGGCGCGTAATCGTTGGTGTACCAGTCGTCGCGCACAAAATATACCTTGCGGCCGCACGCGTTGTACTTGCCGCAGTGCTTGGACCATTTCTTTTCATGGCCAGGCGGCACACGCAGGTACAACGGCGCTTCAATCACGCGCACCGGGCGCTGGATGATGACAGGTTCCGCGTAAATCACCGGCGGCGGCGCCATGTTGCCGATATCGATACGGCCGTAAAAGCCGGGCTGGCCCACGCTGATGGAAACGTTCTGTGCGCTGGCGGCTGCGGACACTGCCAGCAGGCTGGCTGCGATCAGGATCTTGTTCATAATGATTTTTTTGGTTGGGTTATACACCTGTTGAACTACCCCGCCATTGTAATGTTTCCAAGCATCAACGTCTGTACGCCAGCGTACATAAGCAGACTAAAAGTTAGCGATTGGCAACACCAAGCCGGTAAACCACGCCCATTGCGGCGTCGCGTGGTTCAGTCCGCGCGCCACGCCGACATCGACGGTCAGGCGCGGATGGGGACTGTAAGCGGCCGCCGCCAGCACCTGCGCGGTCGATGGCGTGCCGCTGCGCCGCGCACCGGCCAGTTCAACGGTGGCGCCCCACTTGTCATTGACGGGCATGGAAAACGATGCCGACGCACCGGTTTGTATCCGGCCTTCGCCGGGTGCCGGTGCGCCGATGCGGGTCGCATTCAGGTTGGCATCCAGGTGCACGGCGCCGAAATCGCGGCTGCAAATGCCATTCAGCGCATAGTCCGCCTTACCGCTGCCAATGCCGCTTTTTGCCGTGGGGGCACGCGCCGTCAACTCCAGCCCATACGCTTCGCCGTCCCCTGCCGCCCAGGCGCGTTTCAATGTGAATGCGGTATCGCCAACACCCCGCGCGCGGGAGGCGCCCGGGCCACGCTGCGACACCAGCGCTTCACCGCTGACCACCACGCCCCAGGCCGGACTAAAACCCAGCTTCAGCGCATACGGCAGGCTGTTACGGCGCGTGCCATGGTCGCGCTGGCCGAGTCCGCCCAGTTCCAGCTCGAGCTGGCCCGGCGCCGGCAACGAGGCCGGGCTGGACACCGACGGACGGTAAGGCGTGACGGGCGGCCCATCATCCGCCAGGCACATCAGCGGCGTGGTCAACAACAGGCAAAGCGTGGCGCAACGCAGGCGCATACGGCCTCCATATTGTTCTGGATCATGACAGACTAGCATGGTCATGTTTGCCATGCGCAAAAGTTACCGAACCGCGACCTGATGCTGCCAGGTGCTATATCCCAGACGGTTTACCAGAGGGACCGGGGTGGGACACATGCCCTTGCGGCTTGCCTGCGAAAAGCAAACGCATCACTTGCGATTGCGGCAATGGATCAGGCACACTATCTGACTTGCGCTGGACACGGCTGTCCGGTGGAATGGAGCCGTTGGGGGGGGCGCTTCCGGCCAAGAACGGACGTTGGGCGTTCAGACAGTCCAGGAGGCAACGGTCGCAGACGCCGTTACTAGTATTTAAACGATGAGGTAAAAGGCTTATGAATAAGGATGCCTTGCGCAAGGTGGGTATCACAGAAGGCATGATTCGCCATCTAGAACTCGGCCGCCTAGATCGGCCCTTTGGCTACCTTTGCCAACCAGCATACTATTGGCGTTCATCGCCCATTGCTGAGCGTGGCATTGTGGCGCTTTGGGAGTGCGGGGTCGTGATTAACTACTTTAACCCGACCAATGGCCACTTCGAACGGTGTAGTTTAGAGAATATTGATGAAGTATGGTGCCGCCACCCATCACTTCAGGGGCTACTCGCCGAGTTATTCCTTGATGCTCTCGAAGATGGGATGGATGACATTGACCTGCGCGAATACGCCAAGCTGTTTGGTTTCATCAACGTGGAACGCATGCTGGTCGAAGCTAAGGCAGCCGAGGGAGATTTCAGTCAATGGCGTGAACGATTTCCGACTGCCTGCGCTGAAGAATAGATTCTGCGGGAAGATAAACGTTAGAGTACGCCCCCCGGCTCAACGATTCCACCAATGTGTTGCGTCGACCGGTTGAATCCGCAGCCATAAGCGGACGGTGACTACTAGAGAAGGAAGAGGAATGTTTAGAACCGCAGTTGTAAACGTATTGAAGAAGAGTTGGTTGCTCATCCTCGGTGTTGTAATTGCTAGTACGGCTGGTCTGTACTGGCGTGATCAGCCCATTTCCTGGCTCGCCGTCTGCTTAATTTTGCTCGTGGCGTTTGGCGCACTAGCGCTCGTTGCGGTCCCAGTCGAGCTTCATAAGCTACGAAATGGCCGCTAGCTTGTACGGTTCGACGTGACAGCTTCACTGCTCCCAATGGTACGCTTCGGGGCGGAAGCGCCCCCATTACGAACCATCATATCCAGCAATCGCCCCCACAACTCGATAGATCTCCAGCCGCAAATCCCTGCTGATATTCCCCGGATTCGCCCCCGGATCCCCTTCCAGCCACTTCCATGCCAAAGCGCTCGTAGTACGCCACCCAGGCCGGCAGAACAAGGCCAGTTCGTCCGTCAGGTACAGCTGGTCATAGGGGATAAGCACGTTAAATACTCCTCAATGCGGCGCCCCCACCTGCCCCACCTCCTGCTCCAGCAATTTCACCGCCGCCTGCGACTGCGCAATCACCTTCCCCGCGATCCGCGCCCGCATCTGCTGCACCCTGCCCGCCGCTTCGGCTTCCAGCAAAATCGGCGTCAGCACTTGCCGCGCCGATTCGTGGAAGCCAACGGCGACTTGCTCCAGCTGCGCCGTGTATGAATTTTCAGCTTCCTTCAGGCGCTTGCGCAACTCTTCCTCGAACGAGCGCCGCTTATCGCGGATTTCCGAGCGCTTGCGCTTGCCCGCGTCGGCAAACCATTTGAAGGCCCCGGCCAGCAGCACGGCGCCGCCGACAAACGGCGCCACCGGCACCACCACCGGCATGATCACGGCCACGCCAAACACATAGGCGGCCGTGCCGGTCCCGGCCGCCGCCACGGCGCCGCCCATCAGGGTAATGTTGGCGGCGGTTTCCGCCTTGTTCGCCAGCCGCGTGCCAACGCGCAAGCGCGGCATCAGCTTGGCCAGCGCCGCGTGGTGTTCATGGTGGAATATCGTGTTTTGCGACATCCGCATGTCGGACTGGAACAGCCGTAAATCGTGCGTCAGCAAATTCAGCGCTTCTTCCTTGCGCCGCACCACCCGGTCGAGGCGGCGCTCCATTTCCTGGCCGAACTGGTTGCGGGCAATGCTGTCCCAGACATCGCCATCCTTCCACTGATCCGTATTCAAGCGGTCGGTGATCGCCAGTTCGATCGCGTTGCCCGCGTCATGCACGGCATCGTCAATGTCTTGCCACAGGGTGCTGCGTTCATGCGCGATGCGCGCATCGACCAGCGCCAGGCGCTGCTGCACTTGCCGCTTCAATTCCAGCGCGGCGGCCACCAGCGACTCCGCCTGCGCCGCCAGCGCCACCTGGACCTCGGCATGTTCCTGGTAAGCCAGCACGGCGGCCTGGATCGCTGCGGCCGCGCGCTGCGCCTGGACCCGTAACTGGTCAAGGTCGACTTTGCCGGACTGGCAGCGGCGCGCGCTGTCGATCAGTTCCATATTGCCGGTCTGACGGCCGAAGTCCGCCACGGTGTCGGCCACCGAGCGGCCCCGCACCAGCTTGCGCGCCTGGTCGCCGATATTGGCCAGCAAGTTCCGGTCTTCTTCCAGCGGCAAGTCCGCCAGTTCATCGATGCGCAGGCGGATGCCCAGCGCTTTGGCGACTTTGTTGGCCAGCGCGCGGGCTTTGCCGTTTTGCAGCGCGATCAGGGGCCGCAGCAAGGTGAACGCGCCTTCGCGCGATTGGTGGTCGACGCCCACCGCGCTGCGCGACAGCGCCTGCAGCGCCCAGTCCACGCTGACACCGGATTCAATCGCGTTCAACACCAGCGCATTGAAGACCGCGGACGCCTTGCCTTCACCAGCCAGGTCCGTCACGGCGGCAAATTGCGCCAGGCTCGGCGCGCCGTCGGCGGCGGCAATGGCGCCGACCGTGCGCGCCAGCGCCGATCCGAAACTGTGGTCGCTCGATAAATGCTCGTCCAGGCTGCGGACGTCGATTAAATGTTCAGGCTCCATGTTGTGCTCGTCGGGAAGTTGTCAGAACATTATAGATCCCGCGCACACTGTAGCAAGCACGCTACGCTTCAAAGCCCGCACTATCTTTTATACCGGGGTGTCCGTTGACAAGAACAGCGTTTCCTTGATCTCTTCCATCACCACATAACTCTTGGACTGCGCCGCGCCCGGCAATTGCAGCAGCATGTCGCCCAGCAGCTTGCGGTATTCCGCCATTTCATGGATGCGGGCCTTGATCAGGTAATCAAAGTCGCCGGACACCAGGTGGCATTCCTGCACTTCCGGAATGCGCAGCACTTCGCGGCGGAATTGCTCGAACATCGATGCCGACTTGGTATTGAGCGTGATTTCCACGAACACCAGCAACTTCGCCCCCAGCGCCGGGGCGCTGATGCGCGCGTGGTAGCCGGTGATGACGCCGTCGCGCTCCATGCGCTTGACCCGCTCGATCACCGGCGTGATCGACAAGCCCACCTGTTCGCTGAGGTCTTTCATGGAAATCCGCGCGTCTTCTTGCAGGATACGCAGGATTTTGCGGTCCAGCTTGTCCAGCGCGCGGACGGTTTCACGCTGCGTTCTCATGAATTTTTCCTGTTTTATTCTGAATATACAGTAACAAATACTAGTAAAACATAAATACCATAGCAGCATAAACTACAACAGCAACCCACCACAAGGAAGCGTATGCGTATCGTAATTCTCGGCAGTGGCGTCATCGGTGTGACCAGCGCGTATTACCTGGCCCAGGCCGGCCATGACGTGACGGTCCTGGACCGCCAGAGCGCTTCCGCCCAGGAAACCAGCTTCGCCAACGCCGGCCAGATTTCTCCTGGCTACGCTTCCCCGTGGGCCGCGCCCGGCATTCCCCTGAAAGCCATGAAGTGGATGCTGCAGCGCCACGCGCCGCTGGCGATCCGTCCGGACGGCACCCTGTTCCAGCTGCAGTGGATGTGGCAAATGCTGCAGAACTGCAATGCCGAGCGCTATGCCGTCAACAAGGAACGCATGGTGCGCCTGGCTGAATACAGCCGCGACTGCTTCAAGGCGCTGCGCGCCGCCACCGGCATCGAATACGAAGGCCGCCAGCAAGGCACGACGCAACTGTTCCGCACTCAGCAACAGCTCGATGGCGCCGCCAAGGATATCGACGTCCTCAAGGAAACCGGCGTGCCGTTTGAATTGCTGACTCGCGACCAGCTGGTCCATGCCGAACCGGGCCTGGCCCGTTCCAAAGACCGGCTGGTGGGCGGCCTGCGCCTGCCGAACGATGAAACCGGCGATTGCCAGCTGTTTACCACCCGCCTGACGGCCATGGCGGAACAACTGGGCGTCAAGTTCCGCTACAACGTCAACATTTCCAGCCTGGCCATGGCCGGCGATGAAGTCAAAGGCGTCATGACTGAATCGGGACTGGTGGAAGCGGACAGCTTCGTGGTGGCGCTCGGCGCCTACTCGACGCAATTGCTGGCCGACATCGTGAAAATTCCGGTGTACCCGCTGAAGGGCTATTCCATCACGGTGCCGATCGTCAACGCCGACGCGGCGCCGACCTCGACCATCCTGGATGAAACCTACAAGATTGCCGTGACCCGCTTCGACGACCGCATCCGCGTCGGCGGCATGGCGGAAATCGCCGGCTTTGACAAGGGCTTGAACCCGCGCCGCCGCGCCACCCTGGAAATGGTGGTCAACGACCTGTTCCCGGGCGCCGGCGATACCGCCAAGGCCGAATTCTGGACCGGCCTGCGTCCGATGACCCCGGATGGCACCCCGGTGGTCGGCCGCACAGGCGTGCGCAACCTGTTCGTCAACACCGGCCACGGCACCCTGGGCTGGACCATGTCCTGCGGTTCCGCCCAATTGCTGGCCGATATCATGTCGGCCAAGCGCCCCGCCATCAAGGCGGACGATTTGTCGGTCAGCCGCTACAGCCGCGAGCAAGCGGTTGGCCGTCCGGAACTGGTCGGCGCATAACGCCGGCCACTCCGCAGCGCGGCGGCCACCCTGCCGCGCCATGCCGGACGGCGGCGGCCGATGTGCCGCCGCCACGCCGCGCCCCTGTCACGCAACCTTCCATTGTGAGAGCGTGGGCGCATGCGTATAATTTTTACATGAACAAACTCGAAGCTTACGGCCACATCGCCGCCCTTGCGATCCGCGGCGACCTCGTCTTCCCGACCAGCGTCAACGCGGCGCTGCGTGTCCAGCTGGCGCTGGACGATCCCGACTGCCCCATCGAAGAAGCAATCCGCCTGGTGCTGCAAGAGCCCCAGCTGGCCGCGCGCACGGTGGCGCTGTCGAATTCCGCCATGTTCAACCGCACCAGCGGCCCGGAAGTGGTCAATGTCCGCTCCGCCATCATGCGCATCGGCTACCACAACCTGTTTGCGCTGGCGGCCGCCATGGTGGTGCGCTCATTCGGCGCGAAAATCACCAATCCCGACGTGCGCGCCAAGGCGGAACAGCTGTGGCAGCACACGGTGAACGTGGCGTGCCTGGCCCGTATCCTGGCGCGGGAAGTCACCGGCGCCAATCCCGACACCGCACTGTTCGCGTCGATCCTGCATGAGGTCGGCAACTTCTACCTGTTGTCGCGCGCCGATGAATTCCCCGGCCTGCTCGATGACGATCCCGACAACTGGCAACCGGCCAGCGAAGAAATCATCACGCGCGAAGTGCTGGCCAAGCTCAACGTGCCGGACCCCGTCAGCACGGCGATCCAGAACCTGCGCGACGGCTTCCTGCAAATTCCGCCGGAAACCCTGCTCGATACGCTGATCCTGGCCAATCAGCTGTCGCCGGTGGCCTCGCCAATGGCGCCGCCACCACGCGAATTGCCACCGCAAGGCGATTCCGTGATCGACTTGTTCATAGACGATGAAATGATGGAACAAGTCATGGCCGAGGCCGAACGCGACGCGGCCGCGATGAACGCGGCGTTGCTGGTCTAATCCCGCTGTCGCGGTGACACCGTAGGGCGGTCTCCGCAGGGCGGAAGCCGCCCTGCCCGCATCGCAGCATCGGCGCGCGCTGGCGGCGGCGCCTGCATGGCGGCTTTCGCTCGCGCGAAAACCGCCCTACGGGTTTGGCGCCCGCGGCATGAATTGCAGCGGCTGGGCTTCCGCTGGCATGCCCTCTTTTTGGCGCGGCAACAGCTTCGCCAGGGTCAAGCCATCGAGCACCTGCAAATACGCTTCCGTGGCTTCCTTCAGCTTGACCTTCAGGTAGCAGTTCCCGTCGAGCACGCAGGAATTGTTCTCGGTGTCAAAGC
This sequence comes from Pseudoduganella sp. GW821-FHT12E03, assembly GCF_058807115.1. NCBI lineage: Bacteria > Pseudomonadati > Pseudomonadota > Betaproteobacteria > Burkholderiales > Oxalobacteraceae > Pseudoduganella > Pseudoduganella sp. GW821-FHT12E03. The sequence goes on along the minus strand of NZ_JBXAQJ010000001.1, from coordinate 6,760 downwards.
ACTCGGCCATGAAAAAATCCGATTCGCTCTGGCGCACCACGGCGCCGATATTGATGTCTTCCGGCTCCTTGCCCAGCCGCAGGCCGCCATTGCGGCCGCGCACGGTTTCCACCAGGCCGGTCACGCCCAGCTGGTGGATCACCTTGGTCAGGTGGTTCTTCGAGATCGCGTGCAAGTCCGCGATATCCTGGATGGTGACCAGATTGTCACGGTGCATGCCGAGGTAAATCAGCGAGCGCAGTGTGTAGTCGGTAAACGAAGTCAGTCTCATTGCGGTATGGGCTGGTCAGCGTCGCGCAAGCGGGTTTGGCGTCGGCTCCCCTACCTTATGCAACAAATTGCGGTCGATGTGATGGAACGGCTCGTCTTCCTTGCCGCGGATGAGCATCACGGTATCTTCTTCATAGCCCCAGGTGCCATCGTCATGGATGGTCACCTTGATGCGGTATTCCACTGTCTTGAAGCCATATTCCAGGAACGGGTTGGAACGGATGCCATAGGTTTCCGAGGCGCGCTCGGCCACCAGTTCAAAGGTTGTCGCATCGGGCGCGCAGGTGCCGGACGCCATCGCAATTTGCCCGCGGGGTATCGCCAGGGTCTGGATCACCGTGCCGGTCGCCGGCTCCCACAGCCAGTAGCCAACCTGTTCATGGTAGGTTTTGACCTGGTCCGGCTTGGTAATGAAAATCACATAGCGCAAACCGTAAAACAGTTGCGGTCCGTTGGTGACCGGGTCGATCGGCTGCAACTCGATGCGCTCGACATATGCCTGCTTGCGCGGACCGTCTTTCTTGGGCTTGATGTCGAGGCCGCGCGCACCTTCCCACACACCGGCCATGGGCGCCAGCGGCCCCAGGTTGGCCAGCGTATTGACGTCCACATCGGACGGTTCGGTATAGATGTCGTCGGAAAATTCACTCATGACGTGGCCACAGGAAGTTGCAGTACGTCCATTCTAATGCAACTTGCCTATGCCAGGCTCGATTCCGCCAGATCCGCGTCGGCCTGCCCTTCCAGCATGCCCTGGATCAGTTCCGGCGCCACCGGGCGGCTGAACAAATAACCCTGCATGTCGTGGCAGCCGCTCTCGTGCAGGAAGCTGCGCTGCTCGGTGGTTTCCACCCCTTCCGCAATCACGCGCAACTGCAACTGGTGCGACAGCGAAATGATGGCGCGCGCAATGGCCTGGTCATCGCTGTTGGTATCGAGGTCGCGCACGAACGATTTATCGATTTTCAGGCTGCTGATCGGGAACGATTTCAACGCGGCCAGGCTGGAGTAGCCGGTGCCGAAATCGTCGATCGACAGCGAAATGCCCATGGCTTTCAATTCACGCATCTTGGCCACCGATTGCTGCAAGTCGCGCATGATCAGGCTTTCCGTGACTTCCAGTTCCAGCCAGCAAGGTTCGAGTCCGCTGACCTCCAACGCGCGGCGCACCCGCGCCACCAGGCGCGCATCGTCAAACTGGCGCGCCGACACATTGACGGAAATGGTAATCGGCGGCAAACCCATGTCTTGCCACGCGCGGCCCTGGCGGCACGCGGTCAGCAACACCCATTCGCCGATCGCGACAATGGCGCCGCTTTCCTCGGCCAGCGGAATGAACTGGTCGGGTGGCATCATGCCGCGCTCCGGGTGGCGCCAGCGCAGCAGCGCTTCCACACCAAACACGCGGCCGTTTTCCAGCCGCACTTTCGGCTGGTATTGCACCAGGAATTCGTCGGCGTGCAACGCGGTGCGCAAGCCTTCCATCAAGGCCAGCTTTTCTTCCAGGCTGGCATTCATTTCCTGCGTGTAGAACTGCACGTTGTTCTTGCCGGTATCCTTGGCGCGGTACATGGCGGAATCCGCGTTCATCAACAGCGTATCGGGATCGCTGCCGTCGCGCGGATACATTGCCACGCCGATACTGCAGCTGACTTGCACTGGCTGGCCGTCAAGCACCACCGGACGCACCACGGCTTCCCGTATCTTGTCCAGCAACATCATCAGCGCGCCCTCGCTGTCATGCTGCTCCGGCAGCACCAGCACGAACTCGTCGCCGCCAAAGCGCCCCACCGTGTCGTGGCGGCGCACGCAGCCCACCATGCGCGAAGCGACTTCCTTCAGCAATTCATCGCCGGCCGTATGGCCCAGGCCATCGTTGACCAGTTTAAAACTGTCGAGGTCGATGAACGCCACCGCCACTTCGCGGTCATTGCGCTCGCCATGCAGGATGGCCTGGCGCAGGCGGTCTTCGATCAGGCTACGGTTCGGCAAGCCGGTCAGGGTGTCATGGTGCGCCATGTGCACGATGCGTTCTTCCGCCAGCTTGCGCTCGCTGATATCGCGCACGATCGCCACCACGCCGTCGGCCACCGCCACCACTTGCCAGTGCAGCCAGCGCGCATGCAATTGCGGCATGGTGTTGTGCAATTCTTCTTCGTAAATGCCGCCCTTGCCCATCACGCGCTCCAGCGCGCCAAAAATTCCGTTATGGCGCGCCTGCGGCAGCCATAGTCCCAAGGTCATGCCCTGCAATTGTTCGCGCGTCAGCCCGGTCAGCTTTTCCGCGCGGCGGTTGGCGGTATCGATGCGGAAATCCTGGATCGCGCCCTTGCGGTCGCGTTCGCAGCGCAAGACAAAAAAAGCGTCCATGTTGGCTTCCGACGCGGCGGCATAGGTTTCATTGGCGCGGCGGATGCGGCGGCGCGCGCGGGCGCCCTGCCAAGCCCAGTACCACGCCATCGACGCCAGCACCACCAGCACGGCGCTGGCCACGCCCGCTTCCATCAGGCTGTTGCGGCGGCGCTGTTCGAATTGCACCATCTGTTCTTGTTCCGACAGGCCGGCCAGGGCCAGCAGCGGGAAACCCTGCAACTGGCGCGCCGCCGCATAGCGCTGCACGCCATCCCAGCTATGGGTGGCCGGTGCGCCGATTTCCGCGCGCAAGTCAATCTGGTCGCCCCACGAAATCTTGTCGCCGGTACGCTGTGCGCGCACCACGCCGTCATTGCCGACCAGGGCCAGCACACCCAGTTCTCCCTGGCGGCGGCGTTCATAGCCCGCGGTGAAGTAGCCGGGGTCGACATCGATCGCCACCACACCGGCAAACTGGCCATCGGCGTCATTCAGGCGGCGCGTGAAATGCAGGCGGGGATCGCCGGTGCTGTCATCGGCCTGGGTTTCGCCCACGCGCACATCCTGACCCGGCGTGTCGCGATGGACGCGGAAGTATGGCTGGCTGGCGGCGGACAAAGCGCGGGCGGCGGGATTGCGCGCCACGATACGGCCTTCCGCATCGGTGATGCTGACCGTAAACACCAGGCCCGATGGCAGCAAGCCGTGCAGGTTCAGCTCAGCCAGGGCGCCGGACGCGCCTTTGCGCTCGACCGCATAGGCAATCACGCGCAAGGTCTGTTCGATGCCGCCCAGGTTGCGCGCGACTTGCGCTTCATAGGTGTCGGCCAGTTCCTGCACCGAATCGGCGGCGCCGGCGCGGGCGGCCTGGCGCTCGATGTCAATGAAGTGGAAAGTAAATGCCCAGATCGCGCCCAGCAGCAGCGCCATCGACAGCGGCAAGGTCACATAGGTTTCCAGCGCCAGGCGCATCAATTTACTGCGCGCGGTCAGGCCGCGCGGTCCCTGCCCAGCCGTCATTAATACCCCACCGGTACAGTGGGCGTGGCGGCGGCAAAGCGGCGGACGTGACTTGCTTGTGGCATCGGAATTTTTTCCATTGAGGGCGCGCACAAGCACCTTGACTGCGGGACCGAGCGCAAACCAAGCACTCTAAATCAATTGCTAGTAACTGTCGATTAATTTCTAAATTTCACTAGTCATTTATATTATGCAAACATTAATGTGGCCGGAAAAATAAAAAAGCAAGGCCGAAGCCTTGCTTTTCGTGGGCTGGCACATCGGCGGGATCACTCCCGCCGGTGACCGCTTACTTCGCCGCCAGGATACCGCCCTGGCCTGCACCGCTCGACAGTGCTTTCAGGCGCAGGTCGCTGTCGGTCGCCGCCAGGTCCGCCGCGCCGTTCAGCTTGGCAGTATCGAACTGGTCGATCGCCGCCGCCAGACTCGCCACACTGGTGGCGACGCTGCCGCCGGCATCCAGCGTCAGCGTTGCGCCCGTTGCCGGGGCCGCGCCGCTGAAGGACGACATCGACTGCACCAGGCCGCTGACATTGCCGCGCAGGTCGGACGATTCCGTCCCCACGGTCCGGCCGGCGAACCAGACGTCGGCTGCCGCATGGGTCTGGCCGTCAGCGGTTTCGTAGGTGGACGTCAAGCCCACCAGGTTACCGTTGTTCAGCGAGCCATCGGCCTTGGCATCCAGGTTCAGGCTGGTGATGTTCAGGTCAGCCAGCGATTTCAGTTCGCTTGCCGCGCTGACACCATCCGCGTTGCCATCCACCCACACACGCAGGTCGCCAAACGCGGCATCCGCGCTGGTCAGCTTGCCGTCGCCATTGCTGTCGAGTTCGGCCATCGGCTGGTAGCCGTTGGTGGCTTTGCTGCCATCGGCCAGCGTGGTGCCGGAACCGAACAGTTCGGAACCATCGTCGATGGAACCATTGCCGTTGCGATCCAGGGCCAGCAAGCCGTCGCCGCCGCCGACCCAGCCGGTGCCCGCCTTGTTACCGGTGGCCAGCAAGTCGAACTGCACGCCGGCGCTGAACGCGAGGGTCTGGAAGCCATTGCCGTTCAAGTCCAGCATGATCGGCGAGTTGCCCGCCGCCAGCGCATTGCTCTGGTCGGTGTTCAGCGCCGCCGTCTGCATCGTGGTCAGCGCGGAAACTTGCAACGTGGACAGCATCGACAACTGGAGGGTCGTCAGGCCGGCGAACTGTTCGGAACTCAGCGCCCGGATGGTTGCCGTCTTCAGCGCCACCACGTCGGTGGTTTCCAGTACCGACATCTGCAAGGTGGTCAAGCCGGTCACCTGCTTGCTGCTCAGCGCGGCAAACTGGTTGGTCGTCATGGCCACCAGCTGATCGGTGGTCAGGCCCGTGATCTGCAGCGTGGTCAGCGACGCGATGACCGAAGACTTGATCGCCACCACATCGGCGTCGTCCATCTTCGCGATTTGCAACGACGTCAGGCCAGCCACTTGCAGCGTGCTTAGCGCGCTCACCTGCAGCGTATCCATCGCCACCAGCTGGTCCGTCGTCAACGCGGCGATCTGCGTGGATTTCAGGCCGGCCAGCGACTTGGTGGTGATCGCCGCCACGTCTTCGGTGCCCAGCGCCGCCACCAGGTCGGTACCCAGTGCCGCCAGTTGCAGCGAGCTCAGCGCAGCCACTTGCGTATCGCTCAGTGCCGCCGCCTGGTTGGTGTTCAGGTTCGCCATCACCGCCGTGCTCAGGGCTGCCACTTGCTGCGTGGTCAGTTCACCCAGTTGCGCCGTGGTGATTGCCGAAACCTGGCTCGATTTCAGCGCGCCGATGACCGTGGTCTTCAGCGTGTCGATATCGTCGGTGGCAATCGCGCCGATGGTGTCGGTGGTCAGCGCGGCGAATTGCGCACTGGTCAGGCCGGCCAGTTGCAGGCTGTTCAAGATCGACAACTGGTTCGACGACAGGCCGGTGGCCACTTGCTTGGTGGTCATCGCGGCAATCTGCGCGCTGGTCAGTGCATCGATCTGGTCGGTCGAGACCCCCGCCAGCTGCAAGGTGGTCAGCGACGAAATCACGCTGGTCTTGATGGCTGCCAGGTCATCTTCTTCCATCTGACGGATTTGCGTCGACGTCAGGCCCGCCATCTGCATCGTGCTCAGGCCGGCGACCTGGTTGGTTTCCAGCGCCACCACCTGGTCGGTGGTCAGCACGCCAACCTGGGTCGATTTCAAGCCGGCCAGCGACTTGGTGGTGATCGCCGCCACGTCTTCGGTGCCCAGTGCGGCCACGGAATCGGTGGACAGCGCCGCCAGTTGCAGCGACGTCAGGCTGGCCACTTGCGTGTCGCTCAGCGACGACGCCTGCAGCGTGTTCAGGGTGCTGATCACCTGGGTGCTCAGTACCGCGATCTGGCTCGAGGTCAGCTCGCTCAACTGCGGCGTGGTCAGGGCCGAGACCTGGCTCGATTTCAGCGAGGCGATCACGGTGGTTTTCAGCGAACCGATCGCATCGGTCGCAATCGCGCCGATGGTGTCGGTGGTCAGCGCGGCGAATTGCGCGCTGGTCAGGCCGGCCAGTTGCAGGCTGTTCAACAGCGACAACTGGTTCGACGACAGGCCGGTCGCCACTTGCTTGGTGGTCAGCGCGCCGATTTGCAGCGAGGTCAGCGCATCGATCTGGTCGGTGGAAATACCGGCCATCTGCAAGGTGGTCAACGACGCGATGACGTTGGTCTTGATGACTTCCAGGTCATCTTCTTCCATCTGGCGGATTTGCGTCGACGTCAGGCCCGCCACTTGCGTGGTGCTCAGGCTGGCAACCTGGCTGGTTTCCAGCGCCACCACCTGGTCGGTGGTCAGGATACCGATCTGGCTCGATTTCAAGCCGGCCAGCGACTTGGTGGTGATTGCCGCCACGTCTTCGGTGCCCAGTGCGGCCACGGAATCGGTGGACAACGACGCCAGTTGTACCGAGGTCAGCGCGGCCACTTGCGTGTCGCTCAGCGACGACGCTTGCAGCGTGTTCAGCGTGCTGATCACCTGGGTGCTCAGTACCGCGATCTGGCTCGAGGTCAGTTCGCTCAACTGCGGCGTGGTCAGGGCCGAGACCTGGCTCGATTTCAGCGAGGCGATCACGGTGGTTTTCAGCGAACC